>JAHBVH010000001.1 GCA_019637645.1 Caldilineaceae bacterium
CTGGCCTTGCGAGCGTCACCGCCAGCCGAGTTGCCTGCTGCGATGCTCGCAACGCAAACCCGCTTTGGGCTCGCCGTGCTACCTATGCACCGTTGGGTGCTAATGCTGCCTAGCATAACCCATCTCTGCTTAATTGGCAAACAGCGTTTTGGCACGCCCGAAGCAGTGCTTGCCTAGACTTCGGTCGAAAAGAGACGGCTGGCCAGGGCTTTAAGCCGTTTGCCGCCATTGTGCAAAATCGGCGGGCCATGCCCAAAGACCATTATGTCAAAGTCGTCGGCGTATTTTTTTGCCAACCGCCAGACGCTGCGCTGCGCATTTTCTGGGTCCGGCGTAAAGGGGCCGGTATTGGGGCGCAAGCGATTGCGCGAGTTCACCAACGCATCGCCGCTGATCAGAAAACGTTTTTCTCGATGTAAGAGGGCAATGTGACCTGGCGTGTGGCCGGGCGTGTGGATCACGGTAAAGCCTTCGGGTAGCACCTGCCCATCCACTAACAGTTCATCGGGCGCAATCGGCGGTGTCGAAAAGCCAGGAAAGAGGCTCATCAACCAGAGCAAGGGGCGGATCGACCACCAGGTTGCTTGGCGGCGGTTGGGGTGTTCCAGAAACTCTTTTTCCACCACATGGCAAGCGACTTTCGCCCCTGTCGCTCGTTTCAGCGGGAGGATACTCCCCGCATGATCGAGATCCGCATGGGTGAGGATAATCCGGCGGAGGTTGTGGTCCGCATAGCCTTGTTGGCGTAGGGCAATTAAAATAGTCTCCGCTTGGCCAGGGTACCCCGTGTCAATGAGGGTGACGCCATCTTGCCATTCCCAGAGAAAACAGTGGACACTATCCCCAATTTCATCGATCTGCCAGAGGCCGGTCGTAATTTCACGCATAGTTGTAAGTCTAGTGATTTTTTAATAGCGGGCAAATTGGAAGTCATAGCGGTCCCCGGCGAGGTGTCGCAAGCGGGCGCGTGGGTGATCAATGGCTTCGTCTAATTCGCGCACGGTCAGTCCCGTTACTTCGGCTAATTTGTTCACCGTATGAAAAGATTCATCGGTCAGGTTGAGAATACATTCTCGTTGTTCTTCATCCAGCTTGAAGCCAATCCAAGCCGCGGTTGGCTCTTGGAGCAAGCCCTCGCGACAGCGCGTGCAGCGCCAGGCATGGGCAATCAGTAGGGCAAAGTCACGAACACGCGTCGACATTAATAAGGTTCTCCTGGGGAAGCTGGCGTTGTGCCAGCCGCCACACCAGCCTGAGCTACCTCATTCAGGCTTTGTATAATCTTCACACCAGCGCTAGCGCCCAAGCGGGTTGCACCGGCCGCAATCATCTGGAGGGCATCGCGACTGGTACGAATCCCCCCAGCCGCCTTGAGGCCCATATCGGGGCGAACCGCGCTGCGCATCAACCGGAGATCGGCCACCGTCGCGCCGCCGCCATTAAACCCCGTGGCGGTTTTGACAAAATCCGCATCTGCCTGTTCTGTTAGGATGGAAGCGGCGATCTTCTCGGCGTCGGTTAGCAGGAAGGTCTCGATGATGACTTTGACCGGCACGCCATGGGGTTTGGCAGCGGCAACCACCGCGGCAATATCGGCAGCGACCCACGCATACTGCTGGTCTTTGAGCCGCCCAACATTGATCACCATATCCACCTCTTGCGCACCCAACTCGATGACCGCGGTGGTTTCTTGGGCTTTGCAATGAGTGAGGGTTGCGCCAAGCGGAAAGCCGATCACCGTGCAGGTTTTGACGGGGCTGCCAGTTAATAGTTCACTGCACAAGTCCACCCAAGTCGGGTTGACACAGACGCTGGCAAAGCCAAAGGTACGTGCTTCTTGGCAAAGTTGGCGGATCGCTGCTTCCCCGGCTTCGGGTTTGAGCAAGGTATGATCAATATAGGCGGCCAATTGGCTGGCGGATAAAGTGGGCAAGGGTTGCGCGGGGGCGGTAACGGCCTGCGCCAAGAGTTGCGTGGTGCGCGTGTGGATCTCTGCGGCCAAGGTTGCGTGCATCATAAAGGTTCTCGTGAGTTCTGGCAAAGGGCGACTGTCCCACCTAGGGCGTACTACCTGTGACTTCGGTCGTACGACCAGGCTCTAGTTCATAGTGTTTGATCAAGCCCCACCGATCAAAGGGCCAAACGCGCAGCCATGCTTGGCCGACGATCAACTCTTCGGGGATGGGGCCAATGCGGCGGCTATCGCTGGAGTTGCCCCGGTTATCGCCCATGACAAAGAGATGGTTATCCGGCACGACCATAGGGCCATAGTTGTCGCGGAAGGGATTCGTGGCATAGGGTTCGACGAGTTCTTGTCCGTTGACATAGACGGTTTGGTCACGGACTTCAACTTGGTCACCGGGGAGGCCAATCACGCGTTTGATGTAATCCTCTTCGGTATTACCGGGATTGTGGAAAACGATCACTTCCCCGCGGGAAGGCTCGCCCAATTTGAAGGCTAGTTTGTTAACCAAAATAAATTCGCCTTCAAAAAAATTGGGCTGCATCGAGTGGCTTTCGATGCGGTAGTTCTGAATCACCAGCCGAATCAGCAGGAAAATGACAAGGGAGAGGACAATAGTCTCTAGCAGTTCGCGTAGCATCGACCAGACAGCAGCCGGTTGCTGCTTTTCAACGGAGGCCGCTTCTGCCGTCTCGGTGAGCAAAAGGTCGCTAGCGGATTGGGTATAATCCGTTTGTAAGGCAAACGGGTCGTTGGCATTTTGGGTTGACTTAGACATAACAGATGTACATTGCTCCTCGTGATAACACAAGTTGGCTATTGATGGCCGGTTTGGGATACGCGGAGTAAAAGCGCGCCGCCATACCGGCTCAATCGCCGACAGATCTGGGGTTATCTGATCCACGCGGCGGATAACTCAACTGTGTAGAGCTCAGTTTCTCTGGCAACCAGAAGCAGTGACACAAATTGCAAGACCGCCAATCGATGCAAGTATAGCACTCTCAAAATAAAGACACAAGATAGTTACGCTGAACTTACGTTTACTATCCCAAAAATATCCCAAATAACCCAAAAGTTATCCCTAGGTTATTCCAATATTTCCCAAGAATATCCCAAATTTATCCAAAATTTCCCAAATTGAGCAGGTACAGCTTCGCTCACTACTTGAGAATATAACGGGTGCCGCGTTTGTCCCCAATCTTGAGCACGACGCCCTTTGTCACGAGATCGGCCAAGTCGAGCCGCAGGGTTTCGGCGCCAACGTGGGGGCAGAGGTCGCGATAATCGCGGTTGGTAATCGCACCGTAGCGTTGGAGAAACTCAATGGCTTTGATCTGGCGCTCATTCATGTTCTGTTCCCAAGTCGGCATGGCGCGCTTGGCTTCTTGGTTGTTATAGAGAATGACCGTAAAGCGATGCCCTTTGGCCTCGAATTTGGGCGGCGGATGGCCCGTATTAACCATGGCTTCGATCATGTGATCGACCCCGAGCCCGAGTTCCTCAATATAGCCCCAGTGATAAAGCCCATTGACAATCCGCGGATTGCGGCTGTAATGTTCATCGACAATATTGTCAAGGGTAATATGGGCTGGCAAACCACCGGGGCTGGTGATCTCCAGGCGGTCGGTATACATGCGGATCTCAATGCTGCGGCCCGTCAAATGATAATCTCGGTGGGCAACGGCATTGACTAATGCTTCGCGTACCGCCGATTCTGGGTATTCGGTCTCTTCATGGCGCTGGAGCCCGCGCACCACGGCCCGTTTATCCATCTCTTCCCAAAGGACGCGCCAAGCGCGGTCAATAATCTTGGGCAATGGCCCCACCAACTCTTCGCGGCGTCCATAGCCAAAGCTGCCGCCAGGGCCACGCGGTTGGGTATCCGAAAATTTAACAAAGACGGCGCGGCTGTGGGGCAAAAAGAATTGGGGTTCTTTCCCAAACAAGAGCAGGCCACTGACGGTTGGTTTGCGATCAGGCGTAATGGCCCCAATTTGTTGAAGTAACTTGTCTTTGGGCAAGACATCGGAGCGGGGGCTTCGCTTCTGGCGGCGTTCCATGTAATCTTCGATCACATCTTCATCCAGATCATCGCGATGGGCACCGGGGACTTCTTGGAGTTCAAAGTCCGTGGCAGGGCGATTGGCCAACAGTTGTTCAAAGTCACTGCCATGGAGTGGATGGTTTTCCGCACCGCGGCGCACCAACACACGTCCATCCCATAAACTATGCACCGCGCCACTTCGTTCCACCCGCAGCAAGATCACAATGCCACCCGGCACTTGCTCTTGTTGCCATTCGGTGTGCATGGGGGGGCGGCAAAGGCGGAGCGCTGCTTGGAGGGCATCCTCTGCTTCGTCTGGAGCAAAGAGTTCACCGATCCGACCATCGGCGTTCATACCCAAAACAAGGGTGCCGCCATCGCCATTGGCAAAGGCCACCAAGGTCGCGGCCATCTCCTCTGGGTCAACATGACCTAGGAACGCCCATTTTTGCCCAGGTGTCTGTTTGGTAACTGTCTGCGCAACTCCCATCGTTCTTCCTTGTGTTTCGCTCTGCTCTCCTGCCGCGCGACTGGCTTCAAGCGCACTGCCGGCGCGCCTTGGGCGGTCACAGCCGGCAGTGGATAGAACAGTTGTCGATTAGAGCGCTAGCGGGTCGGTTATGCCGAAGGCGTTGCCAAGGTTGCAACATCATCCGCCAAGAGGGACGGCTCTTCATCACGTTCGATTTCGTCAGCCTCTATGGTGCTGTCCCCTAAGTCACCGGCCTCGCCCTCGTCTAGGGTCGCGTCCAGGGGAGCCGCGCCGAGGGTTCCGTCTAGCGCGGTTGGCGGTTGTAACTCGCTCGGATCCGCACCATCCACGCCACGCGTGAGATCTTCGTAGGTGATAACGGCAATGGCGGCTACGGTGTCTTCTTCTTGCATTTTAACAATGCGTACCCCCCGTGTGGCCCGGCCCATTTGGCTCACGCCCCGCACTTCGGTACGGAGGATAATGCCTTGGCTGGTCATGATCGTCACCTGATCTTGGGGGTGAACGACCCGCGCTGCCACAATCGCCCCGATTTCGGCCAGCCGCGTGTGGTCGGTTGTCCACATGCCTTGCGTATAGCGCCCTTTGGCATTGAACTCGTCGAGCGGAACCCGTTTGCCCCACCCACGTTCGTGAATGACAAAAAGATCATGGTCAGCCTTGACCACATCCATGCTCACAATGGCATCGTCATCCAACAAGCGCATGGCCATAACACCGGCGGCTGTACGCCCCATGGCCCGGACATTGTCTTCGTGGAAGCGTAGTGCTTTACCATTTCGGGTGACGATAATGAACTCTTCATTGCCACTGGTCAAGCGTGCCCAATCCAATGAATCGTTGGGATCTAGATTCATCGCCAGCAGGCCGGTAGACCGGACATTACTAAAGACGCTTAACTCCATGCGTTTGATACGCGCTTGGCGGGTAATCAGGGTAATATATTCGGCCTGTTCAAAGTCGGGGACGATCAGCATGGTCGAGACCGTTTCGTCGGGTTGCATACTGAGCAGATTGGCAATATGCGCGCCCCGGGCCGTCCGGCTGGCTTCGGGCAATTCATAGACTTTGCTGCTATAGACGCGACCTTTGTTCGTAAAGAAAAGGATCGAGTCGAGATTATGGGCAAAGAGCAAGCTGATGACTTCATCTTCTTCGCGCGTCGCCATGCCTTTGATGCCCCGGCCACCGCGCCCTTGGGCGCGGAAGGTTTCGGCCTTCATCCGTTTGATATAAGAACCCGCACTATAGCTGATCAAGACATTGTCATTGGCGATCAGATCTTCATCATTGAGTTCGCCATTGGCATCATGGGCAATGAGGGTCCGGCGGCCATCGCCAAACTTTTCCTTGAGGGCCAGAATATCTTCCCGAATGATGGCGCGTAACTTGTAGGGGTTGGCCAGCAGATCTTCAAAGTAGGCAATCCGCGCCATGATCTCTTGATATTCGTCTTCGATCCGTTGGCGTTCGAGCGCGGCCAAGCGGCGCAATTGCATATCTAAAATCGCTTGGGCCTGGACTTGGCTCAGCCCAAAACGCTCCATCAACCCGGTGCGCGCCGCGTCGGCGCTGTCGCTGCTGCGAATCAGTTGGATCACTTCATCCAAGAACTGAATCGCAATGCGCAACCCTTCCAAAATATGGGCGCGCTCGCGGGCCTTGGCGAGTTGAAAGCGGGTGCGGCGGGTCAGCACATCAAAGCGGTGTTCGATGTAGATGATCAAGGAACGGCGCAGCCCCAGAGTGGCCGGTTCGCCGTTGACCAATGCCAAGGTATTGACGCCAAAAGAGGTTTGGAGGGCGGTATGTTTAAAGAGTTGATTGCGCACCTTCTTGGGTGCGGCTCCCCGCTTCAGCTCGATCACAATGCGCATCCCTGTGCGATCGCTCTCGTCGCGCAAGTCGCTGATCTGATCGAGCCGCCCTTCGCGCACCAACTCGGCGATCCGCTCAATCAACTGTGACTTATTCACTTGGTAGGGAATTTCGGTCACTAAAATGCGGAAGCGCTCGCCCCGATTCTCTTCGATCTCGGTCTTGGCGCGAATCAACACCTTGCCCCGGCCTGTGGCAAAGGCTTGCTTGATCCCTTCGGTGCCTAGGATAATGCCCCCTGTGGGGAAGTCTGGCCCTTTGACAAAGGTCATCAGCTCTTCCAGCCCAATATCGTCGCGCGTCTCCCAGCGATCGATCAGATAGACCACCGCGTCGGCGATTTCGCTGAGGTTGTGGGGGGGGATATTGGTCGCCATCCCGACAGCAATCCCGCTGGTGCCATTGACCAAGAGGTTGGGCAACATGGCTGGCAAGACTTGCGGCTCTTCCAGGCTATCGTCAAAGTTGGGGTTCCAGTCCACCGTATCCATTTCGATGTCTTGGAGCATGCTGTCGGCAATCCGCGACAAGCGGGCCTCGGTATACCGCATGGCCGCGGGGCTATCGCCATCCACCGAACCAAAGTTCCCCTGGCCGTCCACTAAGGGGTAGCGCAGGCTAAAATCTTGGGCCATGCGCGCCATGGCGTCGTAGACTGCGGTGTCACCATGGGGATGATATTTCCCTAGCACTTCGCCAACGATACGCGCGCTCTTCTTATAGGGGCTGCTCGGCGCTAAACCCATGTCATGCATCGCATAGAGAATTCGGCGATGGACGGGCTTTAACCCATCACGGGCATCGGGCAGCGCACGCGCAACAATCACGCTCATGGCATAATCGAGATAGCTGGCCCGCATCTCATCCTCGATCAAGATCGGGCGTACATGGCCGATCCCATTGCCGTTGCTGCTCCCGTTGGCGCTCCCATTGAGGCTGTTTGCGCCATTGACATTCACAAGCGGCGCTTCGGGCGACTGCCCATCGCCATTCAATTCAGGACGTTCCTCCATGCAATCACTCCTGGCATCATCTCTAGACGCTCATCAGCTAACCGTGAGCGGACAGCAAATATACACAAAATCTGATAATCGCATTATAGCGCAAAATGGCGGTTTCGCCTAACTAGCGGGGCAGACGGAACAGATGTGCCATACCCCAAAGAGCGGGGATCAGAAGCCACTAGACGAAGCGTCTAGTGGCTTCTGATCCCCGCTCTGAAAGGTTCCGTTGTAGACCGTGAGGGTGCCTAGGCCAAGGTTGGCTGTGCAAGGCTTGGTGGCGTTGTGCTGACGAGTGGGCGGCGTTGTTGTAGGGTGGTAAACTGGGTGGGCCAATCTGGCGGCACTTGGCTCTGCCATTCCCCGGCCGCGGCTTCGACAAAATCATAGAAGAGATTGTTGCTATGTTGATCGGTGGCGGCTAGCTCTTCGGGGTGCCACTGCACGCCGACCAAATAGGGCAGCACCGGTAGTTCGATGGCTTCGGCCAAACCATCTTCGGCCCGCGCCACCACGCGGAGGCCGGCGCCCAATTGATTGATCCCTTGGTGGTGCATGGAATTGACCTCATGCACGGTGCCCAGGGCATGGGCCAAGCGGCTATCGGCTTCGATCTGCACGGTGTGGCTGATGCGATAGCGTTCATAGCTGGGTGGAATGTAATCGTGTTTCTGCAAAAAGGGACACTCGGTGTGTAGATCTTGATATAAGGTGCCCCCACAGACGACGTTGATCACTTGGAGCCCCCGGCAGACGCCAAGGAGGGGCATGCCAGCTTCCACTGCCCAGTGGGTCATTAACAACTCTGTGCGGTCGCGCTCTTTGTCGGTGGCTCCAAGTTGCGGATGACGTTCGGCCCCATAGTGGCTTGGATCGACATCTTCGCCGCCGGGCAAAAAGAGGCCATCGAGCCGTTCAAAAATGCCGCGTAAAGTCGCCTCTGACATTTGCAGCGGAATCATCACCGGCAGTGCGCCTAGATTTTCGAGCATACGGACATAGGTTTGGTTCATAATGTAGAGCGGCAACCCGTAAAACCGCTGTGATTTTTCACGTCCAGTGGGGACGCCGATGAGTGGTCGCTTGCGTTGGCTTCCCGTGAGGGTATACCCTAGCTGCTGGGCATTACGGAGATCGCGATTCATAGAACCCCTTTCATCAAAAGAATGCAGACCATTATACGCACGGGCCGATTGCTTTCCAAATTATGGCCTATGGCTAGCGTGTGAGCTTACTTTGTTGGGACAAGGGTTTGACACAAGCGATTGCTCATGCTAGCATCGCACCTGTTTGGCCAACGTAGTAACGGGTGAAGGCTGAAGGCCGAAAGCTGAGGAGGGCGAATCCGATTGAAGGTAGTAAGTAGTGCAGATGATAGGCGCGGCGAACGCTGGGGTAGGTTGGTTCAGTGGATTGGCATTGGCCTATTGGGCGGCGCGCTCGTGCTCTATGGTTTGACGTTAGATAATGGGTTACAGCCAAGTGAGTTGATTGGTGGTGATCTGATCACCCATCAATATGCCCAAGTGCAGGCACGCCCGAGTAACGCGCCGGGCTATCCTCTCTACACCATGGGCGGCTGGCTCTGGTTTCATACGATCCGTTGGGGCTTGCATACATTGGGCTATGCCCTGCCCAATCCAATGCCCATCCTCAGCAGCTATAGCACGTTGTGGGCTCTGCTGGCCCTCTGGCTATTCTATCGCATTCTCTGCCGGCTGACGCGCACGCCCAGCCAGCCGTGGGGGGCTGGCTGGCTGGCTGGTTTGCTCTGCGCCTTCTATGCCGTTACCTATTTTTTCTGGTATTACGCGACCACCACCGAGCAATATAGCAGCGCCATTGCCCATACTCTTGCTATTGTCTATCTTTATCTCATCTGGCAGCGCCAACAGAGCCAAGCTACTGCTACTGGTCAAGCAAGTTCACCAGCGGCGCGGGCTTCTCTGCTTTGGCTTGCTTTTCTCTGTGGATTGGCCTTGGCGCACATGCTCACTGTCGCGTTTATTGTGCCCCCTTTAGTCTTGGTCATTCTATGGCAAGCCCCTCAACTGTTGCGCATGGGGCGTTTGGTGGCCGGGACGGTAATCGCCGCTTTTATCCCACTGGTGAGCTATCTCTATGTTTATTGGCGAGGGATGTTACACCCCGAATGGTGGGGGAGCGAAAGGTGGGCAACGCCCCAAGCGTGGTTTTGGGCCTTTGTGAGCACAGCACAGGGACGCGAGGAGTTAAGGTGGGGTTTGCAAGCGACTTGCGCGTTTTTTGCCAATGACTTTCCCAAGCTCATGGGGCAAGAATTGACCTGGCCGCTGCTGATCGTCGGCCTGATCGGCTTGGCTTGGTTAGAGAAGCGACAGGCGGTGCTACTTTATGGCACTACCGTGATCTATCTGATCTTTTGCTGGCTTTACCGTTGTGGCAATTGGTATCAGGTGATCCTGCCGCTTTATCCGCTGATTTTGCTGGGGGTAGCGGCGTTACTCATGGCGGTACGCCAATCGCTCCCTGGTGGCCGTTGGGTGTATAGAGTAGCGTTGTTTTTGTTGGTGCTGGCTATCGGCTGGCGCTTTGTGGCGTCGTTGCCCGCCGCCAATAGCCGTAATCGGGCGGTGGATCGTGCCTTTGATCAGGCCGCCGTGCGCTTGGCTCAGCCGTTGCCATGGCAAGCGCCCTTGTTTGCTGCCGTGGAGGACGCGCTGGCCTTTCAATACTTAAGCGCGATCTGGCAAATACGGCCCGATCTTCAGATTATCGATAGCCGTCAAGCAGGCGCTCTTTTGGCGGCTGGTCAACCGGTCTTTAGCACCTGGGAGGCTGCACCCACGCTGCGGGCCGAGTTGCCCACAGCAATGATGACAACGACCGTGACGACCCAACAGGCCATCACGGCCGATTGGGTGGCGTTTTTGCCCGCGACAGCCCCAGCCATGGCCGTGCCGACCGCGTTGACCATAACAGATCAAGCGTTGTTGACCGATACCCTCATCCTGCAGGGCTATACAGTAGCGCCCCTGGCCGCATCACCGTTAGCGCGTTATCGGCAGCCCATTGCCGACCAAAGCCAAGGTCTGGCGGTTACGCTCTTCTGGCAGGTGCCGCCGGGGGCGTGGCCCGCCGGGGTTTCGATCAGCCTCCGTCTGTTGCAGGGGACGCAGCCTCTTTTTACCGCGTTAGGGACACCCCTCCAACAAGATCGCCAGCAGCCAGCCATGGGGCACTATCAACTCAAGCCCAGTGACGTGATTGTCGATCCCTATGCGTTTGCCTTGCCCGTTGCCAACCAAGCGGCTGTCACCCAACTACAAATTCTTCTCTACCAGACAACCGCGGCTGGTTTTGAAAATCTAGCGGAACTCTATCTGCCAGTTTTTCCCTAGAACATACATGAGCCGCGAGCGTGGCCTAAAAAATAAACCGGGCCTGCAGGCCCGGTTTATTTTTATGACAAGGGCGACCAGCGGTCACCAACTTTATCCTAACAGCTGTACCCAAGGAGCACTGTTAGGGCCTGACCAATTAGGCCGCTTCATCCGCGTCGGCGGCTTCCTCGGCTTTGGTCGCAGCCGTCTTGGCCGCGGCGCGATTTTGTGCAGCGGCCCAATCTTCGCCTTCGCGCACGACGGCGACATGGAAGGTCGGGGCAACTTCGGGCATGAGGCGCACCGTGATGGTGTAGATCCCAAGGTCACGCAGCGGATACTCGAGTTGCAGCTTGCGGCGATCCACTTCAAAGCCGACCGCTTCCGAAAGCCGTTCGGCAATGTCCGAACTGGTGACCGAGCCATAGAGGCGGTCATTTTCACCAGCGTTGGCCGCGAAGATCAACCGTTGGCCGCTGATCACCTGGCCTTGCGCTTCGGCGTTCGCCCGTTCGCGCGCCCGCAAGCGGATGCCAGCTTGTTTCAGATCTTCGGCCTGTTTCAGCGCGCCTTTGGTGGCTAAGATCGCCAAACCACGGGGCATAAGGTAGTTGCGTGCATAACCGCCGGCTACACTAAAAATTTCGCCAGCGTGACCAAGTTCCGGCACATCCTTGGTCAGTAGCACTTTCATACGAGCCATTGTCAATTCCCTTCCTTGTTCAAGCACAGCCATCAAGGCTCTGAAAGCTTGAGGGTACCTGTGTGTTTGCCATCACACCTTTTCAGCTCTGCTATTGTGCCGCTTAGCTGATGCCAAGCGGTGCAATGCTATGGAAAAGCGGTGATGTGATCGATGCAGAACTTTTATTGTAGTGCAAGTTTAGGATTTTGATCAACTTTGCTATACTGTGGCGAGAAATACGTGGCTCCGCTTCCGCATTGGCTACTGTGACGGCTTGTCCACTCCGCAGCACCAAACCTATTTTGTAAAATGCCTGAAGAGGGTTGATAATATTGCGCTAGGTCTATCCCATCACAAAGAGCAGGAGTATCATTGATGAATGCGCCCGTTATCGATCGTCAAACGATTGACATGTTACGCGAGATGGATGCTGTAACGACCGAAGATGACCTCTTGATCGAACTGATCGACGATTTTTTGTTTCATTCGGCGGATTTGGTCGAGACGATGAAGCATTCCTTGCAGGCGCATCGTGAGCGCGAGTTGGCGGCACAGTCGCATTCGTTAAAAGGGGCGAGTCTGAATATTGGCGCATTGGCCCTCTTCCAAGTTTGTGATGCTATGGAAACGATTGCGCGCCAGTGCCGCCTTTCGGGTACGGATTATTGGTTGATGGAGTTGGAACAAGCCTATGGAAAGACCGCGACGGCGCTTACCGAGTTGCGCAGTCGCACCAGCCGTGGCGAAACGATAGATGATTTATTGGGGTAATGATTATGGTGCTTGTAATAGATGATGAAGCTGCCTTGCGCGAGGTAATCGAAGAGATCCTCGATCTGTCGGACATTCCGTGTTTGGCAGCGGCGAACGGCAAAGAGGGGATCAAGTTATACCTAGAGAACCAAGCATCGATTGAGGCTATCTTGCTCGATATGCACATGCCAGTCATGAGCGGTGTCGATACCTTACAGGAACTACGCAAACTGAATCCAACCCTGACGGTTGTCTTGATGTCTGGTTACCCAGAGTCAACCACCATGGACAAGTTGCGTGAGGATCGCCATCTGTTCTATCTGGAAAAACCCTTCTCTTTAGAAAAATTTAACCTAAAGATGGAAGAGCTGCTAAGCTCACATAGGCCATAAACATGCTGGATCTGGGGCGTTTGGGCGGAGGAGAACTAGGCGGGAAGCGATCTAGTGAGGGACCACGCGTCCCTTGGCTGGGCTTTCTGGTCATGCTTGTGCTGAGTTTGGGCTGCTCCGCGGCTGGGCTAGCCCAACGCACCGTCGCGACCCCACCGCCAACGCGAGAATTAGCCCCAACCTTTACGCCAACGCCGGAAACGATCTTACCTCAGATTGTCGTGACGCCGCCCCAAGCGGGCACGCCTGGCGTGATTGTCATCCTGCCGGGGATGAATCCTAGCGATTTCCTGCCAACGGCGACGCCCATTCCGGGCAGTGTGCCCCTGCCCAGCGATACACCGATACCTAGCATACCATCGCCACAACCTGGTGAAACCCTCGTTCTGCAACCGACACCGACACCATCCTTTACCGAGACGCCGACGCCCCCACCGACAGCGACCGCGACCCCCTTTATTGTGGTGGAAAGCGGTCTTGTCAGTTTGCGAACAGGGCCGGGCGTAGAATATCCATTGGTAGCCCAACTAGGACCCCGCATTCCTATTGCGATCATCGGCCAAAATCCTGAAGGCACCTGGTATCAGCTCTGCTGTGTGAATGGTAATACCGTGTGGGTGACTGCCGCGCATGTCGTTGTGAATAACGATCCGAGTGGCGCACAGCTATTGGTGCCTGAACCGCCCCCACCGCCCACGCCGACACCCACTTTTACCGAAACGCCGACAATTACCCCCACACCTACGGCGACCGCGTTTCCCTTTGATCAGCGTGGCGACCCCAGCTTTTTCCCGACCAACAACGAATTTATTACGGTTTGGGTTAAACTCTATGTGGGAACACCGCCGAATGAAGACCCGGCTGATGGCTATTTCCTCAAGATGCTCTTTAATGATGTTGAGCGAACAGGGACCAATGGTATTCAGATTAGCACGAATGAATTTAAGGCCGTAGGTGTACCGGGCACAGCCTATAGCAACCTACGCTATAATCTGAAATATGAGTATATGCCCCCCGACCCGCGCAGCATTGGCAGTAGCGAAAGTCGCGCCCAGCTGATCGGCACGGGCACCTGGAAAATGTGGATTGTCGATGGGGCTGGTAATCAACTTTCGAATGTCGTCCAATTTACCACCCAGCCGACCAATATTTATCGCGAAGTTTTTATTGCCTGGGAACGTGTGCGTTGACACAAACGTTTATAGAAGCTCACTACGATAGTAATAGAAAAAGCGTAGGATTTGCGCCAGAGAACTGTAGGGTTTCCGAAACCCAATGGCGCTAGCAAAGGGCAAGCGTTTGAACGATAATAAGGGGCGCACGACGATACTAAAGACGAAACAGGATTGTTTTCTGGAAAGTTCTATTATGTTTTTCGTGTTTCCATGGTATACTGTGACCTTTGCCGTTGCGAACCCGGCGCGTACCCAGCCTGTCACCGTGGCGCGCTTCTGCAAAAACTGGTAAATCCTGCTGTTGTCACCCAACGGGCCAACTTGTGCCGAACGCTGAAAGGGTAGCTTGGGTAAGGGTGACTTGGCTAGGAGCGTGTTGTATGGTTTTTCTTTTGCTCAACCCGCAATGATAACGGTGACGAGCTAACTTACCTGATGATTGCCAATGAATGTTTGTATAAAATTACCTGAGCGTCGTGTCTGGCCAAAGCGAGGAATTGGTAGCGCTGTTTTACTATCGCTTCTCCTGCTTTTGTTAACCACGGCCTGTACCTTTGGCGGGGCATCCTCTGCTGCAGAGATCCCTCAATCCATCCGCTCTCCTTATCCAACCTTTACGCCGACCGCCATTTCTGCCGAACAAAGTGTGGCGTCGGCCCCGGCTGCTACCCTTGCCGCAGATACGGCGCCACCACCTGCCGCGGCTGCCGCACCAACGGAAAGCCCAACCGTTCCAGCCGATACAGCGACAGAAGCGCCCCCTACGTCGGCTCCACCACGCTTGGTGGTCAACGCACCCTTGGTCAATGTGCGCACAGGGCCGGGGACGACCTATAATGTTTTGACTACGGTCGAACGTGGGCAGGAATATGATATTGTGGGCAAAAATGCAGCCGGTGATTGGTGGCGTTTTTGCTGCGTTGATGGTCAACCCGCGTGGATCATCGGGGAGCTTGTTGATATAGAGGGCGCGGCTGAGTTGGCCCCTGTGAGCGAAGAGGTCGCCCAAGTATCTGCCCCACCACCGACGCCGCCGAGCGCACCAGCCACCCAAGCCGCGGCGGTGCCCACCGCGCCACCGGCTGAATCGCCTACGGAAGCCCCGTCCGAAAGTCCACCACCCTCCGTCGAATTTGCCTTTGAATTGATCGCCGCTGAACAATTCGCTGAACCCCGTATTGTGCGTATCTTTCTCTATGTCTATGATGGCGAACAAGCCCTCGCTGGCTATACGTTGCAAGTGAAAAAGGATGGCGCGCCACAGACGGTTAGCGCAACCTCGGCGGGTGGACAGCCTAGCTTTACCTGGCCGATTGCGGATAGTCGGCAGCGCTTCCAAAATATGAAGCTAGAGTTTCCCAATGTGCCTGCCGCGGGGGTGTGGGAAGTCCAATTGGCCGATGGGGGAGGCAATTTGGTCGGTCCACCGACAACCTTTACTCTCAATGCCAATGAGCCTAATCAGGAGCTTTACGTCCGCTACAAAAAACGTTGAGCTGACTGGGGAATGGATCCTTTACAGATTGAGGAGGGTAGCGTGCTCGCAAAGGCCAAACCAACTTGGTTGGTGAGCCGCTTTACGGTAGCCGCTGCCTTCCTGCTGGCTATGGGTACGCTGGTTCGGGTTGGGTGGCTCGAGTGGCAGCCACTTTGGGCGGATGAGGGCTACAGCATCTATTTTGCTACCGAGCCGGTGGCCCGCCTGCTCTGGCTAACCGCCCAAGATATTCACCCACCGCTTTACTACCTCCTCTTGCATGGTTGGATCACTTGGTGGACAGCAACACCGCTTGCTTTGCGCCTCTTGTCAGTTTGCTTCGCTTTGCCAGGATTGGGCCTGGGCATTATCCTCGCCCGTGCCTTCTTTGGTGGACGTTGGCGCCCCCAACTACTCTTCCTGCTCTTTCTGGCCATCAACCCGCTTGTTCTCTACTATAGCCAAGAAGTGCGCATGTATGGGCTGGCGCTAACCCTCAGTATGGCGACAACCTTGTGCTGTTGGCAATGGCTACAGCGCGAGCAACAGGGGTACCGTGCCACGGGCTGGTTGCTGGGCTATTTGCTGAGCGCGACGCTGGCGTTATACACCCTCTACTATCTAGCTTTTCTGTTGGTGGCCCAACTGCTGTGGGTCCATTGGGAATTGCGCAAGCAGCCCGCCCCTTTGCTCCGCTTCTGGTTGGCAGAAACCACTATTGGCTTGCTCTATTTACCGTGGGTGCTCTATACCATCCGTCTTTTATTGGCGTATATTGATGATAAGATCCGTGCGGACCAGGATACACCGCTGGGGCTTATGACCTATGCTGCACGCCATTTCCTGGCCTTTACAAGCGGACATTTGGCTTGGCCTGCCGCCTGGGCACCGTGGTGGGCTCTGTTGGCCCCACTGACAATCGGCGCTACGCTTATACTCTTACTCTGGGCCGCATGGGGCCAGCAGTGGCGTACAACCACTTCGCAGACCCAGCAAGCGTTGCGCCTAGTGTGGTTTTGTCTGGCGATGCCCTTTGCCATTGGCTATGGGATCAACTTGCTCTATCCTTTTTTCCCTATAGGTGGTGAACGGCTCTTGCTCTTTGTCCTACCCTATTTTGGCTTGTTGCTCGTGGCAAGTCTGGATGATCTATGGCAAGGTACAGGGCTACAGAAGCTTATGGCGAGTGTAGCCCTGTTGCCGCTGCTAGCTTCAGCCATCATAGGGGTGGGCCTTTTCTATACCTTGCCGCGTTATCCCGCCGAGGACTATCGTCCCCTTGTCCGTCAACTGGTGCAACAGGGCAGCGACGCGGATACGGTATTGGCCACCTATCCCTGGCAGGTCGGCCTCTGGCGTGCCTATGCCCCCACCGTTGGTTTGCCCCCCACAGCAGGCCCAACAGTCACCTTGCTCAGTGATCGCGCGGTGGCGTGGGGGCCAGCCGTTGCCGACCAGATCGACGCTGCGCTGGCGCAGGGGATGCTCTGGGTACCTTCCTTACGCTCGATTGGCAGCACCTTGCCCGCCGCCATCGATACCTATTTGGCTGACCACGCCGTTAACTTTGCCCAGCAGTGGTATGGCACTACCACCCTAGATGCTTGGCGTCGTATCGATCCGGTTGACGTAGTACCTGTGAAGATCACCTGGCCTGACGTTACCCTGGTTGCCGTAGGCGTGAATACAGCGAAGCTGCCAGCGGCCAATACGCCATTGCTCATCGCGCTGGATTGGGCGAATACAGCGCCGCTACCACAAGTTGGGGTGACGATTCGCCTCCAACAAGCCGAGCATACTTGGGCTGCCCGCGATTATGCGACCATGGCCGAGATGCCGACGGTACACCGGGCTGGCCAGGTGCGTACCTTGGTTGGCCTAATGGTGCCCGCCGGGCTGCCGCCGGGTTCCTACCAACTTGTGATTGGCTTGATAGACGCCGCGGGCAAAGTTCACTCACCCTTAGGCATCACCGATGTCAAGGCGGCTTTGCTGCCCATTGGCACGGTTACCGTAACCAATCCCACGCTGCCGATCCCCCCCTTCCGCCTGCCGATCCAAGTGCCACGCCCAACGCCTGTGGTGGCCGAAGGCGTTGCGCTGTTGGGCTATAGCCGGGGTGAGGCCAGGCACTTGGCTGGCACGGCCTTGGCGCTGACCCTCTTCTGGCAGAGCCAGACCACGACGCTAGCCGATCGGCAGCTTTATATCAGCTTGCTTGACCAACACGGTGCTGGCATCGCGGGCTGGGAAGGATGGCCACTGCCCGCGTACCCGCCTTCCGCGTGGCCGCTGGGCGCGCTGGTGCAACTACCCGTTGAGTTCTTGGTGCCGGGCACGGTTCCAAGTGGCGACTATACCCTGATAGTTGGTTGGCTAGACTCGACGACCGGCACAAAATCGCCTGCTATCGAACTGGGCCCGCTGGCGGTTGTACAGCGCCAGGCCACCTTTACACCACCGCAGCCACCGCAGCCGTTACCAGAACCGGCCCAATTTGGTACGCATGCCCAACTGCTCGGCTATGATTGGCACGTCCAAGGGGAGCAGAGCCTGTTGACCCTCTATTGGCAGGTTCTCCAGCCGCTCTGGCCGCCTCACCAAATTTTTGTCCATGTGGACGATGACATGGCTGCGTCGCCGGGGCTTACCCTGGCCCAAGCCGATGATACGCCCCAGACCGCCATGGGGCCTGCTCCAACCGGCAGTTGGCAATCTGGTGAATATTTGGCTACTCAGCACTTCCTACCGACATCAGCGCTCCAAAGCCCCGGTGTGGTCGTGCGGGTGGGGCTTTATCTACCCACCACGAATGTCCGTCTCCCTTTGAGCATAGCTGGCATGCCAGCCGGTGACGCCTTTTTGTTACCGCCACCATAGGGAAACCGCTCCCCTGCAACTTCTTCTATTGCTGAACCGTAGTGAATTGCGAGAGATTCTACATCGCGGTGGGGTGAGTATGGGCTATGATAATCCATACATACACTTGTCGTGTGATGACACTCATCGGTGCTCGGCAGTGTTTCGCTGGGCGGATGAGCCAGCAAAATGCTAGAACTGCTTTTGTCAGCAAGGATGGGAAAAATGGAAGAGAACAAACAAGCCAATCAGGCTATGCCAGGCGCAGAAAGTTCAACCACAGGGAGCAACAAGGCGCAATCTTCACAAGAGTTGATCGATGAACTGAATCGCCTTGGTGCAAAGTTTGCCGATGTGGTACAAGCGGCGTGGGAAAGTGATGAACGCAAGCGGCTCGAGAAAGACGTACGTGCCGGTGTGGTCACGCTGGTGAGTGGCGTCGAACGGGGGCTGCGTAAGGTTGGCGAAAGTGAACATGCCAAAGATCTCTTGAATAAGGCCGAAGAGGTCGCCGATTCGATTGGCGAACGCATTCGGACGAGCCCCACGAGCCATGAACTAGCGGGCAACCTTGCCAAAGGGCTGCGGGTCTTGGCTGAACAGATCGACAAATTGGCGGAGGAGTTGCAACAGAAGTCGGCTGCTTCGGCGTCCACCGCTAAATCAGCCACCGCTGCCGATGATTCCCAAAATATCCCGATTACCAAAGTGTAATCGCTTTGTCTATCACGAATATCATAAGAGCGGCCAGGGTCTGAAACCCTGGCCGCTCTTGTTGATTGGCTAACGCGGCACGGCTACCCCGGCGGCAATGCGCCGAATGACGGCGTCGGCGTCGAGCCCCTCAATCTCGGCCTCTGGCCGTAAAATAACTCGATGGCGATAGGTTGGGGCAAGTACATACTTCACGTCATCCGGCGTGACATAGCTGCGTCCTTGGAGTGCGGCATAGGTTTTGGCCGCCAAGAGCAAGGTGATGCTGGCACGTGGACTGCCGCCGAGCATGAGATCAGGACTGCGTCGGCTGGCGTTGGCGAGTTGGGTAATATAGTGCAGGATGCCCTCTTCTACTGTAATAGCGCGGATCTCCTGGCGTAAGGTTGGCAACTCATCGGGATGAAGCACTGGCTGTAATGGCAATATCTCCAACTGGTGGGCATCAAAGCCATGATGGTAGCGCCGTAAGACCTCGGTTTCTACGGCTTCGGGTGGATAATCTACCAAGACCTTGAACATAAAGCGATCAAGTTGTGCCTCGGGAAGTGGATAGGTCCCTTCATATTCCACGGGATTTTGGGTCGCCAATACCATAAAGGGATCACCTAAGAGATGCCGTTCCCCCTCAATCGTAACCTGGTGTTCTTCCATAGCCTCGAGTAGTGCAGACTGAGTTTTGGCGGGCGCGCGGTTGATCTCATCAGCGAGGACAATCTGGGCAAAGATCGGACCTTGTTTCAGGTAAAAGGTGCCTTGGTTTAGATTAAAGACCTGAGTGCCAACCACATCGCTGGGCATCAGATCTGCCGTAAATTGAATCCGATTAAACTTGGCCTGAATCAGCCGTGCCAGGGTCTTGGCCATCAGGGTTTTGGCGGTGCCAGGTACCCCTTCGAGGAGAACATGGCCGCCAGCAAAAAAAGCAATCGCGATCTGTTCAAAGACGGTTTCTTGGCCGACAATAACCTTGGCCACTTCGGTTTGCATGGCTTGAAATCGTTCTGCAAGCGACAAGTTCGCCTCCTATAAATTTGCTATGAATGCTTACCCCACGGTTTTGCGTTGATATCGTGCCAAAAAATCATCCAGTTGGCTGACCGTTTGGGTTAGCTCCTGGTCGCTGATCTGGCTGGTGAGCCTGTTCAACAGGGTTGCCAGCTGTTGGATCTTTTCCGCCGATAAGGTTGGATCAGCCTGTCCCACTTGGCGGATAAAGGCGGCATCGTCTACCGCTGGGCTAAGGGCTAATACCCGGCCTAAAGTCCGTTTGAACCGCCGTTGGTGATGTTCGGCCACAAAGGCGCGCTGTTGTCCACGCCGCATTAAGTTCGCCATAGCGATGACATATTCGGCGGCTTCGCGGCGGCGGTTGTTTTCGGGCAGAATCAACGGCGGCCCCAACCGGCGGCCTTGGAGCATGATAAAGAGAAGCGTGACACCCAGGCTAAAGAGCACTGCCCAGCCGAGGGTTGTCCTATAAAGCCAATCCTGCAGCGAACGAATGGGTTTAGCCGTTTCCCCAGTAGGACCAAAGAGATGATAGGTATCAATCACAACCCGCCCACCGGCTGGCACTTGGCGGAGAAAAGCCGGCACTAAGGTAGCTTGGGCTGGATCGCGCAGCTGGGCGTTGATCAAGCTATGGTGCAGACTTGTATGCCAAACCAATCCTTTGTCTAGGGGTTGAAGGGCCAAGGTGACTGCCCCATCTGGCGTGGTCAAGACGGGAATGGCGGTGTCGATTGCCGCTAGATCGAGAGCTTGATATTCGTTACTAACGCGGATGGGTGTATTGAGATCCGGCAGCAGTGGCTGACGCTGTTCTACATCGGCCAGTAACGTTGTCACGGCCTGGTGGCCCAGCGGGAAAAGGGTTGTCAACGCTTCTTCTGCAGAGGTAAGCCCAATGAGTACCAAGGTTCCCCCTGCGCGCACCCATGCCTCGAGCCGCTCGACATCAACTGTGGTATAGGTCGCTTGATTGGGAAAGACAAAAAGGACGGCACTCTCATCGGGAATGACAAAGCTGGGCCCATCATTACGTTCCACCTGATAGTCCATGGCTTCTAACCAAAGCCAGAGGGCCCGCAGCCCTGTGGGGGCCGCCGAAGTGGGATCGAAGGGGCGGGCCGCGCTCGGCTCTCCCTGGAGCAGGGTGAAAGCGACCAAGACGGCCAAGAGCGCTAAGCCCAACCACAGTTGCACGCGCCCTGCTGTTGTGCTGCCCTGGACCATCTATTTCACCTCTTCCAACTTTTCCAACTTTTCAACGGCATCGACATAGCCATCAAAAGAAGCGCGATCGGGTTCATGCACGCCATACCAAACATCGTCGAAAGTCGCGATCACGGGTTGTAACTGTTGGTACAACTGGGGTTGGGCACGCACCGCCGTAAGCACTTCGCGATTGGTATCGCTGCTGTGATACGTAATCACATGGCGTTCATGGAGTGCCAGCAGTGCGGAAAGATAGAGTTGGCGGACGGCTTCGCGATAGCTGCCCGCATCGGCTAGACGGTGGGCTGCGGTACGCGCTTCGGCGGCGCTTTGGGGCGCGCCGGAAGCATCCCCAGGCTGACGGGCATGCCCATCGCTGACAAAGGTCCCCAACAAGCTTTGGAGCCAGTAACTCAGTAACCAAACCAAAAGCACGGCGGCAATCCCGATGAGCGCCCAGCCCAGCCAGAGCAAGAAAGGCGGTAGCCGAGCGGCACCACTATCGGCGCTACTTTCATTGGTGGGTAGCCAAGAACGCAGCCAACGCCAGAATCGCTGCCAGAGAGAATCATTTTCGACAAACTCTGATCGCTGAAAAATACTCTCGAGTAAGGCTAAGCGAATGGCTGTCTCATCCTGTGTAGCGGCGGCCAAGGATTGGGTAAGGGCGGCGAGGCGTATCTGTGCGGTTTGGGGGCTGATGGCACCTTCGGCTGGATCACCGAGAAGCGGCTGTATGGTCAGCACGTCGCCAGCGGGAAGGGTAACGTGCTGAATGGCTGCGATCTCGCGCTGGACCGCTGCCACGGCTGTTTCGGTGTCATTTTCGGCCAGACGTGCCTGCCACGCGGCGAGCTTGGTTTGGTACGCCGCCAAAGGCAGTCCATCTGCATTCATTTGGGCCAGGAGCAACCGTGGTGACATGCTGCCCAGGAGCCATAAACCCAACAGGCAAAGCAGCCAACGGCGCGACCACCAGTGTTTACAGGGGAGGCTGTGCCGCACGCGCGACCTCGGCTTCCAGTTGTTGTACGCGGAGTTCTAGATCATAGCCTTGATTGCGCATGCGGAGATCGTAATAGAGAACCGTATAGGCGGCAACGGCAAGGGGTTGCCACAACACGGGTAGCAAGGCACCTAGAAGACCAAAGATCGCTACACTGGCAAAAGTGTAGCTATCCAGTAGCATACTCGACGCGGCCATGGATAGGGTCAGTATGGCGATGTAGATAACACTATAGAAGAGATACAATAGGACAACATAACCCAGTGTACGGCGGACTTGGCCTTTGGTCAACTTCCAGCTTTCGCTGAGGGCTTCCAGCGGCCCCAAGGATTGCTCAAGCAGCGCCGGCAGCGCAACCGCCCAACGCGCGGCTAAATAGGCAAAGGGAGCTAGGATCAAGAAGAAGGCACCGATATAGAGACAGAGGATGCCCACGAGCATGCCGATAAAGCCTGCTGTACCAGGCTCACTCCCCTGCGCTGCATTTTCAAAGGCGACAAAGCCACTAGCCACGATGATCAGAAAGAAAAAGAGAATAAAGAAAATGACCATCACCACAATTGCCACCCCAAAATAAGCGGCATACATGGCAAAGGTCATGCCCACCCAGGCCCAAAAGCGTCGCAGCCCCAAGCGAATACTAGCCCCAATCCCTAATTCACGCTGTTGCAGGACGGCCAACGCTTGGCCTGTGAGCGCTAACGTGGCAATGCCGGTCGCGGCCATGCTCAGCGGCATGAGGAGATAGCTTAACGCCAGGAGGGGATTATCATTCTGGATGTCGGTAAACACCTCACGGTTGGCTAAGATCTCGGGATCTTGCATGGCCTGCATAAAAACAGCGGCATAGCTTGTCATGGTTTGGCCGGAGATAATACCAGACAAAAGCCCCAACGGCACCAGAAAGATCGCCGCGGTCAGGATGAGCTTGCCAAAGCGTGCCCGATAGAGCCGAACCGACCAATCGAGTAGATCACCGATGGTGCGTGAATTGGCGCGAAAAAAGGGGGATTGCATAGGCACTCCTTACCGATAGAATTGTTCCCCATCGAATTGTTCCCTATTGAATTGGTGGGTAACATCAAGATCAGGTCAACGTTTGCTGCATCACTGTTGCCGCGCGCAATGCGGCGCGGTCGATGGTGACATGGGCAAAGCGTGACCAACTGAAATAACCATTGTCAAGTGCCAGCGGTTCGGTCAGAATATCTTCCTTGACTTTGAGAAAGAAACTGAGTTCGCTGGGGTGATCAATCCCAGGCAGCGCGGCAAAGAGCGCCGTGCGCAGCGTTCCCAAACTCGCGCTGGCTTGCGAGCCGATCATCAGGGTTTTGCCATGGGCTTGGGCTAGGTCTAGCATCCGGCGCGACTCGGTGTAGCCTGTGCGGGCCGTTTTGATATTCAAGATATCAAAGGTATCCATCGCCAACTCACGCTGAAGATCGCGCAGGCTAAAGCAGCTATCATCGGCAATCACTGGCAGCGCTTGTTGTTGGCGCAGGGCCACCCGTTCGCGGATCAGTTCGACGGGTAGTGGTTCCTCGCAGTAGAGCAGCCCAATTTCGCGCAGCTGGGCCAACTTGGTTGCCGCTTCCGCAGCCTCCAAACATTCATTGGCGTCGGCATAGAGCGCCATCGCACCCTTGAACATCGCTTGCAGATCATGGATACGCGCCAGATCCTCGGCCCAATCACGCCCAACCTTGACCTTGAGCACCCGCACCCCTTGGGCAAAGACCCGCTCGGCTTCAGCCAGCACTGTATCTCGATCGCCAATGCCTAGAATGTAACTCACCTGGAGCGGCTGGTCTTGTGCCCCCAGATGTTCGGCCAGTGTGAGACCACGGCTCTGGGCCATTGCTTCATGAATAGCCATATCTAGCGCGCCTTTGGCGGTTTGGTTGTTCTTGATCTCCTCCAACCGCGCCGTGACGCGGTCGACGGGTTGCTGGAGGAGCCGCGGCCCAAGCTCATGTTCAATAATGCTGAGAATGCTATAGACCGTTTCGCCATAAATAGTGGGGCGCGGCGGCGCTTCGGCAATGCCTAGGCTGCCGTCGCTGAGTTCTACCTCGACCGCCACATGGCGAACTTCATCCAATGCACTGCTTTTGCCCCAGCGGAGCGCCCCGTGCATTGGTAGGCGAAAGACAGTGGTGGTAATGCGCTTGATCGTGTTTTGGCGTGTAGTCATGATGCCCAATCAAGAATCTGTTGGGCCACCGCGTCCGGGGCAACCTGGGTTGTATCAAGGTGGAGGGTGCGGCTGGAGGCATGTTGCTGGAGATAGCGAATCGCCGCTTGTGGATCATAGCTGCGACGCTCTTCCACAACGATCTGGAGCTTGCCCCGCAGCTCATCAACCGCGACCGTGCCCGTGCCAACCGGGGGCGCGGCTAGCTGCAACAGGGCCTGGACTTCGGCTGGGCTAAAGAGTGAATCGGCATCGGCCACGCCAATGGCGGCTAAGCTATCGCGCGGGCCTGTCGTACCGATTGTGCCCGTGCTGCTGATCCGATCAAAACGGTCACTGCGGCCGAGGAGGCGCTGAACGCGCACCCAATCGGGGGCGTCCAAGACAATAAAGCGTGCGTTGGGCAGCGTCTGCGCGGCATGGGCCACTTCGGCTTCTCCACGCAGGCCATCAAAGAAGAGCCAATTGGGATAAACCGTTGGGTCGATGAGCAACTGGCTGAGCGCGTGGCTCATACCCCCGGCGAAGAGTTGATGATAGCGCCGGGTATAGGCAAAGCGCGCCCGCCTGTCGGTGACGGGCTGGATGGGTTCGCCATCGATCGCTTGTAAATAGCCAATAATTAACCGATCGGTCAGATCGCGCCGGTCTGGGAGGAGGGAAAGAGGCCGCTGTTGTTGGAGGTATGCCAGGGTGGTGCTCTTGCCGACCCCGGTGACGCCAACCAGAATGAACAAGGGCAAACTCGGCATCGGTTGCCAGCCAGTGGGGATTGGCTCGCCATAAGCGAGACCCGATCCTACCGGTGTAAAAGGTTGAGCAAGCTGCTCCATCGCTCCGCTGACTCCGTTCTACGTTGTTGTCCGAACACTGCCGTGCGAGGGTATCTAAAGGGCTGCCTTGCTTGGTGCACTAGGGTGCTGGCGTTCGGTCATCCATGGTTGTAAACTGTGCGTCATTATACCTGATGCGCAATAAATTAACCAATGAAACTGCGGCAAGGGAGGTGGCTAGTCCGCAATCCGCAATGGCTAATTTTTGGGGCTAATTTCTGATGATTCATGGGGGGCATCAAGCCGTTCAATGGTTGCTGGCTGTGAGTGAGGGGGCTTATACACGAACGTCAAGTGCTAAAAAGCCAAGGTTGGTCAGGATCTATGGTAGAATGAGAATGATTTATTGCAAGAGTCGGTGAACAATAATTTTTTTTCTAGCGTGGCGGCGGCTGTCTATCGGGCTGGCCTCTATCGCCGTTGGGACGCTGGACAGCAGGGGTTGTTTGTTGCATTTATGCAGGATTATCTCGAATTACTTCAACGCTTCTTTGAAGGATGGGGCGTAGATCCGCTACCCTCCTTGCCCCGTTTGCTGGAAGCCATGGATCCTGTGGCTTGGACATTAGTTGGCCTCCTCGCGTTGGCGGTCATTGTTGGGGTCTACTTTACTTTCAGCACCCGGCGCGCTTTTTTACATGCCGATGAAGTGGAATCAACACCGGAAATCTTGCTCGCCCGGTTGAAGCAAGATCCGGCGCGGCTCTCCCCGGTGGCTATTGTGAGCCGCATTGGTGCCGAAGCAACGTTGGAGTTGCTCGACTATGGGGATCAGATTCAAATGAAGGAGTGGCGCTATCGCTGGGGGAGCATTCGCGAGGAGCTCCTCGTGCAATTGAGCCAACAAAACGCCTTTGGGCCGATTTATGCATTGGCGCGTTACTATCGGAGCGCTGATCGACAGGAGCCTGATACGTTACGGATTCGGCGTACAGTCCTTGTCCATAAATTAGGCGTCTTGCGTCATTTGGAGCCGGGGCCAGACGGGAAAGCGGCCCAATTACGCGTGCGCTGTCACCCTGCCGAGGTGGAGGGGAATCTCGGTTTTGATGGTGAGGTGCTTTGGCTGTTGCCCGATGAACCTGCTCCCACCCCAGAAGGGCCGATTGTGGAGATGGATCCCATTCACTTTCATACGGTAAATGATGCTGAAGTGATCTTACATATTCGGCGGACCCCTACTGTCGGTGGGGGCTTCCACCTCCAACTGCAAAAACGACGTACGATGTGGGTGATTGTCAACGAGACGATCGAATGGGTCAGTTAGCCGTTTGGCTGGGCGTGTCAAGCGTAACACGCTAGTTTTACCAGAATGAAGGTTATCTACGGAGATGGATTCCCTGTTTACACTGACAAACCTGTTAACCTTTAGCAATGTTGCCGTTTCTTCGATAGTGGTCATTTTGGCCTTCTCGTTGATGGCCTATACGTTTACCTATAATTTTCTGAGTTCGGTGGCACGCCGTTTTGCGCTCTTGTTGGCCTGTGTCATGGTTGTCTATGCCAGTGATGTCGCGATTCACCGCGTGGTGACTGCCCAATCAGCTGAGCGCTGGCTGCGTTTTCAATGGTTGGGCGTTGCTCTCCTGCCCGCGGCGTACTATCTTTTTTCGCTCACTGTGCTAGAAACGACCAATTATCGGTTACGGCGGCGGCAGTGGGTAGCCATATTAATCACTGGTATTGGGCTGATCAGCGCTTTCATGGCGTTGTTTGGTCGGCAATTGGTGGATGGCGTGCGTTTTACCCCGCCCATTAGCTATCTGGAAGCTGGACCTTATTTTGAGCTCTTTATTGTCTACTTTATTATTACGGCGTTGTTGGCCCTGCGGAACATCTGGAAGGCCCGTTCGCGTTGTTTGACCGAACGCACCCGCCAACGCATGACGTATCTGCTCTTGGGCTTTGTGGCACCAGGGGTGGGCGTCTTCCCCTATTTGGTGGCGCTAAGCCGCGTGATGGTTGCTTCGCGCGTCAGTCTGCCGCTCTTATTGCTCTCGTTGGTGGGCAATATTGCGGTCGCCGTCTTGCTCGTATTGATGAGCTATACTATTGTCTATTTTGGCGTCTTGACCCCCGATCGCGTAGTGCGCTATCGCCTGATTCGCTTTTTTATGCGTGGGCCCATTGTCGCCATTATGGTGATTTTGGCGGTCCAAACCCTGCCGACCGTCGAGCGGATTTTGGGATTACCGCGCGATATTGTGCTCTTTAGTGTAATCACGGGTGTGATTATCTTGAGTCAACTCTTCCTCAGTGTAACCAAAACCTGGGTGGATTGGTTGGTCTATCGCGAGGATCGCGAGGAGGTGGCTTGGTTGCGGGAACTGGATCGGCGTTTGCTGACTTCCAGTGATCTGCGCGAGTTTTTGGAGAATAATCTCATCGCGCTCTGCGAACTCTTACGCGTGCCCGCGGGCTTTGTGGCCGCGGTGGTCGGGCCTGATCTGATTCTAGAAGCGACCGTTGGTCCTGCCGACAGCCGCGCCCAAATTGTCAATGTCAAGGATTGGAATGATGCGTTGAATCGAGCCTTAAAACAAGAAGGGACTGTGCGCCCGGTGTCCCATGCTGGCTTTTGGATCTGGCCCTTGCTCGAAATCAATAGCAATGATGAAGAAAAACGCCGTGTGATCGGCATCTTGGGGGTCAAGGCGCGTACCGAAACGCCCTTACTCGCTCAAGACGAAACCGCTGTGCTGCGTAAGATGTTGGCCCGTGTGACCAGTGCCTTGACCGACCGCAAATTGCAACAGGGGGTCTTTGTCTCTTTGCGGCGCATTATTCCGGATATTGATCGTATCCAACAGTGGCGGAGCTTGGCCCCCTATAGCGCCTTGGAAAGCGATACCACACCGGCTGAGACGTTGCTTGATCCCAGCCCGATCCACAGTCAAGAGTTTGAAACGTGGGTCAAGGAAGCGCTGAGCCACTACTGGGGTGGACCCAAGTTGACCTTGAGTCCACTTGTTCGTCTACGTGTAGTCACAGATACATTGGGACAATCAGATGGTGATCCTACCAAAGCCTTGCGTTTGGTCTTGGGGGTTGCCATTGAAAAATTGCGTCCTGACGGCAAGCCAAATCTGAGCGCTCCAGAGTGGCTACTCTACAATATTTTGGAGATGCGCTTTATTGAGGGGCGCAAAGTGCGGGAAATTGCCGACCGGCTAGCGATGAGCGAGAGCGATCTCTACCGGAAGCAGCGGGTGGCAATCGGTCAAGTCGCACGCGTCTTGACCGAGATGGAGCAAGAAAATGGTGAACTGGATGTGCGTCCGATCCAGCCAGTTCGTGGGAAGGAGCCTGTAGTTTTATGACGCGTACATCCCAGTTGAATCGACCTGCCTCCCGTTCCTGGCTAGACGATCTCCGCGAGCGATCCAGCCTGGAACTGATTGGGTTGTTGCTATTTCTCTTTGGTGGTGCGCTGCTGTTGACCTTGTTGCGGGGCGGTGCTAATAGTATCTATGGTGTGCCGTGGCCGGTCATTGCCTTAGGCGGGACTGTGCCTTGGGTGGCGATCGGTTTATTGATCTTGGGCGCGGTCTTGATGCTAGGGGAACGCGCAGGGCATTGGGGCGTAGAGGCCCTGGTTGGTGCAGAGCTCTTGTTCCTCAGTAGTACCATGATGGCGTTTCTGTGGCGCACCGAAACAGTCACTTGGGAAGCCAGGCTGGATGGGCTTAATGGCGGCTTGGTCGGCTGGGCGCTCGGGAGTATTCTCATGGCTGGCTTGGGCCGTTGGCCGGCCTTTGCGATTGTGCTGTTGTTCAGCGCGGTTGGGTTGAATTGGGTTGTGCGCTATACCCCGTTGGTCTATTTAGCACCGCTGTTGGCCCATGTGGTTACCTTGCCCCGCTTTATTGCGCCGCTGGCCGGGTTGATCCAAGCCGGATTTGCCCAGGTGGCCGCCGTAATCGCCGCGCTAGCCGTAAGTCCGTCTGAAGAGCCCAAGCCTGCTGTTGCCCCGACCGGGCTCAATTATGTGACGCCAGCGCCTAGCCGCAGCGAGCGGCTAACCCGCGAGCAGTCAACCATGGTCGCGCCGCGGGCTATGCCAGCCGCGAGCCCTGAACGGCAGCACGAACTCCCCACACCAGCCGCTGCCGTGGCTGAGGTTCCCCATCCGCGTAAGACGACAGCCAAAAATGCCAAGGCTGCCAATAAGTCCGCACCTGCCGTGCCACCGTCGCGCCCAAGCAAAGCGGCTGGCGATGGTCTGCTGCCCAATGTGGAATTGCTGACCGCCGATGTCGGCGTCTATCGCGAGGTAGGTGCCCATGAGATGCAGTCGTTGATTGAAAACACGCTAGAGGATTTTAATGTTCCCGTGCGTGTTGTGCATGTGGAAAGCGGCCCTACGGTTACCCAATTTGGGGTCGAACCACTCTATTTGGAGCGAGCTGGGCAACGTCGTAAGGTGCGGGTGAATCGTATTGTGACGCTGGCCGATGATCTGGCATTGGCGTTGGCGGTTCCGGCGGTGCGGATTGAAGCACCTGTGCCCGGGCGACCTTATGTGGGAATTGAAGTTCCCAATACTGAAAAAGTGGTTGTGAGCATGCGTGGGATTGTGGAGAGCAAGCCCTTTCAGGAAGGGGGAGCACTGCCTGTGGCCTTGGGGCGCAATACTTCGGGCGCACCCATCGTGATGGATCTGGCGCGTGCGCCGCATTTGTTGATTGCTGGATCCACTGGTTCGGGTAAGTCGGTCTGTGTCAATGCGATTATTACTAGCTTACTCATGCGCCACGGGCCTGAATCGTTGCGCTTTGTGATGGTGGATCCCAAGATGGTCGAGTTGCAGGGATACAACGGGATTCCCCATGTGTTGGGCAAAGTGATTATCGAAGTCGATCAAGTCATGGGTGCGTTGACCTGGCTATTGCTCCAGATGGATGATCGCTATCAGCTCTTTAAGTCAGTCGGGGTACGCAATCTTGACACCTATAACGCCATGGCAGCCAAACCCCAAAAAGGGGAAGACGCGCTGCGACCCTTGCCCTACATTGTGCTGATTATTGATGAGTTAGCCGACTTGATGATGACTGCCGCCGATGATATTGAGCGACAGATCTGTCGTTTGGCTCAAATGGCCCGGGCGACAGGCATTCACTTGGTCCTGGCGACGCAGCGCCCTAGCACCGATGTTGTGACTGGATTGATTAAAGCGAACTTTCCAACGCGGATTGCCTTTGCCGTCACAAGCCAAATTGATAGCCGCGTGATCTTGGATACGCCGGGTGCTGAACGCCTATTAGGGCGGGGGGATATGCTGCTTATGCGGCCCGACATGGCGAAGTTACAGCGGGTGCAGGGCTGCTTGGTGACTGATCCCGAAATCAATGCTGTGGTCGATCATTGGAAGGCCAAAGGTGATCAACAGCCGGCTACGGTAGCTCCTTGGGCTGGTCTTCTAGACCGGATGGACGATGAGGATGAGTTGATTCAAGAGGCGATCGATGTGCTGCGTGGGCTGAAAAACTGTAGCACAAGTATGTTGCAACGAAAGTTGAAGATTGGTTACCCCAAAGCAGCGCGTCTTATGGAAGAGCTGGCAGCAAAAGGCATTGTCGGCGAAGATCTGGGTAGCGGGCAAGGCAGAGCGGTATTATTAAAAGAAGAAAATGCCGAGGAAGAAGATAGATTAGAAGAGTAGACAAACAAGAAGAGGCCATCACATCTTCATCATATATAAAGTGAAACCTTCCGTTCACTAGTGGATGGAAGGTCAAGCCAACCTCAATGGCGTACCAATCCGCTCAAGTCGGATTGGTACATCTCCTGAAGATTTATTGCTTATTTTCGTGTAACAAGGCTTGCACCTGATCAATCGTTAAACCAGTAATATCAGCAATCACGGCTAACTCAAATCCTTTGGCTGTCATTGCTAAGACTATGGCGCGTGTCTTCTGTTCGATGCCTTGCTCGATGCCTTGCTCGATACCTTGCTCGATACCTTGCTCGATACCTTGCTCGATACCTTGCTCGATACCTTGCTCGATGCCTTGTTTAATCAATTGTTCCTTAACGGTAGTTGGCAGGATGTCGTTGAGTTCATCCAGCGACGAATGTTGAACCAAGATTCGTTTCCACTCACGTCCGATTTCCAACACTCGTTCTGGGGTTAATACATCATCCATTGAGACTCCTTCCGGTAACGACCACAAGGTGCGCAGAACTTCAAAATAGGTCACTAACTCGTCTGATAATTGCGGTTGTTCACGAATTTTTGTAAACGCTTTGGCCTTCTGTGCCGAGCGACTGGCAAAAGCTTTGACAAAGGCATTGTGTGGCGCATCGCTGAGTTCATTCAAGAGCAATAGCGGGATGGGCTGGAGTAAATCTTGTTGGTTCTCATAGATGCCAGCCAGACTTGTCGATGCATATCCAAAACTGTGTAGATGATCCACATGGGGCGTTTTCGCACAGAGGATAAAGATCTTGACCGTCTCTGGCGATAATTCATTGGCCATGCGGTAGAAGTATTCATAGCTCACGGCCTGGCGGATCGCATCTAATGTCAAAGATTCGGTATATTTGAACTCAATCAGGATATGGCTAGCACTACAATCCCGAATGCCATCGGGCAACAAGGCCATCTGCTCTGGTGTCCAGTGTGATGCATCACGGCGCAGCAGCAACACATCCACTTTAGGCGGATTCTGCGTTACCTCTACTTCAGCGAAGACCAGCACTCCCTTTTGCCCAACAGAAAGTTCAAAGCCTTTGGCCAGGAAACGATGCCATTTAATCTGGGGGTGTCCACGTCGTTGTCGTGTCATATGACAAAGTATAGGCATGGCACAGGGCTTTGTCAAGTGATTGCCCTGAACCTGAGGCTAATTTTCACTGGAGACCACAATCAGCGTTCGACCTCATGAGGGCATTAGAACAAACCCAGAGGCATTACACGTGACAGGGTAATGCCTCTGGGGTGCATCAATCACTGCTTGTTGATGAGGTTTTGAGATAGGTGAGTAACGGCATCAACCGGCTGCTGGGGGGATGAGGCCGCCAACTTTGCTCAACTTGCATCTCCTCCCAAAGGAAATTATGCCGCTACAAAAATTTCTTCAAACTCGTCGTGGTTCAGCGTTTCCCGTTCCATTAAGGCTTGGGCCACTGCATGGAGTTTGTGGATATTTTCGCTTAATAGCTGGCGTACTCGTTGGTAGGCCCCTTCGACAATATGATGGACTTCCGAGTCGATCTGCTCGGCCACCTCTTCACTGTAGTCGCGTTGTTCGGCAAGCTCACGCCCCAAGAAGACCAACTCTTCTTGTTGTCCAAACTGGAGCGGTCCCATCTTCTCGCTCATGCCATATTTGGTGACCATGGCCCGGGCCATCTTGGTCAATTGTTGAATATCGCCACTTGCGCCGGTGGACTGATGCTGAAAGATCAGCTCTTCGGCAGTGCGTCCACCTAAGGCCACGGCGATATTATCCAGATAGTACGACCGCGATGCCAAGACACGATCATATTCAGAGACTTGCCAAATATAACCACCGGCTTGACCACGGGGCACAATGGTGATCTTTTGCAGTGGATCGGCCTTTTCACATAAACGGGCCACAACAGCATGCCCGGCCTCATGATAGGCTAATACCTTTTTGTCATCTGGTGTAATGAGGCGGCTGCGTCGTTCTGGCCCCCCAAGTCCAATACGCTCAACGGCTTCTTGCAATTCAGTCATGCTGATCGCCCGCTTGTTGCGGCGTGCGGCGAGAATCGCGGCCTCGTTGACCACATTCTCTAGGTCCGCACCGACAAAGCCAGGTGTCTGCCGGGCTAAGCGCTCCATATCCACATCGGGCGCCATGGGCTTACCCTTGACATGCACATTGAGAATCGCGCGTCGCCCCTGAATGTCGGGCCGATCCATGGTCACGCGGCGATCAAAGCGGCCTGGGCGCAACAGCGCTGGATCTAAAATATCGGGCCGGTTGGTGGCAGCAATTAAAATAACATTGGTATCGGTGCCAAAGCCATCCATCTCGACCAAGATTTGATTGAGGGTTTGTTCGCGTTCATCATGCGAACCGCCCAACCCCGTCCCACGATAGCGACCGACCGCGTCGATCTCGTCAATGAAGATGATACAGGGGCTGTTGCGCTTGGCTTGTTCAAAGAGATCGCGGACGCGACTGGCACCGACACCCACAAACATTTCAACAAATTCGGAGCCCGAAATGCTAAAGAAGGGCACCCCTGCTTCGCCCGAAACGGCTTTGGCCATCAGCGTCTTCCCGGTTCCGGGTGGCCCTACGAGCAGAACACCTTTGGGAATCCGTGCCCCAAGCGCTGCAAATTTCTGGGGCTCTTTTAGAAATTCCACCACCTCTTGTAGCTCTTGCTTCGCTTCGTCGGCCCCTGCAATATCATCAAAGGTAATGGTGGGGCGATTGCCGGTAAACAACCGCGCACGGCTTTTGCCAAAAGAGAGGGCTTGATTATTGCTACCTTGGGTTTGCCGGAAGAGGATAAAGAAGAGGCCAGCGATAAAGACCAAGGGCAACAGGTTAATTAAGAGGGCCAACCAGTTGCTGCCATTGCCCGGTGCTTCGTAGGTGATCTTTACTTGGCTGAGTTTAGCGGGCTCTACGCCAAGCCCCACCAAGGTTTGGGTGAGTGGTACATCCAACTCGCGGCGTGTAATCAGCGGGGATTGACTTCCCTTTAGCTGTACACGCACTTCTTCGCCACGCACTACAATGCCATCCACCAAATCACGGCGGATCGAATTGGCTAGCTGGCTTAATGTAATCTGTTCTGGGCTTTGCGTGGTCCAGGGTACATTAAAGTAAACAACGACGCCTGCGATTAAGATCAGCAGGTATAAAAAGGCATTACGACTCCAATTTGTCTTCACAGCTCTCCTCCTATTTTGTGACAGCGTCTAGTATACCAAATCACGAAGCCTTTGGCTAGTGGTCTGGGATACGTTGTCATGATTGTATGTTGTCAGGATTATGGGTGACGACTATGGCACTTCCGGCGTAGACGTAGACGCTGGTAGCTTGGTAGCGGTCGTCTGGGCTTTTTGCTGGAGCAAACGTAATTGCGCTTCGGATTGCGCCACGAGTTGCTTGGTAGAATGCTTGGAAATCATCGCTAACCCAATGAGCAAGCCTGCACACAACAGGCTAACCCCAGTCAGGATAAGAACGAGCAAGGTAATAGTCCCCATGGGTAGTCTCACTTTCTGCTGCCGGTGGCTGATCCTCTTCTGAAGGCGAGCTTAGATTTATACACTCTACTCTATTTCTGCCCAAGTGCATACTTCCGAAGATGAGTTACGCGAGGGGGCAAGAGCTGATGGCAAAATTAGTAGTGGTTATGTTATACTGCCATCGTTTGTAAAATAAAGAGTGGTCCTATCGGTAGGGCTGATAGGGGATCGATCTTCCGCATGCGCGATAAAATATTTCGCGGTAAAGATAAGGTGAGTACACCATGCCGGTGATTACCGAACTAGCGAGAATTACAGGAGTCAAAGTCGTCGATCTAAAAGCATTTGGCGATGATCGCGGCCGCTTTACCGAAACCTTTCGCACCGAGTGGTTTCCAGAACGTACTTGGTCGCAAATCCAATCCAACCGTAGCGACAGTATTACGGGTGTCCTGCGTGGCTTGCACTATCACTTTCGGCAAGTAGACTATTGGTATATTTTGCAAGGGCGTGTGCGGGTTGGCCTGGCCGATCTACGTCCTTCCTCGGCGACCTATGGTGCTAGCGCCGTTTTAGATTTGGATGGCGACATGCCGCAAGGGGTCTTTATTCCGGCTGGGGTGGCCCATGGGTATCTGTCGCTGACAGATGCCACCATTGTCTATGTCGTGGATCAGTTCTATGATGGTAGCGATGAAATGGGCGTAGCGTGGAATGATCCTGATCTGGCCGTAGCGTGGGCGATCCAAACGCCCATTCTCTCCGAGCGTGATCGAAAAAACCCCTTATGGCGCGCGCTCGATCCGACAAAAATCCCTACATAATAGTTATTGTTCATATAACCAAGAAGGAGAAGGGCCATGACGACCCCTGCACGCTTTGGCGTAATCGGTGGTAGTGGTGTTTACCAAATAGAAGCATTGCAAGATGTCGAGGAGATTACGCTAGAGACGCCTTTTGGCGCGCCATCGGATAGTTATATGGTCGGTATATTGCATGGGCAGCGGGTTGCTTTTCTGGCACGTCATGGCCGTGGGCATCGGATTAGCCCGACCCAATTGAACCAACGCGCCAACATTTATGGCTTCAAAATGCTCGGTGTCGAATATCTGATTGGGGTCAGTGCTTGTGGTAGCTTGCAAGAACAGTATGCGCCGGGACATATTGTCATTCCAGATCAGCTCTTTGATCGGACGGCCAACCGCGCCTTGAGTTTTTTTGATGATCCTCAAGCAGGCACGGGCGGATTGGTGGTCCATGTGAGCGTTGCCGAGCCCTTTTGTCGCTTCCTCAGTGACATTTGTCATCGCGCCGTCCAGGCCACTGGCGCACCAGCCCACTTCGGGGGCAACTTTGTGACCATCGAGGGCCCCCGCTTTAGCACCAAAGCTGAAAGCCGCGTTTTCCGTAACTGGGGTATGGATATTATCGGCATGACTACCACGCCCGAAGCCCAACTAGCGCGTGAGGCTGAAATGAGCTATGCGGTGATGGCCCATGTGACCGATTACGATGTTTGGCATGAAAGTGAAGAGCCGGTTACCGTAGAAATGGTCATACGCACTTTGCAGCATAATGCAGAAGTTGCCAAGAGTGCCGTGGTCAATGCCATTGGTCTTTTGGCCGACGCACCTGCTTCTCCCTATGCCAATGCTCTTGAATTTGCGATAATCACCAACCGGCAACAAGTGCCGACCGCGGTGATTGACAAACTCCATCTGATCATCGGCCATTATTTTGCTTGAACCGGCGTATTCGATTACGACAACTGCTCGCCTTGTGCTCGCCTTGGCCAAGCGCTAAGGCAAGATTCTGTATTGGCTTCTTGCTTAACTTGCTTTTCACCTAGGCTTTGCGCTATACTTGATAAAGTTCAAGAAGACGGGCAGGATTGTGCCTGTTATAATTAACTTTTTACGATTATCGGATTAATGGCATACGGGTTGGGACTCGAACGGTAGATCTGCCACTAGCGCTGCTAGTAGGGTCGATTTCATTTTGATGGGTGCCTAAACAAGTGAATGCCTAGACAGACGCCTATCAATCGGCGTGAAGGAGCAGCATCATGGCTAAGAAAGGGCCACGCGTCATCGTAAAGGTGCGCAGCACAGAAAGTTCGCATTTTTACCTGACGGAAAAAAATCGCCGCAATGACTCTGGGCGGTTGGAATTAAAGAAGTATGATCCCACGCTTCGTCGGCATGTAATTTATCGCGAAACCCGGTAGGATTGGAACAAAATCCCATTGGGCAACGTTTTTCCTATAAATATAGGGTAGTCACTAGCGCAGGAGTTTCATGCTCCTGCGTTTTTTATTTGGCTTATGTCGTAGCCATTATATAATAAAACTATAGATTGATAGATAGAACAAAAATGATTCTTGGCTACACTTCTCCAGGTCGCGCTGTAATTAGGGGAGCAAGTGCTGGCGTGGTTTGGTAGACCTTGGAAGAGAATGCTATGGAAGAGAATGCTATGGAAGAGAATGCTGTGGAAGAGAATGCTGTGCATCTAGCCTTCTTTGTTTAGCCATCCGTTGCGTGGCCTGAACAAAATTGGCAGAGGTGTAGTAAGATATAGCGGATTAAAGAAAATTGAACTCTGTTAAGCTCTATGCTATGGTTAGGTCATGATTGTTGGCAGATTACCTACATCTATTGACTTATAATCAACGCTTTTGACAACAAATTGTTTGGATAATCTATATAAAATCTGTTGTGAAAGCCCTTTAGCATACCTGTAGTGTTTGATGAGGATTGTATGGTTAAGCAAGAAAGAGGGAAGATGCGTCGTCTTGTCTGGCTGTCAGCACTGATCCCCCTAGTTGCATTGTTTCTTCTAGTGGTGCCAACGGCTGTTACTGCGGCAGAGATGACAACGCACCTGACGATGTCTACCGTTGCCCCGGTTGTACCGCGCACGCTTAGCACATTGCGTATTCAGGATCAGTTAACGTTAGCCCAACAAACAACGGTCACGCCCACCGTCTCCGCAATTGTCCTCCCCCGATTGAGCCCCACGGCTACCGTACCAACGACCCTATCGTCTACCACGGTACCGTCTGATACAACTGTTTTGTCCACCACCGCTCCTTTGTCGGGTACGGAGCTTGTCACTGCAACGCCGCTGTTGACCACGACGCTAGCGGTTACATCGACTCCTGCCATTACGGCCGAGCAAGCGCTATTAGATGCCGAATACGCTGCTCCGATTGAAGGAACAATCATTGCCAACCGCACAGAATCCAACATTCGCTTCTTTGTGGAAGGCGCGACCTATGAATTGGCCCCCTTGCGTTCCATTGGACTAACGTTACCGCGTGTGACCGCGGTCCTCAACCTTTTTAACTGTGATGCCAATCTGCCGGAGACCCAAGCGGGCTGTTTCTGGGATCCCTATCTCCTCAACCGAGATAGCTTCTATGAAATTGTCAGTGGTGAAACCGGCGAGGGCGCTTCCCTAACTCTACAAACCGCGGGGACACCCCCTCAAAATCAAGTTTGGCTGCAAAATCGTACAGGCAAGCGCGAGCAGCTCTTTTATGGTGGAGAAACCTATGAACTACCACCGGCAGCTGTGCAAGAGTTTACCACGGCTACTGATACGCCAGCGATTTTCTACCTGCGTAGCTGTCTAGAAGTGGCGGACCGTACTGTCTGTGAGTGGGCTCCTAATGATGCCATGCCAGGCTATTACTATGCCTTGGTCGAGGTGAGTGTGAACGGTGCTATGCCGAATAGTCGCGTCAATGCGCTGGCATTAGAGCCGATTGTATCCAATGAAGGAACGGCGCCGGTGGAAAGTACGAGTACGCCGACGGTGCCAGCCCAAGTCAGCTGTCGTGTGCTTGTCCCAACCTTGAATGTGCGGAGCGGGCCAGGATTGCAATATCAAATTATTGACAAAGTCCGCAGCACAGAACAAGAGCCAGCGACCCTGGCGATTGTTGGCCGTGATGCTGCCGGACAATGGCTAGCGCTAAGCACCGATGTTGTGGCGGGGGGATGGGTCTCTGGTAGCTCGGGCTTTGTCACTTGTGCCAGTGATGTCACAGTTTTGCCGGTTGCCGAGGTGCGTGATGGCCGCTTAGCCCCGACCCCCGCTGCCGACGCGCCAACCGTACCGGATGCGGTAACCACGACTGATGCCGTTGAAACGCCTGCTGCGGCCGTCGTGGAAGTACCAACTGAAGAGACCCCAATCGCCGAAGCTGTACCGACAGCTACCGTGCTGACAATCCCTCCTGGTCAGGCGCTCATTGTGATCCATAACGGTTTTGAGCAACAGATCCGTTTTACCCTCGATCAGATCTACCGGGTCGAAGTAGGGCCCAGTGAATTTGATCTGCAACCAGGGGAATCGATTCAGATGCTTGTCTACCCTGGCATGATCACCTTTAGCGCTAGCACCCCTTGGCGGGGTATCAGTGGTAACGATGATTTTGTGATTGATGCTGAACAGTCACGCGATCTTTGGATTACCTTTGTGCCCGATCCAGATGGTTCTGGCCGATGGATTCTCCAATTCTAGGTGATAGTGTATTTCTAATAGAAGTTACGCACTTGAACCAGACCTGACAGGTTTGGAAAACTTGGTATCCCGTTGGCTCTGTGGTTCCCACAACCGCCGACGGAAGATGCTGTCGGGTCTCTGGTCGTACCATCTACCTGCGTAACTCCTATTTTTAATTAGGTACTGATAATGACGTAAAGCCTGCCAGATTTCCAAAATCTGGCAGGCTTTTTCATGGGTCTATGCTATAATTCTTGCCGTATTTGAAGCCTTTTTACCTCACCAAAGGAGTAACACATGGCAGGACAACCACTACGTGTCGGCATTGCAGGGTGTGGCAATATTGCCGGCCCCTATGCGCGCACAATGAAACCCTATTCACAAATCGAACTCGTTGGCGCCACCGATGTAATGCCGGGGCGTGCCGAGCAATTGGTCGCCGAATATGGTGGCCGCGCTTACGCTTCGTTAGAGGAAATGCTAGCCGACGATCGGATCGACCTTGTCGTCAATTTGACGATTCACCACGCCCACCCAGAAGTGATCACCAAATGCCTCAACGCTGGCAAACATGTGCATAGCGAAAAGCCTATTGCGATGCACTACAGCGAGGCGAAGCAACTGGTCGATCTGGCCGCGGAAAAGGGCTTACGCCTGAGCTGCTCGCCAGTCACCTTTATGGGCGAAGCCCAACAGACTGTTTGGAAAGGGATCCGCGACGGGCTGACCGGCCCCGTGCGTGTTGTTTATGCCGAAGTCAATTGGGGGCGGATCGAAGCCTGGCATCCCAATCCCGGCCCCTTCTACGATGTCGGCGCGCTCTATGACGTTGGCGTCTATCCGCTCACGCTGGCAACGACTTTCTTTGGCCCAGCGCGCCGCGTAACGGCCTTTGGCAAAGTCCTCTACCCGGATCGGGTGACCAAGGAGGGCGTTGCCTTTCATATTGATACTCCCGATTGGGTCGTCGCCGCCGTCGAGTTGGAAAACGGCACCGTTGTTCGGCTGACGACCAATTTCTATGTCGGTCATCACACCAAACAAAAGGGGTTGGAATTTCACGGTGATCTAGGCTCGCTTTGGATTGGCAGCTTCCAAGACTTCCATGCACCCGTAGAGTTCAGCGAATTTGGCAAAAAATATGAGCCAATTCCCTATGTACGTGAACCCTTCCAGGGCATTGAATGGGGCCGCGCCGTTGTGGAAATTCATGACGCCATCCAAGAAGGGCGTCCCCAACGGCCCACGGGTGCCCAAGCCGCGCATGTCGTCGAGATCTGTGGTGCTATTGTGGCGTCCTACCGCAGCGGCAAACCAGTAGATGTCACCTCGAATTTCCCCGCACCGTGGCCGATGGATTGGGGCAAATAGTGCAGGACAAGCGTCTTCTGCATTCACCTAAGGAGGGATCCGATGCAACGCTATGGACAAGTGCTTGGTGTGAAACCCGAGCGCTTCCAAGAATATGCGGAGATTCACGCACAGGTCTGGCCAGAAGTGTTGGCCATGATTCACCAGTGTAATATTCGTAACTACTCCATCTTCCATCACAACAATACGCTCTTTGCCTATTTTGAATACCACGGCACCGATTTTGCTGCGGATATGGCGAAGATGGCGGCTGATCCCAAGACGCAGGAGTGGTGGACTGTCTGCATTCCCATGCAAGAAGGCTTGCCGACTCGGAAAGAAGGCGAATGGTGGGCCACGATGGATGAGGTCTTTCATACGGACTAGGCGGTAGGCGGTGAATGGTGATTGTTTACGATTGACCCTTCCGCTTTGCTGTTTATCAGTTCCATTATCAAAAACGGGAGCGCTACTGTGCGCAGTACGCTCCCGTTTGTTATGATGCTTCCGCTTTTGGAGAAGTCGATAATTTCCTTTATTCTGATTCCTCGTTACAATAAGGTGTGATCCTAGCCGTATGGTCAAGAACATTTGACGCGAGACGAGTTGGTTGCTGGCTAGCCTGTGCTGTGCCAATCGGGGACCTTGTGAAAACGCAAATTCCTATCCCAGAAGAATCCTTAGCGGCCTTTTGCCGTCGGTGGCAGATTGTTGAAATGGCCTTCTTTGGCTGGGTATTGCGTAACGATTTTCGTCCCGATAGTGATATTGACGTGCTAGTCAGCTTTGCGCCAGAAGCGAAACATAGTTTGTTTGATAGGGTGCATATGCAGGAAGAACTCCAACCTATTCTTAATAGGAAGGTAGACTTAGTAAGTCGCCGTGGGATTGAGATGAGTAGAAACGATTTACGCAAAAGAGCGTTTTGGAGTCTGCCGAGGTTATCTATGGACCGTGATAGAGGCTATCTATTGGATATGCTCGCTTCAGCAAAACTTGCTGTGCTCTATGTAGACATTACAGAAACAGATTTTTTACAAAATATACAGATGCAAGATGCAGTCATACGTCGCATAGAGATCTTGGGAGAGGCCGCACGACGCATTTCTTCAGAAATGAAAACCAGCTTTCCGACCGTGCCGTGGCACGAAATTATCGGAATGCGGAATTTATTAATTCATGAATATGATGGTGTTGATCTGCAACTTGTCTGGCAAACCGTTCAATAGGATTTGCCGCGTTTGATGACGCGACTTGAGTCTCTCCTCGTGCAGATCGGCTCATAATACCTGCGTGAAAGAAAGATGTGGTATGAACGCAAAACAAAACTTTACTACCCAAGCCATCGTGGTAACACTGATTCTCAACGTTGTGCTGCTCGGAGCTTTTTACCTTTTAGCGGGTGACACTTTACAGGCAAGCGGGCAGCTGCTTTCGCTGTTGGTGATTGGGCTCGTGCTGACGGTGATCCTGGCCGGTGTCATTGCCTTCTTGGGCGGACGCGCCATCGATGCCGCTGTTGCCGCCGTCCCCCCAGCCCCCGCCGCGCCACTGCCCGCACCGCTCCCGGCACGCCCAGCGCCCAAAGCCGAACCAACTCCAGCCCCCAAAGTTGCTCCTGCACCGCCGCAACCGGCCCCCACCGCTTCCGCCCTCCAACTGTTGGCGATTCTCCAACGCGAAGGGCGCCTGATCGACTTTTTGCAAGAGGATCTCAGCCTCTACGAAGATGAGCAAATTGGCGCGGCGGTGCGTAGTATCCATGCTGGTTGCAAACAAGGGTTGGCCGCACATGTGACCCTAGAGCCGGTTATGACCGATGAAGAAGGCAGCACGATTACCGTGCCCGCTGGCTTTGATGCCCATGCGATCCGGCTAACGGGTACCGTTGCTGGCGAACCACCCTTCAAGGGTATTGTGCGGCATCGTGGCTGGCGCGCCGTGAAAGTTGATCTACCGCAATTGACTGCCAACGCAAGTACCCAAGCCGTCGTTGCCGCGGCTGAAGTCGAAATTGAAGGATAAAAGGAGGTAGCGATTGACTACACCCACATATATTATTGGCATCGATTTGGGTACCACCCATACGGTGCTAGCCTATACCAAAGCTGATCTAGCCGACGATGAAGAGCCAGAAATTCAGTTATTGAGCATCCCCCAAGTCGTCAGTGCCGGGGAAGTGAAAGCCCAGCCGCTACTGCCCTCCTTTTTGCTGTTGCCAGGTGCACACGAAGTGCCCGAAGGTGGCTTAGCCCTGCCCTGGCAAGCTGACATGGACTATACCGTGGGTGAATACGCCCGCACCCGGGGAGCTGAACTGCCCAACCGTCTCATTGCCTCGGCCAAATCCTGGCTTTGTAATCGGGGCGTTGATCGCACCCAAGCGATTCTGCCTTGGGACGCACCGGCGGATGGGCGGCGGCTTTCCCCATTGGAAGCCAGCGCCCGCTACCTAACTCATCTGCGTCATGCCTGGAATGAGAGTATGGCGGCGGGTGATCCCACCGCGCGGCTGGAAGAGCAGGAATTATATCTCACTGTGCCAGCTTCTTTCGATGCCGTGGCGCGTGAACTGACAGTGCAAGCGGCCCAGCTTGCCGGTTTGCCCAATTTAACCCTGCTCGAAGAGCCTACCGCGGCCTTTTATGCTTGGCTGGAAGTGCATCATAGCCATTGGCGTGACCAGATCAAGGTTGGTGAGACGATCCTGATCTGTGACATTGGCGGTGGCACCAGTGATTTTAGCCTGATCGAAGTCATTGACGAAGACGGGAATCTGGTCTTGCGCCGCGCTGCCGTGGGTGATCATATCCTCCTTGGTGGCGACAACATGGATCTTACCCTTGCCTATGCCATGCGCGCCAAGTTAGCACAGAAGAAGACCAACCTGGATAACTGGCAGTTCCGTGGGTTTGTCCAGAGCTGTCGCAAAGCCAAAGAACGGCTACTCAATAATCCAGAACTAGAAGCCGAACCCTTGGTCATCCTAGGCCGGGGTACTTCGCTCATCGGTGGTACCATCCGCACCGAATTGACCCGCCAAGAGTTAGAAGCCATGCTAGTTAACGGCTTTTTCCCCATTGGCGCGGCAACGGCCTATCCTGAGCGCAAGCCCCAAGTCGGTATGCGCGAAATGGGCTTGCCCTATGCTTCCGATCCAGCTATCACGCGCCACTTAGCCTATTTTCTGAGCCGCCAAGCCCGTACGGAGGGCGCGGATGAAGAGGCGATTACCTACCCAACTGCCGTGCTCTTTAACGGCGGTGTGATGAAAGCTGACCCCCTGCGCACCCAAGTGCTGACCGCGCTACGGCAGTGGAGCGGTAACGCTGACCTACGCGAACTGCCCGCGGCGGATCTCGATCTAGCGGTGGCAATTGGTGCAGCCTACTATGGTTTGGTGCGCAAAGGGCGGGGAATTCGTGTGCGTGCGGGTGCACCCCGCACCTACTACATTGGCATTGAAAGCACCATGCCCGCGGTGCCCGGTATCCCCATGCCGCTCAAAGCACTCTGTGTGGTTCCCTTTGGCATGGAAGAGGGCGAAGAAGAACATATTCGGAGCAAAGAATTTGGCCTGGTCGTCGGTGAACAAGCGGTCTTTCATTTCCTCGCCTCCAGCACGCGCAAGACTGATGTGGTCGGTGAGGAGGTTGACGATTGGGGCGGCGAGATCGAAGAAGTGGCGACCTTGGAAGCCAATTTGCCCAGCACCGATCAGGAAGCGGGCAGCGCCATCATTCCCGTTTGGCTCCAAAGCAGAGTCACCGAAGTGGGCACCCTGGAACTCTGGTGTGTGGCACGCAATGGCGACCGCAAATGGAAATTAGAGTTCAACATCCGCGAACAGCCCAATCACCAGCCCGACGATGCCTGGGACGATGAGGAAGCCGCGGCGGAAGCGGCTGTGGTTACAGGCTGAGTACAGTGTTGCTTCAGTGTTTCGGTATAGCCGCCCGCTAAAGCCCGCTTCAGCGCCGGGCGATCAGCTTACCCTTATCAGCGGGCATGGTTGACTAGCGCGGTGGCTTCAGCCCTGGGCGGCTGGTAACAAGGAAAGAGGATTTTCTGAAGTATCGCTATCTTATCGGCATTGATCTGGGCACGACCAACTCGGCGGTGGCCTATGTCGATCTCCAGCAGCCAGCCGACGCTACTGGTAAACGACCCCTGCATCTGTTCCCCATTCCGCAGTTGATCGCCGCGGGAGAAGTTGCGCGCCGGCCCATGCTACCTTCTTTCCTCTATCTGCCCGGTGCTTATGATCTGCCTGCCGGTAGTACGGCCCTACCCTGGGCCGGGGAGCGCGATTATGTGGTCGGCGAGTTTGCCCGTGAACAGGGCGCGTTGGTGGCAGGGCGCTTGGTGGCGTCGGCCAAATCCTGGCTTTCCCATGCTGGGGTAGACCGCACTGCGCCGATTCTGCCTTGGGCGACCACCAACGATGTCGCCAAGGTGTCACCAGTCGAAGCAAGTGCCCGCTACTTACAGCACATTGGGGAAGCATGGAACGCCATCATGGCGGCGACCGACGCGGCCGCCCACTTTGCGGACCAATTGATCATTCTAACGGTGCCAGCTTCCTTTGATGAAGTGGCGCGCGAACTAACGCTCAACGCAGCGGAACAGGCGGGTATTGCCCATGCCATTCTCCTCGAAGAACCATTAGCGGCCTTCTATGCATGGCTCTCGGTGCACGCCGGTGATTGGCATGAGCAAATGCAAGACGGTCAGCTGATCCTGGTCTGCGATGTTGGTGGCGGCACGACCGATTTTTCGATCATTGGGGTCCATGCCGGTGAAAAAGGATTGCGTTTCAATCGCTTGGCCGTGGGTGATCACCTGATGCTCGGCGGCGATAATATTGATATCACCCTGGCGCGCTATTTGGAACGCACCTTGGCGGGCAAAAGTGGCAAAGTCGAGACGCAAGTTTGGCAGCAACTGGTTGCTCAATGTCGGAAAGCCAAAGAACGGCTCCTGACCATGGAGGACGCGCCCGATGCCAAAGTCGATGTGACGGTTGTTGGCGCAGGCAGCGGTTTGATTGCAGGGACCCGCAAAGCAACGGTAACCAGCGCCGAGGCCCAACAGATCATCTTGGAAGGCTTTTTCCCCGCCGTGCCGCTCACCGCGAAGCCAGAGCAAGCACGCCGTAGTGGCTTGGCTGAATTTGGGTTGCCCTACGTTCAAGATCCGGCCATTACGCGCCATTTGGCCGCCTTCTGGCAACGCTTTCACACGCTCTTACAAGCCGAAACCGGTCGAACCGATGTCTACCCGGATTATCTGCTCTTTAATGGCGGGGCGCTGATTCCCACGCGGATTCAGACGCGGATTCAGGCGGTTGTCCAGCAGTGGTTTCAGGCGGTGACACCGGCTGCATGGCAACCCACACCCTTAGAAAACCCCAATCCAGCGTTAGCTGTAGCTCTAGGCGCAGCCTACTATGGGCTGGTGCGTTTGGGCGAAGGGATACGGGTGGGCAGCGGTAGCCCGCGCGCCTACTATGTTGGCGTCGCCCCCGAAGCCGAACAGGCTTTGCAGAATGCGGAAGGCGTGCCAACCCAACCGGCCGTTTGTGTCGCACCGCGTGGCGCCGAAGAAGGGTTGCGTCTCCATCTCCGCGAGCCTAGCTTTGAAGCACTGACCAATCAGCCAGTCTCCTTTCATATGTTCAGCTCCAGTACGCGGGTGGGCGACCAACCGGGGGAAATTGTGCAATTGGCGGCGGATGAGATCAGCCAACTACCGCCGATCCGCACCGTCTTGCGCTATGGCCGGAAGGGATTGGCCCAGCGGATTCCTGTGCAGCTTGCTGTCCATCTGAGCGAAGTGGGGACGTTGGAAGTTTGGTGCGAATCGCAACAGAGTAACCACCGTTGGCAATTGCGCTTTGATGTGCGCCAACCACTGGAAGCGCAACTCACCGAGACGACCAACAGCGATGACGCACCGGTGGTGACTATGCTGTCGCCCGCGGCCATTAGCCAAGCGCAAGCGCTGATTCGCCAGACCTTTCAAGCCAGTGAGGCGCGCAAAGCCTACCCGCCCGACGCCCTGCGGCGGCGTTTGGAAGAGAGCCTAGATCTGCCCAAAGAAGATTGGCCTTTGCCGCTCTTACGCAGCTTGGCGGATACCTTTCTGGAGGTTGGCGAACCGCGCAAAGTGAGCGCCGAACATGAAATGCGTTGGTACAATTTGTTGGGCTTCTGTCTACGCCCCGGCTATGGCGATGCCTTGGACGAGTGGCGCATGAAAGAGGTGTGGAAGCTTCAACTCCAAGGACTCTCTTTTGCTCGCCAGATCCAGAATCGGGCCGAATGGTGGGTCTTCTGGCAGCGGGTGGCGGGTGGCCTGAATGTGGGCCAACAGCAGCAGCTCTATCAGCAGGCGCGCCAATATTTGCCCTCGATGAAAAAGCAAAAGAAAGGCAAAAATCACTTTGGCGGCCATTTGGGGGCGGGTGAAGAGTTGGAATTTTGGATGATGCTAGCAAACCTGGAGTGGCTGGCACCTGAGGTGAAGGTAGAATTGGGCCGTGAGCTTTGGCAAAAGTGGGGCAAGCACAAACCCCATCCCAAAGAACTGTGGGCCCTGAGCCGTTTCGGCAGCCGTATTCCCATTTATGGGCCGCTGGATCGCCTGATTGCCAGCCACGAAGCCGCCCAATGGGTGGAGAAGCTGCTTAAGCTCAAGCTAGAACCGACCAATAGCGCCGCCAATGCCCTGCTTCTCTTGGCGCGCTTCACCGATGATCGCACCCGCGACATCCCCGACGCGCTGCGCGAGCAGGTGGCCCAGTGGCTCGGCACACGTCCTGACGCAGCCCATTTCCAAGCCCTCCTCCTCAATCCGATCACGACGCTGGATCAAGCAGAGCAGGAGTGGATCTTCGGCGAATCCCTGCCCGTGGGGCTCTCATTGCTGCGCTAAAGAATGTAATTATGGGCCGCGGATTTGCGCGCAAATCCGCGGCCTAATTCCTAGGTGAGGAAACAGGATGATTCAAAGTTTTTGGCATGTCTCTTTTACGGTGAGCAATCTAGACCGTTCGGTCCAGTGGTACACCGCAGTGTTGGGGCTGGAATATGTGCGGGGTCAGGAACAGGCAAATGCCTACACGTCCCGGTTGGTGGGCTTTCCCGATGTCCATTTGAAGGTGGCGCAATTACGCATCCCCGGCGCGCCCACCACCCGTTCGTTACACCATATTGAATTGGTGGAGTATGTCAACCCCCGTGGCGCGGCGATCCCCCTGGATACCAACCGGGCGGGTGTGGGCCATTGGGCCTTTCAAGTAGATGATCTACTGGCCGAATATGCGCGGATGCAAGCGTTGGGCGTGGCCTTTAAGTCCGCGCCCAACTTTATTGAGGCCGGGGTCAACAAAGGAGGCTATACCGTCTATTTTCTCGACCCCGATGGCATTACCCTCGAACTCGTCCAACCACCGCCGCTTGCGGCCTAAGTCGCAAGTTTCCCTAGAGAGACTTGTCAGGTTGTCAAAAGCTGACAAGTCTGAAATTGGGAACCTAGGCTATGGGCGCTGTCCGGGGCGTCGGCACGACTGTCATTGCCTTCTGTCGGCGTCCGCGCACCACTGCCCACCCGAGGTAGAAGAGAAACCCAATCACGCTGAACCAGCCAAAGCTATCGCCGATGATACTATAGAGCGTTGCGACATGAGCCTTGACCGGCATTTGCGCAATGAGGACCCGCTCCGTCGTCGTGAAATGATCGAGCGTGGTCAGCACCCGACCATAGGCGTCAACCGCCATGGAGGTGCCATTGGAACTTTGGCGCAAGATGGCCGTGCCATTTTCAATCGCTCGGAAAACCGCCATCTGGGCATGAATGGCGCTCACCGCAGGCCAGTCATTCGCCGTGATCACCAGCAGATCTACTTGCTGCCGACCAGCTTGGCGCAGATTGACCACAAAATCCGCATCCCAACAGATCACCCCGGAAAGCAGGCCAAACGGGGTGGCAACAGTCTGGAGGATGCCATCCCCGAGTAAGGTACCTTCGAGAAAATTACCCCCATATTTCACATGGTTGACAATGATCTGGCCCAGTGGATCAAAGATGAGCAAGCGATTTTCCGCCGGGCGCTCTTCGCCAGGAAAGAGGGTAAAGGTGGACATGGCGAGATAGATACTCGCTTGTTGGGCCGCGGCTTGCCCTTGGACGACCATGGCCTCGACATCCTCAGCGACGCCGGTAATGGCCGCTTCGGGCCAGTTCACTAGCTGCGCACCGGCGGCGGCCTCACGTTGGGTCGCAGCTAGGTATTGGGCATGGATGGCCTGCGTCTCTGCCCGAAAGGCGGCGCGGTCTTGGTTGTAGAGCGCCATTAGCTCCCGTACAGGACGGTGGTCGATGGTAATGCCCGCCATACGCACACTGGTGTTGGGGTGCGGGGCAAAGAGTAAGCGCGCATTGCCATAGGCCAGCACTAAAAGCAGAATCGCACCATAAAGACTCACCCCACGCCAGATGCGCTGCGGCTCAAAGCGCTGCTCCCAACTCCAGTTGACTACAGTGGCAAACCACTGCATGAGAAAGGTAATGCCCCAAATGCCGGTCAGGGCGGCTAGCTGCATGAGCGGGAGATTGCCATAGTTGACATACGCGGCTGAGCCAAAGCTACCCAAAGGACTGTTGGTCAGGTTGATAAATTCCCAGGCCGTTGCGGCCAAGGGAAAGACCAAGGTTGCCGCAAAGCCCGGCAGGCGCGGAGCCAGCAAGCGATCTGCCAGGAAAGGCAGACAGCCCAACAATACTTGGAGGGCGATGACACCCGCTGACATGGGAAAAGGCAGCGGCACGAGATCGCGGGTCACATAGAGATTGACCGGAATCGCGGTCAAGGCGATCAGGAGAAAGCCGCGCACGACGGGCTGTGTGCGCGAAAAGCGGACAGTAAAGACGGTTCCTAACCAAGCGGCCAGAGGAATAATCCAATAGCCGAAGGCAAAGATACCCAACATAGTGCTAATCAACAACCAGAGATAGGACCAGCGATCTGGCTGCGTAAATGGTTTTAGGGTTGCTTGTTGCATAATAGACTCCTGCACTGTCAACTTTATCGGACGAAGCATTGTTCGTGTTGCTTGAATGTTTTATACCAGCACAAGCTGTATGGCTACACTCTACCGTCTCCAGGGTCATGGATGATAGTGCCGAAAGTCATACAGCTCGTCATAGGCGCAACCACCACTTCCTTTTTAAGAGAACGGGGATCTTGTGGTAAATTACAAGGTAGCCCAATATATCAGCCCGAAAAGATTGGAAAGGATACTTCTATGGAACAACGCTTTGCCGGCAAAGTGGCGATTGTCACCGGCGCAGGGCAAGGGATCGGCAAAGGCATTGCCACCCGCTTGGCGCGCGAAGGTGCCGCGGTGGTCATCGCCGATTATAATGCCGAAACCGCTGGGCAAACGGCGCAGGAAATTGCCCAAACGACCGGGGCCAAAACCTTGGCCTATGCCGTCGATATCAGCGATGCCGCGGCCAGTCAGCAGCTGGTGGAGGCCGTGGTGGCGCACTTTGGTCAGATCAATCTGTTGGTTAATAACGCGGGGGTCGCCCAAACCAAGCCGCTGCTCGAACTGACCGAAGCCGATTGGGATCGGGTGATCAGCGTCAATCAGCGCGGGATGTTCTTTTGTCTCCAGGCTGTGGCAGCCCAGATGATTCGGCAAATTCCCGAAGAGTTGCGTTCTGGTACTAAGTTGGCCGATATTACCAACTTCAAACCGGCGGCGGGGCAGACTTCGGCCATCAATCAACAGAGCAACGGCAAAATTGTCAATATGTCCTCGATCTCTGGGCGACATGGCCGTCCACTCTCGGCGCATTACTCGGCTAGTAAGGCCGCGGTGATCAGCATTACCCAGTCGGCTGCGCTCGCGCTCGCCCCCTATAATATTACGGTCAACGCCGTCTGCCCTGGGGTGGTGCCAACGGCCATGTGGAAGCAGATCGACGAAGATCGGGGTAAGCTCTTTGGCACCCAACCCGGCGAAGCAATTGCCGCCTTTATCAATACTATTCCCCTGAAACGCGCCTCGACCCCGGAAGATATTGGCGGCGCGGTGGCCTTTCTCTGTTCGACCGACGCCGACTGTATCACTGGGCAAGCGCTCAATGTCGACGGCGGCTATGAGATGAACTGAGGTCGTCCCATGCCAAGTCAACTGGTTGACTCACTGATCTTTCGTGATTTTTATAGCACCGATGCCATGCGCTCGATCTTTGATGATCGGTATTTGGCCCAGTGTTGGTGCGATGTCGAAGCGGCCCTAGCGCGGGCCCAAGCCAAGCTTGGTATTGTTCCCCAAAGTGCCGCTGCTGAAATTACCCGCCAAGCGCAAGCCGCGGAGCTGGATTACGACAAGCTGCGCGCTGGCACCAATCTGGTCGGCTATCCCATTCTGCCCTTGGTGCGTCAACTGGCGGCTCGCTGTACGGGCGAAGCCGGGCGCTATGTCCATTGGGGGGCCACCACCCAAGATATTATGGACACGGGTAATGTCCTTCAGTTGCGCGCCGCGCTTACGCTAATCGAACAAGACGTTGCCCAACTTATCACCGGGCTGGCTAAGCTGGCCGTTGCTCACCGCGATACTGTGATGGCGGGGCGAACCCACGGTCAACATGCGCTGCCTGTTACCTTTGGCTTTAAAGTAGCCGTCTGGGTTGATGAGTTGCAACGGCATGCTGAACGGCTGGCCCAAAGCCGTCCCCGCCTGTTACGCTGTTCCTTCAATGGCGCGGCAGGAACGCTGGCCTCGTTGGGCGATCAAGGGTGGGCGGTACACCAAGGCTTGGCGGCGGAGTTAGATCTCGCCCCGGCGGCCATTGCTTGGCACACAGCGCGCGATAGCTTTGCTGAATTTGTCGCGCTCTGTGGCCTCTTGACGGCGACGCTGGGCAAAATGGCCCGTGAAGTGGCTGTCCTGCAACAGAATGAGTTTGGCGAACTCGAAGAGCCCTTTGTGCATGGCAAAGGCAGCTCTAGCACGATGCCGCAGAAGCGCAATCCCATTCTGTGTGAGGCTGTGATTGGCATCGCCCAACTGACGCGGCAGCATGTCCCGAGCATGTTGAGCGCTATGCAGCCCGAGCATGAACGGGCTATGGGTGAATGGCATGTTGAATGGGATCTCCTGCCCCATGTTTCGCAACTTACCGCCGCCGCGCTACAACATAGCCTAGCGATCTTTGATGGATTGGTCGTCCATCCTATGAAGATGCGTCAAAATTTGGATCTGACCAACGGTCAAATTGTCGCTGAAGCGGTGATGATGCATTTGGGCCAATTTATCGGGCGGCAGCAAGCCCATGATGTGGTCTATGATGCTTGTGTCACGGCGGTGGCCGAAGGCCGTTCGCTCTACAGTGTCTTGGCGGCTCTTCCCGAAATTACGGCTGTGGTGCCCGATGCGGCCCTACGCCGCATGCTCGATCCGGCCAATTATACTGGCCAGGCTTCGCTGTTTATTGACAATGTTGTCGGAAAGCTTGGGCATGGCCGAGACCGATAGTCCGCTGAAGCGCTTATTGCATGCTTCGATCAAAGATTTTGCTGCTTGGCTATTAAATAGCGAAGTCTTGGAAGCTTACACCGCGAACATTGAGTTGCCTGGTGGCGAACCAATACGCGGGGATCAACTCTTTCATATTGTGTTGAATCATGGGCAAATGGTGCTGCTGCATATCGAGTTTCAAGGGCGCACCAGTCATAAGCCGATGAAATGGCGCATGCTTGATTACATGGCGCGGCTTGCCGAGCTAGAACGCGACTTTGAGTTGTATAGTGTCGTGTTTTATATTGGAGAGGGTGCTGGTGCCAGAGATACGGGAGAATACGGGGTGATGGCCCCCGATGGCACGGCAAGCTTGCGCTGGCGATATCGCGTCATCCATCTGTGGAAAATGCAGGGGGAAGAGTTGCTGGCCGCTGGCCGTCCAGGTTTATTACCCTTGGTTGGTCAAACCCGAATGGCGCAGGCCGAGCGACTGCTGCCCACCATTGTGGCACGGTTAAAACAAATTGAAGACCGAGAATTGCAAAGTCGTCTGTTTACCAGCTTGGTGGCGTTAGTTGATGACGAAGGAGTATTGAGCATGCTTGAAAAGTTGATTGAAAACGAGGAATTATTGCTCGATACGCCCTATTTGCGTCGCATACGTGAAGAAGGGCGCGAAGAAGGGCGCGAAGAAGGACGTGAAGAAGGACGTGAAGAAGGGCGTGAAGCGGGGCGCGAAGAAGGACTTGAAGCGGGGCGCGAGGAGGGATTGCGTCTAGCAAAACAACAAGCGATTCTCGATGTTGTCGCCTTACGTCTTGAACCATCGATTACGCCTTACCGTGAAGTTGAGAAAGTACTCAGACGCATTGAAGACAATTCCGTATTGGAACAACTATTAGTTGCTGCTGTTCAATCGGAAACGATCGAGGATTTCAAGAACGCGCTAGCTGCACACGTGGCGGAGTGAGGACAATGGTCATGAATTTTCACATCGAATTCCGCCCGCAACAGATCGATCCTACGGTTTTTCGCGCGCCAGGTGTTATCATTGTGGGCGATGTAACCCTTGCCGCAGCGTGTGGCGTCTGGTTTCATGCCTCGCTACGCGGTGACGTAGAGCCGATTGTCATCGGCCCGCGTACCAACATTCAAGAGGGCGTGATTATACATGTCGATCCCGGTTTCCCCGTGCGGGTGGGAACAGGCGTCACAGTCGGCCATGGGGTGATCATTCACGGGGCGACGGTCGGCGACAATGTGATTGTCGGCATGCGCTCGACGATTCTGAATGGCGCGGTGATCGGTGCCGATAGCATCGTGGGCGCAAATTCGCTGGTCACCGAGGGCAAGGAATTTCCGCCCGGTTCCCTTTTGATTGGCAGCCCTGCCCGAGTGGTACGGGCTTTGACGGTAGACGAGATTGCGCGGAATCGCCTTTCGGCAGAGACATATGTCCAACGGGCGGCCGCGTTTAAGGCCGCGCAAGCTGGCAGTTAGCGCTTGCGCGGTTGATCTAGTAGATAAGTATGGGCATTCTGCAGGTGGTCAGTTAGACTAAAGACCTTGTATCCCGTTGGCTCTGTGGTCCCCACAACCGCCAACGAAAGACCTGACAGGTCTTGACCAAGTGCGGAATGTCTACAGCAAAGCCAACGACGGAAGAATGGAATCGAAGGAAAATGGCTACTGACATTGTAATGCCGAATATGGGCTTTGATGCGCAATCATCATGCCTGATTGAGTGGCTCAAGCAGCCCGGCGACTCAGTCAAAAAGGGTGATCTGATTGCCGTCATCGAATCGGACAAGGCGAACGTCGAATTGGAAAGCGTGGCAGCTGGTGTTCTATTGGAACAATTGGTGGTCGCCGGCGCAGAGGTGCCGGTCGGCGCGGTGATTGCACGGATTGGTGCTCCAGGTGAAAAGCCGACCCCCGCTGCCACACCAGCCGCGCCTGCTCCAACTGCTTCTACTGTGGCAGTGGAGATTTCGCCCATCGCCCGTAAGTTAGCTGCGGATAGCAATTTGGATCTGAGCCAGGTGCAGGGGAGTGGACCGCGTGGCCGGATTATGAAAGAAGATGTAGAAACTGCTCTGGCCGCCCAAAGGGTAACGCCAGCCGTAGCCTACCCAGTAGAAGCCGACGGCGCGCTTTTGGCCTTGCCCAAAGTGCGCAAAGCAGCACGCGCAGCTGGTATTGACCTCGCCGCTGTCCCCGCGACCGGGACCAATGGTGTAACAACTATGGCGGATCTGCAGGCCTATTTGGCACGCCAAGCGGCTTCTGCCCAACCTGTGCCCGCCCAGCCCGCGGTGGCGGAAACACCCGCCAAAGCAGCCGCGGCGCGTCCAACAGCGCCTGCTGTGCCAACCGCACGCGCTGGGGCAACGGCGGTTCCGCTGAGCCGCATTCGCCAGATCATTGGCAAACGGATGGTGGAGAGCAAGCGAGAGGCCCCCCATTTTTATGTTACTGGTGAGTTTGACCTGGAAGCCGCGCTCAAGCGTTTGCAGAGCCTGCCGGAGCCACGCCCTGGGTTGAATGATTTAATTCAATATTTGACGGTGCAGACCTTGCAGCGGGTGCCCGAACTGAACGCAACCTTTGAGGACGAGACGATCTACCAGTACGATGCCGTGAATCTAGCCGTTGCGGTGGCCCGTGACGAAGGGTTGATTACGCCCGTGCTTCAAGGTGCGCAACGTTTCTCGCTGCAAGGAATGGCACAGGAGGGCAAAGCGCTCATTCAACGGGCCCGCGCCAACCGTCTCCAACCCGATGACCTGCAAGGCGGCACCTTTACCATTAGCAACCTTGGCATTGTCCGCCAAGTCGATCAATTTGTGGCGATTATTAGCCCACCCCAAGTCGCTATCCTGGCGGTTGGCACCGTAAAACAGCGGCCTGTCGTCATTGATGGCGGCCTACACATTCGCCATACGGTCCACCTGACCCTGAGTGGCGATCACCGCGCTGTTGACGGCGCCCATTTAGGGCGCTTTATGGCATCCTTCCAAACCGAACTCGACAACTTTAGTCAAGGAAAATAGGACGTGATGCGTGGAACGTGATACGTGGTTTTCTACGTCAGCTTTTCTGGCTTATGTATCAAGTCGTACGCATCACGCCTTACGCAGCACAGATCATGCAGCATGAATGACGAGGAGATCATGGCACAAGCACTTGATGTAACGACGCGCCAGGAGATGTTACGGCGCATGTTGGAAATCCGCATTACGGAAGAAGAGATCCAAAAGCTCTTCTTACAAAATATGATTCGCGGCACAACCCATCTCTGTGTGGGTCAAGAAGCCTGCTCGGTGGGGATGGCGCACGCCATGCAAAAGGGAGACACCGTAACCTGTACCTACCGTGGTCACGGCCATGCCTTGGCCTTAGGGATGACGGTCAAAGCAATGATGGCCGAGATGATGGGCAAGGAGAGCGGTGCGTGTAAGGGCAAAGGCGGCAGTATGCACATGACCGACAGCGACATTGGGCTGTTGGGGGCCAATGCGATTGTAGGTGCGCAACTGCCCATTGCTGTGGGCGCGGCGCTGACCTACCAAGTGAAGCAACTATCCCACGTGGCCGTTACCTTCTTTGGCGAAGGTGCAACTAATATCGGCGCTTTTCATGAAGCCCTCAATATGGCATCTATTTGGAAATTGCCGGTCATTTTCTGCTGTGAAAACAACAAATATGGGGAATACAGCGCCCAACACAAGACGACGCCCGTCGAAGATATTGCGGTGCGGGCCAAAGCCTATAACATACCGGGGATCATTGTGGATGGTCAGGACGCGGAAATCGTCTATGCCGAGGCCAAGGCTGCCTTGGATCGGGCGCGGCGTGGTGAAGGGCCAACGCTGATTGAGTTTAAGACCTATCGTTACCGCGGTCATTCGCGTAGTGACACGGCGCCGTATCGCAAGCCGGGTGAGTTGGAAGAGTGGCAGAAGCGCGATCCGATTGATATTCTCAAACTCCGTATGATTGCGGCTGGTCAACTCGATGAGACCGAATTTGAGGAGATGAAGGGCGCGGCAGAACAATTGGTCTTTGATGCCATTGAATATGCCAAGGCTGAAGCGTATCCGCCGGTCGAGGCGCTGTGGGATCATATTTATTACGAAGCAAAATAGCGACAAGGGACTGGAGACTAGAGATTGGAGACCGGTAACGAATCTCCACTCTTCAGCCCCTCGTCGCTAACCAGATAGAAAAGAGTTGTGACCATGACAACCATGACCTACCGCGAGGCGGTCTGTAAGGCGTTGGCCGATGAACTGCGCGCCGACCCCGATGTGATTTTCTTTGGGGAAGATGTGGCCGAGGCCGGTGGTGTTTTTAAGGTAACACCCGGCCTCTTTGAAGAGTTTGGACCCAACCGTGTCCGTGATACGCCGATTTCGGAGCAAGCGATTATTGGCGCTACTTTGGGCGCGGCGATCACTGGGTTGCGTCCCGTGGCCGAGTTGATGTTTGCCGACTTTATTCCTGTGGCAATGGACCAGATTGTCAACCAAATTGCTAAATATCGCTATATGAGTGGCGGCCAGTTTATCGTGCCACTGACCATCCGGGCGGCGCAAGGGGTGGCTGGCGGCTTTGGTACGCAACACAGCCAGTGTGCTGAATCATGGCTGATGAGCGCGCCAGGGATCAAGGTGGTATCGCCGGGTACGCCAACCGATGTCTACGGCCTTTTGCGCGGTGCCATTCGGGAAGATAACCCCGTCATTGTGTTGGAGCACAAGGGGCTCTACAACATCAGCGAAGATGTCCCGGACAACATCGGGCCGATGGAACTGGGCAAAGCCCAAGTGCGCCGTCAGGGCAAGGATGTCACTGTCGTTGCCATTCAATTGATGATGCATCGTGCCTTAGAAGCCGCCGAAGCGCTGGCGAAAGAGGGCATTGATGTGGAGGTAATTGATCTACGCAGCATGGTGCCGCTGGACGAGGAAACCATCTTGGCCTCTATTGCCAAAACAAACCGGCTGGTGATTGTGGAAGAAGCACCCCACGGCGCGGGCTGGGGGGGCGATATTGTGTCCCTGGCCGCGGACAAGGGCATTTACTACTTGGATGCGCCAGTCAAGCGGGTCAATATGGGCGGGGCTTTGGTTGCTTATAGCCCACCGCTAGAAGATGCGTCGATCCCCAATGTGGGACGCATTAGCCAGGCTATCCGTGAGGTCGTCGCGGCGTAATCCGTCCTCTAGAAACCTGGCAGGTTCTGCAAATCTCTCAGATTTAGGGCTGCAACTCCCGATCGATGCTTATAGACAACCCATTTAAAAGTCGCACTTTTGAGGCTGTTTTTACACGAGAGCGATTGTGCGACTTTTAAGGGGGTTATCTATTAGTTCGCCGGACTGACCTCTGTTTCTTCGGTACGAATATTCTGGATCGCTTTGCGTAGCGCTTGATCCTGGAATGCATCTGCCAAAAATTCCAGCCGGTCGAGAAAGCCTGTTTCTTCTAAAATGACGATATTGCGCGCCTCCACTTCCCGCATAAAGCGATGATAAGAAACACCTGCCAGGGTTGAGCCAGCGCGTAAGTCTACTTGGCGACGCATATAAGCAAGAAGGGCTTGTTCTAGTTTTTCAGCCCGAATGCCTTCGATGATCCATTTTTTCATCAAGGCTGCTTCTGATAATGCCGTTTTTTCGCTGAGTTGGCCTAGTTCTTTGGCTTCATCGGGAGCCAATCTGATCGATTTTGTAATAGCAGTCTGCCCCATAATTATTCCCCTCTTTGCTCCCTTACTCTTTTCAACACTTCCTGGGCACGAACAATCAACTGTTTACCTGTAGTTGGCCTAAGTCGTTCAAGATAACCTTCTGCGGCGGCTGCCGTAACCTTCCCCTGCGAATAGAGAAAAACGCAGAAATCTGGAACACAGACGCAATGAATTTCTAGTGATTCTGCAAAGAGCAGCGGACGTTGATCGTTAATGAGCAAGATCCATTGTTGCTCACGGGCTAAAGCAATCGCGGCTGCTTCACCAAGGCCGTATAGGGACAATGTGTTCTGGGGTTCGGCTTGTTGTAAACGTCCGTCCTCTTCAAAAACTGTAAAAAGCATTGCCTGCGGATAAATTAAAGCTGTCTCATTGGGATCGGTCGTAATAATTTCGTCTTTAACTACTCTGCAATAATAAACACGAAAAAAGCTGAATAGGTAGGCTGTGATACCAACGTCAGCGGCTCGGTTCCAGAAGGACGTGTCAAGTGATGCGTTTAGAAGCATAATGATGCTATTGTAGATGTTTTTGTGCGGCTTGTCAATCGAGCGTTTAGGCAGGTTTGCCGTCAAAATAAAAATGACCTGGATGAAATCCAGGTCATTTTTATAAGGTGGAGATGGCGGGAGTTGAACCCGCGTCCGAAACATTTGTACAGAGACGTCTACAGGTTTAGTCGCACATTTGTTGTTTCGCTAGGCGGACTCCGGACGACAGGATTCCTTTGCCTAGCTAGCCGAGGTTATTTCGGGCGGCCGTATCGGCGTCTAGCCGCCCTAGCTACGCAATGTATGTCGACTTTCACGGAACTTGCGAGCAGCATTGCCGTGGGTCGTGACCCTGGTTAGAGGGTCAGGTCTCCAAACCTAGATTAGGCTGCAACCGCCATAGGGGCGCTAGCGAAACCGAAGTTGAAGGATTTGCCTGTGTTGGCATTTATAGGTTTTGCGTCTTTTTACGTAGCCACACGCTCTACGACCTGCAATCAAAGTACTTCCTGCCCCGTCGAAGCCGGACATCCCCTTGACTGACAAAATAAGTATAGCACATCGGTTCGTCCTTGTAAAGCACGAAATTGTTGGCATTTTGTTGGTAATACATTAGCGACGAGAACGTAAAGCAGCGCCGCCCGAAGGCCACACCGGCTAGCGCAAGCTGCGCTCAAGCGCACCGGGATGATAGACCGCTTGAGCGGGCGTTGTTCACTAGCCTGGCGTTTCAGCGCCGGGCGGTCTATTCCCCCACCGCCAGAGCCACCGGAATGTGCCGTTCTAACGTAACCTGCTCCAGGGTCAGTAGACAAGTATAAGCGTAGATTGCAACGCCGGCAGCTTGGGCGGCAACGAGGGCATAGCCAAACGCGGGATCGCTGCTCCATTGGGGGCGCAGCAAGTCGGCATCAGGGCGTTGGATGATAAAGACAACCGCGGTGCGGACACCGCTTTGGGCGAGCTCGGCCAGCTCAAGCACGTGGCGACGGCCACGGGCGGTGACGGCATCGGGGAAACGGGCGCACCGCTCTTCGACCAAAGTGGCTGATTTGACTTCGATCCAGCAGGGCTGACCCGCGGCGTCGATCAAGCGGTAGTCGATGCGGCTATGAACGCCACCATCAGGCGGCGGTTGGGGGAGGGGAACTTCCCGTTGCATGCTTTGGTAGCCACGGAAGGGATCAAAGAAGCCGCTTTCCAGCCCCTCTTGGAAAATTTGATTGGGAATCCGGGTATCCAAACTCACCAATTGACCATGGTCGGGATGTGCCACAAAGCGCAGATCATAGGCGGTCTTACGCAGCGTATGGCTGGCGGGACTCAGGTGGACGGTCACGCCGGGAATTAATAGTTCGCGCAGCCGACCCGGATCAGGGCAATGGGCATGAATAACTTGGTTAGATTCGTGTAGTTGTGCGACAATGCGGTAGCGGTTGGGGCGTTCTAGGAAGGTCGCCGGTTGGGTTGTAAACGGAAAGTGCATGGTAATTGATGTAGTGGGTGATTCGCAGTTTTGTGATTAGGGTTGGCCGAACCATCAGTGATTTTGCCAGTCGGCCAGAAGCGCGTCGAGTTCGGCTGCTGATGTGATTCCCCGTACAACCTGGAGGAAGGTCTGTAAATTTGGCGTCAACGTTCGTAACGCTTCCAACTTAGGGCCAATCGGGCTGGTGCTGGCGGGGCTGGTGCCATAGCTGCCATGAAAGGCAAAGTAGGCTTGGTTGAGCACTCGCAGCGGATAGCCATGATCGACAAAGTAAAGCCGTCGCGCTTCCATATAGCGTTCGGCAGCTTCTACCTCGCCTTGCGCTAATAAATCATCGACTTGTACGCGCGTGGTGCGCATTTCGGCGTCAAAGTCAAAGGTCGGTGGTTCGGTGGGCGCTGTCGGTTGGGTTGGCACGTCACTGGTGGGTGGCGGAACTTGGTCGGGATAGAAGGTGCGCAAGGCCCGGTCGCCAATTTCGTTGCCCACAATCTCGGCCACAGTTTCGTTGATGGTGGTCAAGTCGGCGCTGGCCAGATAATGCATGCCCAAGGGAAAAAGGGTGAGATAGTTGTGGCACCATTCATGGGCGACCGTACTTAAAATCCAGGCAAGACTAGCCCGGTCAATCACCATTGTGGGAAAAGCCCCGAGCCCGCCAATATTCGTAATATAGGCGCTGCTGTTGTACTGGGCCCGATACGCGGCTTCGCTTTGCTCGATGGTGTCGATACTCATTTCGGCATCCAGCATCTGGCTATAGATCGTGGTGATCCGATTGCGTGGGCTGACCACGAGTTTGCGGGGCGGTTCCACAAAGGTAAATTGGACGGGGGGAAAGGCAAGGTTGGCCCATTCTAGCCCCGCTAGTTGTAATTCGTGGGCAATCTGGCGCTCAATGATCTGCTCGACCGTGGGCCGCTGTTGCTGTTGCTGGACGCGGAGCATCGTTACTGCTTGTTGGCTTTCCTTGATTTCTGGCGTGGCTTGATGATGATTTTCGACAAAGCGGCGGTTGATGTCGCTTTCGAGTTGGCGAATCTGTTGCGCCCGTGCCAAATACTCCTGAACCAAGCTGATCGATTCGGGATAGGTAAGGCCATAGGCCGGTTGGTTGAGCAACGCCCGTAACTTGGCCGCCACAGCTTCTACCTCCCAGCTTAGGAGGTCAAAGTTCCAGCCGGTGACGATCATGGCCATGCCGCGCTGGCGTGCTTCTGTGGCGGTGAGTGTACTGCCGCCACTGAGACAAAGGACAAGCGCAAAGGTGAGTAGATAGAAAAGGAGCCGACGCAGCCGTCCCCAATGCCAGGTTGATGGCATTGGGGATAGGGATTGGATTGAATTGCGTTGGGTTTGTTCAATATCCATGAATTCGGTTAGAATCTCGAAAATAAGTAACGTCCGCTTACTTTATCATCGTTCGCATTATTTGCGCTAATAAAACCTGGTTAGACCATCATTCCTATGACCCAATCACCAACCCTTGACCCCACTACGCGTGATTTTATCCAAGCCATGCCCAAGGCTGAAATTCACATTCACTTGGAAGGCGCGATTCAGCCAGAGACCTTGTTGGAACTGGCGCGCCGCCACCGGCGGGAGGACAGCTTGCCGACGACCGATCTGGATGGCCTACGGCGTTGGTTCACCTTTACGGATTTCCCCCACTTTATCCAGATCTACTGGACGATTTCTGATCTGCTGCGTACGCCAGAAGATTTTGCCTTGATTGTCCATGCCTGTGGCGCGGATATGGCGGCGCAGAACATTCGTTATCGCGAACTGACCTTCACTCCGTTCACCCATACCGATCTCCAGCAAAAAGGGTTGACGATGGGGGCGCTCTTTGAAGGGCTAGAAGCGGGCCGTGCCCAAGCCAAGCGGGACTTTGGCGTAGAGATGCGCTGGGTTTTTGATATTCCCCGCAATACCAGTTTCAAACCATGGCACTCCTCTCTGCCCATCCGCGCCGCCGCGCGCCTGGCCGATGGCGCGCTACGCAAGGTCGGTTTGCGGCGGGGGGAACAGTACCATCCCTATCCCGCCGAACGGACGCTGGCCTATGCGTTGGCTGGTCAGGACAAAGGCGTTGTTGGCTTTGGGTTGGGCGGCTATGAAGTGGGCGCACCGCCCGAGCCTTTTGCCCATGTCTTTCGCACGGCCAAAGCGGCAGGCTTGCTCTCGGTTCCCCACGCTGGGGAAACGGTGGGGCCTGCTAGCATTTGGGGGGCAGTCAATACTCTGGCTGCGGATCGCATTGGTCACGGGGTACGCGCCATTGAAGATGAAGCGCTCCTCGCGCTTTTGCGAGAGCGGCAAATTCCCCTGGAATTGAATCCCACCAGCAATATCTGCCTGCATGTCTATTCCAACATGGCGGAGCACCCCTTTCCCAAGCTTGACCAACTGGGCCTGTTGGTAACCGTCAACAGCGATGACCCGCCGCTCTTTAATACTTCGCTCACTCAGGAATATCAAGTGTTGGCTACCCACTTTGGCTATGCTCCTGCCGCGCTCGCCCGTGTCGCGCGCAATGCCTTTGTGGCCGCGGGCGCACCGGCCGCGCTCAAAGCGCAATTGCTCCAGGAGTTTGACGAATGGGTGCAAAAGCAAGCAAATAAAGATTGACCAGCCTCATGCACTGTAGATATCGCGGCTAATTGGATTGTAATAAGGTAAGGACTTGCTGCAAATCAGCGGGGAGTGGGGCGACAAATTCGCGTTCTTCGCCGCTGCTGGGTAGGCGAAGACGCAGGCGGTGGGCGTGGAGAAATTGGCGTTCGAGCGGTAAACGCGGTTTGCGATAACCATAGAGCGTGTCCCCAACGACGGGATGCTTGCGCCATGCAAAGTGAACCCGAATCTGGTGGGTGCGACCGGTGTGGAGCACGACGCGGACAGAGGAGAAGTGGGCCGTGGCGTTGTTCTCGCGCACGGGCAAGGTATAATCGGCCAGCAGCCAGTAGTCGGTAATCGCTTCCCGTCCCTGGGTTTGCCCTGTGTTGGGATCCACGGGCAATACAGCTTGGCGTTTACGCTCAAAGGGGTGGCGACCAATCGGTGCAATAATCCGGCCTTGAGGAGGGGCAATGCGACCTTCTAAGAGTGCCAAATATTCTTTGTAAACCGTGCGCGCTTTGAACTGCTCCTGTAGATAACGATGGGCACGGTCATGCTTGGCGACGACGAGGACGCCCGAGGTCTCTTTGTCCAAGCGATGAACGATCCCTGGCCGCCGTTCCCCGCCTACTCCTTCAAGGTTGGGGCAGTGGTGGAGAATGGCATTGACTAAGGTGCCTTCTTCGTGTCCGGGCGCAGGATGAACGACCATGCCCGCCGGTTTATCAATGATCAGCAGGTCATCGTCTTCAAAGAGGAGCGGCAGAACCAGCGCCTGGGGTTGAACCTTCGGCGTAGCGGCGGGTAGCGGGATGCGGACTTCGATCTGCTGACCGTCTTCCAATCGCTGGCTGGCTTTGGCACTGGCCTGATCAACCAAAACATCACCCTCTTTGATCCACCGCTGAACTTCGCTACGGCTGCGATCGGGCAAGGCTTCGGCCAACCAGCGATCAAGGCGCTGACCAACCACGGTAGGTGATATGGTAAAGGTAAGAATTTCTTTTGGGGTAGGCACAGCGGTTGTTTGGTCTGCCAAAGTAGTTGGTTAGAGCCGTTCGTTGGCCTGTGGTTGGGCCTGTTGCTCACGCTGTTTCCGCACGTCGTCCACCATAATATAGACTCCCAACGCGATCACGCCGATGACAATGCTGCTGTCGGCAATGTTGTAATTGGGCCAATAATAGACCCCAGGAATGCCCATTTTGACGAAATCAGTGACATAACCTTGGTTGATGCGGTCCACCAAGTTGCCCACCGCGCCCCCTAATTGGAGACCTAGCAGAATCCGCACAAAATTGTGTTCAACCGGCAAATAGCGCGCATAGACCAAAATGGCAATAGCCACGACAACGGCAATCACCACAAAGAGCATGCCTTGATTTTGCAAAATGCCAAAGGCCGCCCCATAGTTGTCCACATGTTCAAAGACAAAATATTCACCTAAGGCTGGGATCGGGATCATGGCGCCATATTTGGGAATGTTGAGCCGTACCCATTCCTTTGTCAACTGATCCAATGTAATAATAATCCCTGCCACCACTAAAACAAGCCATGCTCGGCGTAGCCAACTGATCATAGTTTTCCTAGCACTCCTTTTTCACGTTTGCTCTGCGTATTGTAGCCCAAAACGCAAGCAGCGTCTAATTAGTGACGAATCAGAGTTGTTCCTCGGCTTACATGGCAATTTGCGATAGATATGCTATACTTATCGAACAAATTATCTTTTTTCTAAGAAATCGTAGGAGTTAGCTATGGCACGTGAGGTTACGATTGCGTTGGTACAGATGGCACCGGCATTGGCCGATCCAGAGGCCAATTTGCGCAAAATGGGCGATTTCGTCGAGAAGATCTGTAGTGAACAGAATACCGATCTGATTGTCTTCCCTGAACTCAGCTATACCGGGGCTGAATTGGGCCTGCGCGCCACCGACCTGGCTGAACGCGTGCCTGGCCATGCCACCAACTATCTGGCCAAGCGTGCCAATGACTTCAACACGCACATTATCTTTGGCTTAGTTGTCAAAGAAAAGGTCGAAAGCATTCTCTATAATGGCGTTGTCTGTCTAGGCCCAGAAGGCGATATTGCCGGTGATTACCGCAAAGTCCATTTGCTGGGGGAAGAGCGCCAAGTCTATCGGGCTGGTTTTCGTTTTATCAATGTCGAAGCCGAGTGGGGCCGATTGGGGCTGAGCATTGGCAGCGATCTGGCCTTCCCCGAAACGGCGCGGAGCCTGACGCTCGAAGGGGCCGAGCTGATGGTGGTCAGTGCTAATTGGGAAGAGCAATACGCACCCTCTTGGCGCGCCCATATTATCAGCCGGGCCTGTGAAAATGCCATCTATGTTGCCGCGGCCAATCGGGTTGGCGAAGAGCCCACACGCCGCTTCGCGGGTGACAGTATGATCGTCGGCCCTTCCGGTGAACTCTATACGGCCCTTGACGAAGCCATTGAAGGCTATACGGTCGCAACTATCGACTTGGACCGGGTGCGCTCTGTACGGGAAGAGCGCCAATTGATTCAATATCGTGAACCAGTGGCGTATCGGGCGATTGTGAAAAAGTATTAATGAGCAGTAATCAGATCGCTCCTGGTCGGTCGGTCCAGGGTAATAGGGGCGCGGTTTCTGAGGGGCGGCGTATAGCGGATCATGGATGTACTACAAAAGTTGATTAGTGGTGAGTGGGGAGAGGCTCCCCATCTACTCGATTATCGGGTTGAGCTGTTGACAAACATGATGGTCGAACGCGTAACCTGGGATCCCAACGCACCGACTCATTGGGTCAATGGCAAGACCGTCGCTGAACCGGGCTATATTTGGGTACGCTTTTGGTTATTGGAGCAGGCCATTGTGCTAGAAAAATATTTTGATGCCCAGCAACAAGTGATTGGCTACCATCTGCCCATCAGTATGCCAATTCAACACCGGGGCAATCAACTCGTTGCGGCCCTGCTCCATCTTTCGCTTTGGCTAACTCCTGACGGGCGCGTAACGGTGTTACACGAGGCGCGTTTTGACGAAGCAACTGCCACCGGTGAACTCGCACCGGTTGAAACTGAACATGCTGAATACCAAATCCGTGAATTGACAACTGGCCTAGCGCGCGGCAATTTTCCCCCGGCCTTTGTGCGTAATTTTGCGCTGCAATAGGGTAGAAGTTGTTGGCTACGATTACATCTCCTGTCGTTTTGTTCTTTGGGGATCGCGTTTATTATTGCTGTTCCATAATGGTTTATCGATCAGAAGATGAAGGATCAGGAAAGCCATGATCGCAATTATTGACTATGGTGTGGGGAATCTGCGCAGTGTCTACAAAGCCTTTGAAGCCGTTGCGCAGCCATTGCAGATCCCGGTAGATATTGTCGATGCGCCGACCGATCTAACGCAATGGCGCGCTGTGGTGTTGCCAGGGCAAGGGGCCTTTGGCGACAGTGTTGATAATCTACGCAGCCAAGGTTTTGAAGCGCCTTTGCTGGATGCCGTGCAGGCCGGTTTACCGCTGTTAGGGATCTGTGTTGGCATGCAGTTGCTCTTCGATGGCAGCGAGGAGATGGGCGAACATGAAGGTTTGCATATTATCCCCGGACGCGTGCGCCGTTTCCCCGAGGGGATGCGTGAGCCCAGCCACGCCGAGCACACGCTGCGCATTCCCCAAATTGGGTGGAATCAACTCCACCAACAGCGGAGCGACCCTCTGCTGGATGGCGTGCCTGCTGGTGCTTATGCCTATTTTGCCCACAGCTATTTTTGTGATGCCGATGATCGCTCCGCCGTGCTAGCGTTGACGGATTACGGCATTGCCTATCCGAGCATTGTGCGCTACAAAAATGCCTGGGGCATTCAACCCCACCCGGAAAAAAGTCATACGGTCGGGCTGCGGATTTTGGCTAACTTTATGCGCATGGTGGTTGGGTTGCCAACGGCGGATTTGCGCGTGGCAGCCTAGAGAGACTAGGGAGCGGGAATGCGACTCTTCTTGATTACGCACGCACATACCCAAATTCAACAGGCCCACGATGCGCGGCAATGGGTACTTTCGGATGCCGGGCAACAACAAGCCGCCTTGTTGGCGACTTTGCCGTTTTGGCGTGAGCTTGATCAAATTGTGCTGAGCAGCGAAGCCAAAACCCGGTTGACCGTGGCCGCAGTCCTCGCACAGTATAAGCTTCCCGTCATGGTTGATCCACGTTTTGATGAACTGAAGCGGCCTGGCTGGACTGAAGATTATGCTGCTCAGGTACAACGGGCCTTTGCAGAGCCGACCCAACCGGCGGGTGAATGGGAGGCGGCGAGCGTTGCCCTGGCCCGCTTTCGCGCGGGCATTACTGCGCTTTGCCAACAGTTTGCCGGGGCCACCATCGCGCTGGTGGGGCATGGGCTCACCTTGAGTCTCTACCGGGCCGATCTGCTGGGCTACTCACAAGTGCGTTTTGCCGATTGGCAGCAACTTAGCTTTGCGGCGGTGGCTTTGGTTGATCCGGTTGCAGGGTTGTTACAGCAGGATTTTCAAGCGGTGGCCGGCCACGTGTCGCGCGCATAATCCGTTCTCTACCGTTGTCTACAATTTAGGGAGGTGTTACGCCGTTTCGCTAGTACGACCAGCGCGACGTAACGCTTTACTGTCACCGAAAAGAAACCCGGACGCTTGTCAAGCGTCCGGGTTTCTTTTCGGTGACAGTGGCTGGTAATTTTGCTGAACAGCGTAAAGACGGATGGGATGTTACGTTTATTGCATTATATCTTGTGGTAAAGTATGGCGTGCATACTCATGCAACGGTGCGATTGAGTGGGGCGTGCTCTTGCTTTGCTCTGCGGCAGGCAGTGGCTAATAATAGATGATCGGCAGCGTACGCGGCCCGGATTATCGCTTCAATTTGTCCTTTGATGTCCTTTGACCAGAAGAAAATTTAGGCAATGGGTGGGATCGCCGCCGCATGACCGGGGTGCTATGTTAGGCTTGGGCCATGCATGAATTACGAAAGACTAGCGCTGTCAATTCGTACTGGCGAAATGGGTGGCTGGCGTAAGCCCTACTTGATTTGTCCTATCACCGTGGTGGCTAGTCAAGGGTGCTGAGTGGATGAAAAAGGAACGCTGCGATTGGCTGGCTGGAGCATGTACTTTACTGGATACGATAGAGGCTATTCTCTTGGCATCCAACAGACGCTGGATGCCAAGAGAATAGTTGTATGGGAATGGTTACGTCTATAGCTTTTTCAAGCATTGGGAAGGGCTATCACCGGATTGAGGAAGCGCGTTATTTATGATTATCTATCCCGCCATTGAGTTGCATCAGGGGCGTTGTAAAGGAAACCCATGGGGCAAGGCCAAGGTTGGCGCTGAATTTAGTACAGATCCAGTGACCATGGCGCATCATTGGGTGGCTGAAGGGGCTGAATGGCTGCATGTCGTCAATCTGGATGGTGAACTCGGGATTACAGCGACACACCTCCAGGCGCTCCACCGCCCTGCCAGCATTTGGATCCAGCGGCCAGGGGCTGATAAGCCAGAACCGCCGGAGGTGGATCTGGTGCGTCAATTGCCGGTAAATTTGCAGCAACTGCGCGCTATTCGACGGGCGGTAGCAACCCCGATTCAATTTGCCGGGGGTATCCGCACCCTGGATGATATCCAGATGGTGTTGGAATTGGGGGCCAACCGGGTGGTCGTTGGGCAGATTGCGCTCGAGAATCCCGAGCTTGTGGCCTTAGCCATCGAGCAATGGGGCGCGGACCGAATTATTGCCGGGATTGATGCCCAAGATGGCAAAGTGACGGTCCAGGGGCGGCGGATCACCTCACAGGTAAATGTGGTTGACGTTGGCTACCGGATGCGGGCGATTGGCATTAAGCGGGTTCTCTACGCCGATTCGAGTTCAACCCATAAAGCGCACGGCGTCAATGTCGAGGCAAGCGCACACCTAGGTGATATCACCGATCTCTATGTGATTGTGAATAGCAAGGTGAATGATCTCCATGAATTAGAGCGCCTGAAAGCGCATGAACATTATAATGTAGAAGGCGTTGTGCTTGATCAAGCCTTGTATGAAGGTCAACTGGCCCTGCGCGAAGCGGTTGCCCTGGGCCATCAGCCCTTGCGTCGCCGGAGTGCTGGGATTATTCCCTATCGTCGCCAACAGGGCAAGATTGAGTTTCTTCTGCTCTTTAATCTTTTCTTTGAACAGTGGCAATTCCCCCGTGGCGGGATGCATGCCCATGAGCAGGAAGAGCAATGTGCACGCCGTGAATTTACCGAAGAAACCGGTCTGCCGATCTTGAAATTCCACAAAGATTGTCGGACTGTGTTAGAGTATACAGCATCGATTCGCAATTATGAGATTGAGCGGACGATTGTCTACTATCTGGCTGAAACCAATACGCAAGAAGTGCAACTCGGTGACGAAGATCATTGCGAAGCACGCTGGCTCAGTGCCCAGGAGACTTGGGAATTGTTGACGGAAACCTCACCGGAGCAACTCCCCGCGTTGGATACCGCTATGGCCTATTTGGACATCATCGCCTAACGTGCAATATCGCCTAACGTGCAATATCGCCTAACGTGCAATCCCATCAGCGCTTGCCAAGGAAGTAACCGCTATGCTGGCTAAACGTATTATTCCCTGTCTCGATGTCAAAGATGGACGGGTGGTCAAGGGCGTTAATTTTGTTGATCTGATCGATGCTGGGGATCCGGTGGCACAGGCCCAAGTCTATGATCAAGAAGGGGCCGATGAGTTAGTTTTTCTAGACATTACAGCTACCCATGAAGCGCGCAACATTATGATTGATATGGTGCGGCGTGTGGCCGACACTGTCTTTATCCCCTTTACCGTTGGGGGCGGGATTCGTACGGTGGAGGATATGCGCGCCCTCTTGTTGGCGGGCGCGGACAAAGTGAGCATTAATAGCGCTGCCGTGCGCGATCCGCAACTCATCACCGAAAGCGCCAAACGTTTTGGCAGTCAGTGCATTGTGGTGGCAATTGATGCGCGACGGCGGCAGGGCCAGGAAGGGGCCGAACGGGGCGAAGGCTGGGATGTCTATGTCAGCGGTGGGCGGATTAATACTGGGCTTGATGCCGTGGCCTGGGCAAAGGAAGCAGAACGGCGTGGTGCTGGCGAGATTTTGTTGACCTCTATGGATGGCGATGGGACCAAAGAAGGTTATGATGTCGCCCTGACGCGTGCCATTAGTTCGGCGGTGACTATCCCGGTCATTGCCAGCGGTGGTGCTGGCCGTGTTGCAGATTTTGCGGCCGCGTTGACCGAAGGTGGCGCAGCCGCGGCGTTGGCGGCCAGCCTCTTTCACTTCAAAGAGCTGAGCATCTTACAGGTTAAAGAATCGCTGCAGGAAGCCGGTGTGCCGATTCGCATGCCCTTGGAACTGGTCTAACTATATAAACCTGCTCGGCTTTCAAAAGCGGCCAGGTTTGGGATGCACAATGCCTCTCGTTGAAGAGCGTAACGAGGGGCGCCACAAGAAATCGATTCGTGCATGAATACTCAAGAGTTGTTGCAAGCCGTAAAATTTAATGAAGCGAGCTTAGTACCAGCCATTGTCCAAGATGTTCAGACTGGACAAGTGCTCATGATGGCCTGGATGAACCCCGAAAGTTTACAGCAGACGCTGGCTATCGGCGAGGCAGTCTTTTGGAGCCGGAGCCGCCAAGAGTTTTGGCACAAAGGGGCGACCAGCGGCAATACCCAAAAGGTTGTTGATATCAGCGTCGATTGCGACGGGGACACGCTTTTGCTTCGGGTCGAGCCAAAAGGGCCAGCTTGCCACACCGGGGCTGTCAGCTGTTTTTTTCGCACGCATGTGTCCCAAACCGCATAGACCTGACAGGTTTTCGATACCTATCAGACCTTTATCCGCCCCCATGGAATACCAAAAAGCTTTGTGACCGCTGTACTAAACTTTATTTATTTGAATCATAGAATCTAGAAGCTACTTATGTCAACTGTACTGGAATCACTCTTTACGACCATCCAGAGCCGGAAGGAAAATCCGCTGCCCGGTTCGTATACGGCGAAGCTCTTTGCCACCGGTGAGAACGAGATCTGCAAAAAGATTGGGGAAGAAGCCGTGGAAGTAATCATCGCGGCCAAAGGGGAAGGCGATGATCGCATCATCTATGAGATGTCGGATTTGATCTATCACTGCATGGTCTTGCTCGCCCAACGTGGTCTGACTTGGGCCGAAATCGAGGCCGAATTGGCGCGGCGCGTTAAGTAACGTACTATGCGGTATGCGCACCGCCCTAATGAAGATTAACCATTAAATTCGGTAAATCAGCGCCTGCTCGGTCAAGCGGCGCGAAAGCGCACGAGTAAGGTCTACCGCTTTAATTTCTTACCCTTCATAGCCAATGAAAAGCGGCCCTGTTGATGCTTCGTGTGCAACAGGGCCGCTTTTCTGTGTGCTGCTTTTCCGGTGTGTCGTGAGTCTGTTTGCCGAGGAGAGTTTTCCTGTTAAATCAATCTTCGCATGACCTAACAGGCAGCCCCAAAACCAAAGGTCAGAAAGCCCTGTTGGCTTGGTCTAGTACAAAGATAGCAGCGCCAGATTAAGAGAATGTTTACAGCCTGTTATCCTTGCTCATGGCTTTAGTTCATACTAACCGCGCTTTGTTCACCTTGGCTCCACACATCCAACTGCGCAAACGCTTCTTGGCGGAACTGCTGGGTATATAGGCGGTAGTAGTGCCCCTGTTGGCGCAGAAGCTCATGATGGTTGCCCATCTCGGCAATCCGGCCATTTTCAATGACCAAGATCCGGTCGGCGTTACGAATGGTCGATAGCCGGTGGGCGATGACAAAGCTGGTGCGTCCTTGCATCAGCTTGTCCATGCCTCGCTGAATCAACCCTTCGGTAAGTGTATCAATCGAACTGGTTGCCTCGTCCATGATGAAGATCTCCGGCTCGGCTAGAATGGCGCGGGCTAGGCTCAGGAGTTGCTTTTGCCCTACGGAGAGGAGGACACCCCCTTCACCCACTTCTTCTTCATAGCCTTTTTCGAGGGCCATAATAAATTCATGGGCACCGACCATGCGGGCCGCTTCTTCGACCTCGCCATCGGTGGCATTCAGCCGACCATAGCGAATATTATCGCGAATGGTGCCAGAGAAAAGATGGGGTGTTTGCAACACCATCCCCACCCGTGATTGGATCGTGGCCTGGGTAAGGTGCGTATAGTCATGGCCGTTGATCGTGATCGTACCCTGTTTGGGTTCAAAGAACCGACAGAGTAGATTGACAATGGTTGACTTTCCACCACCAGTTGGCCCAACGAGCGCAATCGTTTCACCCTGTTTGATGTGCAAAGTGAAATTAGAAAGGATCGGTTCATTGTCGTTGTAGTAGAAGTCGACCTGGTCAAAGACAATGTCGCCGCGCAGTGTATCAATCGCCACGGCATCGGGGCGATCGACGATATCCGGTTGGGCATCGATGAGCGAGAAGATCCGCTCACCAGAAGCAATGGCCTGTTGCATCTCGGCATAGACGCGCGCCATTTCCTGGATCGGCCAGAGCATAAAGACGATATAGGAGATAAAAGCCTGAATGCTGCCAACGGTCATACTACCCATGACGCCGCCAGAAATACCGACGCTGCCACTGTACCAGACAATGATGATGACGCCGAACGAACTGATCATCTGCACCACGGGCAAGAAGAGCGCCGATAGCCAGGCCGCTCGGTAGCTAGCGTGATACATATTGCCGGTTAGCTGGCTAAATTCTTGTAAGTTGCGCTCTTCGCGCGTCAAGGCTTTGATGACACGGACCCCGGTAATCGTCTCGTTATACGAGCCGGTGATCTTCGAGTTGATCTTGCGCACCGTACGGTATTCGCCAATAATACGCTGTTTGAACTGGACGGCAATCACCACAATAATCGGAATGATCACAATGACCATCAGCGCTAGCTGCCAGTTGATAAGCGACATAAAGTAGACCGCGGTGGCAATATTCATGATCCCCCAAGTCACATCCATCAGCCCCCACGTAACAAGCTCGGCTAGCCGGTCTGTGTCCGACGTAATGCGCGACATGATCCAGCCAATAGGTGTGCGGTTGTAGTACGAGAGAGACAACTGCTGCAAGTGATTAAACATCTTGCTGCGCAAGTCATAGCGTACCCGTTCGCCCAGGAGGCCCGTGGTATAGATAAACCCAAAGACGGCCACGGCTTGGATTAAGACGAGCCCCCCATAGATGCTCAGCAGATGCCAAAGCGCGTTGACATCGCGGGCGACGATCCCTTCGTCGATAATCAGCTTGCTTAGGTAGGTGAAATAGGATTCCAGAAAGGAAACCCCCATTACCGCGACCAGAAAGCCAGCCACCCAGCGCCAATAAGGTCGCAACTGCTGCAAAATACGCAGAATAGTCCTGCCATTGAATTGCGTCGTAAATTCTTCTTCTTCAAATTCAATCATGTCAGACATGACGAATCCTCCTGAAATTTTGTTAGATTGGTCATTGGTCACTAGTCATTGGTCACTAGTCATTGGTCACTAGTCATTGGTCACTAGTCATTGGTCATGATTTCCAATGCCCTAGTTTCCAGTCTCCAACTTCCAATCCCTTTAATTGTTCATCACTTGTAACTGCGTTTCGAATTCTTGCTCGATGCGCGTTTGCGCTTCGTAGATCCGGCGATAGAAGCCTTCTTGTGCTAGTAGCTGTTCGTGATTACCCCGCTGCACAATACTTCCTTGATGGAAAACCAGAATCAGATCGGCGTCCATCACGGTCTGGATGCGGTGGGCAATAATAAAGGTGGTGCGACCCCGCATAAGATTTTGCAGTGCCTGCCGAATCAACGCTTCCGTTTCCGTATCGACTGCCGAGGTAGAGTCATCCAGAATCAGAATGCGGGGATCTTTGAGCAGGGTGCGGGCAATCGCCATGCGCTGTTTTTGGCCGCCGGACAGGGTAATGCCCCGTTCCCCAATCAGCGTGTCGTAGCCTTGGGGAAACTTGCTCATGATCACTTCATGAATAGCCGCGGCGCGGGCTGCATTCTCCACTTCGCTTTGCGTTACCACGCGGCCCACCCCATAGGTGATGTTGTCGCGCAGGGAGCGGGAGAAGAGAAATGGTTCTTGTTCCACAATCCCGATCGCTTGGCGCAGGTAGTGGCGTGAATAGTTTTTCAGCTCGACCCCATCTAGCAGAATGCGCCCGTCGCTGTAGTCATAGAACCGCGGCAGTAAGTTGACCAAGGAACTCTTGCCCGAGCCGGTTGGCCCTAATAAAGCAATCCGCTGGCCTGGTTTACAGTGGAATGAAATATCCCGTAGAACCAACTCATGGTCAGCATGATAGCGGAAGTTGACATGGCTAAAGATCAGCTCCCCGCGCAGCGGTTGCTTGGGTTGGAAATCATCGGCACTCAACGGTTCGCGATCCGCTTTGATGACCTCCCCAACCCGCCCTAGCGACACAAGCCCCGTGGACATCTGGACAATCAGGCGGCCTAGGTTGCGCATCGGCCAAATGATCCAGATGACCAGCCCGGCATAGGCCAGGTAATCACCCACCGTGATCTCGCCACGAATGGCCATCATAGCGGCAAAGGCAAAACCACCGACCATTTGGGCGCCACAGATCACATCGGTGACGGGCCAAAAGGTGGCATGGGTGATCAGGAGCTTTTTCCCTAACTCATATTTACCCCAGTTGATCTTATCGAACTTCGCCATCTCATAGGGCTGGCGCGCAAAGGCTTTTACCACCCGGACACCACTCAGATTCTCTTGCACGGTCGTCGAGAGCAGCGCTTCCTGGTTCTGATAGGCTTCATAGCGCTTCTCGACCAAGGTGAAGAAGTAGTACGAGATGATCAAAACCAGCGGGATGACAATGATCGAGACTAGCGCGAGCTTCCAGTTGATATAGAAGATGGCAGCAAAGTTCACTACAAAGAGCAAGACAACACGGCCACTCTCAATGGCCTGGTCGGCAAAGAAGCGCCGAATGGCATCGACATCCGACGTGGCGCGTTGCAACAGATCGCCCGTTTGCATCTGATCATGATAGGTGTACGAAAGCCGCTGAATATGATCATAGAGATATTCGCGCAGCCGCCGCGTAATCCCTTCGGCGGTTTGCGCGGCCAATTTGCGGCTTTGGAAGGTGAAGAAGGACTGGGCACTGGCCAGGCTCAGAAAACCTAGCAAGATCAGCCATAGGCCCACTGCTTCGCCTTGGTCACCAAGATAAGTATCGATAAAATAGCGGATCAGCAGATAGGTGCCCGTATTGGCAAAGGCTGCTAACCCCAAGCTAATCGTCGCACCAAAATAGGTGTTGTGATAGCCGGTCATCAAACGCCAGATTTTGCGCAACTTGCTTTCTTCATTGACAACCGTCTTTAGATCAAAGCTCGGTTGTTGGATTGTTACGGCACTCTCTAACATGGGGGTAATCCTTTCTGTTAGGCAATTTGGATAAAATGGCCACGGATACGCTCGTTTGAACGAGTATACGCGATGACGGCGTACCCTGTAACCTACAATCGATCAGCACCGACGCTGTACGAATGGCCCTGTCCCAAGGAGCAGGTCTTGTCTGCACTAGGAGATAGGCACCAAACAAAAAAGACGTGGGCGCTTGGCTATTACACCAATGCCTACGTCTTTTTGCGCGCCCTAAAATTCCCAGCAAACCGGGGCAGGGCAAAAAAAAGCCGCAGGCATCAGATGAGATGCGCTGCGGCTGCCAGTATTTAATTCATACGGCAACTATTGGTCAGCAGACGCACCATTCCCTTGATCACGCATTCCCTGATCACTCATTCTGACTCCGTTAAGAATGGCGAATAAGATTCGCTCGTGCATCATATCAACCTCTCCTTTACCGATCTGCTACCGCTTAACTCCCCGCAACCTACAGGCTAGACAGCGGTATCATCTAGGAACGGTAATTAGGATTTTACGAAACTTTGTTACGTTGCCGACGATAATTCTTTGTTATGACAAAAAACTGCTCAATAAGAAAATAGGTTTCAAACCAAGTCGTTCCATGTCTAACAGACAACCCTACTACTGCACAGGGCACACCTTTGTAGGCTATCATACGCTAAATTCTTTTGTCAAATAGCCCATTGGATAAAAAACAAAATGACGATGATGGATTAGGCCAGCTTTAGATCATAGATAGCACCATATTTGGTGTGCAGGTACTGTAGATAGGGGTCTAAGGAAAGCGAACCGCCCGTAACCCGCTGTACAAGCTCGGCAGCTGTAAATTTGTTGCCGTGCCAATAGATATTTTCCTGCAGCCATCTATGCAAGGTCGTAAAGTTACCCGCCGCGACTTCCGCGGGAATGGTCGGATGCGCAGCGAGCGCCTGGGCATAGAATTGGGCAGCCAAAATGTTGCCCAAGCTATAGCCTTGAAAGACGCCGCCGATGGGTCCGCCAAACCAGTGCACATCTTGTAAAACACCCTCCCGCCGATTGGGGGCCGTAACCCCTAAACTCGTTTGGTAGAGCTCATCCCAAGCGTCAGGCAGATCTTTGATGGTCAACTGCCCTTCCAAGAGCGCCAGCTCTAACTCAAAGCGGATCGCGACATGTAAGTTATAGGTGACCTCATCGGCATCAACCCGGATCAAGGACGGCTGGACCTTGTTGATCGCGCGGTAGAAGGTTTCCAGCGGCACTTTGCCCAACTGATCGGGGAAGACGGCCTGTAGCTTCGGATAATAGTAGTGCCAAAATTCGAGGCTACGCCCGATCTGATTCTCCCAAAGTCGTGATTGGCTCTCATGAATACCGGCGGATGCACCGTCGGCGAGTGGCGTTCGTTCAAAGGCCGGATTAATTCCTTGCTCATAGAGGGCGTGGCCGGCTTCGTGGAAGGTGCTAAAAATGCCATCGCTTAATTCGTGTTCATGAATACGCGTTGTAATGCGGATATCACCGAGTGAGAATTTAGTCATAAAGGGGTGGTGGGTTTTATCCTGGCGACCGCGCGTAAAGTCATAGCCAAATTCTTTGATGACGGCTAGCCCAAAATCCCATTGCCCCTTTTCTGGAAAATATTGGAAGAGACAGTCATCATCCACTTGGGGCTGGGCATGAATCGCATTGACAATGGGGCGGAGCTTTGTCCGTAGCTCTTGAAAAAAGGGCCGTAACGTGGCGACTGTCATGCCATAATCACTGGTGTTGATCAGCGGATCCGCAATGTGTTGATAGCCTGGGAAATAATTGGCCAGTTGGCGACTGAGCTCTAAGGTTTTCTCTAAATAAGGGGCGACAAGGCCAAAGTCGTCGGCGGGCCGCGCTTTGACCCAGGCTTCGTAGGAATCGGCTGTATGATTGGCCAGCTCTGCCGCAAAACTAGCAGGTACACACGTGGCCCGCTCATAATCGCGCCGCGTGACCCGGAGCAGGGCTGCTTCGTCGGCCTCGGGTGGTAGGCTTTCGCCATAACTTGCCAGCTGATCGAGCAACTGACCAATAAGCGGTGCTGTAAATTTCTCATGGGCCAGTCGTTGCAGGGTGGCTAGCTGACGCCCGCGCGCGGCACCGCCTCCTGATGGCATGTAGGTCGTTTGGTCCCAATTGAGTAGGTCGGCGGCGGCTTTTAGATCATTGACCTCCCCAAGTAGATCGAGCAACTGGCGGAACTGAGGGGGAACTTGCTGGGTTGAATTCAACATATTCACAGGCTGGGTTACTTTCTCTCTATTGGAATAAGGCAAACAATCAGCTAGAAGCACTTCATAGGGATTTTTTGAATGTCCAATGTGGCCGCGTTCTTGCCCAAACAAATTGCTTTAGTCCGGCTGTGGAACAAAACAGAACAAACGATATTATAAGATAAGCGGAATTGTTCAACAATTTTAGGGCTCTTTGCAAAGGCCACCTTTGTCGCGCGCGCTTCTCCCATTGTTCCTTACTGCTGTATCTACTGCTGTATCTACTGCTGTATCTACTGCGGAAAATGTCCCCTTTGCTTTCAATCTACGGAGAAAAGTGTATATGTTACAATGTTCACAAGCCAGACAAATCTTTGGCATATCCAGAGGCAGCGGTTATAATAACCAAATAGCAGCTATTTCATATTTAAAAAAAGAGGATAACAACGTCGTAACTATACGAGAGACAGGCTGGGCTTGCGATGTTGTAAGTGTCGGGGAGGCAAAGATGAGTGAAGAAGCACAAACGAGTGTAGCGACAGTGGAGGTTACACCGGAAAGCAGCCAAGAAACACCCTCTAATGAGGGGAACACACTGCAGGACGAGCAGACCGAGAGCGTTGCTCTCGATACAACTGCTGAAACAGAAGAAGATTCCATTGCAATAGAAGCTGATGGGCGCGTTGTCAAGCTCTTGGCCATTGGTCAACAAGTCCTTGGTACCGTAAAACGGGTAACCGAATTTGGGGCTTTCGTCGATATTGGCGTTGGCCGCGATGGCTTAGTGCATATTTCGGAGCTGTCTGTTCGGCGTGTTGGCAAAGTGACCGATGTCCTCAAGGAAGGACAGGAGGTTACGGTTTGGATCAAAAAGCTGGATCGCGATCGCAATCGCATCAGCCTTAGCATGATCGAGCCAGGCACAAAAACCATTCGCGATTTGGAAAAGGGCGAGATTGTGCAGGGTACTGTCACCCGCATCCTACCCTATGGTGCCTTTATCGATATTGGTGTTGGTCGCGATGCTCTGCTCCATATCCGTGAGATGAGCGAACGCTATATTGCGCGGCCAGAGGATGTCGTGAATGTCGGTGATACCATCGAAGCACGCATCATTGAACTCAGCCGCCGTCGTCAGCGAGTTGACCTGAGCATGAAGGGGCTACGTCCAGAACCCGAACCAGAACCCATGCCAGAACCAGTTGTTGCCGAGCCGCAGGTGGCTGCGGAACCAACTCCTGAAGAAGATGCCGTAGACGAATTTGCTGATGTGGAAGTCTTGACGCCAATGGAATTGGCCTTCAAACGGGCCATGGAAGCCGAAGGCATCAAACTGACAATCACCGATAAGAAGAGCCGCAACAAAAAGGGAAAACGCGGTTCACGTTCCCTCCAAGACGAAATTATTGCCCGTACTTTACAAGCCCGCGGGTAAGCTCTAATCGTGGATATTGGCTGACGGATAGTGCCACACTATCCATCAGCCAATATCCACGATTAGTTTTGCTTCGCTAGTTCCTCTCCATTTCCTCGTTTGTTGGCCATTCGGCATCGCCGAAAAAGTCGCCATGTTCCTTTGCGACAAACGCCTCAATCTGTTTGCGAAGGTCGCCTAAGCGAAATGCTGGTCCATGCCCAGGATAACAAATTGTATCATCTGCCCAGGATAGGACAACAGTACGGAGGGTATCCAAGGTGGTCTGAAAGCCTTCAGCCGACCAAGTTTTGCCTGGACCACCTGCAAAGATCGTATCGCCCACAACTGTCCGCGCATCATTGACTAGCGCAAAGCAGATTTGGTCGTCAATATGCCCAGGCGTGTAATAGACCTGGAGCTGATGGCGGCCAACTTGCACAAAGTCACCCGCTGCTAAGGTCCGATCCCGCGTGATCCCGCGCCCACTGGTATTGGCATGCGCCATGAGTGGCACCTGGAGGCGTTGTCGCATTTCGTCCAGTGCACCGATGTGATCGGGATGGGTATGGGTTAAGAGGATCGCCACCGGTGTACTGCCTGCCAACATGGCGGTTAAGCGAGCGGGGTCAGCGCCTGGATCAATGAGCACACTTGCGCCCGTAGTTGGGCAAATCAGGGCATAGGTATTCATCGGCCACGGCCCTACTTGCCGGTGGCGTAACTCCAAAGGTGCATCTGCCATCTTTTTTCCTTTCCGCTAGCACGACGGGATGGTATTGTCTAGATTTACAAGGGAGGGGGTTCGCGGCTGCCTAGCCAGGGCGTGTCAGCCTCAGATAGTATACCACCCTCCTAGCCGAGTGGCTAGGCCACAACTGACCACGTTCATGGCGGAAAAGACGCGTTGCTCTTGTATGCTAAGGATGACAGGAAGCCCCAACAGACAAGCCGTTCATCCTAGCACCCCTCGCTTAGATGGACCAAGCAAGAAGGAAGGCTATCTATGCAACTCGTCATGAATGGTCGTCGGATAGAACTAACCAATCGCCTACAAGAATATGTTGCCAAGAAAGTGAGCAAGCTGGAAAGACATGTGCCGGAATTAGGCCAAGTACGCGCTGAACTGGCCCAACACGATACCTACGCCATGCTCGAACGCTATACCTGTCAACTGACCACTTGGTTTGATCATCGTCTTTTGAGTGTTGAAGTTGCTGCCGACGATATGAAGGTTGCCGTCAATGGCGCAGTGGTCAAATTAGAGCGGCAGCTACGCAAGCAAAAGGTACAGCACCAACATAAAGGTCGGCCTTCGGTTGCCATGACGGTTGAAAAGCTAAGCGCTCGCTGACAAACAGAGGAGCGGTATGGTAGGAATGGGCTTCCCACCGTCAAACTGAATTGACTACTCCCTCTCGATCCGCCGGGAAACGTACTGTTTCCCGGCGGATTTTTTCAGGGTTTCCTGGGCTTGCCTGATGACGAGATCGCAAAACTTGACAGGTCTAGGGGCTTTCGCCTGCTTCAGCGGTGGCCCTGTGCCTTCGGGGGCCTGTTGGGCGCGAAAAAACTGAATCAACCGTGTAAGCTAGGCGGTGCGCTTATACAGGGCTTGGTTCGATCAATGCTTCAGCTGCTAATTCTTGGAATAAGGCTAAAGTTACTTCCTCGGCCTGGGCAGGGGTTACTTCATAGCGTGCTACGAGTCGGCTGCTAATCTCCGCTGCGCATAACCCTTCACGGATGCCCTGCCAAATCTGCGAACCCGTCACATTTAGAGTGTAGTACCGTTGTGTCTGCAGATGGAGTAGGATCGTCTCATCGTCTTGTAAGGGAGTCGCGATAACTTCAACATGGGGTTGAGCAATCGTCTGCAAGGTAATCAACGTAGATCTCTCCTAATGATGTATGATAAAGGTTGCCAGCGGGGCAGAAGATGTCTGCGCTAGCAATTGATTGATACGCAACAGGGTTTATTCGGTGCCAAACTTGGCCTGTCAGCCTGCGGTTACGTAAATTGTCCGCAAGCTGTTTGCAAGACCGGCTATTGGGCAAGGTTTTCACCTACTGCTTGATGAGTGGCAGGAACAGTTGTATTGGCGTTGTGATCAAATTGCCTTCTTCATCAAATTCCCACTGGAGCGTGCCCAATAGCTCCGCTGGTGGTGCTGCCGCAATCACACTAGTTCTGACTCCGTAGAGATCCACAAAGATCCGATAGCGCGCGCGTACCGGTAAGCCGACAATGAAGACGGGGCTAAAACTTTCAGCCGGCGCTAAGAGCCCATCGCCCGTGACGCTAGCTGGCAAGGTTAGTTGGGCCTCTGCCGCACCACCGACGCCGCCATCGGCATTACAGAGTGTTGGCAGATGCTCGCCCTGGCTGTTGACATAGGCCAATTCCCGCACGACAAAATAGAGATTGCGATAGGTGAGGTTGGCATTATTCCGCAGCGTTGGTGTCAAGCTATGAGGGGGCAAGCCGGGCGTAGCCAACTGGGCACAGGCTTGCGGCGTGGCGCTATAGACACTGCTAAAGCTGGTTTGGCTGATGCTATTCTCGGCATTGAGTGATACTTCGATTTCGAGGGCTCCAATATCACAGGCAATCCCCTGGGGGCGCGGTACATCCCGCTGGTCAATGGCCAGACAAGTTGTGTTGTCACCGGCGTCAAGGGCCGGGCTATCGTCGGCTAAGCCATGGAGTTGGGTACCATCAACCAAGGCGAGAGCCGTCAATTGGGGGTCGCCACTCAGCGCGGTGTCGCAACTGCCATCCTCGCTTAGATTATTGACATTGGCGGCAATCACCCCAACAAGATTAAAAAAAGGTTCATTGGCGTTGACACAGTCGCTGCCGCTGTTGCTGTCAGCTAGGATCGTGTTATAGAAGGAAAGGGTACCCGCATTAAAAAGCGCACCACCGGTATTGGTGGCACTGTTGTTGGCAAAGGTGCTGTTTTTGATCGTTAGGTTGCCATAGTTATCGATACCACCACCGCTATAGGCGCTATTGCCGCTAAAGGTGCTATTGAGGATCGTCAAGGTATTGACATTATAGACCCCGCCACCACTCAGCGCGTGGTTATTGGCGAGCGTGACTCGATTGAGGGTGAGGGTACCCGCATTGTAGATGGCCGCGCCATAGTTGTTCTTGCCATTGACCAAGATAACGCCTGTAATCGTCACGCTGGCGCTGGCGCTAATGGCGAAGTGACTGTTCGTATCCGCGCCATTGAGGGTGACAGCCGCCGCGAGGCTAGCGGCATCGATGGTGAGGGTTTTGGTCAATACCAAACGGCCACTGCTCAGTGCAATGGTCGCTCCACTCAAGGATGGCGCAAAGTCAATGGTATCGCCCACCGCCGCGCTGGCAACGGCTTGGCGGAGAGAGCCTACCCCACTATCCCCTGTTGTCGTCACCGTAATGGTGGCGGCTTGTGCGGCTTGGCTGGTGCCTATCCACAACCCAAGGACTAATCCCCAACTGAAGATACGCCAGCCCCAGGCCAGCCATTGCCGCCGGTGAGGATTAGAAGCTGCTTCAGCGCGGCCCATGCCCGCTAAGCGTAAGGGCGAAGAGCCTTCGTGGCTTCGTCTAACAATACTAGTCGGCATAAAGGTTTCCTTTGCGATAGGGAGATTCGCTGCGCAAGGCTAGACCTGAGGCAAAGAGTGGGCGAACCGTTGGGCAGTAGATACGCTAATGGGAATCATGTAATCGATTGGATGACATGCGTCCAGGTACTCCTTATTATAGAAAAGGTTTCACACCTGTCAATAGCCGAAGTTGGGTAAAAGGTGACAAATCGGCGGTGAAATGCTTGCACTCTTGTAAGCATCGGACAAAAGCTCTAAGATCGGCTGTATTCTCTCGGTTCAGGATGACGATAGGTATCGAAGAGACGTAGGCTGAAACCCGCTTTCGCGGACGTTGTTGTCTAGCACAGGTCCCTTAGGGCGGTGCGTACTCCTCGATCTTGTGGTATGATGGGGTGGATACTCGCTGCAAATAGAAAGGTAGACTTATGGAGATCCAAGGAAAAACGGCCCTCATTACAGGTGGTGCCCATCGCGTTGGCAAAGATATTACGTTGATGTTGGCGCAGGCCGGTGCGAATGTGATTGTCAACTACAATAGCTCGGCGGACGAAGCACTGGCGACTGTAGCCGAGGCAGAAGCATTGGGCGTGGCTGCCATGGCCGTTCAATGTGATGTGGCCGACCGTGCGGCTGTGGAGCGGATGGTGACAGCGATTACGGAACGCTTTAGGGGAGTCGATATCATTGTTAATAGCGCGAGCTATTTTGGTAAGACTCCCTTTCCGAGTAGCGACCCGACGATCTATGACCGTTGGGAAAAGGTGACGCGGATCTTGATCGATGGTCCTTTTTATATTTGTAACATGCTGGTGCCAACCATGCTGGCACGCGGCGAAGGGGCCATCGTGAATATTATTGATCTCTCGGTTTGGCATCCCTGGGCAGATTTCACAGCGCATGCGGTTGGTAAATCGGGTTTAATGGCTCTGACCCGCCAATTAGCCTTTGAATTGTCACCAACCATTCGAGTGAATGCCGTGGCTCCTGGTATGGTTCTCGCACCACCCAACTATAATGAGCGTCGCCAAACGGCTTCGGCGCAGCGGAACCTACTGCGGCGTTGGGGTAGCCCGGCGGATGTCACCAAAGCGGTGAAATATTTACTGGAAGCCGATTTTGTCACAGGCGAGATCGTGACCGTGGATGGTGGTGAGCGATTGGGGCCGCCCAAGTCTGCCTAGCAACGATGCCAGCCATGGGCGAGGCCAATTCAAGGGGAGGATGCAATGTTGGTGACGCGTGCCGAGTTGGAACGGCGGGAAAATGAAGCACTAGCAGCCTATGGCATGCGTAGCAGCGCAAGCCGTGGTCGTGTCTATCCAGAAGCTGAACATGCCTATCGCACAGCCTATCAGCGTGATCGCGATCGTATTATCCACACAACGGCCTTTCGCCGGCTGGAATATAAAACGCAAGTCTTTGTCTACTCCGAAGGCGATCACTATCGCAACCGCTTGACCCATAGCATTGAGGTGGCTCAAATTGGACGGACTTTGGCGCGCGCCCTAGGCGGCAATGAAGATCTCACCGAAGCGATCTGTTTGGCGCATGACTTGGGCCATCCGCCTTTTGGTCATGTGGGCGAAGCCACCCTCAACGATCTCATGCGCGCCTATGGTGGTTATGACCACCAAAAACAGACCTATCGCATTCTCACCGAATTGGAACAGCGCTACCCAGAACACCCTGGGCTCAATGTGACCTATGAGGTGCGCGAAGGGGTGGTCAAGCATGACACGGATTATGATATTGTTGATGCGCGCAACTATTGGCCAGCAGAGCGGGGAACGCTAGAGTGTCAACTCAGTAATCTGGCCGATGAGATCGCCTACAATACCAGTGATATGGACGATGGTCTACGCAGTGGTATTTTGGACCCTGCCGCTGTGTTACAATTGGGCATTGCACAGAATGTGCTTAGTAGCTTGGACGAACCCTACACCGTCGATCTGCGCAACCCCATGGTGCGCTACCGCTTTATTCGGCGTATGGTGGGGCTGGAAGTGAGTGATGTCATTGCCGCAACCGAGGCTAAGTTGCAGGCGGGGCAGGTGGAAAGTTTGGCCGATCTTCGCCAGTTGGCCTACAATGTGGCGGACTATTCGGCTGAATTTCAACGCCTCAATGGTGAACTAAAGAAGTATCTGTATGCCAATTTTTACCGCCACTATCGCGTGGTGCGGATGGCTAGTAAGGCGGAGCGAACCTTGCGTGATCTCTTTCACGCCTATGTCCAGGAACCGCTGCAATTGCCCCCTGAGATTCAGCAGCGCGCCCAAACACACCCTGAAGGGCGTGAACGCGTCGTCTGCGACTATTTGGCTGGGATGACGGATCGCTACGCTATTCAAGAGCACAAGCGCCTTTTTGACCCAGAAGAGCGTGCGTAAGTCCGGCCAAAAAGAAAGGGGACGGTACCTTCTGTCAAGAACGTACCGTCCCCTTCTTCGATTTTCCGCTACATTTCCTGCGGATCCTACTTCTTCTGGACGGTCATATCCACTTTGATCTCCTGGAAGACGCCCTTTGTCGCGTTGGCTGTGCTATATTCGACACTAATAATGGTGCAGTCAAGGAGCAAGTTTTGACTTTCTAATTGAAAGTGGATGCCTGGCTGTGCCGTAAAGGGCCGCGGATTATCTTGGCGTTCGCGCAGAAAGCTCTGCTCCAAGTTGTGATCAACCGCATATTCGCTTAAGAGAATGCGCGTTTGCTGGCCCAAATTCCGTTCGTCGGATTTATCAAAGAGCCATACTTCCAGCGCGATCACTTGCTCTGGTGCGTTGGGCGTCAAGCCATTGCGGCTGCCAATGCCCATCCCAAATTCGCCAATATATTTGTTGGTTTGGGGGTCAACAATCGGGCGGGATTCGTCATAGTCGGCAATCCCCATGCGGTATTGAAAGCTATGTTGATCGATCACCTTGGCGCGCGAACGGATTGCACTCGGTTGGCGTGGTGTTGGGGGCGGACTCGCTGCCACAGTCGGTGCCCAAGCCGCGCTTGGGCGACTTTCGTCACCCGGGTCAGGATGGCTGCGGTCGGCCCAGCGTCCTCCTGTACCCAAGTCGCTATCGTCACTGCTCGGCAGCGCGGCTGGCGGCGTTGGGGGTAGGTCGCGCTGGCGCGCTAGATTTTCCTGCTCGACATCAATGCTATAACTACGCCCGGTCGCTCGCCATGGTTGCTCCTGCTCCTCTTCGTTGGCAAAACCCTCTTCGTCATACGCTTCATAGTCGTCGCGGTCGTCATCGTCGTTATACGCTTCGTCTAGGAAATCGTCATCAGGATCATCGGCATCGCGGTAGTTGTTCGCTGCTGGGCGGCGGTAGGGATCATGGCTTGCCGGTGAGGTGCTCTGGCTGGTTATGTTGGCGGACGGACGATAGGTGGACCACTCATCTTCCTGTTCAAAGGAGTAATCTTCCGCGGTTTTATCGGCGTGGGGTAAGACATGCACGGTGCTGCGTTTTTGGCGGCTCGGTGGTTCGTCGAACTCGTCGATTTCATCGGCTGGGGCTGGGCTTGTCGCTGTCCGTGGCTTGAAGAGCGCCTGTAAGTCGGACAAACCGGCTCTCCCTAGGAGATAGATGCCGCCAGCCACAAGGACTAGCGCCGTTAAGAGCCAGAGGAGCCATCCCAGCCACCCTAGCTGGCCGCTGGTTTCGCTGGCCGGGGTTGCGGTGATCAGTGGCGCGAGTGTTGGGGTAGCAATTGCCTCGGGACTGTTAGCGGCAAGCACGGCAGGCGCTAGGGCTGGGCTCGTCGGTGATAGATTCAGCGCCACTGCCAACCGGCGAATGTTGCTGTCACGAATTGCTTTATCGCTAAACGGGCTCTGGCTAAAGTATTGCAACGTCGCATTGATGGTTTGGGTCAGATTACCATCATCGAGTGCTGCTAGGCGGCGTTGCGCCACGATGGCTGCCTCTGGATTATCATAGATGACAAAAGCATCGGCGACGGCGGCCACATATTCGGCCTTTTCGGGCGTATCTAGATCGCGCAGGGTTGCTCCCTCCCACTCCACGGGCCAAAAGACCCAACCAATCAGGAGCCCAAGCACAAGGCCCAGGACGGCACCGACCGCAATATAGGTGAGGGCGGATTGACGGAATGGGGCATAGTTTCTCATGTTAGCTCTTCTCTCTGCAATGGGAGCGACATACCACGATATCGGTCGTCGAGTAAAGGGCGATCCGCCACACCGGATCACCCTTTACTCCGATCGTGCTATACCGTCTCGGGCTTTTGCAATCGTAATCTCTCCGGTTACAAGAGTTCAGTGCGTCCCTGCTTGCGTAGATGCTCGACCACATCCTTCACTTTTTGCATTTGTGATTTATGGCCGATGAGCAAGGCATCTCCCGTATCGATCACGGCGAGGTCATCAACACCAACTAGGGCAACGAAACGTTCACTATATATAATATTCCCCCTGCTGTTAATCGTCAATGTTTCACCCTGGGCAACGCAGTTTTGCTCGGGGTCCAAGGGGAGCACATTGGTGAGTGCATCCCAGCTACCGACATCATTCCAGCCCGCATCGAGCGGGGTAACGGCCACCTGAAGGGCCCCTTCCATCACGCCATAGTCAATGCTGACATTGGGCATCGTCTGCCAAATGTCGCCGAGCACCTGGTCGGCATCAGCGGTGCCAATTGCGGCACTGAGCTGCTGTAGTCGTTGGTAGACCTCTGGCAGTTGCCGTTCAATCTCGGCCAACATTTGGTCAACACGGCTGATAAAGATCCCACCATTCCAATAGTAGCCGCCATCAGCAAGGAAGGCTTCTGCTGTCGCCAGATTGGGCTTTTCCAGAAAGCGTTCGACGGTATAGACGGGCTGTGGCACCGCAAGCGGTAGGCTCTCGCCACGTTTGATATAGCCATAACCCGTATGGGGAAAGGTGGGCGTGATGCCCAGGGTGACAAGCGACCCGGCTTGGGCGGCATCGGCGGCACAACACAGCGCTGCCTGGAAACTCTCTGTATCAGGGATGACATGGTCTGCTGGTAAAAAGGCCACCACCGCATTCGGATCGCGCTGGTAGAGATGGATACAAGCAAGCCCAATCGCTGGTGCAGTATTGCGGCCACTCGGTTCGACAATGATTTGGGGTTGGCTCAAGGTCGGCAGTTGCGCGGCGGCTAAATGGGCAAAGGTTTCGCCAACCACAACAAAGAGATCTTCGTCGCGTACGAGTCCCTGCAGGCGATCTGCCGTCGCCTGAATGAGAGTGCGCCCAGCACCCGTGATATCGGCAAATTGTTTGGGTTGGCGTTGCCGGCTGCGGGGCCATAGGCGTGTGCCACTACCACCGGCTAAAATTGCTGCATACATAGTCAAGTTTCCTCTCTGTGCTAGCTCTTGCTTCCTTACAAGAGCACTTCTTTATGGGTAACACAAGCATCGTTGCGAGTGCGATGATGGTACAACCCTCTATTGTTCCGCACCTACGCCGGCCGCGCTTTCTCATGAAAGCCATTTTTTGCGTAAGTTCGTTTGTTGTTTGAAGCTGGGAGGATACAGAGGAGCAGCAAGTGGTGCTTTTCAAACAACCGGTGGCTTGCTCGGCGGCCAAAAAGGAACTACGTCCGCACTATATAGGTCATCCCGCCGACCTGACGTACGAATCCTTTAAGCTCTAGCAGTGTCAGCAGACTGCTGATCTGGCTCGAAGGAAGGGCCATGCGGCGTACAAGCTCATCGATATGGCAGGCTTCTTGTGTCAAGATATTGATTAATTGGGCTTCTAGGGGATCGACCGGCGTGCTTTGGCGCACCATGCGCTGCGTATGGAGAGTCGTGAAGTTCAGTTGATCAAGGACATCACTGACCGATAGAAAGGGCGCGGCACCTTGGCGAATTAATTCGTTACAGCCAGCACTGCCAGGATGAAGAATACTGCCCGGCACGGCAAAGACTTCGCGGCCTTGTTCGGCGGCAAACTCGGCCGTGATGAGCGCCCCGCTCCGTTGATTCGCCTCGATAATCACCACGGCACGGCTGAGGCCGCTAATGATGCGGTTGCGCGGGGGAAAGTTATTCGCCTCGGGGCGTGTGCCCAGGGGGTATTCGCTAACCAGGGCTCCTTGGGCCATGATCGCATCGCCTAATTCGCGGTTTTGGGCCGGGTAGACTTGATCGACGCCGCTGCCCAGCACTGCGATAGTACGGCCGCCGGCATCGAGCGCCGCACGATGCGCGACGGTATCGACCCCAAGGGCCAGACCACTGACGACGGTAATATTGTTGTGGACAAATTCAGTGGCGGCCAGATGGGCAACTTCACGACCATAGGCGCTGGCACGCCGTGTTCCCACGAGGGCAACGGCGAGCATATCCTCTGGCTGTAGCTGGCCACGTACATAGAGGACAGGCGGGGGTGCTTCCGTCTCGCGTAAGTTTGTCGGGTAGCCTTCGTCATCCCAGGTCAGTACTTGCACCCCGGCGCGCTGGAGGCGTTGCCATTCTTCGTGTAGATCAAGTTGCTGGCGCGCTAATAGCAAATTTTCTTGACTACGTTTGTCAAGATTGGCGGCCTGTAGTTGATGAATCGAGGCTTTCCAGGCTGCTTCAATGGAACCGCACACCCCAAGGAGCGCGGATAGCCGTGCGGGACCGATACCGGCTACCTTATTAAAGGCAACCCAATAGGCTTGTGGAGGAAGTGCTGCCAATGCTGATTGTCCAACCTTCATGAGCTATCCGGCGGGCGACTCCTGCTGGTGCTTCACCGCCAGCGGGGGAGGTACACACCCTATCCCTGTACGCATCGTAACCTTACTGATGCTTTACCTCTTTCCTCTGCGAGGATACTCAAGATGGTAGACTTTGTCAATATTGCATGACACAAGATCGAGGGAAATAACAAATTGTTAACAAAGATCATTGCGCCTCATCAAGCAAACCGGGCAACAGCCGTACAACCATGCGCTTGTTCGCCACGTCAACCGTTTGGACAACATCCGCAATGGCGGGCACAAGGAGTTCGGTGCCGGTGTCGGCCCGTTGGATGACATAGACCTCATTCGCTCCGGTAAAGAGCACTTCGCTGATCACGCCCAAGGCTTGACCGGCTTCGGTATATACATAGAGCCCGACAATATCGTGTACCCAATAACTGTCTGGTTCTAGGGCAATGGCTTCCTCTTCGGGTACAAAGAGCCATTCGCCGCGGAGTGCTTCGGCGTCGTCGCGCGTTTCCACTTCGACAAGCTTTACGAGTATCTGTTGTTTATGGGGACGTGCATACTCAATGATCGCTTCATCGAGGGCCTCCCCAATATAGAGGGTGAGTTCAGGCGCAAAGCGTTCGGGAAAATCGGTGTGCGGTTCTACACGTACTTCCCCATGAATACCGTGCGCCGTGGTGATGCGACCAATAGCAAGATAGCCTTCGGGGATAACGACTGCTTCATTGCGGTGGTAATAAACTTGGTTGGCTGGCGCGGCTGGTTTGCGCCGTCCTGGTGCTGGTTTGCGGGCTTGGTTCATGGGTTAGATCTTTCAATATCATCGAACGACAATAGGACGAAGATTGGACTTGTCCACAAAAAATCAGTCTGTCACCAAAGAGCCGACCGCGTCTCACGTTGGCGGTTGTGGTGACCACAGCGCCAAGCAGATGATCAGGTTTCAAAAACCTGTCCGGTCTAGATAAAAAACAGCGGAAGACCGGCTTCCGCTGTTTGGCAAAGTCATTCGTTACAGGTACAGGTAAATGCGGCCCGACCCTGGGCTAATCAATATCTAACATGACCTCACGGTTTTCGTTCCGTGCTGCAGCTCGCAACAACGCCCGCATGGCATTGGCAACCCGACCATTCCGCCCAATGACGCGTCCCATATCTTCTGGAGCAACGCGCAACTTGAGGATTGTCGCATACCGTGTCTCTTTCCGGTTGACATGGACAGCATCCGGATCTTCGACGAGTGATTTTGCTAAGAATTCGACTAAATCTTCCATGAGTTTACTTGCCGGTTCTAGGGTGCCGATATCATCATCATGCGTGCAGTGCTGACTGCAAGTCAAGCATACTGACCGCCGGTCTCTGCGTCATTTCTGCCGCGTTGACCTACGCCGCTGCCGCGCTTTCCGCCGGTGCAACAAAAGGCACAGGTTTGCCACTTTGGTCGATCAGGTTGGCATTGCGCAGCAAGCGCACCACACCCTCGCTTGGTTGCGCACCTACGCTCAGCCAATGGGCCGCGCGTTCATGGCGCAAATCGACCCCTTTGCCTTCGTTCAGGCTGGGATCATAGGTGCCGATGGTTTCAATAAACCGACCATCGCGGGGTGAACGACTATCCGCTACCACAATACGATAAAACGCACGTTTTTTGGCGCCCATACGGCGCAGACGAATGCGAACCACGATTTTTACTCCTTAGTAGATACAACGTCGCAAACTTTAGTTAGCTTATTTTCAATCACGATAACAGAAGGTAATCAATACGAACGTTGAAACATTCTCTGATTTCGATCAACCGACTGACGTCAAAAAGCACTAGGGTTGGAAGCACTAGGGTTGGCGCAGCTATCCCGTTAATTTCCCCCAAAGAGGTTCATTAAATTGGATGGCAAACCGCGGCCACGGCGTTTTTTACCGCCACCCATAATGCCCATTTGTTTCATCATTTTTTGCATATCGCGGAACTGCTTAATCAGCGCATTCACATCTTGTACCGTCGTGCCACTACCCATGGCAATACGCCGCCGGCGGCTGGCATTTAGAATATCCGGATAGTGCCGTTCTTTACGGGTCATGCTGCTGATAATTGCTTCCGTCTTCTTCAAGCTGCCTTCGGCCATTTGCGGATCGACATCTTTCATCGCCCGATTGACCCCAGGAATCATCGAGAGCAGATCGGTGAGCGGCCCCAATTTTTTGATCTGCTGTAGCTGTTGAAGAAAATCATCTAGATTAAATTCGCCTTCGCGGAGTTTCTGCTCCATGGCGAGGGCATCTTCTTCCGTAATGTTATTTTGGGCTCGTTCGATCAAGGTCAGCACATCGCCCATGCCTAAGATACGGCTAGCCAACCGATCCGGTTGGAAGGGTTCCAGATCACTGAGCTTTTCACCAACGCCCAAAAATTTGATCGGCACTCCCGTGACTTGGCGTACGCTCAAGGCGGCACCACCACGTGCATCACCGTCTACCTTGGTCATGATCAACCCGGTCAAGGGCACGCGGGTATTAAACCCTTGGGCAACATTGACCGCTTCTTGACCAGTCATGGCATCAACCACCAGCAAGACTTCACTGGGGCGGGCAACCATGCGCACCTGCTCCAACTCTTGCATCATCTCTTCGTTGATCTGCAGGCGACCAGCCGTATCTAGGATCACCACGTTATAGGCTTTTTCACGGGCCAAGCGTAAGGCATTTTTGGCGATGGTGGACGCTGGTGTGTTAATCCCTTCGCTGTGTACAGGAATTTCAACCTGGCGGCCCAAAATTTCCAACTGTTGGATCGCCGCGGGGCGATAAATGTCGGCGGCGACCAATAATGGGCGTTGACCCGATTTGCGCAGACGCAAGGCCAACTTGCCTGCCATGGTTGTCTTCCCTGCGCCCTGCAACCCAACCAACATAATGACCTGTGGCGGCGGCCCAGACAGCGCTAGGGGTGCTGGCTCACCGAGCAGTTCGATCAGCTCTTCATTGACAATCTTGACAACCTGCTGGGCAGGCGTCAGGCTGTTCATCACCTCAGCGCCGATGGCACGGGTTTTGACACGTTCAACGAATTCTTTGACAACCTTGAAATTAACATCCGCCTCGAGCAACGCCATGCGGACTTCGCGCATGGCAACATTGACATCATTTTCGGTCAACTTGCCATGCCGGGAAAGGTTATCAAAAATGCTTTGTAGTTTGTCGGTTAGCGTTTCAAACACAGTAATTTATCTCTGCTATCCCCACAACCACCGTTTTGGGTCACTTAACGCAATGGGCACTAGACAAAAATGATGCGCCTGTTAAGCCAAGTGCGTCACAGGGCGCACGGACAGGCGCAAAATGCATTCTACTATTGTACTGTGAGTTGGGCGCTAGGTCAAATATTCAGCCGAACTATTCCTAATAAAGCTATAGTTCATCTTGCATGCGCTTCGCATGCAAGATGAACTATAGCTTACTATAAGATGTTTACGCTCTTTAGTCATCAACTAAAGGCGATTGACTTTGGGGAACTGGTGTTGGTGTACTTATGGCGGTTGGCAGAGTGGTGCCACCGCTGGTTGAACCAGTGGCTGGCCCTGTGCGTGTCGGCGTGAGTGAACTGGGGGTTAATGTGCTAACCACCGTTGGTATGGGTAGTGCCGTGGCCGTTGCACTGGGCTCGCTTGTCTCTACCATGGTTGGGCTGGTGCTTGGCACCCCTGTCACCGTGCTGGTGATAGCTACCATGGTTGGTGCAATGGGGGTGCCTGCGGCTGGTTCCACCGTTGCGCTGATCACCTCGGTTGGCATGGGGGTGGCGATGGCTGTGAGGGTTGCCGTTGCCACCCCTGTCACCGTTGCGACATGAGTCGTTTCAATTGTGGGGGTTCCCGTCATGGTCAGGGTGGGCGTAATTTCGCTGGTGGCCTCCGCTGTCATGGTAGCTGTGGCTGTCAAGCTAGCCGTAGCCGTCGGTACCACTGTAACGGTTGCCGTAATATCGATCGAGGGGGTCAACACGGTTGTTGAGATCGCCGTCAACGTGGCTTCTAGCGCTGTTTGGACTGGAACTGGCGTGTGGGTGGGTGGCAGGCTCGGCAAAACGAGGGTACCGCCAGCCACGATCAGATCTCCGCTAAGGCTGCAATTGACAGCCCTGAGTTGCGCCACTGTGGTACCACGCTGGCTGGCTAACTCGGACAACGTATCGCCCGGCTGGATGCGATAAGGGACCCAACTGCTTGGGGTTGCCGCACATTGTGTGGGCGTCGCCAATGGTGCCGGTGGGATATAAGGCGTATTGTCTTCTGTAAAAGCCAGTTGCCCCTGAACGATCTCCATAGCGACCCCTTGGACCACCGTATCATTGCTGGCATTATCTTGTGCCGCCGCGATCACTTGAAAGGTGAGTGAAACTTGGCTACCCACCGCTGGGATTCCAGGCATTTGCATAGCTTCAAAGTGCTGATCATTATCGGGATCGGGCTGATATTTGGGCATAACCCGCAATGGCCCGATCAAGAATAGGTCATCTTCATCGCCGTTGCTGCTGCCGCGATCGATCCCTTTGAAGATAAGTAAGGACTCATCTGTCGTAATTGCTTTTTTCTGACCCGTATTGGAAGCCTCGGTTTCCAGCTTTTTCTGGGCTCTACGAAGGTCTTCGGCCAGCCGGATTTCGATCTCATTGGTATAAACTTCCGTACGGATCGCTGGGGGGGATAGTGTTAGCTCTTGATAGCCAATCCATTGTTTGACGGGATAGGCAAGGTCGCCAATGCCCGCGGCCTGCGCAGCACTAGAAAAGCCGAAGGCGCTTGCCCATACCGCGGCAATAATCATGAGTAGTGGTGCTAAACGTAGATTCGGAGAGGCCAGACCGACCTGTAGATCTTGCCAAAATTTGGTGAACCAAGTGACAATGGGCGATGGGGCTTGGGTTGGCTTAGCCACCGTTGCTTTGGCAACCGGTGCGGGTGCGCTACTTGGGCTGGGGGCGACCACGGCCTCAGGCTTCATTTGCGCGGCTGCTTGCAGAAAGGCTGCTTTGCGTTCAGCGCGGCGTGGGGCTGGTGTCTGTGGTACAGGGGCGCGCTGCAAGTGATGGGTTGCCGTAACAAGCAACAGCATCTCACGCAATTCTGGGCGTAGCTCTGCTGGCACACTTGCCAGCACACCTTCCACCGCTTCGCCAGCTTCGACCCGCTCAATAGCCTTGGCAAAGATATCTTCTGGATCAGAATGAAACATTGGTGACTGAGTCGTCATAAGACCGTCAGTTAATGAAACCCCTCATGTTGCAATATTTGGCGCAACGTCGTGACGGCGCGATATTGCAACGCTTTGATTGAACCTTCAGTTTTGTCTAACATTTCAGCGACTTCGCTGATACTGTACCCTTCCAAAAAGCGGAGGGTAATGACTTCGGCTTGTTCGCCGGTTAGGCGGCCAATGGCCGCGCGCAAGCGCTCTGCATCTAGACTCACTTCAGCCATTACCACTGGGTTGTGATCACTAGCAGTTGCCGTTAGTGTATCTTCCAGGGAAACCTGCTGTTGTCGATCTCGCTGCCGATAGTAGTCGATCACCGCGTTGTGGGCAATGCGATACAACCAGCCGGAGAAGGAACTATGCCATGCCTTATCGCTGCGGATTGCTTCAAGCATTTTTAAGAACACCTGCGCCGTTAGATCTTCTGCAAGTGATTCATTGCCAGTACGGCGATAGATATAACTGTAAATGCGCGCCTCATAGCGATCATAGAGTTCGCCAAGAGCTCGTTCGTCGAACCTCACCGCACTTTCCAGTAATGCTGCTTCCGATAAATTGGTCAAGCTTGTTGCATCGTCGTTGTCGACGAGTGTGCCTGCGCTACTATTCATAACGACGTAAATTGCTCAAAAAAATTACGGTCAGTTTTTACGGTACGTTTGCTGCTGATGATGTAAGTTTCGGTGGGTTGACGACAGAAAGCCAAGCGTCCTTCATGATCTAGTGGAAGTGATCGCCAATCAGCTATCGACAAATGGCGGATACGCCTCTGTCCACTTGGCGCTAGACATAAGTTCTACCTGTGAGAAAAGGCCAGCAAGCACTGCACATAGTGGAAAGTCATACTTACTCAACTATGGTAGCTGGCAAGTCGTTCCGTTTGCTGATTACTAGTATTGTAAGTATGACGTAAGATGAGACAGAGAGCAAATGCTAAAATGTTTTAATTGGAGTCTATTTTGGCTTGCAACTGGTTTGTGCGCCAGTAGACTTCATAAATACGCTGAATGGCGGTGAAATTGGTAAAGATCGCCAACACCCACAGAACTGGTTGCATCCAACTGGTGAGTAGGCCAATGATCAGCAAAACAACACGTTCTGGACGTTGGAGCATCCCTGCTTTAACCTCAACATTGAGCCCTTCGGCGCGCGCCTTAGTATAGCTGACCATGAGGGAACCTACGAGGATAACCAAAATGAGGACAAGTTCAGTCCGCGTGCTTGGCCGTCTGGAGTAGTAGTAGGCCAAGGCTAAAAAGGTGACGCTTTCGCTGTAGCGATCGAGGGTGCTATCGATAAAAGCGCCAAAGGTGCTGATTTGTTTGGTAAAGCGTGCTACAGCCCCATCCAGCATATCAAAAAAAGAGGCTACTATGAGGAGAAGACCGCTCAGCCCAAAAAGACCATTTGCTAAAAAATAAGCTGTGATTGCCGTCAGTATAAAGCCAGTGTAGGTCAAGCCATTTGGTGTGACCCCGAGTGCGTGTAAACGCTGTGCAATATAGCTAAGCATATTCGCAAAGAGCGGGCGTCCAAATTTTGATAGCATTGAGGCCTTCCTGTTCGCCAAAAAAGAATCTGTCATTCCTACAAAAGCACAATGATCGAATTAATTTCAGTATACTATGAAACGTTGAATTGTCGGTAATACTATCATTCCGCTTTACGGGATAAATGACCCTACGTAGAGATGGCCTGAAAAGGGGAGATGACTTGCCCATTTCACACCGCAGACCTGACAGGTTTTCAAAACCTGTCAGGTCTGCGGTCTCAGATCAACAGTTGTGCGTACGTTCCAATCGACTTCGCGCTGTGTCAGCCTTTGTTATAACGCATAAATGCAAACGAACAAATGGTTTTGCCTGCTAGCGCGTAATGGCTGGCACGAATATTTGGGCATTGGCACGGAGGAGACTCACCGGAATCAGCCGCACATTTTCGGGTGGTTGACCGGTGCTGCTGTCACCGATGATCACGATATAGGCTTGCTCAAAATCGTTAGCCTGGTTGGCCGACGTAGCGGTAATCGTGAGCGTGGCGGGAACGGTGCCTTCGGTGGGGGAGACCGTGAGCCAGGGTACTGCACTAGCCGTTAGATCCAGAACGAATTCATTGCCAAAATCATCTTCCACGACAGCTTGGCCATCTGCTTGCAGATACCCGCGGCGGATTTCACCGGCGAGGGCTGCTGTTGCGCTCTGTACGGCTGGGGCAGAAGCAATCGCCGCGGTAAAGCGCACGCCGGTTGTACCACCAACGTTGATCGTACGCGTCATGGTAACGGGTTCCTGGCTGGCTAGATAGGCAAAGCCCGCGTCGGCTGGCGATAGCGTAATTTGGGCCGGAACGACCGTGAGCTTGACGTCAATGTAATAGGGCTGGTTGAGAACCGTGCTGCTGGAACTGGTGATCCGAATGCGCGTCGTGTAAGTACCGGTTTCCAAGCCGATTGCATTGGCGGTGTAGACCAAGTTCGCCGGGGTGTTGCCGCTGCTGGGGCTTACCGTGAACCAACTGGGAGAGTTTTCCACGATAGCCTGGAAAGGAATCGGTGTGCTCGTGGTCAAGTTGCGTAATTCGATGGTTTTGTTGCTGCCCGTCGTGCCAATCATCAGCGTCTCTTCGACAGCGCTGACTGAGGTCCCGAGCAGGTCGCCAATGCGGAAGCCGTTGCGATCAAGGTCGCCGATTTCGATGTTCGTTCGATCCGTAGGGACGCCATAGTCACTATAGGTGGCATCTCGATCAGGCTGCGTGTAGACGCGAATACGATTATTGCGGATGATCACAATTTCATCCTTGCCATCCCCATCAACATCACCGCCAGCACCTGCTTGATAGCCATTGTCATTGTCCAAGACTTGTTCCAATTCGCGGGGAATCTTTTCGGGATCATCGCCACGCACGATCATCCGGATCGCATTGTTGGTGGAGACTTGGCGCAACATGACAATTTCTTCTTTGCCGTCATTGTTAATGTCAGCCGGAAAGGCCGTGCGCGGGCTGGGCGTAAAGGCTTCGCTGATTTCTTCTGAAAAATCACCGCCGCTTCGATTGTATTTTAAGACAAACAGGCTTGGCAGCAGATCACCATTGCGGATGGCGATCACTTCGTCGCCGCCATTGCCGTCGAATTGGGCCATTACCCCAACGCGATAGGGGCGTGCTTGCCCTGTACGGTTCAGGATGGCCGATGATTGCGCATCGGCGCGGAAGACGCTTAAGCGACCTTGGGAGCGGTCAACCAGCACCATTTCGTCGGTCCCGGTATTATCGATATTCCCAACGGAAATGCTTTCCCATTTCTCGTTAAATTCACGGGTGTAATGGGTTGTCCACTCGCGCCCGGTGGGGGTGGGGCTAGCCGGCTTTAATACGACCATGGTCTGTCGGCCGCTTGCTACCTCATAGACATAAACAATGTGGTCGCCGGGCAAGTTTGGATCAAATTTGCCCGTGGCTAGGAGGCGAGGATTACCCGGGATGGTGATTTCGTAGAGCTTGGCCCAGGGAATGCCGTTACCGGTCTTTTCATCAAAAGCGCCAGAGGCTACCACGGGATCCCAAACTGTCAAGGTCCCAATCCCGCCACTTTCCTTGGTGGCGACAATTTCCATATCGCCATCATTGTTAAAGTCGCCGAGAGCAAAGCGTTCCCAGCCATCACTAGGGCTGAACCAATCGACGCGGGGATTGCTGCCGGTTTGGAGCAAGTCCAGCACGCGAATAACGCCGGTATCGTCAATGTAGACAATTTCCCCATCCGGGTCGGCGCTTGCTTCGGCATAGGCGGGGGGGGCTTGGTCTAGGATGCCTGGCAGGGCTGTGCTGCCCAGGGCAATAATTAAGAGAAGCTGTAGCCAGGGGCGCAAAGATTTTTTTGTTGGCTTTGGCATGATCGCTATGTTTGCCTTTCTGCTGTGCTCATCCAGCTGTGAGTCTATGAATGAATATATCGCGCAGACCTTATCCCAGCACGGGAACGTCCCATCAGCAATTGCGCTTGAACGATATACAAGCTCAATTTACCCACTGTTTGGAGGAGCAGTTATTACGTAATTGACAACCTTTTACATTGCTCGTTCTGAAAAATCACGGTATCCTATAGGAGGTCCTTTCCGTACATTAGCTGGGGGGCTGTCTTGGTCATTGACCAAGTTGGTTCGTAAAACCGCAAGTATTGTCTTGGGAAAACCAATAACCATGAGACGAGTTTTGCCAAGCGATTGTTCAAACGGATGCTTATCATCAGTAGATACTGATAACAATGCTTCGCATGGCAACAGGACTTGCTAAAAATCGCACAGTGACTGTCAGGGGAGCCACCAGTGGCTTGATTGCTAAAAAGTAAGCGGCCAACTAGTGTTCATACATGGTACCCCATTGTACATCAAAGTGTACCGTGCCGAAAGATGGCCGCCCATACGAAATGACGACTTCTCTGTAATTTATTCTTACGCTTTTGAAAAGTAGGAGGTTTTCTATGAAATCCCCATTGCGAGTTGCCATCACGGGCGCAGCCGGCAATATTGGGTACGCGCTCATTTATCGAATTGCGAATGGTGATCTCTTTGGTCCGGATCAACCTGTGATTCTCCAATTGCTTGAAATTACGCCAGCTTTGCCCGCGTTGAAAGGCGTGGCAATGGAGTTGGAAGATTGTGCCTTTCCGCTCTTGGCGGATGTGGTCTTGACCGACGATGCCAATCAGGCTTTTAAGGATGCCAATTGGGCTTTGTTGGTGGGGGCCCGGCCGCGTGGGAAGGGCATGGAACGCAAGGATCTGCTAAGCGCTAATGCGGCTATTTTCTCGGTGCAGGGGAAGGCGATTAATGCCAATGCGGCTGCCGATATTCGGGTGTTGGTGGTTGGAAATCCTGCCAATACCAACTGCTTGATCGCCCAACGCAATGCCCCAGATATTCCAGCCGAGCGCTTTACGGCGATGACCCGGCTGGATCACAACCGCGCCCTTTCGCAATTAGCCATCAAGGCTGGCGTTCCTGTGCGCGATGTAAAGAAGGTGACCATCTGGGGGAACCATAGCGCAACCCAATATCCGGATGCCTACCATGCAGAAATCCAAGGCAAGCCAGCACCTCAGGTCATTGGTGATGATGCATGGCTGCGCGATACCTTTGTGCCTACGGTACAAAAGCGTGGAGCGGCTGTCATTGAAGCGCGCGGGGCCAGTAGCGCCGCCAGCGCGGCCAACGCGGCGATCAATCATGTCCAGACTTGGTACCATGGGACGACCCCCGGCGATTGGACAAGCATGGGCATCCCCAGCACCGGGGCCTATGGTTCTCCGGCAGGGGTCATCTTTAGCTATCCGGTAACGGTGAGCAATGGTCAGGTTACAGTGGTAGAGGGGCTTTCGTTGAGCGACTATGCTCAAAAAATGGTAGCCGCCACCGGTCAAGAATTAGTCGAAGAAAAGGCGGCTGTTGAAGAAATGCTTGGCTAGCCGATAGTGGTGTAACTAGTGCGAGAATGTGGATAGTGAGACAGTAAGTCAGTTACTGTCTCACTCTTCTACAACTCTTATACTTTCCCCTACGCTCCCAGCAAAAGGGCCCCATCCGCGGCGGTTTGGGTGGCAAAGGCGCGAGCTTGTTGCATTAAGGTAACTTGCAACCCTTGAGCCGCGACGGAATCAGGCTCTGTTGTGGCAAAACGCCGTTGGTAGCGCCCATCCGGGAGCAGATCCCACGCTTGACGATGGTCCACAAGCGCAAGTTGTAGCATGTGATCCAGTTGCTCTTTGAGCCGTGGCTCTTCGATGGGGGTAATGGCTTCAACCCGTGCGCTGAGATTGCGATTCATCCAATCGGCACTCCCAATGAAATGGAGTGGCTCCCCACCATTGCCAAAATAAAAGATGCGTGAGTGCTCTAAAAAGCGCCCGATGATGCTAACCACGCGGATATTGTCACTAATGCCGGGCACCCCAGGACGTACACGACAGTTGCCACGTACAATCAGATCGATGGCCACGCCTGCTTGGCTTGCTTCATAGAGCTTGCGGACAATTGCCGCGTCTTCCAGCGAATTCATTTTGGCAATAATTCGCCCCGGCTTGCCACTGAGGGCAATCTCCATTTCATTGCCGATCAATTCCAAAAACCGTTGCCGCATATTGACCGGGGCCACCAGTAATTTGCGGTAGGCGGTTTGGCGGCTATACCCCGTTAGGTAATTGAATAGATCCATCAGATCCGCGCCGATAGCCGGATCACAGCTGAATAAGCCCAAGTCTGTGTAAAGGGTTGCTGTCTTGGCATTATAATTGCCTGTTCCAATATGATAATAGGCGCGCAAGCCATCTTCTTCTTCACGGATGGCGAGTGAAACCTTGGTGTGGGTCTTTAAGCCTACCAGCCCATAGGTAACGTGGCAACCGGCATTCTCCAACATGCGCGCCCAAGCAATGTTGGCTGCTTCATCAAAACGTGCCTTGACTTCCACCAAGGCGGCGACCTGTTTTCCTTGCTCGGCGGCGTAAATTAAGGCTTTAATGATCGGAGAATTAGCGCTAGTTCGATAGAGCGTTTGCTTGATGGCCAAGACGCGTGGATCCGCGGCGGCGGCTTCAATAAATTGTTGGGTGCTCGCCGCAAAGCTGTGATAGGGATGGTGGACGAGGAGATCGCCTTGGCGGATCAGGGTAAAGAAATCACCCGGCCGCGCTTTGGTGTCCAACCCTGTCAAGCGGAGTGGGGTGACAGGTGTCCATGGCTCGTACTTGAGATGGGGCATATTGAGATCGGCCAAGGCAAAGAGATCATCCAGCCGTAAAAAGCCGCGAATAGGGTAGACATCGGTGGGCTCCAGGTTGAGTTCGCCCCGCAAAATGGTCAACATGGCCTCGGGCATGGCTTCATCGACCTCCAGCCGTACCACCGGCGCGACACGCCGCTCGCGGAGTTCCTCACTGATCATCGACAGTAGATCTTCGGCTTCTTCCTCATTGCGTTCCACATCCGCATTGCGTGTCACCCGAAAGGGATGGGCTGCAATAATTTGCATGCCGCGAAAGAGCGTATCTAAATTGTGAATGATCACCTGTTCAATTGGCACAAAGTGGTAGGGGGTTTCAAGTGGCACCCACCGCGGTCGGTTGAGCGGCACTTTAACTCGCACAAAATAGCTTTCATCACTACCAGGATCGTGCAGGAGAACCCCTAGGCTGAGGCTCAAATCACTGATAAAGGGAAAAGGATGACCAGGATCGACGGCTAAAGGGGTTAGAATCGGGTAGACCTCTCGCTCGTAATATTCCTGCAAGCGGCGTTTCTGGGCCTCGCTGAGTTCCGCATAATCGAGCACCCGAATATTGTGTTCGGCTAATTGGGGGAAGATATCTTCGTATAGGCATTTGCTCTGGGCATCCAGCATCGGTTGCACAGCTTTGGCAATGAGTTGTAATTGAATATCGGGGGCCCAGCCTTGCAAGGTAAGATTGGCCATGCCAGCCGCTTGTTGGCGCTTTAATCCACCCACGCGCTTGCGAAAAAACTCATCTAGGTTGCTAGAGGTAATGGCAATAAATTTAAGCCGTTCTAGCAATGGGGTTCGTTCATCAATGGCTTCTTGTAAAACTCGCCAGTTGAAATTGAGCCAACTTAACTCGCGATTGTACACCTTTTCCGAATAGCTAAGCTCGTCAAGGGATAGCGTGGTGAGGTCAACAACCGGCTCGGCGGGTGGTGTCGTGGGTAGAATCGCAGGGTGCTCGACTGTTGTGCCAGGTAGCGGTGTGATGCCATTGGGCGTCTTCTCGGTGGGGGATATGGTTAATCCCGCCATTGCTTGCGGAGGGGAAACTGGTTTGTGTTTCGAGCGTGTCCGTTTTTGCTTTGCCTGATTACCTGTGACCATTCGCTACCTCTTCGGATCTCCAAAGCCGAGCTGAGCGGCTCTGCGGTACTGGGGTGAATAAAACGCCGAATCTTTCCTGAACGCCTATTTGTAACGTAGGTGACAGGGTCTGTTGTTGATGATTCGTGCTAGGCTGTTCAAAATCCAAACAGCTTTGGAGGCCAAGCGTGGCAGGGGCTGTTCGGGCTGCCCAACTCCTAACGGTTGGACAAGTGTATAAGTTCAATAGGACTTGCGCACTTGGTTGGTACGACCAGAGACCTGACCGGTTTGGAAAACCTATCAGGTTTTGTCCAAGTGCGTAACTTCTATTCAACTATAAACTGATAGGATGCCATATTCTTTCCACTGCTGTCAAATGGATGAATGATCCCTTGTCGTAAGCTCAAATTCGCAGTAGACTAAGCAGACCTATCGGTTTGCCTAAGTCCTATCTTCTTATCATCATGCTCTATCAACAAGGTTGGAGTAAAAATGAGTGAACTCTTGAGTATGTTACTGTTGTTTGCCCCCCTAATCTTCCTGGTTTGGCTGGCGAATCTAGCCGAAGCCCGCCGGGAGCAGCAAGAACCCTACCAAGGGCTCGCTGTTACGACCTATGTCCTCTTAGGGCTTTTTTATGGTCTGATGATTGTTGTTGGCTTGGCATTACAGTTCTTTACCCTGTTGATCGAACAGCGACCTGAATTGTTGCAAGAGTTTACCAATGCGCTGGGCACGGCCAACCCCTTGTTACAAGTTGACTCTTTTTCGCTGTTAGGATTGGGGTTGTGGTTGCCGTCGCTCTTTGGCATCCTCCTTCTGCTGCCGCCGGTGCGTCGTCTGCTGGCGCGCTTTACCCCGATCGATGCTGACAGCCCTGTGCATGCAATCGCCTTGGGCCTTTCGGTATTAGTGGTGGTGCAGCTCCTCTTTACTTTGGGATGGGGATTGACGAATCTTGCCGAAGCATTGTCGGCCCAAGAAGCAGCGGGCGTGACCACGAATACGATGCTCAGCCTCTGGGTTCAACAACTGATGACGGCTGTCTTTGCTTTCTTTGGGGTGGGATGGCTGGCACGCCGTTCCTGGTCGGCCACGCTACAGCGGCTAGGCTTGGTTGTTCCATCCTGGGGCAATGTGCTGCTGGGGAGTGGGCTTGGGCTGGGCATGGTACCGGTCGTCATGTTGATCGAGTGGGCTAGTGGCCAACTGAGCATCGGCGTCGATCCGGGTGTTGAAAAGCTGACCGAACAACTCTTAGGACCACTCTTTACCACCCCCTTTGGCATTATAACCCTGGGGCTGTCGGCCGCGTTGGGCGAAGAGACCCTCTTCCGCGGCGCAGTCCAACCCCGCTTTGGCTATCTCCTGACGGCGCTTCTCTTTGCCTTGGTCCACAGCAACTATGGCATTTCCCTTTCTACCTTGATCGTCTTTATTTTAGGGCTCCTCCTCGGTGTTGTCCGAATGCGCACCAATACCACAACGGCCATGATCTTCCATGCTGTCTATAATATGTCGTTGGGGCTTTTGGCCTTTTGGGGTGTATAATGGACCAGAACAGAGCCTGAGCGCGTGGGCAGACGCCTAGAGGGAGACACGTAGATGGGTGTGCTTGTCCATCGCCCGTGTCATGAACTTCTCGTCATGTCGCAATGGAAAGTAGAAATTCCCGCTCATGATACCGCAATGGCGACGCAACCTCTATGTGCTTTTTGGCGTCCAACTGCTGACAACTGCCGGTTTTAGCCTGGTCTTCCCTTTTCTTCCCCTGTACATCAAAGAGATCGGTGTCGCGACCCATGGTAGCCTCGAATTTTGGTCTGGCCTCGTCTTTTCCAGCCAAGCGTTAACCATGATGATTGCTTCGCCGATTTGGGGTGTCGTGGCCGACCGCCATGGTCGTAAGCCGATGTTGTTGCGGGCCACGGTGGGCGGCGCGATCTTGTTGACGCTTATGGGATTCGCCCAAAATGCCGAGCAATTGGTCTTGCTGCGCACCATTCAAGGTGCCGTAACTGGAGTGATCTCCGCTGTCAACGCCCTGGTGGCCGCGACTGCCCCCAAAGAAAAGATGGGCAGTTCGCTGGGCTTGTTGATGTTTGCGCGCTGGGGTGGTATTGCGTTGGGGCCGGTGATTGGCGGTGTATTGGGCGATGCGTTTGGCTTTCGCGAAAGCTTTTGGATCACTGGCGCGCTGCTCGGCTTAGCGGGCTTAGGTGTTTGGCTGTGGGTTTATGAAGAATTTACGCCAGTCGAAAAGGCCAAACGACCCAGCTTAGTTGGTAGCTATCAGATGCTCCTCGCCGCGCCAGGCATGATGGGGCTCTATAGCTTGGCCTTTTTACGGAGCTTGGGCCAAATGATGATCTACCCCGTCGCTGCCCTCTTTATGATTGAACTGATGGGCACGGAAAGTGGCGCGGCAACCGCTTCTGGTCTGATGATCGGTGCCGTTGCTGGCACGAGCGCGGTCAGTAGCGTCTACTTGGGCCAACTCGGGGATCGGATCGGGCACGAGCGCATCCTCATCACGTCGGCCTTGGTGGCTCTTCTCTGTTATCTACCCCAACCCTTTGTCACCGCACCTTGGCAGCTGATCAGCCTGCAAGGACTGGCTGGCTTTGCCATGGGGGGCCTGCTTTCGCCCATGGCCGCGCTCATGAACCTCTGGACGCCACCCAACACCCAAGGAGCAACCTATGCGCTCGATAACAGTGTCGCCGCGGCGGGCCGCTCTATTTCGCCCATGGTCGCCGCTGGCGTTGCCACCTGGATCGGGATCCGAGGCGTCTTTGGCCTGACGGCACTGGTCTATGGCATCATCGCGGTGCAGGTCTTCTGGCTGGCACATCAAATGCGTCAACGCCGCCTTGCCCAGGAGCAGGCAACCCAGCTGGTGACGGGCGACTGAGCCCGGTGATGAAGATTGCGAAAATGTTGCGGGATACGGTGACCGCCCGGCGCTGAAGCGGGCTTTCGCTGGCGTGGCTGGCTAGCCTGGTGGCTTTTGGGCTGCGCGATTACCCTGGTAGGCTGTGGTTGGGTAATTGACAACGAGCGCTTTCTTCCATACACTATAATCAATTTAGTTAGGACTTACGCAGTTGGTTGGTAGGACCAGAGACCTGACAGGTTTGGAAAACCTGTCAGGTCTTGTCCAAGTGCGTAACTTCTATTAGTGAAAGCTTCCGTAGATAGGAGCCCCCATGCGAAATTTAGCGGCTTTGCGCAATGTCTTAGCGACTTTATATCCTCTCCAAGAGGACATCCATCGCATCATTGCTGATGCGGGATTAGATCCTGCCTATATCCAATTGAGCACCAAAGCCATCAACCATTGGCACAATATCCTCACCGAAGCTGACAAACGTGGGCGGATGGAGCCCCTGATTGCGGTTGTGCAAAACGAATTTGATGCCTATCCCGACCTCGACAACGCGATTGCAACCTATCGGGCTTCTGCCGCGCAAGCGGCGACGAACTCCGTCCCCAATAAGGAGCCATCAGCGCCAAAGGTCATCAACACCGACGGCGGGGCCTATATTGCGGGCAACGTGACTGTCAACAACGGCGATTTTGTAGGGCGCGATAAGCGCAGTGGATAGCGTTGAACAAACGTACTCTAGCTTCTCATAGCATAAACTCACCGTAGTAAGCGCATGTCTAGCCGAGCGGGCCGGTTTTCAAAACCGGCCCGCTCTTTGGGTAACCCCTAGCGTGCTAAAGCCAATCAGTTGCCTGGCTCAAGCGGCTTGTCCCAACTCTCGCCTCACCAGCTCCCCGGCGATCTGCCATTGCTCCCCTTCCTGTTTGAGGATGCCTTGGGTATGAAGAAAGCCCAAGACCAGCTCGAGCTTGGCCCAAGCGAATTGTTCGGCTAGCTGCTCGGTGAGGGCAGCCGTGCTGATGCCATCGGCATGTTGGGCGACGGCGCGTAATACGAGGGTGCTGGCTGGCTCTTCTGCCTCTAGCTGGTGGAGCATACGGGTGACGTGATGGGTGATCGACTGTTGATATTGGGGCACAGCCAGCGCTTGTTGCACATCATCAGCGATAAAGACGGGGCTCGGCTGTGGATCTTTCGAGAGGCCACCGTTAAAGCGCTGCATGGTGAGATGGCCCAACAACTGCACCAAAAAGGGCTGGCCGTGGGTCAGGGTCATGATCGAATCTACGGCATCGGGGGTAAAGAGCGGGGAAAAATCGGGATTGGGCTTGAATAAGACTTTACCGACCGCCTCTTTGTCGAGATTGCCAACCGCTACCGGCCACAAATATTCATCGAAGGAACTTTGCGGAAAGTCCTGCCGGGGTGATTGGATGATGAAGACAAAGGTTAGGTTGTGGATCGAGCGGTAAAGATGCCACCAAAACTCGAGCAATTTTTCGGTCGCGGGTCGGCTTGGCACCAGATCCCCAGTTTGGGTGATCAACCCCGTGGGCTGGTGACGGTAGGCCAGATCAAACTCATCGATCACCAACACCAACGTTTTACTCATTCCGCCGCAGATGATCCGGGTCGCCCGTTCGGTAATGGCAAAGGGATCAAGCAGAAAGTCGTGCTCGCGTATAGGTTGATACCCGCATGTATCAACCAGCGCTTGATAGAGCGTCCACAGGATACGGTTGGTCAAATTGCCACTTTTACGGACCACGGCTAAATGAATAGGTACGACGACAGCCTCTTCTTTATGGGCTTCTTGCGCCCGCTGGATCAACGACGTTTTGCCGCTTTGTGCTGGGCCATAGAGCAGCAGCGGTTGTCGCGAGCCTTGCGTCCACGCCTGGCGTAGTTGTTTGAGCAACCCATCGCGCCCGACAAATGCGGGTTGCCCACGTACTGGCTCAAAACAGATAAAGGGATTACAGGCTTTCATCGATTGGGCTTTGTGTTGGGTCTGTTGCCACCCGGCTAGATCGCCTTTCCAGATTTTCACAATGGCGATAATGGCACTGCGATCGACGCGCGCAATTTTTTCTTGCTGCACAATTTCGGTTAACTTTTGGGCGGCCAGGCTCATGACCGCCTCACGCTTTTCGGGTTCGATACACTGTTTATAGAGCCACCCATAGCGAATGACCGTGCGCAAGTCGCCCAGGGCATCCCATGTGGCCTTCCGTTTAGGCTCTTTGGGGCGCTCTGGTAATTCCACGCGTGGTTGGTTCAGCAGATTCTCTTTGAAGAGTAAAACACAAAAGGCATTGGTCAGTGCTTGGATCTCCTGACTGAGTTCCGTCTCCGGCAGCAGGGTAAAGGCCGTTGCACTCTCTGGAAAAAAGGCATGGTTTAGATACCAAAAGCCAGCTACGGTGACTTGGGCCGCGCTATCCAAGGGCAGCAGGGGCGGTTGCTCCTTGCCCACCAAGCGATGGTGCAGCTCCTTGCGGCGGGCTTGGACATATTTGGACGCAGTCGCCGCTGCTGTTTCCGCTGCGGCCGCGCCGAGATGAGCAATGGTTTGGGATTTGCGCGCTTTGCGATACAAAATCATCGCCCAGGGATAGCCACGATCTTGGGCATCTTTGCTGTCAACAAAACGGGTCACCGTAGCTACCTGTTGGTCAGCCGGTAGCGTAGCCAAGACATTGTGCAGGGCCGCCACGATCTGCGGATATTGGCAGGTGTATAGCCAGAGTTGATGGGCATTTTTGAGCCCGCCTTCCCAGTCGGTTGCCAACCAAGCTTCTAGGTGGTTTTGCAACGCCCGCACGGGCAAGAGGGTAACATGGGGTGGCATCAATTGGCTAGGATCGCGTTCGAGTTGGCGTTCGACGAGGTAGTTGTGCACCAGCCAATCCAGAGGTCGTTGCGCGGCCAGCCAAGCACTCACATAAAAGGCCACCGCCCCTGTCCCGGCAACGCTGAGCGCGTCTAGGCTCAGGTCGATCCAAGTTTCGGGGTTGGCGATACTTTGGATGCTGTCGATGGCTGGCACCATGAGCACCGCGCCCAACAAACGCAGGCGGCCCATCTGGTGTAACCGCTGGAGGGGATTATCACTAAGCGCAACGCGGAGATTCAGCGTTAGCCCGACCCCAGTGCCAACAAGGAGACCATAGAGGGGCGAGGTGGTAAAATCGACAAAGCGCCCTGCCAGCATGGGTGTCAGCAAGAGGGTGCCACCGAGTGCTGTGGTCAGGCCAGCCGCCAACCCCAAGACTGCGCCACGCGCGAATTTGGCCGCCAAAGCACGTTGCGTCCATTCGTCGGGCATGGTGGGGTAGGCTGCCCCCTCCTCTTTGTTGTGATCAACCAATAACGGAAAAATGCGTTGGGCTAATGGCCATAAAACGCGGCCTAGCGCGCGCTGTAAGAGAAAGTTTGCCACGCGTTGCAGTAAGGGCCGCCAGAACCGCCAGAGTGCTTGCCCAACGGCACTGCGCAGCGCGGCCAGGGCCGCGCGGATCTCGCTGCTGCGGGCATAGATCAAACCGACGAGCATCACCAACCCGCCGAGGAGGGTGCCGATCCATAGCCCTTGCCAAGCATGCCACCCCGTGACGCGCGTTACACCCAACTGCACCACGAGGAGCAGTAACTCTATACCAACCAGTAGAATCAAGAAGAGAATCGTTGTCATTTGGAGCAAACGCCGACGTTGGCCTTGCTCAGGATAAGTCATCGCCACATGATCGCGCAGGGCCTGGGGAAAGAAAAAGATCCACCAGAATAAGACGAAATAGTCTTGCCACTGGGCCGGTGACAGGCGCCGTGCTACATTCGGGCTCAGCGCTACGTGAGGGATCGCTTTGAACAGACTCATGCTTACCGGTACCCTTTATCCGTTGAAACGTTTAGAAGTTACGCCGTTGATCGGTACGACCAGCAACCGGGCCGGGCTGCAAACCCTGTCCGGTCTAGTTTTGCGTAAGTTCTCTTTATATTTTTATAACGAAGTAGATGTAACGCAGGTTCAGCGGTGGCGATGGTTGCTGCTGACGGTGCTGGCGGTCAATCGATGAATGGGCGCATTATGCGGCTGGTACCTGCTTGAGGACGCTCCAATCTTCTGCGGTGGTTGCCGTTTCGGTAACGACAGGGCTTTGTGGTGGGATTGGCTGTGGCGCACTCGGTTGTTTGAGCCCGCCTTTGGGGGGGACGCGCACGCGTGCGGTCGCCCCCTCCTCATCGACACGGAAATCCATCGCCGCATTGGCATAGTTGCTTCCTTCAAAAACTACGCGCTGTTGGGGCATGTCAATCCCTTCGATGGCCGAGACGGCTTGTAGCAGCAATTCTGGTGCAAGCGCGGGGAAGGTCTCTTTGAGCAGATTCGCAATACGCCCGCGGCTGAAGCTGTTAAGAATATCGTTGCCCAGATGGATGTTGGTCACGGTGATGGGGTGGGCTTCGTTGAGAATAGCGCCCACCAAGGGCAACGTGGCGCGCAGCTGTTGGCCCACTTCGGCAAAGAGCGCCTCAAATTCCGGCAGACCGGGCATGATCGGCAGGAGTTTATCGAAGAAATCATTACCCGCTGGTTTGTAGCCGCGCTCCAATCGCGCGGCACTGGCAACCAATGCCTCGCGCACCTTGGTCGCCACCTGCTGTTTGCGTTCGTCGTCACTAAACTGCGCCAAGTTGACAAGCCGGGCCCGATCGTCAGGCGCGGCGGCCATTAGATCAAAGCGGTACCAAAAGTTGAGCGTATAGCCAAAGGGCACACCGTTGATAAACAGCCCATTGATGCGTATATTGTGTGGCTCATCGCGCACACTAAAGCGGCGTTTCACCTCATCTAGGTTGCGCAGCAGGAAAACTGGCCCTGGGCCAGCAATGCGCTGAAAGCGCCCGAGGCGATAGATCACCAGGCGTTCTTCCTCTGGCACAACCTGGAATTTAGCTTGGGTGAGGAGATAAATGCCAATGACTACGAAGATTATGAAAAACAACGGTACAACAAAATCCATCTTTCCTCCTCAGTCACTTTGACAGCAGGGTGGGGATGACGGCCTCCCCTGATGACCACTACCCCCGTGGCTGCTCGACCGACTGTCGTAAAAATTCGGCAAAGAGCGGACTAAACCAGCCGTGTTCCGCGTGCCAGAGGCCACGCCGTTCGAGATGCTGGAGCACGGGCCTATCCGCAGCCTGGGTTTGGCCTTGGCTCAGCCGCTCGCTCACGGCCTGCTCTTCGCTATGTAAGCCGCGCAAAATTCGTTGGCATTCCGCGCGGATGTCATCCTGCTGGCTTAGCTCGCCAACCCACGCGTCTTCCGCGGGGCGTTGCGTCCGCCACACTTCAAAGAGCAAACGCAGCAACCGGGCATGACCACCTGCCAGCGCTTCAATCTGGGCGAGGTCACGCGTGGTGAGGGGCTTCCCAGCCAATTCATGGAGATGTACTAACATCTGGCGCGCGTCAGCATGGTTATAGAGCCCCAGCGCATAGATGTGGTTGCTAAAGAGGTCATAGAACTTCGAGGTGCCCTTGAGCGGGTGGGCGCTACCCAAAAGGTGGGGCAGCTTCTTGGTAAAGATCAAGTAGCTCAATTTGCCCCGGTTGCCACTGCTGCGCAACGCGTTCAACTGTTCGAGCATTGCCAATGGCCCTAGCTGGATCACTTGGTCAAAATCATCGAGGATAAAGACCAGCCGTTGATCGAGCTTTTGACAGAGCCAATCGACATGGGCCTTGAGTTCGCTAAAGGCGCGCTGCTCTGTGGAGAGCTGAATCAACTTCTCATCCATGGCAGGTTCGCCGGATGGGGGAGTGACACTTAGGAGGGCAGCCCGTAATAAGTGCCAAAGCCCAGCTGGGGTCCGATCCCAGGTATTGCCATCAACCACCGGAAAGAGAAAGCGGCTGCTTTGGTCGCCAAAGTAATGTGCTTTATAGCCATAGGGATCGCTATGCAGAAAGTTCGTGATATTCGACTTTCCGCTGCCAGCCAAGCCTACATAGCAGAGCGACTGCCCTTGCTTGGCTAGCGCCGTAATCAAACGCAATTCAGCTTGGCGATAAGTAACTTGATAGCGGGGTATTGTGGGTTGATCCATAAGCAATTTGTAATTTCTGGATAAACAGGTTGCGGTGGGAAGTTACACTGTACTAGACCAGTCAGGTTTAGAAAGCCTGACTGGTCTCTCTAGCCACTTGCGCAAGTCCTATTACGGTGTTTTCAATTATAACGTGTGCCTACTAATCGAACAACTACGCTCAGGCGGCGGCAGGCCATGCCGCCAACCGGCCGCAGATGACGCTAGCGTACAACAAGGCCCGCTGCCGTTGGCTAGTTGGCATGGACGTGACCGAAGCGACAAAGAGCGCATCAAAGAGAATGGCCCACAGGTACTCCCGCTGTTCGGCATAGGCAATGACCTCATTCGCCAATTGACGCACACCAGCAATTACCTGGATCGCCTTGTCGATGGCCGGATCGCCCACCAAATCGGCGTCTGGCGGCAAGGCGCTCCCTGGCGTGGGGGGCGCAACAAGGGTTAGGGCAAGGCGATGCAACCGTGGCCAGTCGGTTTGTGGTAGCAAGCGTGCAAAGATGTCCACCTCCAACTCGGCAAAATCCCGCAAGGCATGGCTGGGACCGGTGCGCTCAAAGTCGATCAGCCAAGCGTGACCGTTCTCAACAAAGAGATTATCGCCATGGAGATCGCCGTGGGTTACGGCTTGGAGCGCAGCAGGAAAGCTGCTCTGGTCATGCTCCTTGGCTATCCAAGCGACGGGGTTGCATAGGGGTTCTGCCAGCCACTGTTGGAGTTCTTGGAAGAGTGCCGGCGGGATACGTGTAAGTTTTTCCTGAAGGTTGAATATCTCATTGTAGGCCGCAAACAGGTTGCTTTGCGCCATTGGCTCGGCTGTTTGATAATGAGGACGCCAGACATTCTGGAAGAGATGGCGCAGGGGCGTCAGAATGGTTTCCGCATCAGCTGTCTGTGCATAGTATTGGGCAAAGGTCGGTAGTGCTTGTCGATCGGCCCCAACGAAACTATAGAGTGTGCCGCCTAGATCCCAAAAGACGGTATGTTCTTCAATTTGTGTGTGGAAAAGGCCCGGTAAGCGGTTATGGATATACTTTTGGTAATTTGTATATTCATGACGCGTACGCCGGGCATGGCCAAGCTTTAAGACTAAAGGCTGCATTTGGTCTGGATAGATCTTAGCGACGACGGAACGACCGCGGACCACGGAGCGCAGGTCGTTGGCTGCCTCATTCATGGCGACTGGCATAATGCGTCGATGGTCGCGAAAGAGTTGAATAAGGATGTCATCCAGAATTTCGACCGTGGGTGGTGTTGCCATTTCTGCAAAGAGTGCTGTGATAATTTCTTCGCGCGGCCAGTGGACAGGCCAATGGATTTCTACTTGACTTTGGCTCGCACACATTTGGGCCGCAGCCTCATCGACCGCGGCATAGAGCTGTGCAATGTCCTGTTTATCGGCCCAGTCGAAGACATTATATTGACGTTTGACGCGGCTTAAGAGGGTCGGTGCAAGATAGGCAGAGTAAAGGACGCAGTGGGCCGAATCTAGCTCTGGCACCAATAAGAGCCCTGTCGCTTCGTCGTTGTAGTCATCGAGCCGGAGATCGACAATGGCGACATGGGGCCGCACGGCTTTGGCTAACGTGATCGAATTTTCACGTAGTGCATCACCAGAACCTTGTGCCAGATAGACAGCATAGCCGCGTTTGGTAAAGATCAACTGTAGATATTGCATAATCCGTTCATCATCATCAATGATTAGGAGGCGTGGCTGGCGAGATGAGGTCATAGCAACTCCTTTTAGGATTGAACTCCTAATAATCACGGGCTGATGGGCGCGGACCAGACGGCCTCTGGTATCGATAGGGTAAAACAAACACTTTTGCCGGGAAGATTCTCTGTCAACCGCACACTCCCACCATGTTGCTCAACAATATGACGGACGAGCAATAGACCGCGGCCAAAGCGTTCTCCCCATTGTTCTTTACTATAGGGGATAGGCCGGTTAAAAAGAATGGCAGCAATCTCCGGCGGAATGCCACTGCCATTATCGCGTACCCAAATTTCGACCATGCCATCGTTGCGGCGCGTCCCGACGGCCAACACTAGTTCATGGGCGAGTTGTTGGTTGGCGCGCACTGCATTTTTGATCAGATGGCGTAGCAAGCGCCGCAGCCAAAGCTCATGCATCTGGATGCGCAAGGTGGTGCAGTTTAATTCCAGCTGAAAGCGAACTTGCTGGTGAATGCGGTGCAATTGCTCTACTTCGGATCGGGTAATCGGATCGGGCGCACAGATATCTTGTGGCGCAAGGGCGCGGCCTGGTTCGGGTAGCTGCCCGGGCAAGACGGGCATGACCAAATTGCTGACGGCTTGATCAATCTCTTGGAGGCGTTCCAGTAACAACACCCGTGGCAAGGGATCTTCCAACCGGAGGCTCTCTAAGACAAGGCGTACCACAGCCACTTCGCGGTGGAGCTCGTGGACAATGTCGGCACCCCAGGCGCCCATAATGGCAATGGCGTTGGAGCGACTCAACTGATCCGCCTTTTCGGCATTCTCAATGGCAACCACGGCCAAGTTGGACAAAGAAATGAGGGTCTTGCGATGGGCCGCCGTCAGCCGCCCTACTTCACCATGCTCGACATTCAGCACCCCAATCGGCTGGCGGCCATGTTCGCCGTGCCGCCGCAAGACAACGGCCAAGGCCGAGCCGGTTGCGCCCGTCGAATCGAGAAAGTCGCGGTCTTTGCTGACATCCGACACTAATTGGGCATCATTGAGCCGGAAGGCGCGTACGGTCACCCCTGGGCCATTGAGGGCCATACGCCCAAACCGTTCCCGCAGTTGATCGCGTTCTTGGCGCGGCCAGGCCGCGGTAAAGTCTAGGTATTCACCGTCGGCCAAGTGCAACGTCCCAAAGAACGCACCCGTCGCGTTAATGGCTTGTTCCAGAATGGTTTGCAGCACGACATCCCGTTCCAGCCCAGCTCGGCTGATCGCGCTGGCCGCCGTAGTCAGCGCTTCCAGTTCTTTGATTTTGCCCCGTAGTTCGTCAAAGAGGCGGGCGTTGGTGAGCGCAATGGCGGCTTGGCTGGCAATGATCTCCAGCAGCTCTTTGTGACTTTCTTTAAAAAAGCCTTCTTCGCTCGTGTGGCGGAGTCCGATCATCCCAATGAGCCGATCGCGGAAGACCATGGGCGCGCCAAGCCAGGCTTTGGTGGGGATGGAGAAAGTGCGAATCCCGCGCTGTTTTTTCCATTCTTTAAAATCGTGATTGATCAATAGCGCGCCCCGCGCCCCGCTAAATTTCCAAGCTTTCATCACCCATTCGGCGACACTACGGTGTTCGCCAAAGAGCGTTTCGCCATAGAGCGCGTGGTGGGCCTTTTCCGATTCGCTAATCTCAACGCCGCCTTCATAGGCGAGGGGGAAGCGGATCTGATTGTTGGGCTGATCGTAGAGCGCGATATACATGTTGGCGGTGTCCAGCCCAACGCCGGCCATGGCTTGGCGTGCCTCACGGTTGATATTTTGAATTTCGCGTTCTTCTTCTTCTACATCACTGATCCGCTGTTGAAAGGCGCTGACCGCCTTTAATTCGCGCACCCGCGCTTGCAGCTCCTCATTGGCGCGACGTAGATCATGCAAGGCGGTGTCGTAGCGCCGAGAGTTATCAAGTACAATCGCCACATGGTTAGCGATCCCTTCAAGAAAGTACTGGTCATACTCGTCAAAGCTGCCCTTGTCGGCGTAGAAGCTGCGCAAGCCCAGCGCGCCCACGATCCGATCCTTGCGGAGGAGTGGCACTACCAAACAGCTTTTAACATCAACCCGCACCTTGGGATCAATGGCATAGCGTTCGGGCCAAGTGGCAAAGTTTTCTACCAATAAGGTCGTGCGATATTGGAGCACCCACTCGGTAAAGCCTGGCGAGCGGCGGCCAGGCTGCTTGGGGCCGTAGAGCTGCCCCGGCAATTTTTTTGTCTCGGGGACGAGTTCGCCCCGCTCAAAGGCCAGCGGAAAGGTGATCTCGTCCTGTTCCGTATCATAGACGGCGAGAAAGAGGTTGACGGCATTGACGTAGGTGGGGAGATGTTTGCCCAATTGCTGCAATTGGTCGCGCAGCGGGATCACGTCGGTGACTTCTTGAATGAAGCCAATGACGCTCTGGCGAATGTTCTGCAGCCGGGCGTTGTGCAGCGCAATGGCGGCATGGGGCGCGAGCTCTTCAATAAAGCGGCGTTCATCGCGGTTGATGCCTTGGCTCAATTCGCTGGCGACAAACAAGACCCCTAGGATCTGCTCGTTAAAGCGGAGGGGCACCCCAAAGGCCGATTGGACGCGCTCATTGCCGTGGCTGTACCGATGATCAGGATCGATGCTAGCGGCATAATGGCTCCGTTGGTGGCGTGCCACATAGCCTCCTAGCGTTTCGTCGTTGAGCAAGAGGACTTTCTGGGAGGGTGTCCAGTTGGGTTGTTGCTCGTGAAAGGCGGTGACAAAATCGAGCTGGGCGCGCTGTTTATTGACGGCCCACAACTCAGCGTAATTGCCGTGGGTCAGGCGGACAGCCTGTTGGACAATGGCTTGGGCCACCGCGTCGGGAGAAGCTTGGGCCGCGATCCGGCTAATGTGTTCGATGCTATCGAGTTCGCGGCGGCGGCGTTCGCTGGTTCGTGCGCCGATGGCAATTAATTCCAAAATATTGTCAAGCGTCATGCGGTCGCCAGCCAAGAACGGACCCGCTTCCCGATCGCGCTTGTTGCAAACGCCGACAATATAGGTTTGATCGAGAATCTGGAGACGCACCAAAATCGCCGACGTGGCCTGGATCAGCTCTAGGCCCAGAATCGGGCGGGGTTCTTCGTCGTCCAAGCTGTCAATCACTCGGGGGCGGCCATCGCTCAGGATCGATTGGATCAAGTGCGAGGCTGGTTGGCGTTCGCTATGCAGGCCCGTCGCCGAATCGATCCGGAGATATTCAACGGCTGGCTGGCCGTTGATAAAACTTTGTGTGGGCCGAATGATAAAGGCTTTCTGCGCACCCAAGGCCGCGGCAATATTCGGTAGCAGCTTTGTCAGCACCTCCAGGATATCGGCTTGTCCTTGGTCTTCCATGGTGCGCACCGCGGTGGTCGCATGGCGGAGGGCGCGTACCAACTGCCGATATTTCTCGGCATCGCGCTGGGTATCACTAGCAGCAGCTTTACTCATCGGTGTCATAGGCTCTTTAGTATCGGATATAGGCGCTCTGAACGCGGACCGGTTTTCAAGCGCGGTCAGTTTTCTGCTCTTGTCCCTTGGCGAGTAACCGCTCAATCGCGGCCAAGATGACCTCTAGATCAAAGGGCTTTTCCCAATATTCGGTAAAGGGGTCAGCGGTGACCGTGAGATCTTCGGTAGAACGGTCGGCTACGGCGGAGAGGACCAAGACGGGGACGGTGGCACGCGTGCCGACGCCTGGTTGCTCGCTAAAATCACCCCGGCGCAGGCGCTCCAGCAGCGCTAGCCCGGTCTTTTGCCAGTTGACGCCGGGGAAGTGTAAGTTATTGACCTCCTGCAACTCGGCATCCAGACTAACCGGATGGATCATGAGATCAATACAGAGGAGATCAAATGCTTCGGTGCGCAGCCGCTCGAGAATATCGGCCCGCGCGGTCAGCTCGACTTGGCAGCCATTGATCTCTTCTAAAAAGAGTTTCAGTGGCTCCATACTTTCATAGTCGTCATCAAAGAGCAGGATCTGTTTAGACGGTGGACTCATGTACTTCCTCCTGTTGTTTTGCCATGGGTGGGCTTCCCTTCTTGGCGCAGCGGTACTTTGATCCGAAAGGTGACACGGTAGGCGCGCATTTGGCGAAAGTAAAGACTGGTTGGTTCGCTGCGCACAGTGATCGCGCCGCGATGAGCCTCGATCACCGCGCGGGCTTCCCAGAGGCCCAAGCCGGTGCCGGGAATGCGCCGCAGCTTGGCCCCCGTGAGCCCACGCGCGCCTCGTTCAAAAATCCGCTCGCGCTGCTCGTGGAGAATCTCGTCGCCATCGTCTTGAATCTCCAAGGTTGCATTTTCCAGATCCAACCCATTGGCATCTTGTAGCGCACGAATCACGATCTTCGTGTTGGGGAAGGAATATTTCAGGGCATTGTCGATCAAGTTGCTCAAGGCAATCGTTAACCGCGCAATGTCGATCTCGGCTTGAGGCAACTGCTCAATACTCTCATCCACCACGAGCTGCCGTTGGCGGCGCTCGGCTTCGGACGCAAACGCGTCGGTGCAATTCGAGACCAACACTGAGAGCGGATAGGGCTCAAATTTCATATCTTCTGGCTCTAGGAGCAGCACATGGGATTCGACCGTCTCGGCGACGGTCTTGCCCAAGCGCAAACAAAGTTCATGCGCCCCTTTGAGCGAACTGCTGATCAGCTTGTTGCTCTGCTCACTCGGTTGGCGTTGCAACAGTAATTTGGCCGTGCCCACCTGTGTGGTGATTGGGGTGAGTGCTGTACGGACTTGGTGGGTGAGCAACTTGGCGATGCTTTCCCACTGTTTCCGCTGTTGTTGGAGATTGAGAATTTCCAACTCGGTCAGCACCAAGCTCCCGAGCAGTCGGCTGACTTCGCTCAGAAATTCATGTTCGCGCGTCAACTTGATGGGCTCGGCAAAAGGCCCAAAGCCCAAGGCCCCACGATAGATTCTGCCCAAGCTAGTGGGCAAAATACACTGGAGATTCTGAAAGTAGGCACTATTATCGCCGCGAATCCCCTTGATCGCTGTGGCGTGGATACGTTCGGGTTTCCACTGTTTTAGCTGGGCCTTATCGAGCGGTAGCCCTGCCTTGCGCCAGTTAAAATGGGGGAGCTGCTGCTCTACTGCCGCTGGTAATCCACAATGGGCTAAGGGGGCTAGCACGGTTTCGCCTTCTTGAATGTTGGCAAAAAAGACCAAATAGCGACAGCCACAAAATTGGCGCACTTCCTCCAGCAGCTGTGCCGTGTGATGGCGGATCTGGTTAAGGTCCTCGATCGTTTCCAGGCCATCCAGGCTGCGCAGCCGTTCTAAAAAGGCTTGTTCCCCTTGATATTTGCGATGGTGATACTCGGCTTCGGCAATCTGTTGAATATGGCGCACTTCGCGGCCTAGGCGCAGGGCAAAATCAGCCGGTAGCGGTTGGAGGGCTCGCACATGTTGTATCAGATCCTGTGCAACTGCTGGATCCAAGAACTGAATCTGTGCTAGGTGCCCCTGACCCAACTGCTGCACCCGCTCGACAATCTGCTTGGTGCCATGGGCGGGACGAAACTGACCAGCAAAGACCACGGCAACGGGCCGTTCCTCGATCAGCACAACTTGGGCGGCGTCGGTGAGCCCCATGTGACACTGAAACTGGAGATAGGCCGTGCCGTCGTGGCGTTGCAAAAGCCGTTGAGCCATCTCCTGATCGCAGTGTTCACAGGCTGCGTTGCCACCTTGAACCCGCGTCTCATCGCGTAGGAGCTGGCAGAACGGTTCAAAGTTTTGGCGATGATTATGCGGATCGGTGCGCATTAATGGCTGCCGGTCGGCTTGCTGTTGATCGGCGTGATAGTCGATGATGGTCATGGCGCGCCCCAAGCGTTCGGCACAACCTGCTTCAATGACCGCCAGCCGCTCAGGATCGATAAGCGCGCTGAGACGGGCTGGGAGAAAAGGCCATCGCTCTTGTTGCATACGTTCCTCGCTAGCAGGGAACAAAAAATCCCTCGGCACCCCTGCTGAGGGATCGAACTGCAGCCACCATCCCGAGCGTCTCGTCTCTACCTGACAACGTACGCGCTGGGGTGGCTGATCGGTGCGGACACAGCAGGGGTGCGCTTGGGCCCAGTGTCTATCGGAAAGACTCACTTCAGGTGCTTTTTTAGAAAGTGTAAAAGCACACCGCGATTCTGTCAAGTGACTTTTGCCTTACGGCCTGGGCAATCGAGAACCCTAAAAAGCAGGGTTAAAACCCTTCGCTGACAGAGAAAAGCGCCGCCGGTGCTCCGTATCACGACGTGCTAGAGTGGATCTGTGGCAGTAGCAGGGCCGCCGCGACCAGGGCTTGCTGGCGGCGGGTGTCGCTAAGCTGGGTAAAGCGGGCCACATTGAGGGCATGCCAGAAGAGCGCTTGCTGATACGCTGCCATCGGGCCGCTGAGGGTGAGCAATTCGCGGGCAATCTGGCGGAGCGCAACAATGATTGCAAAGGTCTGTTGCAAGGGGGGCGGCAACCGCAGCGCGATGGGCTCTTCTGCCCACTCCGTCGGGGTGGCTAGGGCGCGTTCAAAGGCGGTAAAGTCGGCGAGCGAATGCTCGGGCAGCACTTGAAACTTTAGATCCGTTTCCAATTCAGCAAAGTCACGGAGGATATGGCTGGTGGTCGAGCGTGCAAAGTCGATCAGCCAAAAATGGTGTTCATCATCGACCAAAATGTTACGACTGTGAAGATCGCCATGACAAAGACTGACCCGGGTATCAGTCGAGCCCATGGAACGGAACGCGCCGCGTTGGATGGCCCAGGGCACTGGATTGGGCAGTGGTTCGCCGACTGTGGGCCAAGGCAAGGTTGGCGCGGTGAGCAAGGCTGGATCAAATTTACGCAGCCGGTTGCGTAGTTTGGTGACCGTCAGGCCCAGTTGTGTGGTGTAATGCTGACTGAGATCTAAGGTGGCTGGTTGCGCGTCAGCATAGATCTGGCCAAAGGTCTGCCGAAAGAAGCGGCGTAGGAGCTGGATCGTGACATCACTCGGTTGGGTGAAGATCACATCGGCCAGGGGATGGACCGTTCCGGCATCTTGCGCACCAATCAGGGTATAGAGCAAACCACCTACCTTGCGTGAATAGGCTTCGCCTTCCAGTTGGGCCAGTCGTTGACCGCCGAGAAAGGGTTTGCTGGCGCGATAATGAGCTGCTTCTTCGGCAATGGCGGCGGTTTCGCCCAGTTTGAGCACCACGGCAACCGGCGAGCCTTGGCACCGCTTTTCCTGGGCTTTCAAAAGAAGTGCCCCTGACGCAGAAGCGCGCCCATTGGTCGTTTGGGCAAGCAAGGGGCTCAACTGCACTTGCGTTGCCGCGGGGAAAAGGCGACGCACCACTAAATGTAGATCCGCGGCTTGGGGCTTGCACGGGCCATAACCACCGCCACGGCTCAGTTGGCGTGATAGCGCAGTAAATGCTACGCTGCTGCGGATTTTGAGGGAAAAATTGACCCCGACGGTCGCACGAAAGAGCTCGTCTACCCGCGCCACTAATTTGCGCGGGGCTTCGGGATCGGCTTTGGACAGGATATCTTCTGCCCCGATGACGCCTAGGGCCTCGCGGATATTGTCCTTCGTATCGTGGGCCGTATGAAAGAGACAGGGAATGGTGGGCGGCAACTGCCGCGCCAGCATAAAGCCGCTGGTATCGGTATCATTCCGCTCATCTTCAAGCCGAATGTCAATAATGGCAAGTTGGAAGAGCGCATGAGCAATGGCATGGCTCGCTTCGGCCACATTACGCGCAACTACTACTGCATAGCCCGCCCGTTGCAAGCGGCGTGGTACAGTACGCACCATCCGTGGATCATTGTCAATCAAGAGAATTTGTTTCAGATTGTTCGCCATGATGAATCCTCCTATCGATAAGCCCCAATGCGGTGAACAGCTGCTTGGCAGCAAGGAATGAACGTGGGATGAAGAACGGCAATCGGCCATGCCGTTATTCTGCGTGGGGGGACGACGAATGTCAAGTGGCTGGACGTGCTAGGGTAGGCTGGGTGCGCGGGATAAAGCGGAGACGTTTCATGTTGCCAGCCATGCTATGGCTACCAGTGGGAGAGCCGAAGTGACGTAGCGTAAGCAGGCACAAAACGCGGCCAGGCCATGGTTGCGGCGTTGCCTGAGCGTAGGGAAAACGCTGCTCTTGTGACAACTTTGAGGGGAACTTTACGGAAAAAGTGTCGAGCAGCTGTGGTCTTTTCAGCGTCCAGGGGTGTAGGGTAGTAGGGCAGAGAGATGGTGACTACGCAGGTCGGCGTTGGTGTGTGGACCGGTCGATGCAACGCTAGGGCTGACAGGCTTTCAAAGCCTGTCAGCCCTAGGATGACAGTTCAAGCGCTGGTGCGTGAACCCAACGGATTGGCTATTCCTCAACCGAGGCCCTGGAGCGCACGCTGCATACTTGCCAAGCCTTGTTCCAACAACCCACGCGGGCAACCAAAGTTCAGCCGGACAAAGCCTTCGCCCCCATCGCCAAAGGGAACGCCATCATTGAGCGCCACTTTGGCCTGTTCCAAGAAGAACTTCTGTGGATTGCCTTCGATCCCGCTTTCCCGGCAGTCGATCCAGCCCAAGTAGGTTGCTTCGGGCACCGTGACGCGTAATTGGGGCATCTCGCGGGTGATCGTCTCTACCAACAGATCGCGGTTGGCGGTTAGATAGGTGCGCAATTCCTGCAACCAATCTTCGCATTCGGCATAGGCTGCCACGGCGGCGGTATAGCCGAGGAGATTGACATGAGGAACAATGCCGTTGCTGGCCTTTTGTAGTTTCTGCCGTAACCCTGCATTGGGGATAATCGCCAAGCTACAGCCTAACCCTGGCACATTAAAGGTCTTGCTCGGGGCCATTAAGGTGATCGTCCGTTCCGCAATTTCTGGATCAAGCGAGGCCAAAGGAATATGCTGGGTGCTGCCCAAGAGGAGGTCGCAGTGGATCTCATCCGAGCAGATCACAAGATCATGGCGGAGACAGAACTCGGCAAGCTGCTGCAATTCGGCCCGCGTATAGGCGCGACCAATCGGGTTGTGGGGGTTGCAAAGAATAAAGAGCCGCGTATTGGCTTGAAGGGCTTGGGTCAGCGCAGCAACGTCCAGGGAATAGTGGAGGAGGCCCTGCTTCTCTTCTTTGGCAAGCGGGGCGCTCTGTAATTCACGTTCTTGGTTGGTCGGCGCGCTGAGAAACGGCGGGTAGACAGGCGTATTGACAAGGACCCCATCTCCGCGGTCGCCAATGGCCCGGCTGACAACGTTGAGCCCAGAAACCAACCCCGGCAGCGAGACAATGGCTTCGGGATGAACTTTCCAGTTGTATAAGCGCGCCATCCGCTCGCAGATCACCTCGCGCAGTTGGGCTGTAACCCCGCCATAGCCAAAGACTCCATGGTCGATTCGTTCATGCATGGCCCGTAAAATGGGTTCGGGTGAACGAAAATCCATATCGGCTACCCACATGGGCAAGACATCTTCGCTGTAGAAATGCCACTTGGCGCTATCACTCGCCCGTCGATCAATGATTGTGTCGAAATCGTACGCCATATTTCTCTTCCCTATGTTGCGTGTTGTGAAAACCATAAGCTCAATCGATTACCCACGCATTTTATCATCTTCTGCCAGCTCATCATAGCGTAGGACAAACTTGCCGCCCAATTTGGCTGTACGATAGGCGGCGCGCGCCATGGCGCTTGTCGCGATCGGCGCGGTGACAAAAAAGAGGGCGATCAACAAAATCATGCGTAAGAGGTAGTTGGGATAGAAGAGCCCAGCGGCGATGAGCACACAATTGACCCCAAGTGTCGCGGCTTTGCTGGCCGAATGCATGCGCGCATAGACATCCGGTAGATGAAGGATTCCGATCGCGCTGATCAGCATGACAACAACACCGACCGTGGCAAAGAAGAGGACAGCGGCTTCGTGAATCGTCATGTTACTCTTTCCGTTTCTGGTGTGAATTTTCTAAATAGCGTGCCATCATCACCGTGCCCAAAAAACCCAACACACCGGTGATGATAGTAATGTCGAGGAGGGGGGATGAGCGCTGCTGAATGGCAAACAAGGCAATAATTGCCACAGCATGAATGGCAATAAGATCAAAGGCTACCGTACGATTCGGGATATCGGGCCCGCGATAGAGCCGCACAAAGCAGAGCGCTAACGAGGTGGTCAATATCACAATTAAAATTTGTAGTCCGCTATCAAACAAGCTCATTCTTCTCTCCCGCGTGTGACACGTAGCAGCAGCCGCTCAAAGGTATTTTTGACACTCCAGCGAAATTCCTCGGGATCATCCAGCGAGATATTGTGAATATAGAGCACGCGTTCGTGTCGGGCATTTCTCCCGAGATCAATGGCGATCGTGCCGGGGGTCATGGCAATCACCCCGGCGAGCAGCATGATTTCTAGGCCAGTCGAGACAGTCAACGGAACGGCAACAATCCCAGGATTCAGCTTGGGCTTGGGGTGGAGGGTCAACTTGGCCTGGGTAAAATTACTTAACAAGACTTCCCAGAGGACAAAGCCGATGAAATAGAAGAGATCGTAGATCCGCCGACCATAGGTGCGATTAGTAAACCAAATGGCGACAAAGCCCACAACTAAGCCGATCAGATAATCTAGCCCACCAAAGATCGGAAAGGTCTGATGCCAGACCAATGCCGTAATCACATTGAGCAAAAATAAAAAGGCATGGGGATCCTGGCGAACGAGTTCCCCGCCCGGCAAAGGCGGGTGTCTGGGGGCAGTCACCAAGGGTGTTGGTCGGGATTCTTCCATTTTCTTTTGTTTCATACCTACTCATGCCCCTTCATGCTGATCGCATCAACCGGATGGACGGCCTGAATGTACCCTGCCCGATCTAGCAACTGTTCCGCTGCCGTGGTGGACCATTGCAAAACCGGCGCATTAAAGATACCAATCGCCAAGCTCAACGCCACCAACAGGCCGATGGGACATAAGGTTAACCAGCGCCGTTGTGGGTGCGCCAATGGCGTGATCGCAATAATCGAGTGTGTGACCTTGCCTGTGAAGGCATATTGCCAGAGGCGCACCATGCTCATAAGGGTAAAAAGGCTAACGACCAAACTAACAACGGCAATCCACCACTGGTGCATATCGAGCGCCGCTTGTAAGAGCCCGAGCTTGCTGACAAAGCCACTGGACGGTGGAATCCCAGCTAGCGAAAAGGCCGCTAGAAAGAAGATAAAGGCTAATCCTGGTCGCCGTGTCAACAGCCCACGCAATTGATTGGTGCGCAGATTCCCACTGCCCATCTCTAATTCAGCCGCACCGCCCGCCATCAACAGGGCCGTTTTGACAATCATATGGTGAACCAAATAGAGAATACCGGCGGCCAGCCCAAAACTGGCGGTCAATTGTTGGCTGCCCACCGCGAGCCCAAGGCCCATAATCATGTAACCCACTTGGCTGATCACATGAAAACTCAAGACACGCCGGACGGTATTGACGGACATCGCACCAAAGACCCCCGTGAGCATGGTTAGGCCAGCGATGGTCAAAAGGAGCGGCTGCCACTCGCTTAGATAGTGGGGGAAGATGATCGTAAAGATGCGAAAGAGGGTGTAAACGCCCACTTTGGTGAGCAGGCCGCCAAAGAAGGCGGTCACGGCTGGGTGGGTTGTGTGGTAACTGCTGGGGAGCCAGAAAAAGAGGGGAAATAGCCCAGCTTTGCTGCCATAGGCAATGAGCAACATCCCGGCTAATAGTGCTTGAAGACTGGGGGGCAGTTCTGCCATGCGCACCGCCAAGTGGGCCATGTTCAGCGTGCCTAACATACTATAAGCAATGCTGGCCGCGGCCAGAAAGATCAGCGAGGCGATCAGATTGAGCACAACATAGCGAATGCCACCACTGATCTGGGCTGCCTGTCCACCAAGCGTTAATAAGACAAAGCTTGCCATTAACAACACTTCAAAAAAGACGTAAAGATTAAAGAGATCACCGGCCAGGAAGGCCCCATTGACACCGACCAGCAGAAAAAGCAGCAGGGGATAGAAATTCATCCGATCACGCTCATCCAAGGTGCCCATGGCATAGGGCGTAATCGCCAGCGCCAAGATCCCGGTTAGCGTCAACATGATCGTGGTCAGTCCATCGGCAATGAGGGTAATGCCAAAGGGCGCGGGCCAGAGACCCATTTGGAGAACAAGGCGCTGATCTTGGCCCACAGTTGCATAGAGCAGCCAAACGGTCATTAGCAAATTCAGGACAACCGTCCCCAAGGCTAAGCTTTTCTGGACGCGCATCGTATAGCGATAGCCAGCTTGCGAAAAGACCAATCCAATGGCTGCCGCACACATGGGCAGTACAATCGGCACGGCTAACCAATTTGAATTAAAATTCATAGATCAATTACTTCCTTGGCGATTTCTGGGCGGCGATTTCTGGGCGGCGATTTCTGGGATCGGCGCTGGAGAAGGACTAAGGTGTCTTGATGATACTCATAGTCTTCTTCTTCGCGTGCCACCACCTTGGCATTGATGGCAAAGGGATCATCGGCGGTCAGCGCCATCCCTTCTTGATTTTTGACTAAGGCATGGCGGCGGTTGACCAAGACGACCATGAAAGCCGTGATGCCAAAACTAATCACGATCGCGGTCAAAATCAGTGCCTGGGGAAGTGGATCGACAAAGGCGCTAATGTCACCTGTGAAAGCCTCCTTGTCTACGACGATCGGTGGCAAGCCCCGCCGAAAGCCACCGCCACTAAAAAGAAGTAAGTTGACTCCATGACCTAACAGCGTCAAGCCCAAGATCAGGCGAATGGCTGTTCGCTGGAGCATGAGATACGTTCCTGTGGTAAAGAGGACACCAATGACCAATGCCATCATTAACCCTGTCATGCTTTATCTCCTGCGGTAACTGCGCTATTTGCTTCGCTGGCTGTTTCTGGCAGATAGATCAGTGGCTCTTCCAGGCTTTTATCACTATTGCCCAAGCCTAAAAGATAGGAGGTGACCACCCCAATGACGACACAAAAGACGCCAATGTCAAAGAGCATGGGGGTACCCAACTCCAACGTGAGGGTCCCGATCGTGCCCTTCCACCAGACACCATAGAAAAAGCCGCCTTGCAACAGACCGATGAACGCGGCGAGGACGGCCATTAGCAAGCCTATGCCCATGAGCGGCTGCAAGTATGGGCCAACCGTTTGGCGCACATATCCATCGCCCCGGCTCAAGATCTGCAATTGGAAAGCCGCGGCCACCACCAACCCGGCAATAAAGCCGCCCCCTGGGCTATTGTGTCCGGCTAGCAACAAAATGATGGCAATGACTAACAAGATGGGGGTCAACAAACGGTCGAGTAAGCGTAGATATAATTCAGTCATGGGCATTTTCCCCTTCTTGCGTTTGTTGGATGGCTGGTGGCTTGGCGGGCAAGGGGGCCAAGAGGCGCAACCGCGAGGCCCGCAAGAGCCCATAGCCACCCAACGCCGCAATGGCGAGTACGGTGATCTCGCCCAGCGTGTCAAAACCGCGAAAATCCACCAAAATGACATTGACAATGTTGCCACCATGGGCTGCGGGTACGGCGTTGAGCGAAAAGAAATCGCTAATACTGGGGGCATAGGGCTGGGCCACACTAAAGAGGGTCAGGACAAAGCCGCCACAGCCGACGGCCAACGCAACCAGGAGGTTGCGCCACTGGACCAGCCGCGGCGTTTCCACCCGTACAATGGGCGGAATGCGAAAGAAGACCATCACGAGTAGGACCACGGTCAACACTTCAATTAGGAGCTGCGTGATGGCAAGATCCGGCGCCCCAAAGAAGACAAAGACCATGGTCACGACCATGCCGACTACCCCAATGGTGATGATCGCACTGAGCCGATCCTGGGTGCGTACTGTCGCAATCGCCGCAAAAATCGCTAACCCAGCCAAGACCGCTTCATGAAAGGCTGGTATGGCTTGCCAGTTAATATTGAATTCCGCTGCCCCATTTAACCGTACCGTGACATAGAGCACGACACTAACCAAACAGAGGAGTGTAATGCTGATCTGGCCCGCCAGTTGTCCCCCTTGTACCACCCGCGTTGTCACGCGTGCTAGGTCATAGCTGCGCTGATAGAGCCAGTCAAAGGCTTGCGTACCTGTCAACCAAGCGGGCGGATAGATGAAGAGCGCACGTAGCCGGTCGCGTTGCCAGGCAATGGTCGCCCCCAGTGCAATCGCCAACAAACTGATTAGAAAGATGGGGGTAAAGCCATGCCATAGCGCCAAATGAACTTCTATTTTCTCATTGGCAATTGCGCTAGCCGGTGCGCCAAAGAGGCCCTTTTCGACCCAACCGAGCATAAAAGGAATGGCCGTGCCCAGCACCGTCAACGCCAACGCGGGTAATACAAACCAGAAGGAGGGGGCATGGTGGATATGGGCAGGATGGTCGCTCGAAGCTTGGGGGCGGTAAAAGGCTTCCCAGAGTAGCGTCAAACTATAGCCAACAAAGAGCGCACCACCAAGCGCAGCTGTCCATAGACCAAGCTGCCCAATCAGGGCGTTGTTGTAGGTAGCGTGATGATAAAAGGTTTCGAGCAAGGTTTCTTTGGCCAAAAAACCGAAGAGTGGTGGCAAGCCAGCCATCGATAACCCCGCCAGGGTGGCCGTTCCCGCCACCCACGGCATTGTTTGGCGCAGATTGGCTAGCTGGCGTAGATCGCGGGTTCCCGTTGCATGATCAATAATCCCTGCCACCATAAAGAGCGGGCCTTTATAGAGCGCATGGGCTAGAATCGCGACGACCGCGGCGATATAGGCTTCTTCGCTGGAAAAAGCCAACAACATGACAATAATCCCGAGCTGGCTAATCGTGGCATTCGCCAGCAGCGCTTTCATGTCATAATAGCGAAAAGCACTGATCGCGCCCAGTAACATGGTGATCCCACCAGTGAGCAACAGCCCCCAGAACCAGAGTGAGCTATCACTCAGGGCTGGGTGTAGCCGTGCCAGCAGATAGATCCCAGCTTTGACCATGGTCGCCGAATGTAAATAGGAACTGGCTGGCGTAGGCGCCGCCATGGCCCCAGGGAGCCAAAAGTGAAAGGGAAATTGGGCCGATTTGGTAAAAGCCCCGAGCAAGATCAGCACTGTAGCGGCTAGATAATAGGGGTGATCTTGCCCGGAAACTTGGGCAATCATCTCGCTAATCCGATAAGTGCCACTGCCCATGCCCAAAAGGATCAGCCCGGCCAGCATAGCTAGCGCGCCCATGCCTGTCACAATGAGCGCTGTGCGGGCACCAGCCAATGCATTCTCATCATCATGTTTATAGGAGATCAACAAATAGCTGGTAATGCTGGTGCCTTCCCAAAAGACAAAGAGGGCTAGCAGATTATCGGCCCAAACCAACCCCAACATGCTAGCCATGAAGAGGAAGAGCAGGCTATAAAAGTAGCCTTGGCGGCTGTCACCTTCTAAGTAGTAGGCGGTATAGAGGGCGACAGCCGTGCCAATGCCGGTGACGATCAAGCCAAAGAACAGGGAAAGACCATCGAGGCGAAAGCTAAGCTCAAGCCCCAATGCTGGCGACCATTGAATTTGCTCACTAAGATAGTGACCATTGGCGACGGCCCCGATCTGCATGAGCTGCCAGCCCGTTACAATGGCCGGGGGCACCGCGGCCAGCCAACCGGCAAAGGCGAAACGATGCGGGCGCAGCAGCCAAAGCACCGGACTCGTCAGCGCGAGTAGTAAGAGGTGGATGACAAAAATAGACACAGTAGAGTACCTGTTGGTTAGATTGGAACCGTTGCTTATAACAGTTTACATTTTTGTACTAGACCATGGCTGTGCTTCGGCAGAAATCGGAATACCGAACAGCACCGCCTACCTTGATGGAACACGTACCTATAAACCGCGATCGGCACAGCGTGGATTGACCAGGGATGGTTGGGTCGACCAAAAAAAATTCAGTCAGTGGTATACTGGCTGATTGCAAGTTGCATCGATTATAAAGCGTTTTCTCGATTAAAAACGTGGGTAGGATACAATAATATATGCTAAATCGTCAATTCATTGATGAATTTGTACAAAATTGAACTTATGCTTGCCCAGTCTCTTCTACAAAGCTTGCTTGGCACGCTGCCAACGCTCACCACTGCTGCGTGCTGGACTAATCAGGCTACCATCATCAGGAGACAAAGTCCATTGGTTATCAACGAGGTAAGAAGTGAAAGCAATTCTTTTTGATTTGGGCCGGGTGTTGGTCCACTATGATCATCAGCAGACGCTCGCCGCTACGGCCGCGTTGGCACAGGTCACCGTCGCTGAGTTCCACACTTGGTTGCGCGATTTCAGTCAGCCTATGGGAGTTGGTGATCTGGATATCGAGGAGTTTCATGCCGCTTTTGTCGCTCGCTTTGACGGCGATATCGGCTTGGCTGAGCTGGTGACGGCCTTTGCCGCCGGCATTCAACGGGATGACGCGGCCTTGGCCTATGCGCTTACTTTGCAACAGCGCCCAGGTGTGACCGTTGCCATTATCAGTAATACTAACGCAGTTCATGTGCATTGGCTTGATGAACAACTGCCCGAATTACGCGAATTTGATCTGGTGATCATGAGCAATGAAGTCGGGCTGCTCAAGCCGGACCCAGCGATCTTTACCACAGCGCTTGAACTGCTCGAGGTCGAACCGGGGCAAGCGCTCTTCATCGATGACATTGCCGAGAATGTGGACGCGGCATGTCGGCTCGGGCTCGCGGGGATTGTCCACCAAGATTGGACCGTAACCCGCCCTGCCACCGAAGATTGGCTTGCTGCCACAAGTTAGCTTCTCCACCGCGAAGCGTTGTCATGTATAATACAGGAATGACTAAGCCGATCCTTCAGACGCCACGCCCTGCAAGCGGCGCCCTGACCAAAACTAGTGGTTTTTTGGCTGGCTTTACCCATACGCTACAGCCTTATATTGGCTGTCGTTTTGGCTGTGAATATTGCTACGTCAAAGGGTTGCAGGTTCATCGGTTGCACCAACCACTGGCTGAATGGGGGGACTATGTGCATCCGCGCGTGGGGATCGACACGAAGTTGCGCCAAGAGGTCGGGCGGTTGGCGGCCAAACAAGCCTTAGCCCAGACCGCGATCTTTATGTCTAGCGCGACTGATCCCTACCAAGGGTTGGAGCGTCAGTGGCGGTTAAGCCGTGCTTGTTTGGATGTCTTGCTAGACTATCCGCCTGGCCTGCTGGTGATCCAGACGCGCTCTCCCTTGGTGGCAGAGGATTTTGCCCGTTTACACGCGTTGGGTGATCGTTGTTGGCTCAATTTTACGCTGGAAACTGACCGGGATGATGTTCGCCAAGCATTGACGCCGCGCTGTCCATCGATTGCGAAACGTCTACAGACCCTTCAGCAAGCCCAAGCCGCGGGGTTACAGGTTCAGATCACGGTGAGCCCCTGTCTGCCCTTTTCTAGTGTGCCCACCTTTGGCGAACTTTTATTGGCGCATGGGCAACGCGTCATTGTCGATACCTATACCAGTGGTGATGGTCAAGCCGGGCGGCGTACGGCCCAGACCCTGATCCCTGGGCTCTACCAGAACTTAGCCTGGGCCGACTGGCGTAGCGAAGAGGCCGCCCAAGCCCTCTATGACTGGCTCCATACCCAGATCGGTGAACGGGCTGGCTGGTCTCAGGCCGGTTTTGCCACGCTGACCAAGGCAATCACGGCAGCATAGAGGGTGCTTCCCACTTTTGGCTTGCTGCCGTAGCTGTCATCATTTTACCACGATCTAACATAACCAAGGAGAGAGCACTTATGGCCCTATATGGCGGCATTGAAGCGGGCGGCACAAAATTTGTCTGTGCGATTGGCACCGGCCCCGATGATATTCGTGCCGAAACGCGCTTCCCTACCAGTTCCCCAGAGCAAGCAATTCACGCGGCAATCGCTTTCTTTCAAGCCCATCAACAGGACGAACCGTTGACTGCCATCGGCGTCGCTTCGTTTGGCCCCGTTGATCCCAATCCCGCATCACCAACCTTTGGGTACATCACCACTACCCCTAAGCCGGGGTGGGCGCACACCAACTTTGTCGGGCCGCTGCGCGAAGCCTTGGGCCTCCCCGTTGGTTTTGATACGGATGTCAACGGGGCTGCTTTGGGCGAATATCGTTGGGGCGCGGCGCAAAAGCTCGACACCTTTCTCTATTTGACCATTGGCACGGGGCTTGGTGGTGGTGGCATGGTGAACGGCAAGTTGCTTCATGGCCTGATGCACCCCGAAATGGGCCATATCTTGATCCCCCATAATTGGGATGCCGATCCATACGCGGGGTTCTGCCCCTATCATGGCGATTGTTGGGAAGGGCTGGCGGCGGGGCCAGCCTTGGAGGGCCGCTGGCAGACCAAAGCCGAGACTTTGCCGCCTGATCACCCGGCGTGGGAGCTAGAGGCCCACTATCTAGCGTTGGGCTTGGTCAACCTGATCTGTACACTCTCGCCCCAACGAGTGATTATGGGCGGTGGGGTCATGGATCAACAACACCTCTTTCCGTTGATCCACAATCATGTCTATACCATGCTCAATGGGTATCTACAAGCGCCCCAGATTTTGGAGAATATGGACAGCTACATTGTTCCGCCTGGGTTAGGGAGTCGCGCGGGCGTGTTGGGCGCCATTGCCTTGGCGCAAGCTGCCGTGTAGTGGTTGTGAAGGCGATATTGTGTTATGTACGCTGCTGGCGTAGTGCCGCGATCTCTGTCCGTAAGCGGACGTTTTCTGCTTCAGCTACAGCGGCGCGCTGGGCTTCTTGCTCGGCCAGATCGACAGCCTCATCCAAACTGGGCACAGGCTGTCCGCTGGTTGGCTCGATCACGCGTAATAACTTGCCTTCTGGGCGCAAAATTGCCTGTAATTCGGTACTAAAGATCTCGCCATCTTCATTAGAAGGCAGCAATACATACTCGCCATCAACCAACTGATAACCCATAAACTGCTGTTCAAGATACTCATGCAGGGGATCAAAAAGAAAATATTCTTGAACCCCCAAAGAGGCGTAAAGGGAAGGTTTACTTACCGTATCTTCGCTGGTTGTTTCCTTGGAAGTGATCTCAAAAATCACACAAGGTGTCGCCTTTTCTTCCCAGGTCTTGAAGGAGCGACGATCTTGTTTGCCCACATTTTTGACGACCATGAGATCGGGGGCTTTGCGCGCCTTGGCATTTCCTTCGCGGTAATAGAGAAACATATTGCCAACCACGTAGACATCTTGTTTGCGAAAATAAAGGCGTAATGCGCTTAATAACTGTAAGATTGCTAAAATGTGAACTTCTGTCTCAGCCATAGGTTGTCCGTCCGATGTGGGGTATTCAATGGGCGTTGGCTTGGTTATAGGTGAGTGTTCAATGGCAAGTGTACTCATTGCAATTTGTCTCCTTGTGACAGGCCGCAACATGGCTGAAATTATACCATACCCATCCTTCATGATAGAATCAGGCTATTGGAACAAGCTTGACACTAGCAAGAAATTCGAATACCTATGAATCAATCTGTGCTTACTCAATCCCCCCATGCCCCTGCTTTCGAGCCAACCGAGCATCCGCACCGACGGCGTAATCTACTGACCGGCGAGTGGGTATTGGTCTCGCCGCACCGCACCAAGCGCCCGTGGCAAGGTCAGGTGGAGAAAGGCACGCCCGACCAGCGGCCAGCCTACGATCCGACCTGTTACTTATGTCCGGGCAATGAGCGGGCGGGTGGCAAGCAAAATCCCGCGTATACGAATACCTTTGTCTTTGAGAATGACTTTGCGGCTCTCTTGCCCGATGGGCCGCGCGGTGATGTGAGTGATGGGGCATTTTTCCAGATGGTTGCCGAGACGGGCCGCAGCCGTGTGATCTGCTTTAGCCCCCGCCATGACCTTACCCTGCCGGAAATGGCCGTACCCGATATTCGGCGCGTGGTTGATGTGTGGGCCACACAGATCATCGAATTGGGAAGCCTACCCGATATTAATTATGTGCAGCTCTTTGAAAACAAGGGCGCGGCTATGGGGGCTTCCAATCCCCACCCGCATGGTCAACTTTGGGCCAATTACAGTATGCCCCAGGAGCCAGCCAAGGAAGATGAGCAGCAACGTGCCTACTACGCGGCCCATCAACAGCCGCTTCTCCTCGATTATTTGGCCGCAGAGCTCCAAGCGGCAGAGCGCATTGTGGTTGCTAATGAAGCTTGGGTAGCGTTGGTGCCTTTTTGGGCCGTCTGGCCTTTTGAAACCATCCTCTTACCAAGGCGACATGTGGTGCAACTACCTGACCTAACCGGCCCCGAACGCGATGGGCTGGCCGATATCCTCAAGCGCTTGCTGACGCGGTATGACAATCTTTTTGAAACGAGCTTTCCCTACTCGATGGGCTGGCACGGTCAGCCAACCGATGGTCAGCACCATGCCCATTGGCAGCTTCATGCGCACTTTTACCCGCCGCTTCTGCGTTCGGCTACGGTGAAGAAGTTCATGGTGGGGTATGAGATGTTGGGGAATCCCCAGCGGGACATTACCGCCGAACAAGCCGCGGCACGTTTGCGGGCACTGAGCGAAGTTCACTATAAACAAGGGTAAGCTTAAACCTGACAGGTTTGCCAAACCTGTCAGGTTGCTGGTTATTGTACCTGTTGAAACTCGCCATCGACCACCTGATAGATCCAGATTTGGGGATCAACCAGGTCGCCATCACTTTCAAAGCGCAGGGATTTCAGCAAGGTGTCGAGGGCGTTATTGCGAATAGCATCGGCCACTTGGCTAGCACTGAGCGCATCGGCCTTGCGCACCCCATCAGCCAACACTTGCATCGCCACATAGCCATTAACCGAATAGGTGTCGGGGTTGCGATACTCCACCGCTTGGTAGGCTTCGATCCAGCTCTGGGCCGCCACGCTCTGGGGGCTGGGGGCAAAGGCGCTAACATACATCCCTTCGGCTGTGCCATTCGATTCGTCGATGGTGGCGGCCAAGAAGGCGCCGTCGCTTGCCAACATCGGCAGTGTGACACCTGCTTCGACTAATTCTGCCCGTAAATAAGGCGCTTCAATTTCATAACCCGCATAGAAAATCGCATCGGCGTTGGCATTTTGCACAGCGCTCACTTCATCGCCATAGCGGGCTTGTCCCTCCTGCACTTGGCGGGTAACAACGGCTTCAGCGCCCCGCGCTGCTAATTCCTGAATGAGTGATGCTGCCAACCCTTTGCCATATTCGGTGTCATTATGAATCACCGCCACTCGTTGAGCCTTGAGCTGATTCACCAAGAACTCGGCATCTACTGCCGCTTGTACACTGTCATTGGCATTCACCCGAAAGAAGTTGGTATACCCGCGTTCGGTCAAGCTCTGTTCCGAAGCAGTCGGGGTGATGACAATAATGGGCATGTTCTGATATTCTTCCATGGCGGCCAAGGTCTGTCCACTGTTGAGATGGCCGATCACCCCGATGACCCGTTCGCCCTGGTCAAGCGCCTGCTGTACTTGGCTCACCTGGCTGACTGCCACCTCACTATCGGACTCATCATCGAGCGAACGGACCACCACGCGATAGCCCAACAAGCCGCCATTGCGGTTGATCTCGGCGGCGGCCAAGCGGACACCGCCCAAGATGGTCTGGCCGCCATTGGCTTGAAAGCCGCTCAGGGGGACCGCCACAAAAACAATGGCATCCCCTTGGGTCGGTTCGCTGGACCGACTGCAACTTGTGAGGAGTAATCCTAATACAAGTACTAGGCTAAAAAGTATTCGTCCTGGCATAATTCGCATTTCGCATTCTGCAACTGATCTCATCACGCTTGCTGATTGAATCGTCAGGGCCACCCCACCCCAGGCATGCCGCACACCTGCCATAGCTATGCCACAGTCATGTGACAGCGCCCTTAGGTGATGGTTAGCGCTGTGAATTGTAGGTATAAACTTCGTTAATACTCGCCACCAAATCATTCAGCCGCGCCACCTGTTCCCGGATATCCGCTTGGAGGCGCTCGGCTTGGCCGCTGCCAACACTCTGGGCATCGATTAACTGGACTTGGCTATAGACCGTTGCCAACGCCGTGAGGCTCTGCTCTAGTTGGAGGGCCGCCTGTTTCATGCGGGCGTCCAGCTCTCGCAACGTCTGCCAATGTTTGCCCTTACTGGCAATCACCTCATCGAGCTGCTGTTGCATGGTGGGATTGCTCTCTACCTTGCGTTGCGCTGTGAGCTTTTCCAACTCCTTGGGCAGCGCTTGGCGTTCGCGATCCAACAGATCATCGGCGCGATACATATCAACCCGCAGCGCCAAGGCGTAGATATTGCTCAGCCAGGCTGTGATCTGGTTGGCTGTCTCCTCCAGCCGCTCGCGGATCAGCCCAGGGCGCTGTTTGTGGATCTCCGTTTCGATCCGTCGTTGATATTCCAATGCACTCTCTACATCTTGTCGCAATTCCTTATCGCGCAGCTGACGCGGATCAAACTTTTCCTGAAACTGGGCCAGGAGGACCCGCCGATTGGTCTCTGGATCATTAATGCTGGAATAGACAATCAGGATCAGCCCAATGAGCCCCAAGAGCGGCCAGCCCAAGGGCGGCCACCATGGAAAGGGTCGGCGCAACAAGAAAAAGAGCACAAGCGTCAGCGCGACGACGACCGCACTTTCCCAGCGCATGATCGCGTATTGGAGAATATCACCTTGCGCTTTCTGTTGCAGCTCACTCCGAATAGTGGTCATGGTGCGTCTCGAATCGTTAAATCGATAGCTTCTACCTCAGGTAGAAGGCTAGAAGTAAGTAGAAATAATGCGGTAGAGTTCTTCGATCTCGGTCTCGCTGGCTCGACGGAATTGGCCGTCACCAACGTCTGCAATGGCGCGCAGCAGATTTTCATCGGCGTCGTTGCCAAAGGCAATGGTAAAGATCACCAAGCGTTGGTTGCGATGCCGCTGGAGCAGGCTTTGCAACTCATCGAGCGTATGGGTACTTTCATTCTCCTGGCCGTCGGTCATCACCACCAGCGCGTTGATCGCTTCGGTGTCGTTTTGCGACAAGATGTCATCGGCGGCGGCATAGACCGCATCAATCAGCGCCGTGCCACCGATGGCCTCCATTTGGTCGATCTGGCGTAAGAGATCTTGGCGCACGTTATCGTCCAAAGTGCGTAGCGGCGTAAAATTCTTCGAGCCACTGGCAAATTCGAGCATCCCGAGCCGATCCCGTTCGCCCTTGATCTGGCCGACAAAGGCGCGCAGCGCTTCTTTGGTTCGTAGCAGCTTATTCCCCTCGTCCATGCTGCCGCTGGTATCGACCACTAGATAGACGTTGGTAGGTCGTTTGGTGTAGTACCAGAAGTTTTGCACCACCTCGACCACAGCCGGTGAGGGCATCTGTAATGTGGTCTGGGGCTGACGCCAATCGACGGCATCGGTATTGACAAAGGGGCTATCGCCGCTGCCGAGATCAATCGATAGCGTTGCGGGCCGGTAGCCAGCCTGTAGCAACTGCGCTTGTGTAGCGGCGCTTGAGAGAAATTCCCCAAAGGCTTGGTAGGTCAATCGTTGATTGTCGGTCACTGCCAAGTCATCATGGGGCGCACCTAGCTCGAGCAACACCAGCGGGTGATCCGTCCACAACGCGCCCTCAGCGGGATAGATGGCCACTAGCCGTTCGCCCTTGGGGTTGCGATTCCAGTCGATGACAACCCGTTCCTGCGCCACAAAGGTATCCAAGAACGACCGCCCCTCATCGGCCAGCCGCTGCATGATCACCTCTTCGCCTTCGCCATAGAAACGAACCGTTGCTTCAACTGCCTGGACATAGTCGAGCGTACTCTGGGCGGTAGCGGCTTCTTCGGTGAGCCCGCGGGTCAGGTTAGCACCGGCGTAAAACTCTGCCAGCATTGCGAGAAGACCACTGGCATTGTTGGTGCTCGGGTGATTCCACTTAAAGTCGGGATCTTGGGTGGCCTTTTGTTGAATCGTTTGCCAGCCCACGGGCTGATCGGGCCAACCAAGCTCGCGCGCGACGCTCTCCCACGCCACGATCACCACCGGGCTGACGGCATAGCGCATTTGGCCGCTGGTGCGTTGCTGGCCCACCGGCACCATACCGGCTTGTTCTGTCTGGCCTAATTGAGTTCGCCACGCTTGCTCTAATCGGTCCACCCAGAGGCTGCTATCAGGCGACATGGCTTGGAAATTAGGCCGTGCCAAAGCGGCATCGATCATCTGGGCTGGTTCATAGGCCGTAATCTGCACCTGCATCCGTTCCCCATTGGGGGTCTGGTTGCTTTGTCCATTAAATTGTTCGGCTAGCTCTTGGAGCATGGGGGCCATCAGGGGCGAAGCCGCAATCGTCAATTCGGCGCTTTGTTCTTCCCAGGTGAGGGACGGCTCCGTGGTGGCTATGGTGCTCTCATCGTCGCTCCATAGACCAGCTAGCCACATCCCCGTGCGTACTGTTAGGGTGCCACAGGCGACCAAGAGGGCGAGGACAATGCCGCCGATGACGAGCAGATTTTGCTTTTGCGCACCCTGCTTGCCTTTGCGTTTACTGTTACTCATTGTCTTCACCTCACTTGGCCACGTTCAGATCAAACCAGCGCAACAAGGTCAAGAGTACATCGCGATCGGGATTGCGCATGGCCGACGTGCGTGGCACGACTGACTGCACCCCTTGATCGGCCCACTTGACAAACAAGCTATCCGGTGATGCATCGACGCCGATATTGGAGTTAGCTGGGCGCAGCCCGTAGACCAACGCGGCTTTTTGTTGCTCTTCACTCAGCAGGAACCGTTGGAAGTCCAGCGCGGCATTCTTCTTGATCGCGCTTGTTTCGGGGCCAACCCAGACGGTAAAGGGAAAATCAAACCAAGTGACATAGTCTGGATAGTAGATATGCAGCGGGTCTTCCCAGCGGGTGATAATCCCCTGCATGTTTTGGAGGAGATCACTTTCGAGGAGCTGACCACCATCGCCGACGCTATACCCAAAGAGGGCAAAATCTTCGGCGGTATAGGCACTGCCACCGCTAATATCAGTCACCGCACCCATCAACTCGCCTAGCCAACTTTGGAAGGCCGGATTCGTAATATCTTCGACAGTAATATCGGTGCGGTCATAATATTCACCGGCCATGGCAATCATAGCGGCCAGTCCACCGGCATTTTTGTTAGGATTAGGCACCACCAGCTTGAAGTAGCCCCATTGGGCATCCCCCCCTAGTTCCGGCCAGCCGCCCTTGGCAATGGCCGCATCGTGAATGGCACGCCAGTTCACCGCACCAAATTTTTCTTCCAAGACTTGACCACGGCTTTCATAGACACCCCAGGCAAAGAGGCTAATGGCAATGGGGCGCGCCCGATACTCACCGTCGGTGAGAAAGACATCGCGTCCGAGCCGCTCTTTATAGGAGGCGTTCGCCAACTCGACAAGATAGCGACTATCGGGAATCCAAGCCGTGGGAAAATCGTCTAGGGCGGCTTGCTCTGCTTCACTCAACGTTTCTGGGGTGGTACTCCCTGCCAATGCACCATAGTCGTTGCGATCCCAACGCCCGAGTGCTGTCAAGCCATCGATGGCCACAATTTCGACTTGCACACGCGTCCCATTGACGGTATGTTCACCCGAGTTATAGGCGGCGGCGGCTTGGCGCACCCAAGGTTCTACCGGCAGCGCGGTGAGGACCCGAATGGTGACTTCGTCGGGACGGTCCACCGTAAAGGTACTATCATTGGAGGTTGAGCCGCGGCTGAGGAAGAGCGAAACACCCACAATGACCACCGCAGCAGCGATAATACTAATAAAGATTAATCGAGTTCTTTTCATCGAACCATTGTCACTTATGTGGATAAGTAGACTGGAGAGGGAGAGTAGAGACTGTAAATCTACAGTCTCTACTTATATTTCCCCGCCCCAGCTACCTAAGTTACGACAAGCCTAATTTCTTCTTGCGGTCGGCCAACTGCGCTTTGAGGGCGCTGCTTTCCAAGACCTGATCCATCTGCTCGTCGAGGCTAGCGGCGCGCATTTCGCTGGCGGTGCTGGCCTTGTCGAGCCGGGCATAGACGCTTTCGGCAATGCGCTTGATGTCGCTGTCGCCCGAGCCCATGAGATCGTCGAGGCTCTTCATGGCCTTGACCGTGGTTTCCTTGCTCTTGGCCAATTCGAGCAGTGCTTCAAGCTCTTGGCGTTCCTGTTTCATCGTGGCTAGGCGTGCTTCGAGCTTTACCTTAGCATCGAGTAGCTTCTGGAATTCAACTTCCTGACGCTGGACCTGTTCTTGGTAAGTCTCGACCAAACGCTGTACGCTGTTAAGCTGACTTTGGGCTGCAATGGCGGCGGCTTCATTGCCTTCGGTGAGGAAGGCATCAATCGCGCGGTCAATTTCTTTATGGCGATGTTCATGCTCGACTAAACGTCGCTTGATCGATTTGACTTCGCCGCCAACCGTGGCCGCGGCATCTTCTAATTCGGCCAAGTTGTTTTCAACCTGACGGACATACTGATCAATGACGGCCAAGCTGTTGCTCTTGAGCGCTTGATCAACCATATAATGCAGATTGGCTGAGATTAAGGTGCTAACTTTTTCTAAAAGCGATGCCATAGTGATTTTCCTCCTAAGAGACAGATATATCGCTTATTGATTCTAAGATCAAGGTGGTTACTATATTCTTTACTATATTCTACGGAAGAAACCGGCTTTGGTTTCTTGGCTCGGTAGATGACTTCATCATAACAGATCCCTCGGTCGGATGATGACAGCACGCTGATAGATAAGCCGACAAAAAGCTGACAGCGTGCCTGATCATGTAAAGTATACTGGTAAAATAGTTTCATTGGCTGCGGCATTTATCTGACTTATGCTGATGGCATTGTTGTAGGCAGCGGAGAAGTGGGTGCGGCGATACGAGTAGGCTAAAAGAGATGGGGAATAGACGAATGCTTTTGATAAGCGTAGGCTGAGCTTGTCGAAGCTGACATCGCTGCGGCTTCGACAAGCTCAGCCTACGCTTTCGCACCGGACTTAGCGTTGAAGTTACATCAACATTATCGGTTTGCCGATGTAACGCTACTTCGCCGCGCCCAGCGCGTCTTGGATAATCGCCAAGATGCGTTCCCCATCCTCCTTGAACGCACTACTGCGGAAGCCGAGTAACCCTTCTAATTGATCCTGCGTGGTCGGGGCCCGCTGGGCAATACTTTTGAGCAGGGTATTGCCTGCCACTTCATAGGGCTTCATACGGCCTGTGATCGCCTTTTTCTGGCGTAATTCTTGTAACTTCATGAAGATCTTCTTCTCGACAGCTGCCGAGACCGTGGGGGCTTTTTCCAGGATCTGCTGTTTGACGGTTGCGACCGTTTCGGCCTGCACGGTGCGCTGGGTTTGCAGCAAGGTCTCGTCCCCGTTTTGCAAAGGGTTCAGCTTGATCAGATCGAGAATGGTTGGCCCATAATGTTGGAGCCGTTGCGCTCCCATACCGGGTAGCACGGCCAACTCTTCTTCGCTTTGGGGTCGCGTTTCAGCAATGCGAAGCATGAGTTCATTGCTCATAATCACATAGGGTGGCTGGCCTTGTTCGGCAGCACAGCGTCGTCGCCACAGCCATAGGGCTTTCTGGAGCGCCGTATATTTGTCGCCTTCTGTGGGGAGCTCTTCACTCTCGGGGCTCTCTTCGGTTGGTTGGGCTTCGGCATAGGCCGCCAACTCGGGATGTTCGGCCAGCCAGAGGTCCGCTTCGGTGCGTCCGCGCGTCGTTGGGGCCAGCACCGAGTACCCTTGGCGTTCATACTGACGCAGACGGCTATCTTCGAGGAGGTCGTCAATATAATTGGTAATGTTGGATTCGCCCAAGGCTTTCAGCGCCCCAAAGTGACGGGCCTTGTCGGCTGTCACAGGGGCACGGAGGCTACCGGCCAAGATGCGTGCCAGCCCACTGCGCCCTACGGGCTTTGGTAGGCTGATGAGACAATCCATAATCATCGGCTCAATATCGGCATCATCCGGGGCCAAGTGAGATAGCGCGGCCCGTTCGGGCAGCTTGGGCTTGACACCAGTACAGTTATCGCAGACCTCACAGCGGTTGCGGGGCGGGCTCCCAAAGTGGGCGCTAATATAGCCATGGCGGCAACTCTCGGCGGTAGCGTAGCCGATCACATCATCAATGCGCCGTTGCGCCATGACTGCACTCTGATCAAGCAAATGTTGCAGGCGTTGATCCATGGTGCTGGGCTGGGGTGGCAGCTCAATCAGCATGGCCCGTCGGCCCCCTTTGATCTTAAGATAGCCTTTTTCTTGCCAGTCGAGCAAACCGCTTTCGACATTTTCCAAGGGCCAGCCCATAAAGTTTGCAATATCCGCTGCCTTGAAGGTTGCACTCTGCCCTGGGCGGAGCGCCAACCCTTGGCGTAAATAGGTAAAGCTTCGATCTTTCTCCGCAGCCGCTTTGAGCTTGGCGGCCAGGCTAATGGTGAGATCCTGAGGAGAGTCAAAGCTGCGGTCGATGAGATCGGCGCGTTCTAAGATGCTGACGGCGACGCGGACGGTGGTTTCATCAGTATTGAGTACCTGTTGGAGGCGACGAATGTCTACCGGTCCAATGAGCCGTTGTGGGGCCGTAGCGTCGGTTTGCTGATTGTCTGCCGGCAAGCCAGCGCTCTCACTAGCCTGAGCGGCGGCGGTCATGTCCAATTGGGCGGCAATCGCCGCATAAACTTTGTGGAGGAAATCGATGCTATATTCGTCCGATTTGGCCCAGCGCCGGAGATTAGACCAATCATTATTGCTATAAAAAAGCACGCCCTGGCTCGGTTTGCCATCACGCCCGGCGCGGCCTACCTCTTGGTAGTAGGCGGCCAAGCTGCGTGAAGGGTGGAAATGAACAATAAAGCGGATATTGGCTTTGTCGATACCCATGCCAAACGCGATGGTAGCGACGACGACCCGGGTGCTCTCATTCATAAACCGATCTTGCACTGCACCCCGATCACTCAGGCCAGCGTGGTAGGCTTCGGCGGCAATGCCAGCTTGACGCAGTTGGTAGGCCAGTTGTTCGCTCTTGTGGCGGCTATTGACATAGACGATCCCGCTGCCTGGTGTCTCTTGCACAAATTGCGTGAGCGCCTCTAGTTTTTCCTCTTCATTATGAAATTGGATCGACGAGAGATGTAGATTGTTCCGGAAGATGTCCATCGCCATCACCCGTGGGCGCGGGAGCGGCGTAGCGGTATCTTCACCCTCGTTGCTAATGTAATTGAGAATCTCATCGCGGATGCGTGGCGGCGCGGTGGCGGTCATGGCCAAGGTGGTGGGCGCGCCCAGCTCTAAACGCGCTTCTTGAATAAAGAGATAATCAGGCCGGAAATCATGGCCCCAAAGGCTAACACAATGCGCTTCGTCGATGACAAAAAGATCGACACCCGCATGACGGAGCGCCCGTAAGAATTCGCGCTGCCGTAACCGCTCTGGCGCGGCATAGATGAGCTTGTATTGCCCCGCGGCTACGGCTTCCATCCGCCGGGCTAGCTCTTCTTCGGTCAAGGTGCTGTTAATAAAGGTGGCTTGTGCCCGGGCCGCGGTGGGTAGACTTTCTACTTGATCTTTCATCAACGCGATCAAAGGGCTAATCACCAAGGTCATGCGTGGTAACATCATGGCCGGCAGCTGATAGCAGAGGGATTTACCCGCGCCTGTAGGCATGACGGTAAGAATCGATTCGTGCCGGAGAACCGTGGCGATTGTCTCAATTTGGCCGCTGCGCAAAGTGCCAAAGCCAAAATGGCGCACGGTGGCAAGCTGAATGGAACGCTGCTCCTCGCGATTGACGGCAATCGCTTCTGGCCCATTATGGCGGTGGTAGCGAATTTCAATTTCGGCGGCAGGCAGATCGTCATCGGTAAAAGGCGCAAAGGCTTGGCGCAAAGCGGTTAGATCCGCGGCCTGGCGGCGCTGCAATTCCGTTTCGACGGCGCGCGCACTCTCGTTATTGCTGGTTACTGCATAGAGCGCCAACAGGTGACGGAGCTGTTCGACTGTCACTCCAGGTGGAATGCCAACACCCAGTCTTTGCAAATAGGCATCGCGCAACGCTTTCTGGTCGGCCAGGTGCGCGATGCGCGCCATGGTCAACGTGGCCTGAATGTCGCTCGTACGGCGCACCAGGAATTCTTCCAACAGGCTTTTGGCGGTATCAAATTGGCCTAGTTGGGTGTAGAGTTCTGCGGCGGTGCTGACGGCGAGGGCATTACGGGCAAACGCTTGGCTAATATCGGCAATGACATCGCGGGCATGGTCTTCATGACCAAGGGCCAGCAAGGCGCGTGCTTCCATCATCTGGCTGTGCAGGGTCGTACTCCGCCGTTGGCGGCGCTCCACTGTCATCAGCACTTGTTCAAAATCACCTTGCTGATAATAGGCCGCCGCTTGGTAGTCCAACAAGAAAAGGAGGGACCCATGGGCCTGACGCAGCATCTCGATCAGCGCCAGTTGTTCGGCTGGGGCTGTCCATTGATGGACATATTCTAGCAATTGATCGCGTAGATTAGGGGGGAGGGCGCCCAACAACGAGGGGCTGATCTGCATCTGCGCGAGAAAGCTATTTTCTTGGGACGTAGAGGCGCGCTCTGACATGATTGGGCTATTCATCCTTCTCTTGATTTAGACCGACTGGACCCAGCGAAACCTATCTGGTGTTGCAAAACCAGACAGGTTGGGGACCGCGTCAGTTCTACTGAAAATACATCGAACTGAAAATCTTGTCAATAATAGTAGCATACCTCACCTAGTTTGACGGATATGCTGACCTTTCATATAATCTTCCGAATCAACTTTGTCCCGCCCAAAAGCACGACTTTTTGAATGGATGTGTGTTTCTATACTCAGACAAAAAGCGCTCATTGCTAGCGGTATTGATGAGCCCAAAATGTACTAATTGCGGCACGGTTGCCTGAGGGATTTGCCCAACGTGTGTAACAGGTAGTGTCAATGCTGGATGGCCCACCACCATTCTGTTCATAGACATTCTGTACATAGATGGGGAGAGGTGTTTATCAGCATCGTCTTCAAGGTACCTGTGCCATAAAATTTATCGAGATTGTTGCCCTCACTCGTTGTCTAGCTGTTTTGCCGCTTGGTCTAAGCCGCGCCCAAACAACGAGCGCGCAGCGAGCGATGTGTCAACCAGGAAAGCGAGAATATTCAAATGACCCGTGTTTTTGTTACTGGCATGGGCGCACTGACTCCCATCGGCAATGATGTCCAAACCTTCTGGCACAATTTGCTGGCTGGCAAGAGTGGCGCTACTCCTTTAACTATCTTTGACCCAGGCGATATGCCGTATAATATTGCTTGTGAGGTGAAAGACTTTAAGCCAGAGGACTACATGGATCGCAAAGTCGCGCGCCGCATTGCGCGGGCTACCCAATTTGCGATTGCCGCAACCCGCCAAGCGTTGGCCGATGCCAAGCTGGTCATTGATGAAAGCAACCGAGACAATATCGGTGTCTTGATGGCGACCGGTGGTGGGGGCATTAACGAAATTGAATATGCCACCCAAGAGATGGAAGCGAAAAGCTGGCGCACGGTGGGGCCTTTTGTGGTCCCTGCCGCGATGGCGAATGCCGTCAGCTGTATGGTTTCGATTGAAACCGGCGCACGTGGGCCGGTGATGACCAGCACCGCGGCCTGTGCCAGCGGCCACTACTCTTTGATCGAAGGGTATCATTTCCTGCAACGCGGCGAAGCGGATGTGATCATTGCTGGTGGTGCTGAATCAGCCGTTTCCTTGCTGACGATGTCGGCCTTTGGGCGGATGGGGCCGCTCTCTAGCCGTACCGACGATCCGGAACATGCCTGCCGCCCCTTTTCGGTTGATCGCGATGGCTTTGTCTGTGGCGAAGGCGCTTGTGCGCTTATCTTGGAGACCGAAGAACATGCCCGCGCACGTGGCGCAACCATCTATGGCGAAGTGCTGGGGGGGCGTATCACCGGCGACGCCTACCACATTACCGCACCTGATCCTGAGGGTGATGGCGCGGCCCGTGCCCTTACCGGTGCGGTCAAGAGCGCCAAACTCCAGCCCAAGGACATTGATCTCGTCTTCGCGCATGGCACTGGCACAGTGCTCAACGACGCTGGTGAAGCCAAAGCGCTCAAACGTGCCTTTGGCGAGCATGTCTATGATATGAAAATCACCAGCATCAAGAGCATGATTGGCCACGCCCTTGGTGCCGCTGGGGCCCAATCCGCCGTGGCTGCCATCATGGCCCTGCGCGAAGGGATCATGCCGCCGACCATTAACTATACGCCCGACCCTGAGATCGATATCCCGATTATCGGCAACGTTGCGAAAAAAGTTGACGGTCACTATGCCATTGTCAATGCCTTTGGCTTTGGCGGCCAGAACGTGGTCGCGGTGCTAGGGAAAGTGGAAGAATAGTTAGGAGAGAGGAGAGAAGTCAGAACTGACCTCTGTCCTCTCTCCTCTCTCCTCTCTCCTCTCTCCTCTACTCACTTCCCCGCGCTGCTACATTCGCGCAAACCTGTACGGGATCATAGGTCGGCGAGTAGGGTGGGGCATAAGAGAGATCGAGCATGCCGAGCGTTTCGACATTCAGGCGGGCGCTGATGGCGGTGGCAATAATGTCAATGCGTTTGTTGACACCGGCCTTGCCAACGATCTGCCCACCTAAGATCTGGCCTGTGCTCTTCGTGTAGATAAGCTTTACTTTGATCTTTTCGGCTCCTGGCCAGTACCCGGCCTTTTCCCACGCGGAAACGACTGTACTCCCTACATCTTCGCCTTGCGCGCCCCATTTGCCACTTTGGATCGCTTGGTGTTCGGTCACACCAGTGATCGCAAGCGTGTAGTCAAAAATCTTCACGACGGCTGTTCCCATAATCCCCGGAAACTGGCTCGGATTCCCACTCATGTTGTCACCGGCAATCCGTCCACCTTTGTTGGCTGACGTGGCAAGGGGGATCCAGGCATTTTCGCCCAAGACAAGGTGATAGTGTTCGACACAGTCACCGGCAGCATAGATCTGCGGGTCACTGGTGCGCATATAGGTATCCACCCAGATCGCGCCCGTCTTCCCCAGTTTCAGCCCGGCGGCTTCTGCCAATTCACGATTGGGCCGTACCCCAGTTGAGACCAAGACCAAATCGGTTCCGATCTCCTCGCCCGAACTGAGTTGGACATTGAGCTTTGTTCCCTGTTGCGTCACCTGTTCAACCCGCCGATCGGTATAGAGCTTGATCCCTTTTTCCACCAAATGGCTGGTGACCTCTTCGACCATATCACTGTCAAAAGTTGCCATAATTTGTGGCAATACTTCGATGACCGTTACCGCCACTCCTCGCGCATGAAGCGCTTCGGCCATTTCCATGGCAATATAGCCACCGCCAATAATGACAGCTTGTTTGGGCGCTTGCTCTTCCAGATAGTGAAAAATTTGTTGGGCATCGGGAATGGTGCGCAGGGTAAAGACACCAGGGAGATCGAGACCTGGGAGGGGCGGTTTGACTGCGGATGCGCCGGTGGCAATCAACAGCTTGGTATAGGGTTGTGTAAAGGTCTCGTCGGTGGCTGAACGGTACACCGTCACCGTTTGTTGGGCTGGGTCGATAGCTGTGACAGTATGCCCAATCCGGACATCAATGCCACGGCGTTCGCGGGCACGCTCGGGGGTCAGCACGATGAGCTTGCGGTCCGACTCAACGACACCGGCAATCCAATAGGGCATACCACAGGCTGAATAACTAATATAGGCGCTACGTTCAAAGACAATCACATCGGCGTCGGGCTGCTCGCGTTTAATCTTACTGGCCGCGCTCATGCCTGCTGCATCACCGCCGATAATCACATAGGGTACCATGGAACTCTCCTTGACCAGAGCGCCGTTTGCTTGGGCTCTCTACGTGCTCTCTCCAATTTGTATTTTCTCTTGCGTCAGTTTTGACAAGTGTACACGCTAATGGTAAGATAGGCACTATTGCTAACGCAAATGAAACACCTGCAGAAGTGTCGTATACGCAAGTGTGAAGTACAGCGAGGACTCGTGGTGTAGCGGTTAGCATGCGGCCCTGTCAAGGCCGAGGTCGCGGGTTCAAATCCCGTCGAGTCCGCTCGTGGCGAAATTTTCGCCGGACAGAAATGGGCCAACGGTATATTCCGTTGGCCCATTTGTTTTATGCCCCAGAACCAGATGACAGTTAGACTTCAAGGTCAGCGCTGCGATTTGCTGACCTTGTACATACACCCGCTCTACAATTTGTTTGACTAAAGCACTTTGGGCATCTGCATCATCTCTACAACTGACTCAATTGGGTTTCAACGTTATCCACTAAATCGACTGCTTGTTCTAGATCGTTGGTATCTACGGGTGTGAACTTTTCTAGCTCCTGCTGAATCTCCATTCTTTGCCTGATATCCTGATCCTTGTCCGTAATAAATCCCATATCCCATTGACGCGTCTGTTTTTGATTGCCTTCATAGCCAAGTTCTCTTGCTCGGCAGCGGTAACTTCTGTCGCGCTATTTTTGTGTTGTAGGTTATCATGCTTTTGATTCACTCAATTCACTATGCCAAGCCAAGCAAGTTGCTTTGCCCAAATAAACTGAATGCGTTATACTTTAGAACATGTGTGCGTATCAGGGGCGGCGTGTACAAAAGTCCGCAGCTTTGGCAATCAAGGTTGAGCAGGCAGCGTACTGCGATTTCCCCGCCCATCCGATTACACACCAATTGCATTAGCTGCCGGCTTATGCATCACAGAGGGTAACTCGTCAGTTTTTGTGTTGATTCACAGCTTGTTGTTTCATCACCTTGTTTGCTCGATTAAGCCTAGAGGAGGTTCTGATGAAGTCGATTCACTGGGGGCGAGCCGTTTTCGGGACTATCGTTGCGGAAGTTGCCATCATTGCAGCGGCCTTTGCTTGGGTTGCCATCTACAGCTATCTGATCAATCCGGGCCAGCCGATGGCCACTTATGAAGCGTATGCTGTGGTTTCCAGTCCGTGGGTATCCGTCATTGCCGGAATCCCCATCTTTTATTTTGTCAGCTACTCGATTGCGAGAACATCAGCAACTGCGTTGACACTCTTTGGTCTGTTCCTCCTGATTGACGTATCGTTGCTTTTGCTCGTCGATACACCGGCAGCACTGCCACTATTACAAATTGCTCTTAGTCACATTTCAAAGCTCGCTGCCAGTTACTTGGGTAGCAAACGAGCCGAAGAGCGCGCACGTACAGTTCCAGCTATCCAGTCTCGTTAAGGTCTTTAGTGTTAAACGGATTGAAAGTTATTTATTTACCAATGCTAGCCTTCATCACATCCGATAAAGCGTCCCGCGCGACGAGCGAAAAGTTCCAATCGGTTAATAATGCCCACCTAACAAAGGAGAAATGACATGGAGAAGCCAGCAAAGAACAAAATATGCCTTTGGTACGATAGCGATGCCGAAGAATGATGGTAAGTAGGTAGAGAGAAGGGAGGGTTTCTAATCCCAACATAGGCTATGGATTGCAGACCCTAAAATCTGCTGCTGGAAAAACCAGAGAGTTTTATCAAATTGGGATCAGTGCAAACACAACAGGTATCTCTGTCTACATCCTAGGTATCAAAGATAAGAATATCTAGCCCAGACCTATGGGAAAGCACTCGGCAAGGGTCACGGGGTATTGCATTAAGTTCAGAACGTTAAAAGCTATCAACCTTGAGCTACTGGAAGCGGCCATACGAGATGGGATTGCATAGACAAACAGCGAACCTAGCGGATAGAAAGAGCATTATTCACTGAGCCCTGGCAAATCGTTTCACGATCCACAAGCTTGTTTTTCCTATCGAGCGCTACGATGCGCAACTCTTCCTGATCCAATAATGCTGCAATACAGTGTGCTGATGTTTCCTCTTGCATTCGCAAAAATTGGTGGACTCCTCCAGTATGAATGGGTCAACAGAATACACTGTTGGCCCATTTGTATTATAGGCCATCACCAAGTGACCGTTAGAACGTATTGTCATTGCAACAACCTTCTCTCCTTTTACATATACACGCTCAACAATCTCTTTAACCAGATTACTTTGCGCTTCTACATCATCCTGACAATCTTTCAAATGCACGGCAAAGTTATTCAGCAAACTAACGGTCTGCTCTAAATCATTTGTATCCACTTGAGTGGTGAAAAAGTTGCTTGAGCCAGCGGTCGCGAAACAGCAACTCATGGCACTGGCTGCTCTTGCTGTCACCGCGGCCAACACCGACACCGCCACCGGCGGCTGTGCTGCTGGGAGCGGGGCCGACACGATCACCCTGTTGGGCAACGTGACCCTGACCGCGGCCGTCAATGGGTATGACGGGCTGCCTCCGATCACCAGCCTCATCACCATTGAGGGCAGCGGCTTCACCATCGCTCGCGATACCAGCGCACCGGAGTTCCGCATTGTAAGTGTGGAGAGCGGCGGCGATCTCACGCTCAACAACATTACCATTTCCGGGGGCCAAACCGCCGTCAACAACGGCGGCGGCATCAGTAACTTTGGCACGGTAACGCTGAACAACAGCACCCTCTCCGGCAACACTGCCACAATACACTGAGCAGCAAGGCCAGCACAATACTGACCACGCTGCAACAGGGCTCACTCGCCTTGAGCCAGATCGTTGCCACTAATAGCGTCACCATTCCGAGCGGCCAACCAGGCCCGTTGCTCTTCCACGTCAATGCCAAAGACAGCGACGGCCTCGCCACGTTCAACGTGACCGCCGCCTCGATCTTTGCCAACAACAAGGTGCAGCAGATCCAGATCAACAACAACGTCAACGCCAGCAACATCCTGATCAACGTCAGTGGCACAAGCGTCAACTGGAGCAATGGCAACAAGGTTGGCAGTTGGCTCACCAGCAGCAATGGCCGCGCCCACACGCTCTGGAATTTCTACCAGGCGACGACCATCAACCTGGGCAGTCGCAACTTCATGGGGACACTACTGGCACCCTCTGCCACGGTGAGCTTCCAGGGTCAGTTCAATGGTTCGCTGGGGGCCGCGTCCGTCACGGCCAACGCTGCCATTCAACCACCACTCCTCGCGGGTAATTTCTGTTCGATTGGCGCGGCCAGCGTCCCCGCAGCCCAGAACGAAACACTCTTCCTCCCGCTGATCAACCAATAAGCGGCTCATTCACACATAAAAAGACGATAAAGGGGCGTCCGTTTGTTGGACGCCCCTTTATCGTCTTTTTGCGTGTGATCACAACGTGTTAGTGGCGATGATCAATTCCTCATCTAAGCGGAAAGCGGTGACACTTTGCGGCAAGAGGGGAGGTAGGGTCACAAGCAGACAAACAGCGCGCCGCCTTTCTCTGCTTGCCGAGAGCCAGGCGCTAGCGGGTTGCTAGGACCCGGCTCTCGGTGCGCTTACCGCAAACGGTTAGCGCGTTACGATAGGCAAGAACAGTTGTTGTGTGAGGTCAGTGTCAGTCGGTGTACTGGTTGGTGGTACTGGTGTGTTGGTGGGCGTATCGGTCGGTGTACTGGTTGGTGGTACTGGTGTGTTGGTGGGCGTATCGGTCGGTGTATTGGTTGCTGGTGCCGGTGCGCTGGTGGGCGTATCGGTCGGTGTGTTAGTGGGCAGCACTGATGTGTTGGTGGGGGTGGCGGTTGGTGTATTCGTCGCCGTATTGGTTGGTGTTGGGGTGCTGGTTGGGGTGCTGGTGGCAGCACTGACCGCTAAGGTATAGCTAGTCGCCGTTGTAGAACTGGGATTGCCAGAAAGCTGCTCCTGATTGGTGATGACAGCGACCACACTGGTGCAGCCGCTCGCATTGAAACTATTAATCGTTGTGGCCGTACCGGTCCCAACCACGGTGGGGAAAGGCACGACGGTCAAGGTGGACCCTGTATCACAGACGAGGCTGCCGCGCAGTTGCCCACCGCTGCCTGTATTATTGAGGGTCACCTGATAGGGGCTACCACTAGTGGGCAGACTTATCCAGTTCGCAGCATAGTGGTTCCGGATGCTACCATTGTATGTACCTGGATTCGCCGCGATAGCGCCATGCATGGGTGGCAGCGAACCCACAAAGGTGGTGTAGTCTGGCCCCTCTTCCAAACAGTACAGGCCCGCATATCCGCCCGTACAGCCTTTTTCAAATTTCGCCGCAATGGCATAGTGATGGAAGGCATCCGGCAGATTGGTCCCTGCCGTGACTAACGCATTGTTGTAGGCTGTCAGTGCTTGCTGACCAGCGCCCACGTTTTCCCAAAAATGCTGCATCACATTTTCGCCCCCATTGACCACATGTGCACTACCGTTTTGTTCGGCAACATAGCGGAAGAACAAGAAATTAGAATACTGGGAGATGCCACTGGGGGCGCTGTTGTTCGGCCATTCACCTAATGAATTGCTGACAACCGGCCAGAGATATTGATAATCGCTGTTGGCGTTGTTAAAAACCTCATCTTCCATGTAGGCTGCTGACGATTCATACCACATGGCATCTTCCCATGTATCGGGGTCGCCATAGCCACTCTGGATAGCGTGGATAAACTCATGTGAGGTTGTCGAGTCTAACGCCCCCTGTGCCCCTTCGGGGAACTGGGAGAAATCATCGTTGAGCACCATACAGCTGGCAAGGGCCGCGCTCTCGGTGGCGGGTGTGTTAGGATTGTCGCCGACAAAGCCCGTATACTGCCCACCCGAACCGGAACTGACATAGCCATACAGCCCACCCCCTAAATTCGCAATTTGAATGGGGTAGCGGCCAAAAGGGTTCGCATGGTCACAAGTCGCCCCGCATAATGGCGGTTTGGCCCAGCCGAATTGGGTAACCTCAATGTCAAACGTGGTCTCCATTGAGGTTTTATAGTCATTGAGAGTGAGACCACCGCTAATCGTGTCATAGGTAAAATGGAAATTGGTGGAATCAGAAGTGTTAGCACCATCTTCGGCATCGCAGACGGTAGCCGCCAGGGTCTGCATTCGGCTTAATTCTTGTTGCACCCTATCGGTCGTAGCAGAATGCACACGTTGCATATAGGTTTGTACTTCTAGTACAGCTTGTGTGCCGTGCCAACCAACCTTGCTGCGGAATTGCTCTGGCAGCGCTTGTGGCTCATAGAGCGCATAGGCCAGATAGAGCGCCTGCTGGTCGGCTGTGATGTCGCCGCGGCCAAAGGCTTGTTCGATCAAGCGCGGTGTCGATAATTGCGTTGTTGCAGCAGGCTCGGATGAGAGAACGCCATTGGCCAATAAGGGCAAGTAGATCTGAGCCTGCGTGGGCGAAGGCGGTGCCGCCGATACGGTTTGTTTTGTAGTTGGATTGGCAGCCGCAAGGCTGATCGAACTAACGATAGCTAGCACTACTAGTCCATAGATTGTGGCCACAAAGGGACGAGTAAAGTGGTGTAAAGTCTTTGCGCGCAAGCTAAATCCTTTCTTTTGCTTTTCGCAAAACAATCGATGGCAATGATGAACGAATTGGCGGTTAGGTAAGGGCTCATCGTTTCTCGACGAACGCTGTCCATTTACTTGCAAAGCCGCCAAGCAGTTACTCTTTTGCCATCGTGACGCGCGCCGCCGTGGTGAGCGCTACCTGGATCGCGTGCTCGACTGCGCTGCCTTTTTGCTCCAACACAATGGACTCGCTGGCCGTGCGCTGGGCGACGACCCCGGCAATACAGGCGGCGGCGAAGCCATAGACGCCGCCCATCTTGAAGAGCGTGCCACACTCCATTTCGTAGTTGAGGATGTTCAGCCCGCGATATTCCTCGGTGATGCCGCGCAGCCAGCGCAGCAAGTGCGGATTGGCCGACTCGGCGCGTTCCTGGCCTTCGTAGAAGGTGTCCACCGAGGCGGTGATGCCCAGGTGATGGTCGATCTGAAGATCACGCGCCGCTTGGACCAGCGCAACCGTCAAAAAGGGATCGGCAGCGGCGGGGTACTCCACGGGCGCAATGTCATTGGCCGAGCCATGCCGGCTGAGGGCGGCTTGGGCGATCACGACGCTACCGGGCAGGACATGCTCCTGAATTGAGCCACAGGTGCCAATGCGAATGATCTTGCGGATGCCAACCTGGACCAATTCGTTGACGACAATGCTGAGCGATGGGCCACCCATGCCGCTGGTGGCCGAGAGTACGGGGCGTCCGTTGGGCAGCCACCCTACATAGCTGTTTAGCCCCCGGTGCTCGGATAACATCCGTACGTCGCGTAAATGGCGGTGGGCGATCAGCTTGGCGCGCTCTGGATCGCCAGAGAGCAGCGCCAGCAGCGGCGGATCACTGCCCAGGTCGGCTTGACCAAAGCCAATATGGTAGAATTTTTGTGCGGTTGTCATTGGAATCTCCTTTGTAATTGTCAATTGTCTAGAAGTTACGCAGTTGATCGGCGTGACCAGAGACTTGACAGGTTTTCCAAACCTGTCAAGTCTGGTCCAAGTGCGTACCTTCTATTGTCAACGAACCATGGAATGCACAAATGTAATGATATCATGCCGGGGCGACTTTGAGCCGCAAAAAGAGACTGATCCGCTCCATGAGCGTTGCGCGTGCTTGTCCCTGCGTTTGCCCAAGTTTGGCGCTCTCCTCCGCCAGCCGTGTCTCAGTGATGCTCCGGCGTTTGTCCAACGCATCGAGCAGCGCCTCCAAAATTGTTGGATCAGCAGCCAGCACTGTGGTAAAGGCGTGTTTGTCGAGGAGGATGACTTCCGTATCGCGCGCGGCCACCACCGAAGCGGATCGCGGTGCGCCCGTCAAAAGACTCATTTCGCCAAAGTATTCACCTGCACTGCGCTGGGCAACGTGGACCTGCCCGCCCTCGCTATTGGCGGCATAGACATCCACCTGGCCACTCCGGATGATAAAGAGCGAATCGCCAGATTCGCCTTCGCGCACCAATGTTTCGCCTGCCAGGAAGCGTTGGTGCCGCGTATGGGTGACGAGTTGCGCCAGTTGACCTTCGGACAGCCCCTCGAAGAGCGCCACTGGTCGCAGCGTGTGCATGAGTTGCTGCTGGCGGGCCAGCGTGGTCGTTTGTTCATGGGCGGCATTGAGCACCTGCATGTTGATTTCCCGCAGCGGCGTCGCGAGGGTCATCTCCGCCCGCTGTAAGGCATACCAGACACGGGTCAACACGGCATCGTGCAGCTTGAGCTTGAGGCCATAATCGTGAAACCAATAGCGAATGCCATATTTGATGTACGAGTCGGTATATTCCCAGACCATCACTTGGGGCGACTGGGCCGGGGCAAGGCCGTCAATATCGGCAAAGGCGGCGGCGAGCACGGCTTTCACCGCGCTCGGCGGATGGATGCGCGCCACGCCGACTGATAGATCACAGGCCACCATGGGGCCGGGGCGGGTGTAGTTGATGATTCTGCTCTGGGCGATCTGGTTGTTGGGCAAGATCACACATTCGTTGCGCAGCGTCAGAATGGTAAGCGTGCGCCAGTTCAGCCGTACCACCCGCCCTTCTTGACCATCGACTTGTACCCAATCATCCACCTGAAAGGGGCTTTCTAGTTGCAGCGTGATCCCAGCGAAGAGGCTGCCCAAAATCTGCTGCAAGGAAAGCGCAATAATGGCCGAGACGACGGTCGAACTCACCAGTAGCCCGGTCAGATCCAGCACAAAGATATGGCTGATCACCAGCAGGGAAACTGTCACCAGCAAGAGCCAGCCGATCAGATCGACTAGAAAGAGCGGAATGCGCAGGCGCTTGGGGCGTAGGGCAAACTCCACCAAGGCCCACTTCGCCAATTCCACGGTGGCGTTGAGGGTCAACATGATGCCCAGCGTCAGCAGCAATTGCCGCGAGAACGGCGCGTTCGCCCCCGGCACACCCAGCGAGCCTTGCAGGAAAAAGAGCAGTTGAAATCCTAACAGCGCCGCGATGGCCGACAGGCTCGTCGCACGACTGACGCGCACACCACGGACGCGCCACAGCAGCAGCGCAATCACGGCGATGATGGCCGCGACAAGGAGAGGCAGCAGCGTCAACATGATTCGTTCCTCACTAGATTCTCTCCCAGATTCTCTCCCCAATTCCCCTCGGCATAAATCGCACGCACCTTCTGCCGAAACTCTTCCTTGGTATAAGTAAAATGCCAATGCTTTAGATAGACCTCTTTGGGGATCATCAGGATGCGCAGCGGCTTATGGGCGCTAATCGTGGCGTTGCGCGGCGCACCACGAATGACACTCGTACTGCCCAGCGGCGTCCACGGATAAACCGGAAAGGGACGATAGCCACCGAGCGGCACACCGGACAGCCCATCCGCTTGGGCAATGTAGACAAAACCCGGTGGCGACCCGGCCTCGATGAGCACATCGCCTGCTTTGGCCTCGATCGCGCGCACCCCCTCAAACGCCTGTGTCGGGTCCATGTCGCTGATCTTATGCCCAGAGATCGCGATCCGCTCCAGAACCTGGCGGCGTTCGCTCATCGTCCAAGCCAGATCGGCGGCGGTCAGGTAGCGATTGCGTTCCAGGTCACTCATGTTTTGCAAAGAGGGTACCGGCTTGACGCGCCCGCGCAATTGGGGATTGACCCGGATCAGTTCCTCTGCCACCAACTTGGCAAATTCTGGATCATCATCCACGCCTTCCAGGAGAATGCGCATTGTGTCGGCGTGCTTCATTGGCTGCTCCGCAGCGCCAATGGTCGTTGGCGCACCCGCGAAACTGCCGATGACGTCGGCTTGCATGTCGTTGACGATAAACGCCGCCGAATGAATCGCAAAGCGTTGCGCCGCCGGGCTACCAAAGGCCCCGCGAAAGAAAGAGACGCGCAGATCGCCATCAACCGTCAATTCGCTGCCCGCCAGATTCGCTTCGCCCGTCGCAATCGGGCGGTCAATTTCCAACAGCAGCAACATCTCGTCGTCGCCTTTCTTCAGGGCGTAGATGGCGTTGCCGGTCTGCTGGTTCAGAAAGATTTGATAGCCACCCGAGGTGTTCATCACTGTACCGCGCTGCCGCAGCGCATCGGCGCAACGCAAGGCGCGCAGGGTGTCTACGACATCATTGATCAGCGCTTGCACCGCCGGGTGAGGCGAGCGCAGCCAAGCAAAGGCCTCTTGCTCGAAATCGGCATAGAAGCGCCCCAGCAGAGTTGTACGCAGATCAACCGCCCCAAACTGGATTTGAGCATGGGCGAATTCGGCCTCGGCCTCCTGTAGCGCCTGACTTGCCCGCGCGCGTGCCGCTGGCTCCGCGCCAGCTTGCGCGACCTTGCGCCGGTTCTTTTCTACCTGGCGTTGGGCGTAAATCAACCGCAAGTCGGTTGCCGCAGAGTGGAGCAGCACTTGGCGTAACTGGTGCGGATCATTCAAGACTGCGATGGGAACGTTGCTTTTGCTATGCCCAATCGACAGCGCCAATAGCTCGCGTAGGGTCACGAGTGGGTCTTGGGGCAAGACGCCGCGCTGGGCCAAGTTGAGCAGCCGCCAAGCCGCATTGCCACAGTTTTCGTCCCAAATGGTCTGGACAATCGCATCAAATTCGGGTTGGAAGACCGCTTGCAGGGCAAAATCGGGGTGCATTGCGCGCCCAAGGCTGGAAAAATCGACCATGCCAATATCGTGGAGATAGGCGAGCATGACGCCATAGCCCTGCATAAAGGCGAGCCGGAAAGGGGTACGCTGTGGGATCAGAACGCCGTTGATCACCTTCAGTACGTGGACGATCTGTTGCGCCACGTCGCGCACATGCACCACCCCATGATCGCCAAAGAGGACGACATGTTCTTCCAACAGCGTCAGGAACTCTTCATCGTGGGCGACCTGATCCAGGCGTGATTTGCTGTTGATTTGCGCATAGTAACGTTGTTCGATCTGTTCGCGAATCGTCGCGGGCAGATATTGGTCAAGTTGCATCGTTGGCTCCATTATCAACCATAGCAGTTACGCAGTTGGCTGGGTACCTAGAGACCTGACAGGTTTTCCAAACCTGTCAGGTCTGGTCTAAGCGCGTAACGCCTAAACCAGTAAAATCGGGAGATTCATTTTTGTTTCAACACCAACAACGTGATGTCATCAAAGACCGTCTGCTCGCCAATAAACTGGCGCACATCGTCGATGACGGCCTGTTTGATGGCTTCCGCCGACGCGACCCAATGCTGACGGATGGTCTCACAGAGGCGCTCCAGCCCATACTGTTGATTGGCTGCGTTCTCAGCTTCGGTGATGCCGTCGGTATAGAGCACGACCCCATCCCCCGGCCCCAGTGTCACCTGCCGCCGTCCGATAAAGTCGGCAATATCTGCATCCAGGCCGATGGGAAAGCCGAGGTCAAGCGTATCGATCCGTTCGACCACACCGCCCTGGCGCACCACGATCAATTCTTCGTGCTGGCCGCTGGCCCACAAATAGCCACCTTCGGGTTGTGGCTGATAGTCGAGGAGTGCTAGCGTCAGACTTTTGTCGATGCCCATGCGCTGCACGTTGTGATAGAGCGTGCGGTTAAGCACATCCATAAATTGCACCGGATTGCTCTCGTCGTGGGTCAGTAGAGTACGCACGCCCATTTGGGTCATCAGCATCAACACACCGCTCTCCAGCCCATGACCGGTTACATCGCCGATGCCAATTTTGACGTGGCCGTTGTGGTGCAGCACGTCATAATAGTCACCGCCCACTTCGTCGGCTGGCTCCATATACCCGGCGATCTCCAAGCCTTCGATCTCCTGCAACTCTTGCGCTTTGGGCAAGATCATACGTTGCAACCGTTGGGTCACTTCGATCTCGGTACTCAGCCGCAGATTCTCGCTCTGCAATTGCTCGTTCAGGTGGCTGATCGCGTGATTCGCCGCGGCCAGTGCTGCCGTGCGTTCCGCCACTTTGTGCTCCAAATTCTCGACTAGTTCGTGCAGTTGACCGGCCATCTGCTCAAACGAGCGCGCCAACTCGCCCACCTCGTTGCGACTGCGGACGGGTACGCTCTGCTGCCATTCGCCGCGCGCCAGATTTCTGGCCGCTTGGTTCAAGTGCAGAATGGGGCGGCTGAGCCACGCCGAAAGCAGGTAGGTGATCCCCACCAGCAGCACCACAGCGGCCAGACTGATCAACCCGTTTAAGCGCGTCTGGCGGGTTAAAGCCGCATCGATGAGACGACTGTTATAAGTGATGGCAACGACCTTGTCGTTATGACCATCGCCGACCATCCCTTCATCGGGCAGATCGACCAGAAAATAGCGGGTCAAGGTCTGCTGCTCGGCATCGACGATTTCCACCGTCCCCCGATTACTCTTGGTGATCTCCTGTATCATCGTCTGCGTCGCTTGGTCGACAGTGAGCTTCTGTTCTGTTGTCATCAGCCGACCTTTGTAGTCATAGAGCAGAATCTGATCCACCGCCGGGTTGAGCGTCTTGAACGCCTCGGCCAGCTTGAGTGGATCTAAGTCACCGGCAAACTGCGCCAGATCGTGGATGACCACCCCATATTCCAGGACATAGCGATGATCGGGGGTGGGCGCGTAGGCAAATTTATAATATTGGCCCGTGCGGACTTGCGTGCTCAGACGGTTGCTCACCATCGAATCACCCTGGCGAACTTGTGCCAGAAACTTCACCATATCGGGGGAGGAGACCTTGAAATCCAGCCCCGCCGAGTCGGCGTCCGTGGTATAGTCAATCACACTCTCGGCATCGATGATATAGAGATCAAACTCCAGCCCCGTCAATGCCTCGGCCTGTTGTTTCACCGCGGCCAGATCAACCAACTCGGGCTGCCCGCCGGACGCGGCGTAGGCCGCCAAAAACAGCGGGAACGCCTTGGCTATTTGCGGCTCCAGCGGCTGTTCGAAGATCTTATAGGCAATGTCTACCTGTTTAAGCGCGTTACGGATACCCGCCTCGGTTTGGGCTTGCAGCAGCGCATCGCTGGCGCGTAGACTCGCCTGGGTGGCCAGATAATTGCTGACCGAAAGCAGGATCAGCACCGGAATTACCAAGAGCAGGATGGCCCCCATCACCTGGTATTTGAGCGGGATATAGCCCCGTCGTCCCATTTGTTGTGTATTCATCGCTCAATGACTCCCAGCCATTAAAATAAAGAGCAGAACCGCCACCGCCACCGCAAGGTCGATGAGCAGCAACCGCTGTCGCTCGACACTACGACCATAGGGCCAACTGAAGAGCGCTGCCGAGGCCAATCCAGCTGGGCCCCATTGATGCCAGCCCAACAGCAGCAGGGTCAGCAAGAGTGCGCGACTCACCATGCGCGGCCAAAGTTGCAGAGACACGAGCGTTTGGCGAGCTTTGTTGCGATAGGTCAACACGCGCTCGGTGACAAACCAGGCGTGTGTGACCAAGATATAGCCGCTGGCGTAGATCACCCAGCTTGCCGGAAGCGCAAAGGCTGCGCCGGGGGCAAACCAGGTGGCCACTAGCCAGAGTGACGCTAGATGCAAAAGCTGATCTTGCAGATAGCCGCCGATCACCCACTGCGGCTTGCGCTTGGCTAGCACGTTTTTCCAAACATCAATGGCAAAATGCAGACCCGTTACCGCCACCACCGCAAAGAGCGCGGTACGCCATTCCAGCCGGACCAAACCTAGCAGGATGACCAGCATGGTCACCAGATGCACGGTGACATGGAAGAGCAGCCCAGGCAAGTGTTTCTTGGCTTGTACCATCGCATCGGTCTGCAATGGATAATCAGCCATGAGGTGGGAAAGCAATAAAGTCCAGAACATAGTGATCAATCCCTATTTCTCCGTCATCACTGTCACGCCGGTCCAACCGGGTGGGACGCCTTGCTCGGCTAACTGCGTCGCCTGCACAAGATGATGCCAGGCCACTTTGTCGCGCGGGTTGTGTTGCAAGATGCGAAAGAGAATATTTTGGGCGGCATCAAATTCACGCTGATAATAGCGCCGTAGCGCCTCTTCATAATCGGCCTGAGTCTCCTGCTTGAGCTGGCGCATTAGTGGTAAATCGGCGTCGTAGACTTCATAGAGGTCGAGCGCTGTTTTGCGCCCTTTGACCTGTACCCGATCCAGAAAGCGGATATTGTAGCGGCTTGGATCAACCAGACGGCCATAGGTGGCGGCGGAGATGATCAGCGACACATGATAGAATTTGGTCAACCCTTCTAGCCGCGATGTTAAATTGACATCATCCGAGAAGGCGTCGCCTTGCATACGGTGTTGTTCACCGACCATACCGACCATCATATGACCCGTGTTGACGCCGATGCCCACGCCAATCGGCAACCGATTCTTGCGCTGCCGATAGTTGTTATACTCGTTGACTTGCATCAACTTCTCGATGCCCGCCTGCACGCCATCATCGGCGCAGCGGGGGAAGACTGCATGGATGCCATCGCCCAAATATTTGATGATAAAGCCCTGGTGCTGGCGCACGACTGGGCTGACCCGTCCTAGATAGCTGTTGATAAAGGTAAAGTTTTCTTCGGGCGTCATCGTCTCGGAGATGGTGGTAAAGCCGCGCAAATCGGAGAACATCACCGTCATTTCGCCCGTCACATAGTCGCCCAAGCCAATGTCAATGATGCTCGACTTCGCCAAAAAGCCAAGATATTCTTGCGGCACAAAACGGCTGGACGCCTGGTTCATCTCTTTCAGGTGGGTAATGTTGTGCCAGGCGCTGAGCAAACTTGGCGCGTCATTGAACACCAATCCCCGCAGCGAGACATCCACCCACTGCGCTTGACCAGCAACCGTACGGAATTCAACCTCCTGATGATCCACCTCACCCGCTTGGTCGAGCAGGGTGAGTAACTCGCTTTGCACGGTTGGGTCAGCATAGAAATCGGTGATTTTGCGTCCATGTAGCGCCGCGGTCGAGAGGCCCACCAGCGGGCCAGCCGTCGCGTTGCTATAGACAATCTCGCCATCGGCGCGGCGACTGATCACGATGGGAATCGGCGTCGCTTCGACAATCAGCCGCAAGCGCCGTTCACTCTCGCGCAGCGCTTCGGCGGCTTTCTCGTGCAGCTCTTCCTCCACGGCATCGGAATGCGCCGTGGTCATCTCGAGCAGCACCGAGAGATCCTCTTTTTCGGCGAGCAAGCCGGCTTGGACGGCGTCGCTATGCTCGGCGCTCATCTCGAGTATAATGGCTAGCCGCTCTTTTTCTTCGGCCAGTTCTGCCACCTGTTGTTGTAAGGCGGCGATCTCGGCGAGTAACGCTTGGGTCGGCGGCGCTTTTTTGCGACGGCTCTGGGTCATCTCGGCGGCCCTCATCAGAATTCTAGGCGTAAATTGGGCAGCAGGCGTTGCAAGTTCACCAACGACTTTTTCTGCCAGGGATATTGTTCGCTGCCCTTGACAATTAACTGGCTGGCTGGCTGTTTGCGCATCTGCATCACAAACTTGGAGAGCGTATTGATCCCCGAACTGTTGAGAAATTGCAGTCCACTCACATCCAAGGTCAGCACAGGATGACCCGCCGCCGCGGCGGCATTTAGCATCCCTAGAATGGCGTCGTACTCGGCTCCATTCAGGCGAAAACTCCCACTGCACAGCACCGTGGCCGTGTTCGGATCATACTTGGCTTGATAATCGGTCTGGATGATTTCCATCGGGTTCTCCTCAGGCTAAGTCTTGGTATGCGCGACGATTTTTCCAAAAGGGGCATGGCTAGCTGACGAGCGCTCAGACCGTCAACTGCACCATGGTCGTCACCACAACGGCTTCCGGGTTGCCGGGGATGAGCTCAAATTTCCAGCCTAATTCGGCGTGATAGTCATTGAGCATGGTGAGAAAACCCAGCCCGGACCCGTCGCTGGTTTCATCTTCGGCATTCTGCATCAGCCGTTCCATGTATAACTCATCGGGATCGCCGGTCAGTAGCTCTTCAAGGAAGCGTTGGAAGCCAGCCAAGGATTGTGGATCAAGGCTGTTGGCGACATAGAAGCGCACGCGCGCTGCATCCAGCTGCATGGTGATCCGAACCGGATACTGGGCGGGTGCATAGTTGAACTTCATGGCATTTTCGAGCAATTCATTAGCCACATAGCTGACGGCACCCTTGAGTTCGGTGCGCCGATCCAGCGCCGCTGCATCATCGCCCGGGAAAAAAGTACTGAGATAATCAGCCAGAAAATCAGCTGATAGACCATTGTTGCGCCAGCGTTCTTGGAGCGAAATCGAACTGGGCGAAAAGCCAATTTGCAAATATTCCTGCTGATTGACATCCTTTTCTACAAACTTACCCAAGCTTTGGAGCATGGCTCACCTCATTCTATAGAAACCGGTTGCGGTTGCGTGGTGTATCCTGCGCTGTCACCGACGCTGCTAGCCTGATCCGCTAGATGCTCAACCAGCAGTAGCGGGAAACCCAGGCAGTAGAGCTGTTCGAGTACCCCCAGTAATGCGGCCTGGTCAGCGACATTACCCAGTAAGATCGTGATCCCGTACTCACTTGGTTGGTGACGCTGGATCACCCAAACGCCGCTGAGTAGATCCAACCAGGCTGCATCGAACCGACCTTGGATATAAATGCGATAGCGGGCCTGGTCATCCGCATGTAGCCCCTGTGCCTTCATGATACCTCTGATCTTCAGCGCACAGCCTCGTCACTCAGTGTTGGTGTGTCAGGCCGCGGATCGTGACGGGTACGCAATTCTTCGCCCTGGTGATTTCTGGGCAGTGCTCGGGCTGTTTTGCCGTGAAGTTTGTTCGCCCGACTACTATACCGGGTGCTGGGCATAGCGCGTATTACACAAAAAGTAGTATTTTTAAGCTGAAACGGCATAGGCAAGGGGAGCGGGAATGGGGCAGACTGTAGCCTCAGCTTACCATAGGATCGGATAGTCATTATGAGGCAGAATGGGGCAGGTCGTCATACCGGTAGAAGTTACGCAGTTGGCTGGGCAACTAGAGACCTGACCGGTTTGGAAAACCGGTCAGGTCTGGCCTAAGTGCGTAACGCCTAACAGTAGTAAGCGATCAAGGTCTTAATTTAACGGCGGCAAAAGGCTCAATGCTTCCGCTTTAGCAATCGCCTCGCGGCGATTACGCACGCCCAGTTTGGTATAGATATTGTTGGTATGCTTTTTGACGGTGTGCGAGGAAATGACCAAGTGGGTGGCAATCTCATCGATCGAGAGCCGTTGGCGGATGAGCCCCAAGAGTTCGAGCTCACGTGGGGTGAGGGGTGTAATCCCGTAGAGTTTGGCGTATTGAGTGGTCAGGGCGCGCCGTTCCGCTGGCTCCCGCGTGGCCGGGAAGGACGCCAGCAACAGTTTGATCCGGGGCGATTGGCCGTGGGTGGCCCCTAGGTGGCGCAATAAATCAGCCATCGGCCTACCGAGATCGATAAAGGTACGCACAAAGCTGCCTGGCTCGCCCAAGGCCAGCGCCCGGGCCAGCACCGCAAACGCCTCTTCTGTACGTTGGAGCGCGTGCAGCATGAGCGCTTGCAACGCACAAATTTGGATCACTTGCCGTGTATTGTGAACCGCTTCGGCATGCTGTAGACAAGTGGTGGCAAAGGCCAGGCCCGCGTTCAAGGCCGTGGGCGTGCCGACCGCGAACAAGGCCCGGATGCGTGTCAAGGCTGGTAATTCGATTTCTAGCTGCGTCCCTTGGTTCGCGGCGGTCTTGATCTCCTGCGTCCGGTACTCGGCGTCGGCTCCTTGCCCATTGAGCAGTGCCAGCCGCACGGCGAAAGTCGCTGCGTGCTCCAGCAAAGCAGGGCGACGGATTTCGGCAGCAAACTCATGCGCAGCCTGCGCATAGGCCAGCGCCTTGCCCACGCTCCCCTTCGCCTGTGCAACCAGGGCCAAGCCCAGCAAACTGCTAAAAAAGATCGCCGGATTGGCACGATAGCGCATGGCTTCGACACACTGCCAGTGGTGCGCGGCAAGGGCTAGATCATTCCGCTCATACCAAACGGTCGCCAGCAAATAGTGCGCCCAGCTATACCAGGTTTCCACAAAGCCGATGCCTTGCCAATCTGCGGCATACGACTCATCCATGGTGGTCACGGCCTGGGTCGCGAGGTTGACCACTTCGGCTAGGTTACCCGCGTGCAGATGGAGAATGGCGAGCCCGCCGAATAAGATGATCTGGATTGCTTGTTGCTGCGCCTTCGCTTCCGCCAACGCCGTACGCAATAGGGTATAGGCAACCACGCGTTCACCCGTGCAAAACTGGGCCGCGGCGAGGTGAACCAGCACCTGGGTGCGCGCAAAGTAATGCGTGGGGGCGAGCTGGGCGAGGGTGGTTTGGAGCAACAAGATGGCGCGCTGTGGTTCACCATGCCAGTAGGCCAAGATCCCAAGGAGGAGATGCAGATCCACCAGCAGCGCTTGGCGTCGCGTGCTGCCAAGCGTTGTATCGTGTTGCAGCTGGGACTCCAGATTGCCCAACTGCGCCAGCGGCACAACCGGCCCAATGCCAAAGGATGACAACCAGAGCTGAACTAGGCGCAAGCCTGGCCGGGTTTGAATCAACGCTGCCGGAAAAAACGACAGCCAGCGCGTCAGCGTTGGCCCAGGATGCTGTCGCTCTAGCATCGCGTGAAACTGCGCGAAGACCAGTTCCGCGGCCGCATCCTCATCACCGGCGGCCAATGCGTGGCGTAGTGCATCTTCGATCAGACCCATCCTGGCAAACCAGGTACTCGCGCTGTGGTGCAACTGTGCCACACGAGCTGGTGATTCCGTGCGCTTGAGCTGGTGGCGCAGAAAATCGCGAAAGAGGTCATGATAACGCAGCCAGTCGCCGGTCTGATCGAGCGGAATGACAAAAAGATTATGGGCTTCCACTTGGGCGATCAACGTTTGGCTAGCACCCAGCGGTAGACGGTCGGCCAGGAGCGCGTCGGCCAGCGGCGCGCAGAAGCGCTCCACGAGCGCAGTGGACAACACAAATTCGCGCAGGGGCTCCCCAAGGCGCTCCATCACCTCCTCCACCAAATAGTTGACCAATAGCCGGTTATGGCCATGAAATTGCTCTAGGAATTGCTGCGGGTGCTGGGGCTGCCCCGCACGGCTGGACAAGTGCAGTGCGGTGACCCAGCCTTCGGTGCGCGTATGGACAAGCCTGACCACATCCTCACCCAGCGCCTGACCAAGCCGCTGGGTGAGAAAGTTGCGCGTTTCCTCAACCGTGAAGCGTAGATCGCTCGCACGCAATTCGGTGATCTGGCGTTCCATCCGCAAACGCCCCAAGTACAAGGGGGGGTCGGTACGCGCAAGGATCACGATGTGCAGCTGGGATGGCAAATAGCGCAACAAATGGCGGATGACCCCATGCACCTCGGCGGAACGGATGAGATGATAATCATCGAGGACGAGCACCAGTTCAACGGTGAGCGCACTCAATTCGCTGACCACCAGGTTGGCGAGATAGTCCACCCCAGGCCCGTGCGCCGATCCCAATAGGCTCAGGGTCGTGGGGCACGCCCCTGGTTCACAGGTGCGCACGGCAGCAATCAGATAGCGCAGAAACTGGACAAGCTGATTGTCTCCTGCATCTAAAGAGAGCCAGCACGATTTTAGCGGTTGGCTTGAAGGTGTTGACCCCGCTTCACCCTTGTCCAGCCACTGGCTGACCAGCGTGCTTTTGCCAAAGCCGGGGGGCGCAGACAGGAGAATGAGGTTGTGCCGCAAACCCGCATCCAACCGGGCCATCAGCTCTGGGCGCGCGATCCAGTGCGCATCCGTCCGTGGGCGATACAGCTTTGTTGTGAGCAGCAGGGTCGGTTGGACTTGCATCGATGTCTCTATCTATGGGTGAATCAGGTCGAATCAGCCTTGAGTATACACAGATTACAAGAATCACCAAACACTGGGCCATAACAGGCGTATACATCAACGGCAAGCATGAAGCGAAGCGTATGCTTGCCGTTTTCTTTTCGGACGGTACAGCGTCATACAAAACTAACGCAAATAAAAGGCTTCCAAAAAGTTGTTCCTTTTTGTTTTGGTTAGCTTTTGTGGTGAATTGGTTACGGTGGTCAAAGGAGAAATCAGGTGGAATGCGGTGAAAAGTTACTGTTTACGTTTGGGGTTACTGTTTACGTTTGAGGTTACGTTGGGTTTACGGGTGCGGACTATGCTGGCATTAGGCAAATTTTTTACCCAATTCAATAGGAAAGCTTATGAAACCCAATCCACGGAACAACAGCGCTATCATCCTGATCCTGATCTGTCTCTGCCTGCTTAGTGCCTGCACAATTGATAGCAACCAATTGGCCGGTACTGCACTGTTACAAACCCCAGCCGATTCCAGCCAGACCGATCCCAATCCTGAGCAACATCAAGTGTATCTGCCATTGGTCGAGCAAAATATGGCTAGTGACCCCAATGCCGCAATACCGGAAGTGCTTCCTGTTGCCGAAGAACCGGCTGACGTGCAAGCGGCCGTGGTTGGTGGTACAGCCGCCACACCGGGGGAGTATCCTTGGCAGGCAATGCTCATGCATAAGGGCAGCTTCTATTGTGGTGGTTCCTTGATCGAGATGCGTTGGGTGCTGACGGCTGCCCATTGCTTGGTCGGGTACGCTATGAAAGACTTACAAGTTGTTTTGGGTGCACATGATAGAACCGCTACGAATGAAGCGAGCCGTCAACGCTTTAGTCCCATACGTATCATCGTTCATCCGAGTTATAGTCCGGCTACGCTTGCCAATGACATTGGCCTAATCCAATTGGACAAGGGCGCTACCGTAACTAGAAGCGTTGATTTCATTCGTTTGGACACCCCAACCGCTGTTAATGTACCAGCAAGCTTTAACCTTCGTTTTCAGGTCGTCACCACCGGGTGGGGCAGGCTTAATGCAAGCGGACCGACCGCTATCATTCTCCAGAAGGTGACGCTGCCGATTGTTCCCAATGATGTTTGCAAACAAACATATGGAGCGTATATAACGGATAACGTGATCTGTGCTGGTTTAAAAGAAGGCGGCAAAGGTAGCTGTAATGGGGACAGTGGCGGGCCATTAGTACAAGGGCAAGACCTTTTTGGGAAGCTGATCGGAGTCACCAGCTTTGGGGGAACACAATGTGCTGGTCCCCTTAGTTATACTGTATTCACTCGGGTTGCGAATTATACCGATTGGATTCGCCAAACTGTGGGAGGTATCTATCTTGGCCGGTAATCCCACCAGCCTATCGTGGTATCCGTGTTGACTTTTCTCCCCGCCCTTGACACTGCCCTTGATACCGCCCCACAGCTTCTTCTTTTTCTTCACTTTTACGCGAAGTTTGGCTATGTTACAATCTATTTGTAACTAAATACGCTACGGTGACAAGCCGCTCACCGTAGCGTATCCATGGGGTTATCTAGTTGCTCCTTCGTTTATATCCTCTGTTTTACCAACCCTGTCATGCTTCGTCTTCCCCTGATTCCTAAGCAACGGTTTGAAAAGGCCATCAAGTGGCAACCTGCTTCTTCCTGGAAGGGCAATCGGCACCTTTGTCCCTTTTTAACCCGTTTCTAAGCTGCGCTGGCGATTAGGTAAAGACAATCATGAAGATCCGCGAATTTTCGGCACTGAAATCTATTAGAAGTTACGCAGTTGACTGGCGTGACCAGAGACCTGACAGGTTTTCCAAACCTGTCAGGTCTTGTCTAAGTGCGTAACTCCTATCTATATCAACAACTCCCCTGTCTATACGTTGAACGATGAGTGGGCAAGCCGGGGCGCACAGTTTTTGTTGCGCTTCTGTGAAAGCTGACCCCAGCGTAGATTGGCCTGCTCAGGTACCGAACAAATCAGCCCAAGAAATGGAGAAAAGAGCGATGGTGAAGAATCGTTTCGCCAAGGGGCCGGAAGGGTGGTGCTCCTATGATTACCATGCCAGCGTCATTGCTAGTGCTGAAATCTTTGTGATGGCTAGTTGGCAGCCAAAGGGTGGGATCAACGATGCTGCTTACATTTGGTCAGATCATCACCGTTGGAGCGCGGATACGCCAGAACAGCCCGTTTCCATCCTGGCGTTCATTTAAACTGTGAACGAAGTGTCCATATTCGACTGAAGTTAAATATTTTGACAGCTTACTGTAATTAAATGTAAGCATAAATGTATTATAATTACTTTTATATAAAGTTCTTGTTCCCTTATCTAGGAAACCCAATCGTCCTTTTGCAAAGAGTTAGGATCAGTCCACATCTGACAGATTTTTAAAAACCTGTCAGATGGAAAGGCGACCTTTCCAAGCCGTTTCTAAGAATGAAGCATCCGCCTACTAGGTTCAGTTGACATGCTAACTGCTGAGGCGGCTTTTCGCTGTTAGCCGCAAAATTGCAATGTTAACCGAACCTAGCACCGCATTGCCTGAGTAAATTTCAGGCTAATGGCTATCGCATGTTGTTTTGAATGTTCTTATGGAAATGATAGGTTAAGATAGGAGAGTCTATGTTGGTAGCAGGGGGGCAATGGAAGGGGCGACGTAGGCCGTTGCGCATCTTCTTGGCGCTAGTCATCTTGTTGATTCAGACCAATGCGATTGCATTGGTCCCCGTGACATCTGGCGCGGTCATGGCCGCGAATATCGAACCAGCTTTGCGCCAATTTGCCGCAGCTCATCCAGCGGAGCGGGTGGCCATCATTGTCCAAAAAACGACAAGGGATGAGCGTGTGGAGCAGGTAATCCATCAAGTCGGCGGCAACATCACAAAACGGCTGCAAATTATCAATGGCTTGGCTGCTGAAGTGCCCGCTAGCCAACTTCAGGTGATCGCTGCTGTGCCGAGCGTGCGGTGGCTTTCGCTCGATGCGCCAGTGGTTGAAACGAATTGTCCTGAATGTCTTGATACGACCCGTCTACAAAATAGTTTCAATCGCACCATTCGTGCCGATCAAGTGTGGAATGCTGCACCCTATGTACAGGGACAAGGGATTGGGGTTGCTGTAGTCGATAGTGGGATCCGGCAGAATCATCCGGATCTTACTAGCCGGGTTGTGGCCAAGGTGCAGACTAGCCTGATTCCCGATCACCAAGATAGCTTTGGCCATGGCAGTTTTGTGGCTGGCCTGATCGGTGGCACGGGCGCGGCCCAAGCGGGTGCCTATATGGGGGTTGCGCCGAAAACCAATCTGATCGATGTGCGTGTTACAACCTTAGATGGCCTTTCCTTGGAATCGGATGTCATTGCCGGGTTGGAGTGGATTTATGACAATCGCACGACCTATAATATCCGGGTAGTCAATCTCTCGTTCAATGCATCACGCGCCCAATCCTATCATACCAGCCCGCTCGCAGCTGCCTGTGAGACGCTCTGGTTCAGCGGCATGGTGGTCGTCGCTTCGGCTGGGAATCAGGGCGCAGGTGCCCTCTATCCCCCTGCTAATGATCCTTTTGTCATTACGGTCGGCGCGGCCGATGAAATGGGGACGGCGACGATCCGTGATGATACTATCGCACCTTTCTCGGCGTATGGCACGACGACTGACGGCTTTGCCAAGCCGGATCTAGTCGCGCCAGGGCGCAAGATCGTTGCGCCGCTTTCCAATCCGTTGGCTCTCCTGGCGCTGCAGCATCCGACCCAAGTCGTAAATTCCTCTTATATTCGGATGTCCGGCACCTCGGTGGCTGCCCCACTGGTCAGTGGTGCCATTGCCTTATTGTTGCAAGACGAACCTCACTTGACGCCAGACCAGGTCAAATATCGCCTCATGGCCACGGCGAACAAAAGCTGGGCTGGGTATGATCCAGTCAAAGCTGGCGCCGGCTATCTTGATGTCTATGCGGCCGTCCATGGCACTACGGATGCCAATGCCAATGTCGGCGTTGCGCCTAGCGCCTATCTAGCAGGGACGCATACAAATCTGCTCTTGCTCACCCTTACCAATGGCAGTGTGAACTGGAGCAGTGTGAACTGGAGCAGTGTGAACTGGAGCAGCATGACTTGGAGCGGGGACTATTGGGAGGGTGATCCGGTCAACTTGAATTTACCGTTGAATCTTAATCTGCCCATCAAATTAAATCTGCTTGGGCGGAATAGGGGTAGCCCAAGCGCGGATAGTGGAAATCTGGCCGAGGAGACAGAACAAGCACTGGATGCCCCGGTCTATTTCAGCTTCTTGCCGATCATCCAACAAACGGGGCCGGGGCAGTAAGCCAACCCCGCGTAAGCCAGGGGATAGGACTTGACCACCCCTAGCCAGTTTTCGCAAACCGGCTAGGGGTATAGGTTACTTTTCAGACCGTTTCTCCCCAGGCTTTGACTCGGCTAATTTTGAGGCTTTCGCGCAAAGCTTTGCCAAACCGCCCAAAAAGAGGGTAAGGTAGATTGAGATGAAACCGGTTGCTTGGACTTATCTTGCCATTGTCTGGAGCGCAGCCCTCATTTTTGTGACCCTTTCAGCGATCTCCTCTGCTACGAGCGCGCCGCCCTGGAAGATCTTCCTCGTGCTCACGGTGGCGGCATCGCTGATGCGTATTTTTGTGGTTGATGCCCCACATTACCGTTCTTATGAAGGCTCGACCATTGTTTTTGTCATCGGCATTTGGCTTCTCCCTCCCTTATTTTTTATTCTGCTGGTGGTGATTGCGCACACCGTTGAATGGTTAAAGGAGCGGTGGACCAACAGCAATCTATTACGCAATTGGTATATCCAGCCCTTTAATGCTGCCAAAACCATTGTCAGTGGCTGGGGTGCCTATGGCGTGTTACAACTTGTGAGCCACCAACAAGGTGTCCTCGGTAGCCAACTCTCTCTCCCGAACATTTTTCTGTTGATGATCACCTACGTGCTGATCAACCAAGCACTCCTCGCCATCGTGCTCTTCTTGGCTCGTGGGATCACCCCAAGCCAAGCCGCAATTTTCCACGATGGTCTGCTCATTGAACTGCCCTTGGCCGCGATTGGTTGTGTTGCCAGTGCCCTGATGGAGCTCGATCTGTGGATGGGTATTTTGGTGCTGGGTCCGATCCTGCTCATTTATCAAGCCTTTCGCTTACCGCGCCTGCAATACGATGCCATGCAATCTTTGGCTAGTGTCAACAGCGAACTGACCGTGGCGAATCACTCGATCCAGCAGTTAAATGACGAGCTATTCCTGACGTTAGCCAAGATCTTCGATGCGCGTGATCCCTATGTCGGTAACCACGCAGCACAGGTGGCGGCCTACGCGGTTGCCATTGCCACTGAGTTGGGCTTTTCGCAAGAGCGGATTGAGATCATCCGTCAGAGTGGCTATTTACATGACATTGGCAAAATTGCCATTCCCGAAGCGATCCTCCACAAACCGGCTAAGCTCACCGAGCAAGAAGTCGCCTTTATTCGGAAACACGCGAACCTTGGCGCGGACTTTGTGGCAACCAGCCATGGGCTACGCCATTTGGCTCCCTTTATTCGTCACCACCACGAGCGCTGGGACGGGCGGGGGTATCCCGATGGCTTGGTTGGGGAGGCGATCCCGCTGGAGGCGCGCATTTTGAATGTGTGTGATTCGGTAGAAGCGATGGCTTCGGATCGCCCCTATAGCCGCGCCAAGTCGGTGGACGAGATCGTCACCGAACTGCGCGCCTGTGCGGGTAACCAGTTCGACCCGGCTGTGGTGGCTGCCTTTATTCAGATTGCCGAGTGCGCGGGCACCAGCCTGATCATCAACTCTGCCCGCTCGGTTCATCTCCATGCCGAAGCAAAACAGGGCCGTGACGATAGTGCAATGGTCGACTACCTGGCTGAAATCTATGGCATGGCCCCCACTACGCTGGCCCCCACTACGCTGCCGCCGCCACCCCAGATGATAGGAACCAAGTAAGGCTCAGCCGTACAGGGGCTGCTGAACCAGAAAACCTGCGCCCTGCGCTCACTAGCGGCTTAACGCCGTAACCACCGGGCATAGCTCTTCAGTTGATGATACCAGGAGCACACAAAAGAGGTTGGCTCGCGTTTGACTATGGTGGTAATAATCCAGCGGTTATTGTCGAGCAACTGGTTCGACACGACCGCCTGTCGCGCCAAGCGCAAGGTCATATTCGTTGCGTCGGTCTGATTGCTGACATAGAGCCATTCGGGCGTACCATGAAAATTCCACTGGTGAAAGCCCAGATAAGATTCCGTCTCTGCTTCGTTCACGGCATGATGTAAATAGACAATTCCGCCAGGCTTGGCTACGGCCACCATCTGCTCGATGGCGCGCACTGGATCCTGACTGTGGTCGATACAATTACGCGCATGCACCAGATCGAACCGATTGACCCCGAATTGGGCGACCAATTCCTCGGCTTTCCCATACTCCGTTTTTACCGGTGGCGTTAGCCGATGTTTGGCGAAAAGTTCGGCATATTGATCCGCAAGTGGATCAACGGCGGTAATTTGGAGCTGATAACCTGGCCAGCTCGTCCCCAGATAAGTTAAAGGCCCTGCGCCCACATCAAGCATATGAATCACACTTCCCGGTGCTGGAGCCATGAGCGCGGTGATATGGCTCTGCAAAGGGCGCGCCGGGTCCATCCGCGCCTGGAAATCTTCAGGCCATTGTGCGCCGCGGGTCGCAATATAATTCTCCCAGAAAGCTGTCTCTGGGGTAATCCCGGCTTGCCAGCGTAGCGCCATTTCGCTTGCGTATTGTTGCCGCTTAAAGACGCGGAATAACCAATGGCGGATGGTCTGTGGGAGCGAGAGCCCTCGGGTGGTCATGGATCAATGCGGCCTTTCCCTGCCGTTGCTAGCCAGCCAGCACGCTCATGCGGGGTTCGCCGAGCACTCGTCAGCCTAAGGGCTCAGCGCGTTGCGGCTAGCTAGGAACAAAATCGGTTTGTCTTGGTGTGAGTGCGCTTGTGTTTTGGCGGTAATGCTGTAAGGGCGAATCTAGTTCAATAGAGACCTGACAGGTTTTCCAAACCTGTCAGGTCTGCTTTTCGAGTAGATAGTATACAAGCTTTTGCCACTGCACGCCTAATCAGGAAAAGGGTAAGCCCAGTGCTGATTACGCTTTTTTGTCTAGCCGCCCGCACCCAACGGGCCACCCGAAAAGCCACCGGGCTACGGAACGACGCCGGCGCAAGCCCGCTTCCGCGGGCGTTGCTCCCTAGCACCGTCCCTGATGAAGGGTAAGCAATGAAAGCGGTAGACCTTACTCGTGCGCTTTCGCACAGCTTGACCGAGCAGGCGCTGATTTCAATCAGCGCTGGATTACCGAAGTTCATGGGCAATCTTCATCAATCCGCGCTGGATTACCGAATTTCATGGGCAATCTTCATCAGGGCGGTGCGTTCTGTAGTAATTCGCGGATATCGGATAAAAGTCGTATCTTCGTTGCGGAAGATACGGCCAAGATCGCGGTCGGGAACCTTCTAAAAGAGCCTAGAGTTAGCATAGAAAATGGCTATAAACGGCATGGGCAGTAGCCAAAGAGCGGCGGCATGGGCACCTGTTGGAACGGGGTACGCGATCCACGCAAGCCGACAGCAGGGAAAGGGTTCTAGAGGTTGACGGCAGATGCACACAACAGAGTACCTTGTCGTTTTTATGCTGGATCAGCACCGTTATGCGCTGCGCCTGCCGGTGGTGCAGCGGGTGATCCACGCTGTCGCGATTACACCGTTGCCCCAAGCGCCGGCCATTGTGCTTGGGGTGATCAACGTCCAGGGGCAAGTGATTCCGGTGGTTGATCTACGCCAACGGTTTGGGTTAGCGCCAGCCGCCCTACAACTCATGGACCAAATTCTGATCGTGCGCACGGCCCAACGGTGGCTAGCGCTGTGGGTCAATCGGGTTACGGATATTCTGGCGTTGCCCAATGTCGATCACATCGCGTGTGAGCCGCCGTTGTCATCCTTGGCTCCGGTCGAGGGTGTTGTGCAACTGGAAGGAGAGACGGTTCTTATTCACAATCTGGATATGTTTCTTTCCTTAGACGAAGAGAACGCATTACAAGCAGCTTGGCAGGCGGAACATGACAAAAAAATCGATTCCTGAGTGGCTGATGGCCCCGTTCAGCCAACGGATTGTGGCACAACTGGGGCTCAATTTCCCACCAGAGCGCTGGCGCGATCTGGAAAGATGCATGCATGGTGCTGCCCGTGACTTTGGCTTTGATCGTCTCGAGCCTTGTATCCACTGGCTGCTTTCCGCACCCTTTAGCCGCCAGCAGATCGAAATCTTGGCTACGCATTTGACGATCGGCGAAAGCTATTTCTGGCGTGATCATCCACTCTTTGATCTGCTGGCGCACGAGATCTTGCCAGCGCTGATCCAGCAACGACGGGCCAACCGCTGCCTGCGCTTCTGGAGCGCGGGATGCAGCACAGGAGAAGAAGCCTATTCGTTGGCGATTCTCCTGAGCCAATTACTGCCTGATCTGGCCGACTGGCAGATCACGATCCTGGCAACGGATATCAACCCGCGTGCCCTCCAGCGCGCGGCCGCGGGGAGCTATAGCGACTGGTCTTTTCGCGATGTCGCACCAGGATTCCGCGAGCGGTACTTTACCAAAACCACCAATGGTCGCTTTGCCTTGGTGCCTGAGATCAAGCGTTTGGTCACCTTTGCCTATTTGAATTTAGCCGAAGATCACGATCCGACATTGCCGGACAATATCGGCGCGATGGATATGATTTTCTGTCGGAATGTTTTTTTGTATTTTGCGCCAGAGGTCATTGCGCGCGTGCTGCCAAAGCTCCATGGCACCCTAGCCGAAGGGGGATGGCTCGTCATGAACCCTAGTGAGGTGGACCCCAGCGTCTTGGCTGCCCTAGCGTTCGATACCGTTGCCTTTACAGGAGTGATCATTTATCGCCGCAACCGCACCGTGGCGCGCAAGCCAAGTGCCACGGTGTTGACGAGCCAGCCTGAAAGCGATGCGGACACCGCTTTGACCACGCTCTCTGGGCTGCAACCATTAGCGCCAGGGCCAGCCGCGCAAGCCATTGCACCCTTGCCAATCGCACCAGCCTATGAGGCGGCCTGCCGCGCCTATGAGCAGGGGCGCTATGCCGAGGTAATCATGATCGCTTTGCCTGCGTTGCAAAGCCAGCCTGATAGTAAATTCGCGGCGCTGTTGGCCCATGCCTATGCTAATGTAGGTGAATTAAGCGCGGCGTTAGCTTGGTGTGAGCAGAGTCTGGTGGCTGACAAGCTCGATCCGCTTCTTCACTATTTACGGGCAACCATCTTGCAGGAGCATGGCAGATTGGACGAAGCCATGAAGGCCCTGCAACAGGCAATTTATCTCGATCAAGGCTTTATTCTGGCGCACTTTACCCTAGGACACCTGGCCTGGCAGCAAGCTGATCCTGTTGTCGCTGCCAAACACTGGCGCAATGTCTTAGCCCTCCTGACCAATTATTGTCCAACGGCGCTGATTCCTGAAGCGGGTGGATTGACGGCTAGCGGCCTTCAAGAAATCATACACGTTCTTCTTGCCTCGGAGGCATCCCTATGAAAGCGTCGCTAGCAATAACCGCGGCTTCAGTAGCATCACCTGACGAAGGCGAACGACCCTGTTCGCTGGCGCAAACACAGCCCAGCGCAGTGGCGACACCTTCTGTGGCTGAAACTCAGGCAACCCTGCGGGCGCGGGCCCGCGCCTTAGCCAACGTGCCGTCGGCAAAAACGGATATAGCGGAGGCGCTTACGGTTGTCGCATTCAGATTGGCCGATGAACGCTATGCGGTCGCGTCGGCCTACGTGCGTGAGATTGTGCCATTGAAGATGTTGACGCCGATCCCTTGTACGCCAGCCTTTCTCCTTGGCATTGTGAATCTGCATGGGCAGATCATCGCGGTGGTAGATCTCAAGAAATTTTTGGAGCTACCCGAAAAGGGGTTAGCGGATACCAATCGTCTCTTGGTTTTGCATACGCCACAGCTCGAAGTGGGCTTGGTGGCCGAGGCCATTCTCGGGGTCGATAAGATCAGTGTAGCCCAGCTACGACCGCCGTTTCAGACCTTATCGAAAGTCAGTAAAGAATTTATCAGTGGGGTAACGCCGGATGGTATTACCCTCCTCGCCGCCGAGCGCTTGCTGGCTGATAAACGCCTGATCGTGCAGGCAGAGGTGCCCTGCTCGTCAAGTTGAATGAAGCGGGTGACTGGCCCTGATTTCCCCCGTCGTGCAGTGTGTTCCTCATTGCTTTAGGCGTAACGCCTACCTAAATCATTATAGTATCAATCGTGTGGAGGAAGAAGGAACTGATGAGCAATCGAACGAGCCTCTTATCTATTCGAGACCAAGCGCCCGAAAGTGAATTTCAGGCGCGTATTCTTGCGGCCCTGAGTGTCGCCATGACTGCGATAATGCTACTATTCTTGGGGCTTCTGCTTTTTTGGGAGCCAACGCTAGAAGGTGGACTCGTGATCGGTGGATTGCTGTTGGTTAGCCTCCTCACCTTTATCAGCAATCGGCTCGGCCATCTTCGGGTCGCCGCTTGGCTCTTCTCGGTCGGCTATAGCGCCCTGATTATCCTGTCCATGTTCTTACACCCTACTATTACCAGCACGGCACCTTACTATCTGGGGGTGATGGTTGTCCTTAGTGGGGTGTTATTGGGCCCAGCCATTCCTTTGCTCCTGGCAACCCTGGCAACCCTGGCGATCGGCGGCATGGTGATGCTTGCGCCCCCCGTTGTGCATGAGGGGCCTACACCTGCTTGGGTTGCGCCGGTCTTGGTGCCAGCCGCTCTCCTCTATCTATTAGCGGTGGTCGCGGCTATGTCGAGCGCTGGGACCAAACGCATGATCAATGAGCTCCAACTTGCTGTACAGCAGGTGAACAATAGCATTATGGTTCTTGGTGAATCGGTCGGCCATATTCTGACGGCTACCACCCAAGTGGCCTCCAGCACGGCAGAAACCGCCTCGGCGGTCAGCGAAACAACGGCAACGGTGGGTGAAGTGAAGCAGACCGTGCAGGTTGCCAGCCAGAAGGCTAAATTTGTGGTCGATAGCGCCCAGCGGGCCGTGCAAGTGGCACAAGGTGGCCGGCAATCTGTGGACCAGACCATTCAAGCCATGAAGCGCATCAGCGAGCAGATGGAGCTGATCGCACAAAGCATTACGCGTTTGAGCGAACAAGGGCAAGCGATTTCAGAGATTATTGCGTCGGTCAATGACTTGGCCGAACAATCCAATCTCCTTGCCGTGAATGCCGCGATTGAGGCGGCCCGCGCCGGTGAGCAAGGGAAAGGCTTTGGCGTGGTGGCCCAAGAGGTGCGCAACTTAGCCGAGCAATCCAAACAAGCTACCATGCAAGTTCGCACCATCTTGACCGACATTCAGCGTGCCACCAATGCTGCTGTTATGGCCACCGAGCAAGGTAGCCGTACGGTGGAGGCCGGGCGCATCCAAGTGGCGCAGGCGGGGGATTCGATCCGCCAGTTGGCGGCCAGCCTCGATGAAGCGGCACAGGCCGCTACCCAAATTGCCGCGTCCACCCATCAACAGATGGTTGGCATGGATCAGGTTGCCGCTGCCATGGAAAATATTAAATTAGCGAGTGTCCAGAATGTGGCTGGCACCCAACAGTCGGAACAGACCGCGCGCACGCTTACCGAACTAGCCGAACAACTCAAAGTACGCGAAAAGGCCAGAGTTGCCTAGTATTCTGTTCACATAGTATGCGTGACCGAACCTGACAGGTGGAGAAAACCTTGTCATCTGGTTGATCATGAGAAAAGTACGGAGACAACCTGCCATGCACCTCAGCGAAGCTGACTTTCATCAACGCTTGTTGGCAACGTTTTATGGCGAGGCCGCAGAACATCTTCATACGATGACCGCGGGCTTGATCGCGCTAGAGCAAGCCTCCACCGCTGAAGGTCAACGGGAAGCGGTGGAGAGCATCTTCCGCGAAGCACATAGCCTAAAAGGAGCGGCCCATGCTGTGAATCTGCACGAATGGGAACGGCTGTGCCAGGGCATGGAAAGTGTTTTTGCGGCGTGGCAACGGCAGGAAGCCCGTTTGAGCCTTGAGTTATTTGATTGCTTACATCAGGCGATCGACCGGCTGGCTCTTTTGTTGCGCGCTGGCGAAGGGCAAGCTGCCCACGGCGAGCCCTCGCTCGCGGCTTTGGCCTATCAGCTTAGCCGGGCCCTCACGGTGGCCCAAGGAACGCCAAGCGATCTGCCCACTTCGCCAGTTGGCTCCTTGCCAGAAGCAACGCCAGCAGCCTTGCCGATACAGCCGAGCGCATCGCCATCAGCAACGCTCCGCCTCTCGGCAGAACGGCTGGATCGTCTCTTGTTGCAAAGTGAGGAATTGATCGGCGCAAAGCTGACAATGCGTGACCATGCCCGCACCTTGGCCGCGCTGCGGCGTGAGTTCGCCATGGCGCGCCGGGAGCAGATGCATGCTGCGCCAGGCACGGCTCAATCACTGGCAGAAATAGACTACAAGCTGACGACCTTGACGCACTTGGTGGAGCAGTCGAGCCGTACGTTTGGTGCTATGGTAGACAATTTGCAGGCTGATTTGAAGCAAGTCCTCATGCTGCCCTTTGCTGCGCTGGTGGAAGCCTTTCCCAAACTGGTCCGCGATCTCTCGCGCGAGCAAGGCAAAGAAGTGATCTTGATCGTCCAAGGTGGCGAACTAGAGCTCAGTCGGCGGATCTGGGAAGCCATGAAGGATCCACTCATGCATTTACTCCGTAATTGTATTGACCATGGCCTGGAAGCGCCCGCCGAACGCGCGCGCCAGGGTAAACCACGCCAAGGCACGATCCGGCTGACCTTGACCCCATTGGAAGGGAATTGGGTCGAATTAGCAATCGCGGATGATGGCATTGGGATCAACCCAAGCTCGGTGAAAGCCGTCGCCGTGAAACAGGGAATCATATCGGCAACAACGGCAGAGACGCTGAATGAGGATGAAGCGCAGGCGTTGATCTTTCAGTCGGGGCTCTCAACCAGCACCTTGATCACTGCCGTGTCCGGTCGGGGGCTTGGGCTAGCGATTGTTCACGAAAAAGTGCAGGCGGTTGGCGGTACGATTACGCTGCAAACCCAGCCGAATCGGGGTACCACCTTCCACATCCGGTTGCCGCTCACATTGGCAAACACGCGTGGCATTCTGATCCGGGTTGGTGATCAACACTTGCTGATCCTAACCCTCCATGTGGAGCGCGTCATTCGTATCGCGCCAACCGCCATTCAGACCGTTGCGCATCGTCCTTGCCTCTGGCTGGCAGGAGAGCCGGTGCCACTGATTCGTCTGGCTGAACTCTTGGCTATCCCTACGCCGGTTGCCAATGCCGGTCACTGGAACGCCGTGGTGTTGGGAACGGCTGGGCAGCGGGTCGCCTTTATCGTCGATGAAATTTGTAGTGAGCAAGAAGTGCTGGCGCGGGACTTGGGGCCAATGCTCACGCGTGTACGCAATGTGGAGGGTGCTAGTATCTTGGGCTCTGGTCAAGTCGTTCCTATTCTGAATACAGCGGATCTGATCCAATCGGCGCAGGTGCATCCCGCCACGGCGATACCCCTGTCTGCGACACCACCAGTTGTCGCGGCGCGTCGTCGCATCTTGGTGGCCGAGGATTCGATCACGGCGCGCACCTTGCTCAAAGGGATTCTGGATGCCGCGGGCTATTTTGTCCAAACCACGGTTGATGGGGTTGAAGCCTTGGGCCATTTGAAAGTTGGAAACTTTGATTTAGTTGTATCTGATGTTGAGATGCCACGCATGAATGGCTTTGCCTTGACCAGTGAAATTCGGCGCGATCGGCGCCTTGTCAAGCTCCCAGTGATCCTTGTCACTGCCCTCGAATCGCGCGAAGATCGCGCGCGCGGGATCGAAGTGGGGGCCAATGCTTATCTTGTGAAAAGTAATTTTGCCCAGAGCAATTTGCTTGAGGTGATTCAGCGGCTTATTGGGGGATAAGGACGTTGTCTATGATCAGAGTATTAATCGTGGAAGACTCAGCGACCGCGCGTGACATTCTGATTCACATTCTTAGTACTGATCCAGACATCCAAGTAGTTGGCACCGCGTATAATGGCGAAGAGGCGTTGTCAGCCGTACAGCAGTGGCAGCCAGATTTGGTTACGATGGATATTCATATGCCGCGCCTCAATGGCTTTGACGCCACGCGGCGCATTATGGAAAGCTGCCCCATACCCATTGTCATTATCAGCGGCAGTTGGGAGGCGAATGGGGCAACCATTCTTTTTCAGGCGCTTGCGGCTGGAGCCCTCACAGCCTTACCACAGCCGCGGGGGATCACGCATCCCCAATTTGCGGAAAGCGCACACAAGTTACGCCAAACTGTCAAAATGATGGCTGCGGTGAAAGTCATTCGACGCTGGCCTCATCGTCCACACCGGACACAGCCCACCGGGCATCTATTGTCTACTGGATCTCTGTCCACTGGGTCTCTGCTGATTGAGTCTCTGTCCACTGAGTCTCTGCCGATTGAGTCAACGATAGTGCCTAGGGATGTACGGATCGTTGCGATTGGCGCTTCTACGGGCGGGCCGGCTGCTCTGCAGGCGATTCTCGGTGGGTTGCCCCAGCGCTTTACGGTGCCATTGGTTATTGTGCAACACATGGCGGTGGACTTTATTCAGGGGTTGGTGGAGTGGTTGGCGCAAAGCTCGCATCAGGCTATCCATATTGCTGAGCATGGTCAACCGCTCCTGCCTGGTCATATCTATGTGGCACCGGATAATTATCACCTCACCGTCACGGCGGGCGAACGAATCGCCCTCTTGCAAGATGCGCCAGAACATGGCATGTGCCCATCGGTGGCGCGCTTATTTCGTTCGGTGGCGGCTGTCTACCAAGCCCAAGCCGTTGGCGTCTTGCTGACGGGCATGGGCAAAGACGGGGCTGCCGAGCTAAAGTTGTTACGGGAATGTGGGGCAATCACCATTGCCCAGGATCGCCAGAGTTCGGTCGTCTATGGAATGCCAGGGGAAGCAATGCGGCTCAACGCCGCGACGCATATCCTATCACTCCAAGAGATCGTCGCCATGTTGGCCTTATTAGTCAAAAGGAATTGAGTGATGTCAGAGCAGGTTGCCGTTGTGCACCAGGAAATCAGCATCCTGATCGCAGAAGATAGTCTGACGCAGGCACAACGCTTGCGCTATTTGTTGGAAACGCAAGGGTATCAGGTGCGGGTTGCGGCTAACGGGCAGCAGGCATTGGCCGCGGCTCGGCAACAGCCACCTACCTTGATTCTCAGCGATATTGTCATGCCTGAAATGGATGGCTATGCCTTATGCCGGAGCATCAAACAAGATGAGCAACTGAAAAGCGTTGCCGTCGTTTTGATGACGGTGCTCTCGGGGCCGGAAGATGTGCTCAAAGGGCTTGAATGTGGCGCAGACAACTTTGTCCGTAAACCCTATCATGATCAACATCTGTTGCAGCGGATTCATGATATTTTGGCGAACCATCTGCTGCGCACCAAAACGCAATCTGCCGCCGCGCTGGAAATTGAATTGAGCGGGAAACGCCATATCATTACAGCCGAGCGCCAGCAGATTTTAGATCTACTCGTTTCGGCCTATGAGGAAGCGGTTCGCCTGAATTGTGACTTGGCCTATTCCAACCAATCACTCCAAGGTCTTTATCGTGTGGCCGAAAACTTGAACCAAGCCGATAGTGAGCGCGCCGTCTGTGAGGCGGCTTTGCAGGGTGCATTGGAATTGCCAGGCATGCAGGCGGGGTGGATCCTATTGCTCGAGGGGAAGACGGGCTTTCGGATTGGCGCTGCCCAGGGATTATTTCCCAAGCTACCCGATAGCAATGTGCTGACCAATGGCTGTTTTTGTGTTCGCCAACTCTTGGTCAACCAACCCTATCAAGCCATGAATGTTTTGGCTTGTGAGCATCTCCCCTGCTACACCCAAAGCACGGTGACCTCCTGTTGTCATGCCAGCGTGCCGCTATGGGTAGGTGAGCGCATTGTGGGGCTTTTGAATTTGGTGGGCACGGATTATGGCCCTTTTAGTGATGAAACCCTCCGTACGCTTGAGCCCGTGGGAAATCAGATTGGGGTTGCGCTAGAACGGGTGCGCCTATTGGAACGTTTGGAAACCATGGTCGCGGAACGGACCGCGGCCTTGACCACTGAGGTCTCTGAGCGGAAACAGGTGGAGATTGCCCTACGCGAAAGCGAGGCGCGCTTTCGCAAAATTATTAGTAGCAGCATTGACGGTATTTTGGTAACTGACCAACAAGGCTGGATTCAATTTGTCAATCCGGCGGCAGCCGCGCTCTTTGCCCGCCCACCCAGCAAGCTGTTCAATGAACCGTTCGACTATCCCTTGGCCCTTGATCAAGTCACTGAGATCAAGATTCTCTCCGCTGATCAAGAACTACGGATTGCCGAAATGCAGGTTGTGGAGACCGAATGGAAAGGCCGCCCTGCTTGTCTGGTCTTTCTACGTGACATTACAGCCCGTAAACGTATTGAAAAAGCCGAACAAGATCTGATGCGGATGAAGGATGAGTTTATTGCCAATGTTTCGCATGAGCTGTGTACGCCGCTCTTTGCCATTAGTGGCGCGGTCAAACTCTTGCAAAAGGAAAAACGCCATGAACTGCCCATGCAACAAGAGCTCATGGTGATCTTGAACAACAATACGACGCGTCTCAAAGCCCTAGTGGATGACCTGTTGGATCTGTCACGGTTGGATGCTGGGTATTTACCCATCAAGCGCCAAGAAGTTGATCTAAAGCTTCTCATGGTGGATACCTTGCAATCGTTACATGGACTGGCAACCGCAAAACACATTATCATACGCCCGACTTTGCCCGCTAGCGCACTGCACATCTATGCTGACTATCAACGGCTGCAGCAAGTGCTGGTCAATTTGGTGGGGAATGCCATTAAATTTTCACCCGATCGCTCTTCGATCCAGGTTACCGCCTACCTGGCTAATCAGGAAATCCACGTTCAGGTCATTGATCAAGGGCCTGGAATTCCTCTGGAAGCATTGCCGAAATTATTTGACAAGTTCTATCAAGTCAATGGCTTCGACCGCCATGCGTATGGCGGTACTGGCTTAGGGTTACATATCTCGAAACAGATTGTCGAAGCCCACGGCGGCTCGATTGGTGTACAAAGTGAATTGGGGAAGGGGAGCACCTTCTACTTTGCCCTGCCTGTGTAATACGGTGTTCAAAAAGCACCGCCCTGATGAAGGGTAAGCAATGAAAGCGGTAGACCTTACTTGTGCACTTTACAGGGACGGTGCTAGGGAGCAACGCCCGCTGAAACGAGCTTGCGCCGGTGTCGTTCGGTAGCCCGGTGGCTGCAGCCTTGGGTGGTCTACCCAAAAAAAATTGGGACCTCTGTATCTAATTCCTCGCCCGTTTAATTCCCACCCGCTTAGCGAGCGATGCCCCCATCGTTCGCGTAACATTCTCTTTCGTTTCCTCCGGTTTATGCTCCAGCTCGTTTTATTGATAAGCACCAAGGCGCACCAGGCCGCCCGAAGGCTTTGTGCACGGCATCACAAAAGAGATGGTTGCCTTCCGGCGCTGCTGGGCAGATTTTACAGTGGTGAACAAGAAAACCTTGTGCAACTCTTCACTGCACAAAGTGGACAAAAGTAGATAAGCTGTTGTAGCGCGTGTCACATCAGCTGAGGAAGCTGGTGAGAACAGACCCGCGGCCTTACCAAAGCGAGGAGCGAGCAACCATGTGTGGAATTGCAGGGTTCTGGGACAAGCGTACTGCCGCGCCAGCGGCCATTGGGCAAAGCATCTTCGCGATGCTACAGGCGCTTGGGTGCCGCGGCCCGGATTCAGCCGGTGTCGCCCTCTATCATCAGCAGCATGATGGTGATCTGGTTCTGCGGATCAAATTAGGTGATGAGGGGAATGTTGGCGGCCGCGATCAACAGATCGCCCGCCGGGTTCAAGCTAGCGGCTGCACGATTGGCGAGGTCGCAACGACAGCTGACTATCTGCGCCTGGTGCTCGATACGCCACCCGCGGATTTACGGCGTTTAGAAAAGGTGATCGAAGCCGAAGCTGGCGATGTAGAAGTGGTGAGCATGGGGCGGCGCTTGGAGATTGTGAAACAGGTCGGCTCTCCCCAAAACCTGGATGCCACCTATGGGATTCGCCAAATCACCGGCACCCATGGGATTGGTCACACCCGGCTCTCCACCGAGTCGGTGGTTGATTTGAGCCACTCCCAACCATTCTGGGCCCATGGTCATCCCGATCTAGCGACCGTACACAACGGCCATATCACAAACTATGATAAGCTGCGCCGGCAATATGAACAGCGGGGTGTACGTTTTTATACCCATAATGATTCAGAAATTATCGGCATTTACTTGGGCGAACAGCTCGATAAAGGCTTAACGCTCGAAGAAGCGATGCAGGCATCGCTGGTTGATTTCGACGGCTCCTTTAGCTATCTCGTCGCAACTGCCGATGCATTTGGTTATGCCAAAGACCCCTTTGCCCTAAAACCGCTCCTCGTAACTGAGACCCCTACCTTTGTGGCTGTTGCGACAGAAGAAATTGCCATTCGGGCAGCCTTTGCCGATGATGGCGAAGGCCGACCCTACCGCGTGCGCGAGGCGCAAGCAAAGGAAATACGTGTATGGCGGCGCTAGACTGTACCGATAAAACAACGCGCGAAATTAATCTCACTCTGAAACAATTACTAGCCTTCGACACCACTCCCATTACGGTAGAACATCCCGCCGCCCGCCATAATTTGGGCGTTGGGTTGCTCCAATCCGGCAAGATAACCTTCACCGGCAGTGTCGGCTACTATTGTGCCGGCCTCTGTGATGGTCCCACCATCGAGATCGAGGGCAGTGCTGGCTGGGGCTTAGCCGAGGCCATGTTGAGTGGCACGGTGATTGTACACGGCAGTGCGGGCAACGGCGCGGCCGCGGCCTTGCGTGGTGGCACGGTGGTGATTCATGGCGATGCCGCCGCGCGGGCGGGGGTCTCCATGAAAGGGGGCATCCTCCTCATTGCCGGGGACTGTGGCTACATGGCTGGTTTTATGGGCCAAAAAGGCACGATGATTGTCTGCGGCGATGCGGGCGAGGCTTTTGCCGATTCGATGTACGAAACCGTCTGTTTTGTCGGGGGCTCTGTGACGGATCTCGGGAACGATGCTGTCATTGAACCCCTCACCACCGCCGACAAAACGCTGTTGGAAACAACCCTCACAACCTATCTCCCCCCTGGCTCCTATCCCGAACTTAGCCAATTCAAAAAAGTGGTCGCCGGTCGCAAGCTTTGGAATTTTGACAAGCGCGAGTGGACCACCTGGCGCGAAGCATTGTAATGTCCTTTGTCCTTTGTCCTTTGTCCTTTGTCCTTTGTCCTTTGTCCTTTGTCCTTTGCTATTCGTTACGATCAATGACCAATGACGAATGACCAATGACCAATGACCAATGACCAATGACCAATGACCAATGACAACACTCAAATACTTTGTGCTGCTGGGTCGAGGGGGAGTTGGACAGGGCGGCCCCCTTCCAAGGAAGATTGGCGGAGTGCGAGAATGATCTCTTGATCCAGGCGTGCCTGGGCTGCGCCGTAGCTGGGTGCCTGGTCATGCTGAATGGCCTCGACCAAGCTCAGGAGACAACCGGCAACGCCGATCTCGTCGTCATGCCATTGGCTGCCATGCCCGGGGCGGGTAGGGCGGAAGGGATTCTCCCAGCGCACAATCGGCTGCTCGGGCTGACCGGTATGGGCCACCATAGCAATGAGCGCGCCCCCATCGACCCGTTCCCAGCGTCGCTCCAGGGTAATAAACTGGGGGGCCTCGCCGCCGGGGGCTAGGAGGCTTAACCGCTCCTCGACATCCAAGCCGACCCCCATGGTAATCCCCATGCCCCGTTCGGCCAAAAAGCGGCTACTGCGCCACCAACGCAGGGGCGCGTCATAGCCGATACTGGTCCAATGAAAGATGCCGAGTCGTCCGTCGTCAAATTCAATGAAGCCATGTTCCTGGCTTTCGGTGCGGGGCGCGGTCTTATTGGCTAGGCGCGACCAATGTTCGGCCAGCTCATATTGGCGCACAGCTCCGGTGACTTGGGTGGGCTTGGCCGTGAAGCCTAGGTAGCTCCGCATGACACTGACACCGTGATAGCCATGCCCGGCAAAGTCATTAAACGAGCTATAGACACGGCCAAAGAGCCCCGCCGCGATCAATTGCAATTTGATCTGCTCCAACGGACGGCGATGAAACTGCTCGGCAACTTCGATTTTGAGCCCCCGTTGCTGAGCCGCAGCCATGATCGCATCGGCTTCGCTCAACTTGTGGGCAATGGGTGTTTCCAGCAGGACATGCAACCCATGTTCCACGGCCATGAGACCGATTTGGCCGTTGCTGTGGTAGTTGACGGAGACGATGCCAATCACTGGCGCGGTCTCGCGGATCAGGAGATCCAGATCGGTGTACCACGGCACGCCAAGGCTTTCTCCCAGCCGTTGGGCCGATTCGGCACTGCGCCCCCAAACCGAAACCAGCTCAACCGCCTGTGGCAGGGCTTGAATAATCGGGCCATATAAATAATCGGAGCGACGCCCTGTGCCAATGATGGCAACGCGTAGGGGGACTTGTTGATCTGTCATAAGGAGTACCCTTTTTCTAAAATCTCTTGCAGAAAATAGTTGACTTCCACTTAATTTCCGATTACGATAGTCCACAAATTATGTAAAGTTTACATTGCTCGCTACAACGATGAATTGTGCATAAAGCTAACGCGTGCATACCGTGTGCGGCTAAACAAACGATTGTCCTCTATAAAAGGCTTACTCCTTTCCCTTAACACAATTTAGCAGATTGCCGCACCGCAAAAGTTGAAAGGCTATTCATGAGCGAACAAGGAACCTTACCTTCGGCGCACCATTTCCAATTACAGGCGATTGCTGAAGGCGTTTTTGTGGCACTCGCAAAACCAGAGAGTGGCGCTGGCTGTAATGCGGGTATTATTGATCTGGGCGACCAAACCCTGATCTTTGATCCCTTTTTGACCCCCCAAGCTGCCACTGAATTGCGGGCTATTGCCGAATCAATCAGCACCAGTCCCGTGAAGATGGTGATTAACAGCCATTATCATCTGGATCATATTGGCGGCAATCAAGTCTTCCCCGAGACGACCACGATTGTCACGACTTCTACCGCGCGCAGCTTGATGTTGAGCCAGACGGCCCAGAAGCTTGCAACCTACCAAGCACACGCCAACCAACGACTGGCTGAGTTAGAACAGCAAGTGAGCACATTGCGGAAACCGGCGGAAAAACAGGAAGCGCAACAGTTGCTGGCGCAGTGGCAGTTTCTGCACCAAGCCCTGCCCTCTTGGCAAATTCGTCTGCCAACCATGACCTTTGACCAACGATTGGTGCTTTATGGGAGTCAACGTCAGGTGGAATTGCTCACCTATGGCGGCGGGCACAGCCAAAGCGATGCGATCCTCTATCTGCCTACCGAGCAGATTGTCTTTATGGGGGATTTGATCAGCGTGCAAAGCCATCCGGCCTTGAGCGATGGCGATCCTGGTGAACTGCCCCGGATTCTGGATCTGATCAATCGGCTGCAACCCCAAAAGCTAGTGCCAGGGCATGGACCCGTGGGCACCGCCGCCGATCTGCAAGTGATGCAGAAATATCTGGCAACCATGACAGAGATGGCTTTAACGGAGTTGGCCTTTCAAACCGAAGAAGGAGCCGATATTGACAAACGGATTGCTCACCTACGCCAACCCATTGCCTATACGGCGTGGGTCCGCCCCCGCTTCTTTGCCGACAATCTCCGCTTTCTCTACCAACGGGTCATGACCGCCTACGCCGAGTAGGTGAGACGGCGCGCTACACATTATGTAACAACTGACCACCGTCGATGACCATGGTCGCGCCGGTGGTAAAACTAGAGGCTGGCGACGCTAGATAGAGGGCCATGCCCAGCAATTCCTCTGTCGCGCCCAGCCGCTGCTGGGGAATCGCCTGCGTGACATCGGCGTGGAGGGTGGGATCCTCCCAAATGGCCCGGCTAAAGGCCGTTTTGATAAACCCTGGCGCAATGGCATTGACTTGAATGTTATCCGTAGCAAGTTCCGCGGCCAGAACTTCGGTTAGCATCAGCACCGCCGCTTTACTAACGCAGTAGATCCCCATGCCTGGCAGTGGCGTCTTGCCCGCCACGGACGCAATATTAATGATCTTGCCACCACCCCGTTGGCGCATGGCCGGGACACAAGCTTGGGCCAGCCGAAAATAGCCCTTGACATTGACATCTAGGATCTTCTCCCAATGGCTCTCCTCCGCCGTGATGATCGGTCCAAAGTGGGGATTGGTCGCGGCATTGTTGATCAGAATGTCAATGCCGCCAAAGGTCGCTACGGCCCGTGCCACCACTGTCTGGACTGCGGCCGTTTCGCCTGTATGGGCGGCTATGGCTAGTGCCGTGCCACCCTGCGCCGTAATGGCGGCGGCCACGGTTTCCAACCCGGCTTGCTTGCGGCTGCTCAGGACCACCTGAGCTCCCGCGGCGGCATACGCTTTGGCAATCGCTGCGCCAATCCCGCGCGAGGCACCGGTGATGAGCGCTACTTTGCCCGTTAGATCAAATAATGGCGGAAGAACGGCGGTCATCAATCTCCTCCAGAAACCTCTAATTTTCTACCACTGGCTTAGCACTACGATAGAAAGCAAAGGCTGATTGCGCGGATGGCGCAGCGCTTCGCCGCTTTCGTCTGCATCATTCGGTAGCCCAGTGGGCGCTAGGCTCTAGCCGGGTCACGGACCTGGCTGACGTTTTTATCGAATGATTGACTTACGCTTTATCCGCCTGTGGGACTCAGCGCGCGGCGGCTCTGCTCAGCGGCCAGTGAAAACTGGTGGGCGCTTTTCAGCGAAAGCAAGCACCCCTTCGCGGTGATCCGCGGTCAGTGTGGCTTGGGCCTGTAACGCTGCTTCGGCGGCAAGAATTGACGCTAGATCAGCGGTCGTGGCCTGGCGCATTACGCGTTTGGTGAGGCCCAAGGCGACCGTGGGGCGCTGCGCCAATTGATGTGCCCACTGCTGGGCCTCGGTCAGGAGGCCATCGACCGCGGTGACGCGGTTAGTCAGACCAAGGTCTAGACAGCGCGTGGCGGTGACCCGCTCGCCGCTGATGGCAATTTCGTAGGCGCGGCTGTAGCCAACCAGGCGGGTGAGAAACCAACTGGCACCGGCATCGGGCACGAGCCCAATGTTGCTAAAGGCCATGAGCAGGCTGGCGTCGTCGGCCATGATGCGTAGATCGCAGGCCAGGGCTAGCGACGCGCCCGCCCCTGCCGCCACGCCGTTGATCGCGGCAATCACGGGTTTTTCGAGCTGACAAATGCTTTCAATGAGGGGACGGTAATACTGGAGAATGATCTCGCGTACGGCATCTGGGGCCGGGGTACCATCAAAGATGCTCAAATCCTGACCGGCACAAAAGCCTTTCCCGGCTCCTGTTATCAAGATGGCGCGTACCTGCTCATCTTGCCCTGCTTGTTGGAAAGCTGCCAGTAAGGCTTGGAGCATGGCTGGTGTCAGGGCATTGCGCCGCGTGGGGCGGTTCAAGGTAAGCGTCGCAACGCCCGCTTCAACCGTATATAACACCGTCTGTGCGTCATCCATTACCCTGTCTCCTTTGACGTAAGACTTCCCTAGTCTAAACCTGTCCGGTTTTGCAAAACCGGACAGGTCTGCGGCGGCAAACCAACCTAAGTCGCCCTTAGTTGCCCCACACGCTGGCGAACTTCTCTTTTTCCTGGAGTTCAAAGAGCGAAATGGGGGTCGAGAAGGGGTAGTCGCCGGTAAAACAAGCATTGCAATAGCCATCGGTCGCGCGGAGCGCCTTCATCATGCCTGCCACCGAGAGATAGGCCAACGAGTTTGCCCCAATATGTTCACAGATTTCGGGAATAGTCATGTTGGCTGCAATTAATTCGGACTGCGAAGCCATGTCTACCCCCATAAAGCAAGGGAATTTGATGGGCGGACAAGCGACGCGTACATGCACTTCCTTGGCCCCTGCTTCGCGTAACATCTGCACTAACGGCCCAGAGGTGTTGCCGCGCACAATCGAATCGTCAATGAGCACGACCCGACGCCCCTTTAAATTATCGGGTAGGGGATTAAATTTCATCGCCACGCCCACTTTGCGCAATTCATTGCTGGGCTGGATGAAGGTGCGCCCGATGTAGCGGCTTTTGATCATGCCTTCGCTATAGGGAATTTTGCTTTCCTGCGCATAGCCAATGGCGTGAGGCGTGCCGGAGTCCGGTACTGGCACGACAATGTCAGCCTCGGCAGGCGCTTCTTTGGCGAGCTGCATGCCGATTTGTTGCCGTGTTTGGTGAACCAACTTGCCATTGAGCGTGCTGTCGGGGCGGGCAAAGTAGATCTGTTCAAAGGTGCAAAAGGCCGACTGCTGGGGCGGTGCACCTTGGACAATTTTGTAGCCATCAGCATCGATCCGAATGATCTCACCCGGCTGGATCTCTTGGATCATTTGTCCACCAATCGTGGCAAAGGCGCAATTTTCCGAAGCAATGGCATAGCCGCCATCGACCTTGCCCAAGACCAAGGGACGCAAGCCCCACGGGTCGCGCACCCCATAAATTGCATCATGGGTGAGGATGACCAAACTATAGGCCCCCTCGGCCCGCGCCATCAAGATCCGAATGCGTGTCAACCAGTCGGGGCCGCCCGCGCCAGCCAATAGATGGATAATCACTTCGCTGTCGGTGGAGGTGGTGAGGCCCACACCGCGTTCTAGTAATTCGCGGCGCAATTGGGGGGCATTGATCAGGTTGCCGTTATGACCAATGGCCAATGGCCCATGCAACGTTTCCAGCAAATAGGGTTGGGTGTTGCGCAGCTTCGATGAACCCGTCGTTGAGTAGCGATTGTGACCGATGGCTAGGTGGCCTTTTAGATGGCCTAGGTTGTCTTCATTAAAGACTTGAGAGACCAACCCCATGCCCTTGTGAATATGTGCTGTCTGTCCATCACAGGTGACAATCCCTGCACCTTCCTGCCCACGGTGTTGGAGCGCATAGAGCGCAAAAAAACTATGCCTTGCCACATCCCGATTGGGAGCGTAAATGCCGAAAATGCCGCACTCTTCGTGGAGTTTATCATCAGCGTACATGGTTACTTTTTGATTCCTATGTTTGTAAACATCAATAAGCGCCGGGGTTAACGCTGTACAGACGAACTGAAAGGCTAGTTGACGAAACGATTCCCACGCCTGACCGATTCCCGACACTGGGAGAGCGGCTCACTACGCTGATGAGTTGCCTTGCCACGCGGGTTATCCTCTTTCATCCCTGGTACGTCCCTGTTTAGAACAATGACGACTTTGTCAACAATTCCTATGGCCTGTTAGGCGCGTATCGCTGCCGGTTGTAGGCGCTGCCGGGCTGTGCGCGCCAACGTTTCGGCCTCAACAAGGCTGTCTGCCAGTGCCGTGATATGACCCATTTTGCGACCTGCCCGCGCCGTCTCTTTGCCGTAGAGATGGAGCTTCACCTCGGGGAGGGCACTGGCCGCGGCCCAATCCGGCTCGGTCGGTTGCCACAGATCGCCCAATAGATTGACCATGGCCGCCGGGCGCAACAGCGTTGTTGCGCCCAAGGGCAGGCCACAGACGGCTCGTAGCTGTTGTTCAAATTGACTGGTGACCGCGGCTTCAATGGTTAGATGACCAGAATTGTGGGGGCGCGGTGCTAATTCATTGACCAACAGTTGCTCATCTGGGGTGAGAAAGAGCTCCACACAGAGCACGCCAATGACATCCAACTGGCGCAAAATGGTGTGGGCAATCTCAATGGCCGCGTCTACTACCTTGGGCGTCACCCGCGCGGGGGCCAGCGAGAGATCCAAGATATGGTTGTGATGTAGATTCTCAATGACGCCATAGTGGGCAAAGCTACCATCGACCCCACGGGCTGCTACCACCGAGACTTCGCGCTCAAACTGGACAAAGGCTTCTAGAATGGCTGGTTGTTCCCCAATGGCTTGCCACGCTGCCGCCGCTGCTGTCGCTTGGGTAAGCTTGACCTGCCCTTTGCCATCGTAGCCAAAGGCCGCGGTCTTTAGGACCGCCGGGCAGCCTAAGCGCGCTAGGCCCGCTTCTAAATCAGCCAAGCTATGCACGGCGGCAAAGGGGGTGACGGGTAAGCCAGCTTCGGCGAGAAACGCTTTCTCGCGTAAACGATTTTGGGTGGTATGGAGCACCCAGCCGCCAGGCCGCACCGGCACGCCTTCCTCTTCGGCAATTTGTGCGACCGCGGCGGCCACATTCTCAAACTCAAAGGTGACGACATCAACGCCCTGCACAAAATTGCGCACCGCTGCTAGATCAGCATACGGTGCGCAAATCTCTCGATTCGCCACTTGCCCGGTAGGCGAATCTTTTTCTGGTGAAAAAGTATGCACATGATAGCCCATGCGGCGAGCGACTAATGCCAACATTCGCCCCAATTGCCCGCTGCCAAAGACCCCAATCGTGGCGCCAGGCAGGAGTGGACTTTTGTGATTTATACCCATTGACAACTGTCTTCTCTTGCTAGTCCATGCCAAGGTAAATACCCAACCACCCCTAAGGCCCCTTCCTACCGAGCAACAGACTGCGCAGCCCTAACCTTAGGGATATCGGGATTACCTAGCCTACGTTATAAATGGTTCATTCAGTATAACACAGGTACGATAGCTAGCGCCCAACCGCGACCCGTCTGTACGGGTCTATTGTGTTCTCTATCTTACGCTGTCCGCTGCCTATCGTTTGTGCCAAAGCGTACAATCTGCCTGGCCGCGCGGAAAACGTGTTTTTCTGTTCGATTGCTCTATGATATGCTATCCCTCGCAGGTCGAGCGCCTTGGTTGTCCAGGCTAGGACTGATGCCCAAAGATTGGTTTGTCACCGAAGACCTGGCAGGTTTTCAAAATTTTGTCTTTTGTTGGCTCTGTGGTCCCCACAACCGCCAACGCAAAATCTTGTATCCCGTTGGCTCTGTGGTCCCCACAACCGCCAACGAAAGACTCTGTCAGCTCTAGCTTTGCATAAAAGGAGAGTACATGAATATCTATCGGGCTGGCCTCGTTGGTTGTGGCCGGATCGGCACCTTGTGGGAGACCGATCCCCCCACGCCAGTAACCCACGCCGGCGCGCTGGCGGTGTTGCCCCAAACAAAGCTTGTGGCCGGGTCCAGCCGGGGGGCTGAGCATCTACAGGCTTTTGGCAAACAGTGGGGCGTGGACGCGCTCTATCTAGACTATCGCGAAATGTTTGAACGCGAGCAGCTCGATATTGTCTGTATCGCCACCCATCCGGGCTTGCACTGGCCGATTGTGGAAGCCGCGGTGGCCGCGGGCGTCAAAGGCATTTTGTGTGAAAAGCCGCTTGCCCTGAGTCTTACCGATGCCGATGCCATTGTGGCGGCCTGTCGGGAAGCGGGCTGTGTCCTCTCGGTCAATCATTCGCGGCGCTGGAACCCAACCCATCGCCAGGCCAAGGCCATGGTCGATCGTGGCGCGATTGGTGATCTGGTGGCGCTTTATGGCTTCTGCCAAGGGGTAAAGCCCTTCCCGGCTTGGACTGCCGACGAAGAAGGGCCGCTGATTCATGATGCGGTTCACCTCTTTGATCTGTTCCGCTGGTTTGGGGGCGAACCGGTCTCGGTGGTTGGCACGGCGGTACGCCGAAAACAACCCTTCCGTGTAGAGGATGACAGCCATGCCATCTTTACCTTTGCGGATGGCCTGAGCGGCGTAGCCATGGTCAATGAGTTAACGCGCTATCATCGCTTTGGCATTGAGATTCAGGGGACCGATGGCGTGATCCTCCTCTCTGGGGATGGCAACCGCTGGTGGAATAGTGTGGATCGGACGGATCGGATCAATGAGTCCAACCCACAGATCGAGTGGTGGGAGCTATCGCCCCAATCCTTTCCCGAAACGCCAGAAGCAAGTTCCATCTTGGCAGCGGTGCGCGAGTTGGTGACCTGTATGGAAACGGGGGCGACGCCAAGCTCACCGGGCGAGGACGGTGTGGCCTCGTTGGAAATGGTCATGGCCGTCTACGAATCGCAACGCCTGGGCAATCAACCCGTGGCTTTCCCTCTAGCAGACCGCGCTTCGATCCTCTATCGACTGCGCGAAGAGGGGCACTTTTAACCCTGGTAGCGAGTAGGGATGACCTCCTAGCGTGAAATGAGGACGCGGATTCACACGGGTTAGCGCGGATAAGAAAGCAAATCCGCGTATCACTGCGTAAATCCGCGTCCTAAAATTTTGGCGCTTGCGCTAACGCAAGCTTACGATCAATCTACAACCGAAAGCGGCCACCTATCAAGGGAGACTCTCATGGCAGAACTACGCATTGCATTGCTCGGCTCTGGTTATATGGGGCGCACCTACGCCGAATGTATCAGCAAATATAACAGCCGCGCCCAATTGGCTGCCGTCAGTGGTGGCACGCGCGCGCCTGGCTTGGCGGCGGAATATGGGGTGGATTATGTGGAAAGCTATGAAACATTGGTGACGCGGCCCGATGTCGATGCGATTTTGATTGCCACGCCCCACATCAACCATCGCGATCAGGTGATCCTTGCCGCGCAACATGGCAAACATGTGCTCGTGGAAAAACCCATGGCGACCACCGTGGCCGATTGCACGCGCATGATCGATGCCTGCCGCGCCGCCGGTGTACGGTTGGAAGTGATCCAGACCTTGCGCTTTCGGGGGGTGCCCGCGCGCGCCAAACAGTTGATCGACCGTGGCGCGATCGGCAAGGTGTGGATGATCCGCGGCCAGTCCTTGGTGCGCACCTACATCGTCGACAAATCCTCCTGGGCCGCCCAGCCGGAAAACGGGGGGGCTTTTCTCGACATGGGCGTCCACAACTTTGATATCATGCGCTTCTGGACCGGCTCCGAAGTACACCGCGTCTTTAGCCATGTGACGACCTACGGTGATGTCGATGCCCCCGGCATGAGCGCCATGACCCAACTGACGATGGCTAATGGTGTGGCGGTACAGCAGTGGATGTCCTTTGAAATTCCCACCAGCCACATGACGGGGAGTCAGCATATCTACCACATTGTGGGCGAGACCGGCATGATCGAGGTGGATGGCTACGGCAAAGTAAGCGTAGCCAAAGGTGACCAAGTGGAGCTGATTTGGGAGCAACCAACCTTTGACTTTATCAATCGCCCCCTTGATCCCATCCGGTTGGAAGCCTTTTTTACCCAAACCCAAGCCTTTGTCGATGATGTGCTCGACGGGCGCACGGCCACGGTCTCCGGCGAAGAAGGGCGGGCCGCGGTTGCCATTGTCGAAGCCGCCTGGCAATCCGCCCAAACCGGCCAAGCTGTCACCCTGGGTGGAGCGTGATCACGTAGCATATAACAGCCCGCGCCGCGCATAGAACGCGATTGTGGTTCGTGCGCGAGACCGGTCAGGTTTTACAAACCTGACCGGCTACCTTGGCGTAACTTCTCCTTTTCTCAAAATAAGCGAGAATTCTCTCATGCAAGTGCCTGACTTTGGACGTTCTTTTCTGACCTTTCGGATTGACCTGCTCAAACAGCCTGCCATTACCGTTTCGGCCAAACCGCCCTTTACCCTCAACAATGCGCGGATTCAGATCGAAGCACGCTGCCTGATCACCGATCGCCAAACGAATGTGACCACCGCGTATGTCTTGGGCGCGGCGTGCAAGTCAGAGCAGGTCGGTGTGACGGCAGATATTTGGCACGAACCCAATGCGGACTTCTGCTGTATTCTCTCTGCCGAGACCTTTCTCACCCTGAAAAGTTGGGACAAAAACGACAAAGGGGTCCATTTCTATCCGCCGTCGCGTGGGGTGCAACCAGAGCGGCAATGGGGAAAAGTGGCCGAAGCCTTTGACCGCACCAAGATCAACGTGGCCTTGGTCGAAGGTGAAGTCTTGCCGGCCACCGCGGCCATTGTCCAAGCAACGTTGGCCGATGAACTCCTGGTAGGGCAGATTGAATTTACGGAGGCCGACCGCTATGATGTGCTGTTGGAGTTTCCGATCAAGACCATGAACGCCAGCGAGCGCGATAATCTCTACCAGACCGACACGGGGCCGATTCTCTTTCCCGATTTCTCTGGGCCTTTTGATGAGATTCTGGAAACCTTTCAACTGGCCTATGTCGCCTATAACGCGCCAGATTGGGCCGAATTTATTTTGCGGGTTCCGACACCCCTCACCGATACTATTTCGGTCAATCACTATTCAAAAACCGTCCATCTACCAACGCACAACCGCGTGATCCGGCTAGCCGTCTAAGCAACGGTTTACAAAGGGGATAGCTCCCCCTTTCAAACCGTTGCTTAGGGCTGGTGTGTGCTTGGAGAGTGGCTGAACAGAGAGGAAGCGATCTATGATTCGGGTTGGTTTTATCGGGCTTGGGGGCATGGGCATGCACCAAGTCAAAAGCTTTGCCGATGCCGCTGGCTGTCGCATCGCTGCCGGTGCGGACCCTGCGCCGGAGATGCAGGCGCGTTTTGCCGAGCGCTATCCTGACGCCAAAGTTTATACTAACTATACCGACCTATTGGCTGATTCGACCATCGACGCGGTGGTGATTGCCGTGCCCACGGGTTATCATCAAACGGTGGCTTCGGCAGCCTTGGCCGCCCGCGTCCCTGTGCTGTTGGAAAAACCGATGGCGCGGACCGTGGCTCAATGTCAGCAGTTGATTGAGGATGCCGAGAAGGCCAATACGCTTCTGATGGTCGCCCACTGCCGCCGCTATGATCCCTACTGGACGGCGTGGGGCAGCTATGTGACCGATGGCAAGCTGGGCAGTCCGCTGCTCTGGCGCGATGTGCGCGCCAGCCGTGGGATCGGCAGTTGGTTTCTCGACGACGCGTTGGGGGGCGGGCCGCTGATCGACGGGGCTGTCCATAACTATGACTTTGCCAACTGGATCTTTGGCGAGCCGGAAAGTGTCCTTTCCAGCGCGATCAAATTAAATCCTGCTGTCAGCGCCATTGACACAGGCTCGGCCATCATTCGTTATCGCGCCGGTCATCAACTGCTGATCTCGTGGAGTTGGGTTGCCAAAGGCACCACCCTGCATGATATTATCGGCCCGCAAGGCTTTATCCAATTTGGCACAGGTGGCCTAACCCCGCCTGCCGAAGAACAAGGTCTTTATCAATATTGTTGTTTTACCGATCAAGCCGGTGCGCAGAGCTTGATCAAAGCGCCAGCCAAGCCGGATATGTATGTGCGGCAAGCGGAACATTTCCTGGCGTGTATTCGGGGCGAAACGACCTGCCAAACGCCCGGCACCGAGGCGATCAAAGCGATTGCGGTTGCCGAGGCCGTGTTGCAGGCGGGGCGCGCGGGGAAGGAGCAGGCGGTTCGGTGGGCGTAGGGCAGCGGGCAGCTCGGTGAGCTTGCCGAACCGCACGCCGAAGTCAGAGGACAGAGGGCGGCGGGATAGAAGGCAGAGGACAGAAGGCAGAGGATAGGAAGGATGGGATTGTATGCAAGTTGGGGTTAGCCACATCATCGCGAGTGAGTTGTTGTTAGCCGATTTCTTTGCTCAGGCGGCGCAAGCGGATTATGAAGTGGTGGAGCTTTGTTTGCGGCGGCAGGGCGAGTTGACGCTCGCGACGAGTGCGGCGCAACAGGCGCAAATTATTGAGGCGGCGGCAGCTCAAGGCTTGACGGTGGTCTCGCTAACGCATAGTCACTGTACGGGCAATCTTCTGGATAGTGGCGAAGCCCAAGCGACGAGTATTCGCGAGACGATTGCCGGGTTGCAGGTGGCCGCGGCCATGGGGGTCCACTGTACGCTGCACACGTTAGGGTCGCTACGGCCCGATCTCTACTATGACGATGCCTATCGCAACGGGGTTCAGTCGTTGCAACAGATTGCCGAAGCGGCAGAGCAGTTGGGCGTCGCGCTGGCCGTGGAATTTGTCTGGAATGGCTTTCTTTTTAGCCCGCTGGAAATGAAACATTTCCTAGATGAGGTGGGCAGCTCGGCCATTGGTTTCTATTTCGACCCCGGCAATATGGCCGTTTTTCAATACCCGCACCAGTGGGTGCGCATTGTGGGCAAGCATATTAAGCTGGTCCATGTGAAGGATTGGCGGGGGCGTGCCTTAAACGGCGGTTGGACGCCACTGTTGGCTGGGGAGGTGGACTACGTCGCCATGAATCGCGAACTGCGCGCCATTGGCTACGATGGGCCTATGATCAGTGAAGTCCCACCCAGCTTGGCCTCGTTTGCCGACACCGCCGCCGCTATTCGACAGATTATCGAGATGTAATTTCTGTGCTGCAAAGGGGACGCGGATTCACGCAGCGGGACGCGGATAAATCAGTAAAAATCTGCGTTCTCGTTGTCGCATGATCCGCGCTTGGTGCAGAAGATTTAGGAATGTAGGAGAAAGATCGTGATGATCGAGCAGAAAGCGATTGATGAATATTGGGAAAAAGGGTGGGTGGTTGTGGAAGGCGTCTTCCAACGCGAGGAAGCTGAGGAGATTGCCCAACTTGCCTTGCGTATCAGCCAGGCCGAATTGCAAAACGCCGACAGCCGCTATGTGGTCGATGCTTCTGCCGAAGGGGAACTAGCCCCGCGCAAGATCACGGCCCCTTTTTCTAAGCATCCTGCCTTTCAAGCCTTTATTCTGGATAAACGCCTAACCCAAGCCCTCACCGTCTTGCTCGGGGGACAGCCCCTATTGGCGACTGATCAGCTTTTTATGAAACCGCCGCGCTTTGGTTCGGCCAAACCCTATCATCAAGATAATTTCTATTTTCAATGCCAGCCCGCGGATCAGGTGATCACCGCTTGGATCGCGCTGGATGATGTGGATGAGGCCAATGGCTGTCTGCGCTACATTAATGGGACCCATCGCGGCCCGATTTTGCCCCATGTGCCAGTGCCGGACGAACCCCATAACCTGGTCCCACCCGCAGCGTTGGTGGATCTGACCAAGGAGGCGTTGGCCCCTGTTGGTAAGGGGGGTGTCGTCTTTCACCATAGCCAAGTCTTGCATACCTCCCACCGTAATGAATCGGACCGGTGGCGGCGCGGCTATGCAACCCACTGGGTAACTGGCAATGTCACTTCTGGCAACGGTACGCTGGATCGGGCCTACTATAAACAAGCCAATTACCCTGGTTGAATGGGGCTTCTGCAAATCTGACAGGTTTCTACTAAGAAAAGAGTAAGCGATGAACGATCTATCAACCCGTATGAAGCTCGACGGCTGGTGTGTCGTCGAAAAAGTGATTCCAACTGACGCGGTGGCTGCTGTGCGCGATGCCGTGGCCGCGGCCACGGAACGCCATCGTAATCCCAACGCCCCTAAAAGTATCGGTCACCTCTCCGGCGTCATCAACTACGATCAATCCTTTGCCCCCTATCTGGTGGATGAGCGGCTGCTCAGTGTGATCGAAGGGGTACTAGGGCCGCAAGTGCGCATCTCCTTTACGAGCGCCACGATCAACGAGCCGGGCAATGCGCGCGGGGGGTGGCATGCGGATTGGCCCTATAATCAGCGCAATGCTGGCTGTATTCCCGCGCCCTACGCCGATCTGCCCATGCATATCACCACCATTTGGATGCTCACCCCCTTCCGTGCCGAAACCGGGGGCACTTTGGTCGTCTCGGGCAGCCACCGCATGAGCAATAATCCCACGGGTGGCTATGGCATTGGCGAGCTAGAAAGCTATCCCACCGAGGTCAACGCATCGGGAGAAGCGGGGGATGTCTTGGTGATGGATAGCCGATTGTGGCACGCCACCGCTGCCAACCTGACCAACGGCCCCCGCGTCGCCATTGTCATCCGCTACGCGCCTTGGTGGCTTGATCTCAGCGTGCTCCAGCCGGGCTCGGCGGTTCGCCAACGCATGACCCAAGCAACCGGCAAAGGTGAAAACAGCGTCCCCGCTGTGCCCGCCGCGGTCTACGCCGGCTTACCCGAGCCAGTTAAGCCCCTCTTCTCCCATTGGGTGGTTGGCTAGCGCGCGGTTGCCAGAAGCAATCTTCGGGAAGCATAAGTCTGGGGGAAATGAGGACGCGGATGAACGCGGATTATTTTTTATCCGCGTTCATCCGCGTCCCAAACGACTCCTCTGGTTGCCCATTTTTTCGGCAGTTGACGCCGGAGATCATTCCTGGGTATAATGCTTCCCACCACTCCGACGCGCGACCATCCAACGGCTATTGATGATAGCGACCCCACCATAACGGCGATCCCAATGACAACCATTCACCTTGACGGCATCCAGATCCACCTAGGCGAGCCAATCCCTGTGGTAGAAGCGATTAATCATGGTTGGTTTCCGGGCTTGGCCCGCTTTCCAACCGGAGAACTGTTGCTCACCTATTCGCTGACGAGCGACACCAATGAGAATACGCTCGATATCTCTGGCGTTATGTTCTCGCGGGATGGTGGGCAGCATTGGACCCAGCGCTATGACATTGTGCCGGAACATCAGCCGATGATCTTCTTGCCCCAAGCCGATGGCGCGCTCTTCGCCTTGCCCGCCTACTTGTTTGTCGATACCCCGACCGAACAACACAATTTTCATGGTGCGTCCATGCGTTTTGAAGCAGGCGGCCAGCGGATTCTCTTTGAACCACAAGGCGTGCGCCTGGTCGATTGGCCGTGGCCGGTGGCGATCTTGCCCAATCCTTATCGCACCAACTACCATCGGGTCAATTTCTGTTTTGACGGCGACGCCATTGAAGTCGATGGGCGTTGGCTCGCCACCCTCTATGGCGCGCAGGCCGATGAAGCGTTCTACCGCGTGGTGGTGGCAAGCTCCGAAGATGGTGGCCGCACTTGGCGCTACTTGGCGACTGTTGCTGGCCCCGAGGCTGTCCCGACTACGGAGCCCTACGGTCATGGTCCTGGTGAACCATCGCTGGTTCAACTCGCCAATGGTGACTTGATGTGTGTCATGCGCATGGGGGGCGGCGCGGCCTTTCCACTCCGACGCAGTTATAGCAGCGATGGTGGGCGCACTTGGTCCACGCCGGATGTGCTGCCCGCGGTTAGTGTCGAGCCCAGCTTGAAACGCCTCCAAAATGGAGTGCTGGCCCTGTCTACCGGGCGACCAGGGATCGGGCTTTGGTTTGCCACCGATGGCCGTGGCGCAAGCTGGCAGGCGGTGGATATATTGGCCCATCACAATCAGTGGGCTCCCGCTGAAAGCTATCAGATCACGCCAGCGCAGACCACTGCCTATACGGAAATTATTGAGGTTTCCCCTAATCGACTGCTCTTGGCCTATGATCGCACCCCTTTTGGTTGGCAACCAACCCCCGCAAAGGCCAACGAGCGTAATCGGATCTTTCTCCTCCCGGTTGAAGTGGTTACCTAGTGCAGACGCGTATAGCTTGTCGAACGGGAGCCAAAGCGCAGTTGGAAGCTGTTTCAAAAGGTGGTTGACTCGTCCACCCCTGAGCGGTTTTGATGAAGGGTAAGCAACTGTTTCGGTACAGGCCCAGCCTGCTAGAGGAAGCTGCGCTGATGAAGATTACCCATGAAATTCGGTAAACCAGCGCGGATTGAAATCAGCGCCTGCTTGGTCAAGCTGCGCGAAAGCGCACGAGTAAGGTCTACCGGTTTAATTGCTTACCCTTCATAAGCGCACTGGGGTGGTAGCCCGCTTGTGCAGGGCTTCTTCGGCCAGCCTCAACGCTTCAGCTTGGGTACTTTAGCCTTTACCGAATTGAATTTCTTCCCCTTCATCAAAACCGCTCAGGTGTAAAATGACTCTTCTCAAACCGTCTCTTGGTGCTATGCGTTGGCGCAAATGACACCATCATGCATCAACCCAGATTGGGCAAGCCCCCCCGCATTAGGCTCTATTTTTGTGACTTGACAGAGCCGCCATGCTAGGTTAGTCTAGAGGTGTAGAACAATCGGATCATCGTATGAGCATCTTTGCTCGTAGTCTCAGTTATTCCTCACTACATTTGCATCAACCCAACCCCCTACCATAAGGCAAGGTTCCCTGTTCAATCTTTGCGTAGATGAGCCTATACCTATGCATTGTTGATCTTGTATTCATTTTGTTGTTCATAGCAGGTATAGGCGGTTGTCCGCATCTGAACAGCCGCTGTGTTGCAGTATGGCTAGAGCCAAGCAAATACATATCCATTCTATTGAGGAATAGGAGTTACGCACTTGGACCAAACCTGTCAGGTCTCTACAACTACGTAACCTCTAGAGGAAATCAAATCAACACCTATCGTGTGGCGCAGAAGCAGCTCCCTCCATGGGTAACTTGCTTTCTTGCGCAGTTCTTGTCTGGCGTTTATCCAATTTTGTCTAGAAGCTTTTCTGCAATGGAGTAAGATGAAGGAGAAATTGAGTATGGCAAAGCAATTGACCCGTCGTAAATTTATCCAGCTGACCGCCCTCGGGGCTGGTGTGGGTGTCCTAGCCGCGTGTGCCCCCACCGCCGCGCCTGTTGGTGCACCGGCAGCCCAACCGACGGCGGCGGCTGGTGCCGCCGCTCCTGCTGCCGGGCCCGCCGCTGGTGGTACGCTCAATATCGGCTATGGCCAAAAGACCAGCTTTAGCCATTTGATGCATCTACGCAGCTATGCCGGTGGTGAGACCATCTATAACCGGCTCATGGTGCAAGGCAAGTTGGTGCAGCTACGCGAGCCAACCAAGGAATTCTATCCCGATCTGGCCGAAAGCTGGGAATTTGCGGAAGATGGCATGACCCTCACTTTCTTCCTGCGCCAGGGGTTGAAATGGCATGACGGCGAGCCATTCACCGCGAAAGATGTTGAATTTACCTTCCTCATGGCTGGGCTGGATCTGGGTGGCTACATTCTAACCCGCTATCTCGCCCCCTATGTGGTCGGTGTGCAAGAATATATTGATGCCGAGGCGGAAACGATCAGCGGGTTGGTCGTTGTCGATGAGTATACCGTGCGCTTTGACCTGATCAAGCCTGTCAATGGCGATCTCCTGCTGGGTGCCTTTAACTACACCTGTATGGCACCGCAGCATATCCTGAGTGAATACCTCAACCGGGAAAAAGCCCAAGACATTCTACAGAGTGAGTGGGCAACTACGGCCAAGCACGTTGGGATCGGGCCGTTTAAGGTTGTCGAATATGTGGCCGACCAATATATTGTCTACGAACCCTACGCCGATTATCACTTTGGCGCGCCCAAACTGTCGGGCTTGGTCTATCGCTCCTATCAGGATCGCCAGACAGTGGCTGCCGCTATTGAAAAGCAAGAGATCGATGTCGGCTGGATTCCTGACACCGAATATGCGCGTATGCAGGCATTGGATTACCTCACTTTCCGAACGCCGAAAGCGACACTCACCGTTGGCACAGTGATCAACGGGGCGCAACCCCACTTGCAAGACAAGCGCGTGCGCCAGGCGCTGCTGCACGCCATCGACCGCGATACCATTATTGCGAAGATCTATGCCGGTGCTTCGGAAAAGATCGACACCTTGATCCAACTACCCAAATTTGGTGATAGCCCCGATCTGCCGCGCTACGACTACGATCCAGAAAAGGCCAAGCAGTTGCTGGCCGAGGCTGGTTGGGATGGGCAAACCCCGATCCGCTGGTTGACGGATCAGATCCCATCGGACACCTCGATCTGGGATGCCATCAATGGCTACTGGGCCGAGGTGGGCGTGACGGGTGAATTCCAGATCAATGCCGACCTTTCGGCTGGCCGTGGCCCAGCCTATGACTTTGATCTCTACTGGAGTTCCTACCCCATTGGTCACCCAACCGAGTTTGCTTCGTACTTTGATTCGCGCTCCGCTGAGTCCTACTACACTGGCCTCGACAGCCCACGCTATGAAGAACTCGTCGATCAATCGGTCTTGCCGTTGCCAGATGAAGAGATGAAGACGGTTATCTACGAAATGCAAGAGCTATTGGCCGATGAAGCGCGTTTCCTCATGATCTGCCCAACACCCAACATTTGGGCCATCAATACGCGCGTGCATGAGATCCTGCCCATCTATGCCGCCACCGGCTTTAATGACTGGGGTGGTATGCAAAATGTGTGGGTAGACGGCTAGAGAAACAATTGACAATTGACAATGGTTAATTGTCAATTGTCAATTATGCACATAACGGAAGAGGTATGGCATGGGACAATACATCCTGCGGCGGCTGCTGTTGATTCCGATTTTGCTCCTGGGCATTACGGCGATTGACTTTATCTTTATCAATATGGCACCCGGTGATCCGATCACGGCCATGCTTGATCCAGCCGAGATGCGCATGATGACGCAAGCGGATATTGACCGCCGCCGCGCGGCGCTAGGGCTAGATCAGCCGGTACTGGTGCGCTACTTCCTTTGGCTCAAAGAGCTTTCCACTGGCAACTTGGGCCATTCCTACATCAAAGCCCAGCCAGTCTCACGCTTGATGATCGATGGGATCAAAAACACCATCTTGTTGATGGGCTTGTCGCTGGTGGTCACGACCATGGTGGGGGTGGCGCTGGGGATTATTTCCGCGCTCAAACCCTACTCTTGGGTAGACTATACCCTAACCGCCCTTTCCTTTTCGGGCGTTGCCATGCCCAGTTTTTTCTTTGCGTTAATTTTGATCTTTCTTGGCGCGCTCAAGTTGGGCTGGTTTCCCACCTCGGGCTTGATCACCCCTGGCGTCCCCTATTCGCTGATGGATCAATTGCGGCACATGGTGCTGCCGCTCATTGCCCTGTCGATTGGTGGGACTGCCAGCCTCCTGCGCTATACCCGTTCGAGTATGTTAGAAGTGTTGCAGGAAGAATATATTACCACGGCGCGCGCCAAGGGCCTTTCGACGGCGATGATCAATGTACGGCATGCGTTTAAGAACGCGGCTTTGCCGATTATCACCATTCTGGGGTTACAAATTCCCGGGCTCTTTGGTGGTGCCGTGATTATCGAAACCATCTTTAGCATTCCTGGCATTGGCTCGACCATGGTAGAAGCCATGGGCAAGAGTGATTATCCCGTGATGATGGGCGGCATCCTGCTCTCTGGCATCACTGTCCTCTTTAGCAATCTGCTGGCCGATGTCGCCTATGCCTTTGCCGATCCGCGCATTGCACTAAGTGGGGAGTAACCCATGGCTGAACAGCGTCGCGAATTGAGCGCGATTGGACCTACCTCTGTTTCTTTACAATTGGCCGCGACCAGCCAGGTCGAAACGCCTTGGCAGCGTACCTGGCGGCGTTTTCGTCGGCATAAGCTCGCCATTGTCGGGTTGATCTTTATTGCGATCATCATCTTTATGGGGATCTTTGCCCCAGTGGTTGCCCCGCTTGATCCGCTCAAGACCAGCTTGATCGATTCCTTGGTGCCTCCCAATGCTACCTATTGGCTGGGCACTGATCCGGTTGGCCGGGATATCTGGAGCCGCACGGTCTATGCAATTCGGGTGTCGCTTTCGGTCGGCATTGTGGCGGTCGGCATTTCATTGATCATTGCCTTAGTGTTGGGCACGATCTCAGGCTACTACGGCGGTAGCATCGATATGATCGTGATGCGGATGACCGATATTATCATGACCATCCCTAGCTTGGTCATTATCATGGCGGTGGTCTCGATTTTGGGGCCAAGTATCTACAACGTCATGGCCGTGATTGGTGTCTTGGGCTGGACAGGCATGGCGCGCCTCCTACGCGCCCAGATTCTATCCGTCCGTGAGCGGGATTTCATTCGGGCTGCCCAGAGCATTGGCGTCACCGACTGGCGGATTATGTTGCTCCATATTTTGCCTAATTCGCTGGCACCGGTCTTGGTGGCCGCCACCTTTGGCGTCGCCGGCGCGATCCTAACGGAAGCGGCACTGAGCTTTCTCGGCTTTGGCGTGCTGCCGCCTACCCCCAGTTGGGGCAATATGCTCAACGCGGCCCGTTCGCTCAGTCGTCTCCAGGAGAATCCTTGGTTCTGGATGCCGCCCGGCGTCATGATCTTGCTCACCGTCCTGGCGATTAATTTTATCGGCGATGGCCTGCGGGATGCACTCGATCCCCGCACAAAGTAATTCAAACCGAAAATGTGGGTATGATAAACCTGACAGGTTTTCAAAACCTGTCAGGTTTCGCGGCCTAGCTATCTTTCGCAAAGGAGCGCAACCCATGAAAGCGCTTGTTCTGACCGGCCCCCGTGACCTTACCTTGCAAGACTTGCCGATCCCTACCCCTGGACCAGGGGAAGTCTTGGTACGTCATGTGACAACTGCCATTAGCACAGGCAGCGAAGTCATGCGCTATCTGGCTGGGGCCGGGCCTAATATTGGTTATCTAGGCGCTGGCTTTGTCGAAGCTGTCGGCCCTGGGGTGGATACGTTGCAAGTTGGCGACCGAGTACGTACCAGCGGGCCGCATCATGAATATGTCTTGACCCCGGTTGCGGGTGCCTTGCCCATCCCCGCGGGGCTCTCTTTTGATCAGGCCGCCTATGCCTATTTGCCCACCTTGGTGCTCCATGCCCTGCGCCTGTGTGACTATCGGCTGGGCGAAACCGCCTGCGTCGTCGGGCAAGGTGTTGTCGGGCTGATGGGCAGTGCCTTAGCGACTGCCCTCAGTATTCCCTTGGTTGTGTTGGACACCGATGCTGCACGCTTGGCAACCGCGCAGCAGATGGGGGTTCAGCATGCGCTGAATCCCTTGGCCGCGGACTTTGCGACAACCTTGGCGGCCATTGTGGGTGATAAAGGGATTGATGTCACCATTGACGCGACCGGCAGCTATCATGGGCTGGTCCAGGCCATGGAATTGACGCGGCGTTGGGGACGGGTGGCAATTCTGGGCATCTACCGGCCCGATCCGCCTGATCCTGCCATGGCGGCGCGCCTGCACCAAGCCTACCTGAAGAATTTTCACAGCAAAGAGCTGCACTTGGTGGGCTGTTCCAACGACCCTGCCGAGAGCTACCCCGCGCATATTTGGCGCTTTAGCCTCCATGACAACACCCGCCAAAGTCTGGATCTATTGGGGCAGGGCAAATTTACCCTAGCACCCGCAATTACCCATCGCTTCATCCCCGAAGACGGCCCCGGCCTCTATACGCGTCTGCAACAACGCGAAGCTGGCTTCCTTGGGGCCGTGTATGAGTGGAACTAACCCTATCTTTATCACCAAAGGAGTCCGCAGTGGATCGCACGCCTTATATTGAAACATTCGATCATGGTCCAGGTGGCTGGTGTGCCTGGGGAACAGGCTCTCATGTGCCCGAGTTGAAGGATGGCGTTTTGATCACGCGTGGGCCCTGGCGCGTCGATCCTAACCACAGCGCGCCGGGGGCCGGTTATTTACACCTGCTCACCTATCTCTACACCCACCAGCAGCATTACACCGAAGCCTTTGCCGAAGCGGTGGGGGTCAATCGCTTTCTGGCGGATAACAAAGATCGCGATCTCACCAACGCGACCATGACTGTGCGGCTGCGGGGCAATGTCGATCTGAAAGGGGCCAAGCTCACGCTATGGGTGCAGGCCGATGTGGGTGACACGCGCCCAAACTTTGTCCTGACGGGACAGTCTTTAGAAGTAACGCCTGATTGGAGTGAGCAGACCCTGTATCTCAGTGATGATCCGGCCCAGTGGCTCTGTGTGGGAGGCCGCCATGATCTGACCAAATTCTATGGTTATGGTGATATTCGCGACGCGCTCAAGGATGTCAACTGTGATCTGATCATTGTCCTCTTTCCCCTGGATGTCGTCCCCATCGGTATCCCCTACGAAGACAAAGATCGCCTGCGCACCCATCGGGACTATGAGCCAGACTATGCCTACTTACCCAATGGGGTGATTGAGTTCGATACGATCAAGATTGAGTATCCGGCTTAAAGCGAAAACCAAGAGACCGTCCCTAAGGACAGCCGCGCCTCCCCGCGCCGAAGCGAATGGGGGATATGGTCGTCGTTACCCAACTTTTTCGCATTGATGTGTCAGCAGGCCGGGCTTTTCAGGCGGCCGTTGACACATCAATGCAAGCAACTTGTTTATGCAAAGGAGCAGCCGTGTCTACGTTAAGGCAAAGTCCGGCTTTGATAAGTAGTCCCCCTTGGCGCATCTCGACGCCAGACCGTCGCCATTGGTTCCCCTGCCTTTTCTTTCTGGCGGATGGCAGCTTGCTAGAATTTAACTCCACCGTCGATGATGCGATTGAAGCCATCCGGCATGAAAAAGGTGCCGCTTGGCTTCGTTCGGTTGACGCGGGCCTCACTTGGCAGCCTTTTCCCATCCCAGCTCATCACGGCTTTCCCGTCCAATTGCGTGCTGGCCGGGTGCGTGTCTTTAGCTATATCCTGTGGCTACGTGAGGACGGCCAACTTTATGGGATGACCAGCGACTGGCAACCTGGGGACGCTGCTTGGTCCGAACCCAAACCATACCGCGTGAATATTCCGCCGCCACGGGTGCGGCCAGAAGGCGTGAGCGGCATGGTCTTGCATCGGTCGGTCTTGGGCGAACCCGACGGCACGCTCTTGGCAACGCTCTATGGTCATTTGGCAGGGCAGGAAAAATATAACGCCATGTTGATCCGCTCGCAAGATGAGGGCCAAAGCTGGGATTATGTCAGCACGATCGCCTATGATCCCGAGCTCCCCGGGGAAGGCTTTTGCGAACCAGTGTTGGCGCGGGTAGCGGATGGCAGCTTGCTGGCGGTCATGCGCACGGGGGGCGGCTATGAACGCAAATACCCCATGTATCAGGCCCGTTCGCTCGACAATGGGCAAAGCTGGAGCGCGCCGGAAAATCTGGGCGTCTACAGTGTCGATCCCGAGCTTTGCCTCATGCAGAATGGGACGCTGGCCTGTAGCTTTGGCCGCCCAACCATGGACATCATGTTCAGCCTAGATGGCAGTGGTTATATCTGGGGCCAACCTACCACCATCTTTAGCGGGAGTAGCACCTGCTATAGCGGTCTGCGCGAGGTGGCACCCGGCAAGCTGTTGTTAGTCTACGATTCGAACCAAGCCGGTTCACCGTGGCAGGCGCATGACAACCAGATCAACGCGCGCTATATTGACGTTGCTCAGTAATACCCATACCCACGAAGAGGCATCTCCATGACCGCGCGCCCCTTTCTGCTCGCGACGACCATCGACTTTCCCGATGATTGTCTGCATATCCCCTTTACGCCGGACCTGCTGACTCAGCTGCTCGATCGTTTTCAGTGGCTCGGTGTCCAGCGGGTCTATTATAACTACTATGCGCTGGCTGGCATGTGGCAGATTTTTGCCCAAAGTTCCCCCAGCATACGCCAGACGTTGGCAACCTTGGGCGATCCCATGCCGCTCATCAGCCGCATGGTGCGCGAACGGGGGATGGAATTCTTCGCCATTATCAAACCCTATGAGACGGGTATGAGCAACGCCGTACACCCGGCCAGCCCCCAAGCCGTAGCCAATCCAGGCTTGCCCTGTCTGAGCGGTGTCTACCCCGAGGTGGAAGCGTGGGTGAAGGCCCGCCCCGAGCTACGGGTCCGTGTTCGTACCGGCGACCTTCCCGCTGGGATAGCCGATCTACCGATCACACGTATCCAACTCCGCCAGCGCGACATGACGCCCATCCGCATTCGGCCTGAGCACCTCGAAATCTGGACAAGCCCCGATAATCGCAGCTATCGCAAACAGGAACTCGCCTTCCAAGTCACTGAGGAGGTGATCCACGCGCCGCGTGCAGTCGTCGATATCTTTGGCAACCCTGTAACCAGCCTGGGCGATCCGATTCGTGTCTTGAATCTTACCGGCCTTCAGTTGCGCGATCCTTTTATCGCGGTGACGACCAACCTGGCTGACGACACCGGCACCTTCCGTAACACGGCGGTGGCAATGGTGCAAGCCTTTGGCCCGGACGACCGCCCCCTTCCCATTGTGGTCGGCAGCCACAAGGCCGTCTGGCGCCGACAGCGCGATTTCCGTAGCGATGATCTTGCCTTTGATGCTGGGATTGGCGATGCCTATGTCTGTCTCGATGTCAACAACCAGCAGCCACTCTGCCCCCATTGTCGCGAGCGGGGCATTGGGGACTGTACGGTCTCTACGCTCTTCCCCGATACCCCGCTTTGTCGGGATGGTGTGATCGCCTTTGCGCGCGGGCGTAACGAATATCTATCGGGCTCACTCTGCGAAGGCTACCCTGATGTACAAGCCTATTGGCTGGGCTGGATCAGCGACTGCCTCGCGGCCGGGGTGGATGGGGTGGATGTGCGCATCTCCAACCATTCATCATGGACCGACACGCCCGAACTTTATGGGTTTAATGAGCCAGTGCGCCAGGAATATGCGCGACGCTATGGGCGCGATCCGGCGCTGGAACGCTATGATCCGGAATTGCTAGGGGAGGTACGCGGCGATCTCTATGATAGCTTCTTGCGCGCGGCCAAGCAGCGGTTGGCCGCGGCGGGTAAGCAACTACATCTGCACTTGGAGTTTGAGTCATTTCGGCCCGACGCACCCCAAGCGCGTTGGCGGACACGCCCCGGTCATATTGCTTTTCACTGGCAACGTTGGCTGCGCGAAGGGTTGCCTGCCGAGGTGCAACTGATGGGCGCAGCCTGGACGCCCGAGCGCGCCCTGGCTGATCCGCTTGTCCAGACCATGCTCACCGCAGCCGCAGCTCACGCGATTCCGGCCCACCTGCGTCGCTATATGTGGTGGAGCCGCGATGGTAAAGCGCATGCGGATAGCCTAGAGCAGGTCTACAATCAGTCCAACGTGGCGGGCTATAATCTCTATGAAACGGCCTCCTTCTACGATACGCAGCAGCTGGACGCCGCCGGTCGTCTGCAATTTCACCCAGGGATGGTCGAAGCGATCCGGGCGCGCTTAGAACAACTGGGGCTATGCTAAAAGTTCTATATAATCAGTAAACCAAAGAGGGCTTACACGAGCTGAGCGTGTTGCTTAAACCTGTCAGGTTTGGCGCTGCGTAAGCCCTCCATGCGCGTAACCAAAGGAAACAGACCTATGCAGCATGGTATTCTATATAAGCGGCCTGGTCACTATGTCATTGGGCCAGTGCCGACTTTGCTCCCCGATGGCCGCTTAGCGGTGTTGGCCTTGGTTTCACCCTTTGCCGATCACTATGGCTTGGGGGAACGGGTTGTCCTCGTCTCGGATGATCAAGGGGAAACCTTTCGCCAGAGTGAGGATTCGACCATTCCCTTCACTTGGCCCGCCAGCCAACCGCGGGAATGTTATGATCGCTTTGCGGCCATCATGCCCGATGGCTCTTATGTAGCGGCAGGTACCGTGGGCTTTGAAGTCTGGCCGCGCGACCGGCGTGCCGAAGGCGAGGCGTTGGGGCTTTCTGTGCGCGATCACCCGAATCTGCGCGGCGAAGAGGTTGTCGTCGGCCTGCCCAAGCTCTTTGTCCAACGCTCGCGCGACCAAGGGCGCACTTGGACACGCCAGGAGTGGCATGTGCCCGGCTTTAGCTGGCTGACTGCTTTCCCACGCGCGGTGCAGCTGACCGATGGGGCGATTCTGCTGCCGGTCTATGGCCGTAACCAAGACGGGACCCGCGGCCAAACTTTTATCTTTCGCGCGGATGCCGCCGGTGAGAATTGGCGACTGCTGCCAATGGCTTCTAGCATTGCCAGCGTGGACGGCGACGAAGTCGGCCTGATCGAGGTGACACCTGGGCGTGTGCTGGCGCTCATCCGTCATGCTGCGCGTGGCAAGCTGACGGATGGCTATTTGCTGGAGAGTTGGTCTGAGGATGGAGGCCGGAGCTGGTCACAGCCCCTTGCCACGACCATCAAAGGCTACCCGGCGCACATCTTGCGACTGCAAGATGGCCGCCTTCTCTGTGGCGTCACCTATCGCTGGGATCCCATGGGTATCCACGCCGTGTTAAGCAATGATAACGGGCGCACCTGGGAAAGTGCCAAGACCATTGTCCTGCGCGACGATGGCGGCGCGGTCTCTACGCTGTGGCCTAACTTGGTGGGCCACGAACCGCGGCGCGGTGGCTCCGATCTGGGTTATCCCATCACGGTTCAGTTCCCTGATGGGTCGCTCTTTACCTGCTACTGGTTTACTGCACAGGATGGCATCACCCACGCCGCCTATACACGTTGGCGCGTGGCGTGAGCTTGACTTGGTCATTAATGTAGGTTGTGCCATTGTCATCGCGAATTGGCGTCGACCAATCATCATAGAAGTTACGCACTTGGCTGGGTAGCTAGAGACCTGCCAGGTTTAACAAACCTGGCAGGTCTGGTCTAAGTGCGTAACTTCTACATCAATAAAGTAGAACCTAAGGTTGAGAAATAGAGAGAAAACGAATGGCTAGCTTGACGATCGTTGACAGTGGGATTCTATATATCAACCCCGATCCAGCTCACTATCATGTTTTTGCTTCCCATGCCCACCCGCTGCAATTAACCGAGCAAGAGTATATTGCTACCTACCAGCAGGGGCATGGCATGTACGCCACCAACGCCAATATTGCCGTCGCCCGCTCGCTGGACGGCGGTGTCACTTGGCAGCACGCGGGCTTTGTCCATGACCGTGTGGGCGATGACCGGCCCTATTCCTACCATGATGGTTTCCTGTCACAATTGCGGGACGGTACTCTCGTGGTCTTTGCCTTTCGCGCCGACCGTTCCAATGCCGACCAGACCATGTTTAGCCCAAGTGGTGGGTTGATACCCAACGAGCCCATTCTCTTCTTCTCGCAGGATGGTGGCCATCGTTGGAGTCTACCCCAGCCCATCACCTTGCCAACAGGCGTGGTCGCCACGCCAGCGAGCACCATTACCGAGCTGGCTGACGGGCGTTGGTTAGCAACTTTTGACCAGTGGCACGCCTACGACGATGACCGTCCCTATAAGCCGATCATGTTGGCGATGACCTCGGCGGATCGTGGCGAGAGTTGGAGTCCTATGACCATCATGGCTGATGGGGAAGCCAGTGGCAAAGGCTTTTGGCATGGCAAAACCATTCGCCTTCATGATGACCGCCTCTTCACCTTGTACTGGGCAGCTGATATGACCCAGCCCGACAAGGGCGCGATAAACCTGCCTATCCATACCGCCATCACCGACCCTGCCGCCACGCAGTGGCCCATGCCGCAAGCGACTACTCTCCCTGGGCAGACTAACTGGCCCGCCCAACTGCCCGATGGCACCTTGGCCGCTGTCTACACCCGGCGCGAAGGCGAACAGCCTGGCTTTTTTGTCGCGCTGTCCCCTGATTTGGGCCAAAGCTGGGATCTGGAAAACCAAGTGCAACTGTGGGATGCTACGGGCTGGACAACTATCGGCCTCAGTTCGCCCGATAAATACCCGCGCAGCCACGACACCATTGCCTTTGGCGCACCAACGCTCATGGCAACGCAAAGCGGTGAGCTCTATGCCAGTTGGTGGTGTACCTATGCCAGCCTCACCCATGTCCGTTGGGCCCGGCTGCGTGTACAATAATCATGCCCCCACTGCTATGTAACTTCGCCGTGTAAAGAATTGGATATTACCATGACTACCCTTACTTTTAAGGCGCGCGTCCCGGTCTTTGACGCCAATGTCCGGGTGGGTGACCGCCATGATGAGCCGCCAGCCTGCTCGGATCGCCAAACCTTGTTGGCTGAAATGGATCGACATGGGGTAGACCGCGCGCTGATCTATCATGCCCAGACGGATGACATTAGTCCCGTAGATGGCAATCTGGCTCTAGAGGCTTGGCTGGGCACCGATGGCCGCCTAGTGCCCCAATGGTCGGTGATGCCGACGCCCGCGTCGTTGGCCCAGATCCAAGCCTTGCATGCCGCGGGGCGGATCACTTCGGTGCGCCTACACGACACTTGGTCGGTTGGGCTGCCCTTTCGCCCGTGGGCTTTTGCGGACCTCCTGGGTTGGCTGAGCCAAGAACATATCCCGGTTTGGATTCCATTGCCCACCTTGCCCGCCGATGATCTGGTGACGACCTTACAAGGTTACCCTGATCTCGTGACAGTTGGGGTGGGCGCGCACTATGTTCATCATCTATTGGCGCGTCCGTTACTCAGGGCGCTGCCCGATCTGCACTTGGAACTGAGCCGCTATGAACCGATTGGCGAGATCGAAGCCCTCTGTGCCGAGTTTGGCGCACAGCGGCTAATCTACGGCTCCTGGTTTGCGCGTTATGCCATGGGGCCAATGCTCTTTTATCTGCACCATACCAAGCTGCGTGAGGCCGAGCTAGCTTTGATTTGTGCTGGGAATGTCGAACGGATTTTACAGGGGAGTGGACAGGGGGTGGCAGCATGATTGACGGGACCACAGTGATCGATTTCCACGGCCATGTGGGGCGTTGGGATCGCTATGGCATGGCCGATGATCCGGCCCCCATGTTGCAGGCGATGGATTGGGCTGGGATCGACCGCGCCTGTGTCTTTGATATCTTCTACCCCGACGGCACCACGGGCAATGATCTCACCGCCCGCTTCGTGGCACAGCACCCAGATCGCTTTATCGGCTTTGCCTATGTGTCACCGCTAATGCCGGAACGGATGGTGCCGGAGCTGGCGCGCGCGATCGATAAGTTGCAATTTGCTGCGATCAAGCTCTATCCACCCTATACCCCGTGGCCGCTCCGTGAAGCGCCGTGGTGGCCCATCTATGACTTTGCCAATGAGCGCGGCTTGGCTATCATTTTTCATACGGGGCCAGAGCCTCAGTCCTTGCCCAAGTTTGTGG
>JAHBVH010000010.1 GCA_019637645.1 Caldilineaceae bacterium
CAATGACCAATGACCAATGACCAATGACCAAGGACTATTGATAAATGACTATCAACAAGCGATCAATGACGAACCAACCTTGGCTCGTCATTCGCCCTACGCTGCTTCCCCTTTCGTTTCGTCTGGATCGACGAGTTCCGTTGGTGCTGTTGTTGGCCGTTGCCGCGACTTTGGCTATTATGGTGATCAACATTGGCGTGGGGGAATATCCCATTGCACCGCTAGATGTGATCAAGACGGTCTTCCATCTGCCAACGGATAACAAAGATTTTAACTTTATCGTCAATGTGTTGCGCTTGCCACGCATGTTGGTGGCGGCCTTGGTTGGCTTGGCCCTGGGGATCTCGGGGACGATTATGCAAGGGCTGACACGCAACCCCCTGGCCACGCCCGACATTTTGGGCATCAGCGCGGGCGCGGGCCTCGTGGCGGTAACGTTGATTGTCGTGGTGCAGGATGTGCCAGGGGGGATGATTCCGCTAGCTGCTTTTGGCGGCGCGCTCTTGGTCGCCGTTCTGATCTACCTGCTCGCTTGGCGCGGGGGTGACTCGCCCTTGCGCTTGATCCTGGTTGGGATTGGCCTAGGCGCGGTGACCGGTGCGCTGACCACGCTGATGATCACCTTTGGCGATGTCTACGATGTCCAGCGCGCCCTGATTTGGCTGACGGGCAGCGTCTATGCACGTTCTTGGAAAGAGTTTTGGGCGTTACTACCGTGGATCCTGTTCTTTGTCCCGCTAGCTTTTCTCCTGGCCCGCGATCTGAATACGCTCAATCTGGGTGAAGAGGTTGCACGGGGTTTGGGGACGCGGGTGGCGTGGCAACGGGCGTTGTTAATGGTCACGGCGGTGGCGTTGGCCGGGGCAACTGTTGCTGCTGCCGGTACGATTGGCTTTGTCGGCTTGATCGCCCCCCACATTGGACGGCGGTTGGTTGGGCCCGATCACATTGGTCTGCTGCCCACCTCGGGCGTGTTGGGCGCGTTTATTGTGGTTGCCGCGGACTTGGTGGGGCGGACGGTTTTTGCCCCGATTGAACTGCCCTGTGGGTTGATTACAGCGGCGGTCGGCGCACCCTTCTTTATCTACCTCCTCTGGCGCCAACGCGCCAGTTAACTTGGCGGGATCATGATCCGGCAGGACAGAAAGGGGTACGAAGTTTTTCTTCGTACCCCTTTCTGTCCTGCTTGGTCAAGCTTTGTTCTCGGTTACCGTCGCCCGGTGTTGCCCATGGTGGTGACGGTGCTGTTCACGGTGAAGCTTGTATATTCGGTGCCTGCGGTGTAATCACCCCCCTGAAAGAGCCCGTCTTGCGCTGTCCCGGTTGTGCTGCCACCCAGATAGAGGGTATAGGTCTCGCCGGTGACGAGTTCTGCCGAGGAGAAGGCAATCGACTGATAGCCCTTCATGGGGGCAAAGGTCAAGATGTCATTGCCTGCGCTATCTTCGAGATGGACTAGCGTACCGGCTGGTTGCGCCGCCGTCAAGTTGATCAAGAGCGCCGGCTGGGTAGACGCGTTACCGGGTGCCTGGGCCATGCCCGAACTGCCCGCCGCCACCAGCCAACCGCCCGTCAGTTGAAAGAAGGCGTCATAGTCCAACGCCCCATTCATCTGCATCGTCGGCCCATTGACAATGACAACCCCGCCTGTCATGACAATCGCTCCGTTAACATCGATCCCATCGCCGCTGGCATCGACCACGATATAGCCACCGTTGAGGTAAAGATAGTTGCTCCCGCGATAGGTCGTCGGATCGCTCTGCCCGCCGCGGGGACCTCGTGGTTGGTTCGTGCCTTCGGCATCGTTCCCGCCTGCCACATTGATCCCGTCATCGCTGGAGACGAGATGGATCGTGCCGTCATTGATCGTGATCGTTGCGCCTTCAATGCCCTCATACGATTGAGTGATCTGAATCTCCCCTTGGTTGATGACAACCGCCCCATCGGCATGGATGGCGTCATCCCCGCTGGCGATGGTAAAGGTGCCGCCGTTGATCACGAGGTCGGTGTTGGAATGTAGCCCATCATCGGCGGCATTGATGGTAAAGTTGCCCCCGTCGATGACGACGGCCACTGCGGCTTTGATCCCTTTGGCCGAGAGATCTTCGCTAATGACGGCGTTGCTGCCGCCCGCGGTCGTCAGGATAAATTCGCCCCCAGTAATGGCGACATTGTTGTCGGCGGTAATAGCATCGCCCCCGGCGGTAATAGTGAACTGCCCTGCGGCAATGGTGATGTAGCCTTTGGTGGTGTCCTCATCTTCGTCGGCTTTAAGACCATCACCTTGGGCGTTGATGGTCAATTGGCCGTCGTTGATTACCAGATAATCTTTGCCCCGAATGCCATCGTCCGCGGCATTGACGGTGATGATCCCGCCGTCGATCACGAGGCCATCTTTGCTGGCAATGCCATCGTTGTACAGGGCATCGACCGTCAGCGCGCCCGTTCCCGTGATGGTAAGATCTACATCACTAAAGAGGGCGGCGTTGGGTTCATCGGTCTCGGCGTCGGGAAAGAGATAGGTCGCGCCATCGGACAGATAGTTTTCGCTCTGATCCGCGAGGACGATCACCACCTTTTCGGCATTGAGGATCGCCAAGGCCGCGTTGCTGCTGTGATGAATATTGACCCCGCTGAGGATCAAGCGTACAACCTCTTCATCCTTCGTATCGACAACCACTTGGCCATCGGTCAAGGTGCCACTGAGACGGTAGGTGCCCGCGCTGGTAATGGTAACGATATTGCCGTCTACGGTTGCCCCCTCGCCCGCGATCATGCTGGCATCATCCTGTAAGGTGATGGGCACTTCGGCGGCACTTTCCCACTGTTCATCGGTGGCTGCAGTGTGGCTAGGCGTGTTGTTGGCCAGCGCCGTGGTCGTCGTGATCGTGCTTGTGTGTGGATTGCTCGTCGCGCTGGCTGTGTTTATGCTACTTGTGTTGGTCGCGCTCGTTTCGGTGGTGGACGGCAAGGTGAGGGTGCTGCGGCCACAGCTAACCAGTAGCGCCAGGATGATCAAGGCTGCTACGAATATGGCCGGTATCTTTTTTTGCATGGTAATTCTCCTCTTTTCGGCGGGCTTGCCCCGCGTCGCTAACGACAGTTGCCGGTTGTCTAGATACGTGTATCCGCTGCTTTTCTATAGCTACTAGCAATATCGTATTCTAAGAGTATCCAATACTTATCCGTGAATTGTGGAGAACTGATGAAGTTTCGCCAGGGTAGCTGGCTACTCTGTTAGACGTTACACATACTGTTCCAGCGCAGCCGTTAGTTGTCCAACATAAGCCGCCCCACCGACAGCAACCATGGCTAGGTGGGTCGGTATACGCCACAACGCGCGGCGCGCCCAAAAGCCTGGATCCAGCGGTGACTCGGTTTGGTAGCCCGCGAAGACGTCGTCTGGCACTGGCTGAAAATAGTCGAGATGCGCAAGGTCTACTTCGGGGTGTCCATAGTGGACAGCGGGGTCGATTACTACCGTGCCCTCTGCTGTGCTAATAAAGTTGTTCTGTTGTGCATCGCCATGGAGCAACGCTGGTGCAATCGACGGACCGCAGAGTGTGGGCAGCCGCGCAAGCAATTGCTCCACTAGCCGGATGGTGGGGGTTGGTAAATGTCCGGTGTCAATCGCGGCCATGAAACGCGGCCAGAGGCGGCGTTCGGCAAAAAAGGTGGGCCAATCGGCCAAGGGACGGTTATCTTGATAGAGCGGCCCAAAGTAGCCTTGGGTTTCCCAGCCGCAATACGACCCCTTATGCTGATGTAGCCGCGCCAAGGTCTGGCCGATCTGTCGCCACTGGTGGGGGCCGTGCTCAACCGCTTGGACAGCTTCCAATACGAGGAGGACAGCGCCCTCCACTGGTAGCAACCCGATGGGTATGGGGGTTTGGACACCCGCGCGGGTAGACAGTGCACGGAGGCCAGCTACTTCAACGGTGAGCTGATCAAGGGCATTAGCGGCTTGGCAAACTTTGATAAAAACAGTCTGGGTATCATCCGCCAACAGGGCACAGGGGTGGGATGCTAAGTCGTGTAGATCACGGCTTGTTTTGATGCGCCACGGACGTCCTTGGTGGGCAGAAACAAACTCTTCCACGGCGACGCGGCGTGATTCCTGTAACCACGGTAACCCTGGGGCGTGGGTGAACGCTGGCTTTGCGGTCGCTGTCATCGTCGAACCTCGTTTCTAGAAAGGCGGGATTGGCGCTAACTGCCGGTGCTTTGATAGTGTTTGATGCCAAACTGCCAGAAAGCCAATGCCGCCAGCAGGATTCCGGCGCCGACTATGGGGGAAATAAAAGACAAAAAGGCGGGTAGGCCGAGCGGATCGGGCTTGTCCAAAATGTAAAGAGCCGGATAGTAGTTCAGAAAGATCGCGGGCACCACATAGGTGAAAGTGCGCCGCAGCCAATCGGGGTAGATGTGCATGGGGTAGGCCATCATTTCGCTGCCGCCATAGGTGAGAATGTTCACCGCTTCGACGGACTCGACCGTCCAGAAGGTGAAGGTCGCGCCCATGATAAAGAGCCCGCCAAAGAAGCAGACCAACCCGACGATGATCAGCGGCAGATAGAGCACCTTGCCCACTGTCCAGTGAATGTCGGCCAGCGCTAGCGCCACAGCGAAGATGATTAGCCCTTGCGTAATCCGCCCCAAGCGGCGCAAGACAAAGTCACTCCCCAATACTTGCATGGTGAGATTGACGGGGCGCAACAGGAGCTGATCAAACAAGCCTTGGCGCACCTGTTTGCCAAAGGTGGCCGGGTCGAAGCCGCTAAAGATCATATCCATGAGGCCAAAGGCAAATTCCACGGTGCCCCACAAAAAGGCGATCTCTCCAAGGGTCCAGCCGCCCAAGGTGCCAAAGCGTTGCAGCACAAAGGCAATGGAGGCAAAAAAGAGAAAGAGCGTGATCCCCGACGAGAGCACTTCCAGGATAAACGCCGTGCGATATTGCAATTGGGCTCGAATTTGGATCGCCAGCAGGCGAAGATAAACGGCCAGCGTAAAGCGTAGGTGGGCCATCGCTCTGTTTCCTTCTCTGTAGTTGAATAGCAGGCTGGCTAGCCACCCTGAATCACTAATTTTTGGACGCCTGCCCGGAGGGTAAGATAGCAAATGCTGATCAGGATCACGGTCCACAGCACCTGCGCCGCCAGGGCCTGGAGGAGAGCCCCGCCGGTGAGCAAACCCAAATAGATCTCAATGGTCGTATTGACCATGGACGGAAATGGCGTCCAATGACAGAAGGTTTGGAACCACGTGGGGAAGAAACGCAGTGGCATGAAAAAGCCCGAAAGCACCCAGGCGATCCCAAAGGCAAAGCGCCCCACCCCAATGGCGTTGGGGGTCCAAAAGGCGGCAAGATTGACCAGAAAGCGCCACGCAAAGCTCAACAACCAACTGAAACTAAAGGCAAAGATCAGCGCAATCCATTGGCTGGGCAGGGTCGGCGCGGTGATGGGAAAGAAGAGCCAATAGAGCAGCATCATCATCACCCCACGCAGGAGAAAAGCGACCAATGCTCGTCCGAGATCGAGGGCGAGCCAAAAGCGAAAATAGCCAAGCGGCTTGAGCAGATCGCTGGCGACCTCACCACTATTGACCGAACGCATCAGGTCATACCAGCCAAAGATACTGAGGTAGGCGATCACGGCTTGAGCCAAGCCCGTAAAGGTAATCGCCGCGGGCAAATCCATCCCGGCTACGGTGGTATGCGAGCCATACAAAGCGACCATCACGGCCACCCGCAAAAAGCCAAAGAAAAGGTTGGTGGCTAAGCCGGCAATGGTCGCCGCGCGGTAGGTCAAATGCCGTTGGAAAGAGCGCCGGGCCAACTCCCAGAAAAGCCGTACTTCCGGCATTGGCGATCCCACAGCTTGCGCATTCACACTGAACTCCTTATGATATTGATATGGTTAGGCGTTCCTTGCTCAAAGGAGCGGAAAAATGGTTCTGCTGCAACAGCCGCCATCGTGCGAACGTATGATTATATAACAAAGGGTTGATTTCACAAGAATCAGAGAAGGGATTACCATGCCAAAGATCGGTATCAACCTGATGGTTTGGAATGGCCAGGTCGGCCCAGCGGAACTGGCCTTACTGCCCCACATCAAAGAAATGGGCTATGATAGCGTCGAGCTACCGCTCTTTGCCGCCGATGGGTTCGACGTGGCGGCAGTTACCCAAGCACTCCGTGCGCAAGGGCTGAGTTGCACTGTCAGCACTGCTCTGCCTGCGGCTGTGAATTTGATCGATGAGGCCGCCCGGCTGGCTGGCGTTACGTATCTACAACAGATCATCACTGCTGCGGCCCAGGTGGGGGCAACCATCGTCTGTGGGCCATTGGCCGTGCCAGTCGGTGAGCGACGGGGGCGGGGCTATACCCAGGCCGAATGGGATTCTTGTGTGCTTGGCTTGCAAGCCGCGGGGGAATTTGCGGCGGACCGCGGTATTACCCTGGCCCTGGAACCGCTGAACCGTTTTGAAACCTTTCTGGTCAACACCGTGGCCGATGGCGTACGGCTGGTCGAGGCGGTTGCCAACCCGGCGGTGGGTCTCCTGCTGGATACCTTTCACATGCACATCGAAGAGAAGTCAACGGCGGCAGCGATTCGCTTGGCGGGTCGCCACCTCAAACATTTTCATACCAGTGAGAATGACCGCGGTACTGTGGGTACAGGGCAGGTGGCTTGGCCGTCGGTCTTTGGCGCGCTGCGCGATATTGACTACCAAGGCCAGATCGTAGTTGAATCCTTTGGTCATGCCATTCGCGAATTGGCTGGGGCGGCTTGTGTATGGCGTCCATTAGCTGCCAGCCCCGAGGCACTGGCCCAACATAGCCTGCGCTATCTCCGCAAACATCTATGAACAAACTCACGATTATTATCCCGGCCTATAACGAAGCCCAGGCGATTGCCGCCGGTAAATTGGAGCGAGTGACGACCTGGATGGCCGAACAGCCTTACCCGATCGAACTCTTGGTGGTGGACGATGGCAGTGAAGATGAGACGGCCCAACGGGCTCGCCCCTTGGCGACGCGAGTGATCACCATTCCCCATAAGGGCAAAGCTGCCGCGATCATTGCTGGCATCGAAGCCGCCCAGGGTGAGCTTGTGCTCTTTACTGATATGGATCAGGCGACACCCATTACCTATGCCCCTGCTCTCTTGGCCGCTATTCAGCAAGGCGCTGACATTGCCATTGGCAGCCGTGGCCTCGTGCGGCCTGGCGCACCCTTGGGGCGTTACTTGCTCAGTTGGGGCCAAGTGGCCCTCCGCACGCTCATGATCGGGCTCTATTTAACCGACACCCAATGTGGCTTTAAAGCCATGCGGCGTGATGCGGCCTTGGCGACGCTCGACCATCTACAACGCTATCACCCCGATCGGCTGGGGGTCCTACAGGCGCCTAGTGTTACCAGCGGATTTGATGTTGAGCTTTTATTTGTCGCGCAACGGCTGGGCTATGGCATTGCCGAAGTGCCCATCACCTGGAGCTATCAAGAGACCCGCCGGGTCAATCTCGCGCGTGATGCTTGGCGTGGTGTCCACGATCTGGCAACGATTCTGCTCACCGATATCCGAGGACACTATCCCCAACGAGTGCGGCGGCCTCGCTTACAGTAGCTGAATGGGCTGCGTGAAACATGATCTGTGCGGCGTATTTATGTTTCACCAGTCACCCATCACCCTATAATCTTCACTATCCTATACCGATCCACAACCCCCACCGTAAGTAGAAAGGCATTTTCGATGACAACGCAACCTGTAGCGCCCCAAGAACTACTCGAACGGGCCAAGGCGATCCATGAACATATCCGCGCATGGCGCCGGGAAATTCATCGGCATCCCGAATTGAGCTTTACCGAACACCACACCGCGGGGTTGGTCAACGCGACCCTAGCCGATCTTGGCATTGAGGCCGAAACCGAAGTCGCCAAGACTGGTGTGGTTGGGCATATTCGTGGCGAAGCCGGGCCAACCGTGGGGCTACGGGCCGATATGGACGCCCTGCCCATTACCGAAATCAACGGGACTGACTTTGATAGCACGCGTCCGGGCATTATGCACGCCTGTGGACACGATGCGCATACGGCCATGCTGCTTGGCGCGGCTACGATCCTCAAAGGGTTGGCCGACGAGGGCCGCTTGCCTGGCACGATTCGGCTGCTCTTTCAGCCCAGCGAAGAGACCCAAGATGCCGAAGGCAAGTCCGGGGGGATGCGCATGGTAGAAGAAGGTGCCTTGGCCGGGCTGGATGCCGTCTTTGGGATCCATGTTGATCCTGCGAACCTGGCCGGTACGGTGGCGACGCGGGTTGGCCCCATGTTGGCCTCGGCGGATAGCTTTGATCTGGTCATTCATGGTTCCGGTGGCCACGCGGCGCGGCCCCACATGGCAGTTGATCCGATTGTGCTGGCTGCCCAGGTCATCAATGCCATTCAACAAGTGGTCAGCCGCCGCCTGAATCCCTTGGACCCCGGTGTCATTACCATCGGCACCATTCACGGCGGTACAGCGCACAATGTCATTCCCGATACCGTGACCCTGACGGGTACCATCCGGGCCTTTAGTGCCGAAAGCCGGGCCACCCTCCTCGCCGAGCTAGAACGGGCCTGCCGGGTGGTGGAACCACTGGGCGGGCGAGCCGAGTATACGTTGAAGCCCGGCTATCCGCCGACGATTAATTCGGCGGAAGCGACGGCGGTGATGGTGGCTGCCGCCCAGGATCTGCTGGGGGCGGATCAAGTCAAAGAAGCGGTGATGAGCATGGGCGGCGAAGACTTTAGCTTTATGGCCCAGGTTGCGCCGGGGAACTTCCTTCGCATTGGTACCCATAACCCGGCTTGGGATCGCTTCTACCCCGTTCATCGCGCGGATTTTCGCATGGATGAGGATGCTTTGCCCGTCGGCGCAGCCGCGCTGGCTGCCGCGGCGCTCCGTTGGATGCAGGAGAAACGCTAACTGTGAAACGTATTGGAGTATTTTGGCCTTTCCTGCTTTGTCTTTGGTTGGCGGCGTGTGGTCAGCCCGCGATCCAACCCTTGCAACTGCAGGCCGTACCTTGGTCCGACGGCGAGCGCAGCGTCTACCAAGTGAGCGATAGTAACCAGAATTTTGCGGGCACCGCGACAATGACTTATACGGTGGGCATGAACCCGAGCGGGGGCGAAAGCTGGATCTTGCACCGGGAGGTGGCTGCTCAAGGGGATCAAGAGCTTGTTATGGTCGAGATGAGTATGCCCGGTTTGCGACCCATGGTTTCGACTTTGGAGCGGCTGCTGAGCGGCAATCAAGCATGGCAGCGGGTCAAGACAACCTATAATCAGGGCCAGCTCGATCTCGAACTGACCACCGCGCGCGACGTAACTACTTATGAGCGCGTGAATGTGCCCAGCGATGTGCGTGATCAACGAACGCTGCTGTCCCTGATCCGCACTTTGCCCCTAGCTGCCGGTTATGCGACTCAGGTCAATAGCTTTTTGCCCATCACCAGCCAACTAGAACGCACGACGATTCATGTGGTGAGGACAGAGGAAGTGCAGACCCCAGCGGGTACCTACCAAGCTTGGCGTCTTGACGTGACCACGCCAACCGAGAAATCCCAAGCCTGGGTGGCGACTGGCTTGCCTCATCTGTTAGTCAAGTTTGTGGATGGCCGTAACGGTGGCACCTACGAACTGCGTGAGTATGTGGCGGGAGAGTAAGTCGGCAGCGTGGTGAAGACCTGACAGGTTTGGGAAAACCTGTCAGGTCTAGGGGCGACACGCCATAAAATTGCACCGCCCTGAAGGGACGGTGCTAGTGAACAGCGCCCACTGAAGCGGGCTTGAGCCTGCGTTGTTCACTAGCCTGGCGTTTCAGCGCCGGGCGATCAGCATATCCCGCAATATTTTCTGTATCTTCAGTAGGCCAGGGCTACCGAACAACTTAATCAACAATGTATTTACGTCGCCTGGCTATAAGGTCTGCAACTTCTGTACCAGTGCACTGGTGCTCGGCTCTGTCAAGATGGAGCCATCAGGAAAGACAATGGTCGGCACGCTACGATTGCCATTATTCAACGACATGACCAACTCTATCGCCGCGTCGTCTTGGGTAATATTGATCTCCTCGTAGGTAACTTTCATCGCATTCATCACCTGCTTGGCACGCCAGCAATCGGGGCACCAGTTGGTGGTATACATCACAATCGACTTATTTCCTTCACTCATTCGACAATCCTTCTTATGGCCTATTCGGCGGATTAAACGTGTTCAACCCCGGGGAAGTTAATCTATACGGAGGATGGTAGCCAGCTTTGAAACGCGGCCAAGCGGCTCCGTTGGGTGGCAGAGAGGGCGCGTACTTGTTGCAAGTGGGCGGCCAAAGTGGCTTGATCGGCCAGGGTCGTTGGCTGATGCAGTTGGTGGGCCAGGGCTACGAGATCGGCGGTCGCGGGGGCTGGGAGGGCGGCCAAGATCGCCGCGGCCTGGGTGCCCGAGACAAAGAGCGCACTGCGCTCGTCATAGTTGGTGTCCGTTGCGGCTGCTGTGTTCGTGCCCTCCCGTTCGGCAAAGAGGTTGCGCAGCAAACCTTCGCTGATCGTCTTGAGCGCTTCCGAGAAGAGTTCAACCACCGCCACTCGATCCGTTTGTGCCGCCAGCGTTGCGGCACGGGTGAAGCAGTAATCACCGGTGAGGATGATACCGCCCATGATCGTCTTCTGCTGTTCGCTCTGGTGGGCAGCGGAGGGCGCTAAGAGCAATTTGTGGGTGCGAATGGCAATGTATAACATTTCTTGCGCAGCGGCCAACCAGTGGCGCTGCTGGCGGAGTTCAGCCGAATCTGGATCGCCCATGCCGACGGCCAAAACCCACGCGGCGCGTGTCAGCGGCTGGGCCCGTTGGAACTGGCTATGCGCCAAATCCGCGAGTGGGCTATAAAGGTCGGCAAGTGCTTGCTGGAGCTCTTGCTGGACGGCTTGCAATTCTTGCTGAAATTCAAGATCGACTGGGTTTGCTGGTGGATTAGACATGGCTATTGAGTATCAAATTCATCTGCATCAAATTCGGGTTGACCAAAGTGGGCATGGGCAGCGTCGTCGTCGCCGCGATCGAGCGCCACGTCTTGCCTACGTCGAGACGACGGGTCGTGCTCGCGGCTTTTCTGGGCTGAAGTGGCAACCAATAACTCCATTGTGCTTTCGACTGCTTCGTAGGCGCTGTCACCCATGTAAATACCCGTGATGGTTTTTCGTAGTTCTGGGTGCTGGAGAAAAATTCTACCACCATAGCCGATCTTCGGGCGAAATGTCGTAAAGGTTGCTAGCTCATTGGTTAACGCTTGGAGCGCCGCCGCGGTTTCCTGGGTGGTTGCACTAAGCAGAATCAGGGTCGGCTGATAGTGCGCGACATCCTTGAGCAGATCCTGCGCTTTGATATTTTTGCCAAGAAACTGGGCTTGGAAGCCCGCGCGTCGCAAATAGATGGTAAGCAAGAGCGCGCCGATTTCATGTTCTTCACCAGGCACACAGACAACCCAGATCCGATCTTTTTTGGTTGGTTGCGGTGATATACGTAGAATCGCCGCGAGGCGCTGCTGCAAGAAAGCGGTGGCAAAATGTTCGAGCGTTACCGAAACCTCGCCGCGGTGCCAGCTTTCGCCAATGGCTATCAAGGCTGGCGTAATGAGATTTTCTCCAACCATTTCCATGGGGTAGAGGGCAAAAGCTTCGGCCAAGATCCGATCAGCCGTGCCTTCATCAAAGCAGAGCAGCGCATTGAGCAATTCCTTGGTGAGGAGCTGATAATCGCACCGCTGCATGTGGTGCGTTACTGGTGTCATGGGCGTTGTGGCGATCTCCTTGTTGGCTGGCAAGATTACATGGGCTAACGTGCCTGCAATGGCCGTCAAATTGTCTAGCCAGGCCACCGCTTGGCTGATGGACATCCCCGCATCGACTTGCGCCTTGAGCCACCGGATGACCGCAATATCTCGATCAGAATAGAGACGATAGCCACTTTCGGAACGCTCTGGCTGGCAAACATGGTAACGTCGCTCCCAAGCACGCAAGGTGCTGGAGCTGATCTGCGTGCTCTGTTCTACGGCCTTGATGTTGTACAAGGGCACCGTAGGATACGCCTGCAGCCGAATGTCGTTACTCACATCTTCCTCGCTCTAGAGTAGCGCTTATCGCTTCCCTACTGGCTGACCCACGATACGATGAAGCAAAACAAGCATGCACAAGAACTCTTATGCATAGGAATTGTATAGTCTTTGCACGATTGAATGATAGCATATATTGATCAATTCTTCAATCAAAATGAAGGGTTAGGCGCTACGCCGTTGAATGGGCGACTAGGGACCTGACAGGTCTGGTACAAGTAAGGGTTCTAGCCCCGCCTTTTTAATCTTCGCGATGACTCTGACGGCGCTCTCGCGAGAGCGTAGAGCAACGCGGTGTACCCGGTTTGCGATTGGGGGAGCCAGGCCGTTACACCAAAGGGGCTTCGGGCCGTTGGGACCATAGGGATTGTTGCGCGGCTAGCACCACCCCCAGGCTGCGCCACCCATCTTCGGCGTTGGCGAATAAGGGCGCGCCACTGCGCAGGCTGGCATGGAAGTGGGCCACGGCGCGCTCATCGGGTGGTTCATCGGCAACGGCAATGGTTTCGGCAAAGCCATTGCGAACCAGTTGAAGGCGGCTCGGTGTTTGATCCTCGGCCCAATGATGAACCTGTAAAACGGCGTTGGAACCATAAAGCTCCACGAGCGAGGGGTAGTGGGGAATAAAAAACGAAGCATGGAGCTGAATGGCCAGCCGGGTCCGCTGCATGTGCACCGTTGCAAGCACATTTTCTTCTACCCGCTCATGCGCTTCGCCTAAGACCGCTGGCGTTTGCGCGGCAAAGATCGTCGCCACCTCATCCTGCAGCAGGTAGCGCAAGAGATCAATGGCATGGATCGTCTGGCTCAAGAGCACGCCGCCCCCGCCACGTTTGAGCCGCCATGTCTGTTGGTGGGGATGTAACAGCCGCGCGTGAATAATCCGTCCACCGAGCACGTCGCCAATGGCCCCGGCTGCGAGCAATTCCCGCGCCTGCTGAATCACCGGATCGGCACGGCGTTGGTAATTGACGGCCAGATAGAGCGAGCGATAGGCCGCGGCTTGTTGTACGGTTTGGGCTTCGGCAACAGTCAAGGCCAAGGGTGCTTCGCAAAGCACATGTTTGCCCGCGGTGAGCGCGGCCATGACGAGGGGGTAATGATGGCGGGGGTGGCTGCCGACATAGATACAGTGGATATTCTGACGTTCGAGAAGGTCGGCTAAATTGAGAAAATAGTGGGGGAGATGCGCTTGCTCGGCGAAGGCTTTGGCCCGTTGTTCATGATGGCTATAGACCCCAGCCACCCAGGCACCGACGACAGGATGGATGCTCGGCGCGGCGGGCTGGGCACGGATTGCCGCGACCATCACTTGTTGGGCCCGCGAACTCGCGCCCAGGATCGCCCAGCCGATCGAAGCCGGGCCGACCTGTAGACGCGTTGCTTGTGCTCTGCCGCTCTCCACTGTTACCTCTCTGAATCACGCTTTAGGCAAGATTGACCACGAAGATCTATAAAGAAAGCGGGAAACGTCGTCTCCCTGCAACGGCGTACTTTCTGCTATTCTTCATCACCACCAGCAATAAGCTGATAGAGATTGTCCAGATCGTCGTCGTTGTAAAAATGGATCACGAGCCGCCCACTGCCATTGGCATTGCGGCTAAGATTAACACGCGTGCCTAGGGCCGAACGGAAGCGTGCTTCTAAATGCCCAGTTTGCGGATCATCGTTTGGCTCGGCCATTTCCGCTGGGCTTTCGGTTGTGGCTGCTTCCGTCAAGCGTTTGACCAAGGCTTCGGTTTGGCGCACATTCAGATCTTGCTGGATGACCAGTTGGAGGATCTGCTCAAGTTGGTCCGCTTCTTTGAGGGCGAGGAGCGCGCGGGCATGACCAGCGGAGATCACCCCATCGGTCACCGCTTTTTGCAGGCTGATGGGTGCTTGGAGCAGGCGTACTGTATTCGTAATCGCGGAGCGACTTTTGCCGACCCGTTCGGCGACCTCGGCGTGGGTCAACCCAAATTGTTCGACCAGAGTCAGGTAGGCGCTGCCTTCTTCAATCGGATTCAGGTCGGCGCGTTGAATATTTTCGATCAACGCGAGCTCGACTAATTGCTGGGGCGAAGCCTCGCGCACGAGAATCGGGACTTCGGTCAAAGCGGCCAGCCGGGCGGCCCGCCAACGGCGCTCACCGGCAATGAGCCAATAGGTATGGGGAATTTGCGGATTGGCGGTGACAATCAGCGGCTGGATAATGCCATGGGTCTGAATAGAGGTCGCCAACTCTTGCAGGGCGGTTTCGTCAAAGGTTGTGCGTGGCTGCTGCGGGTTGGGGAGAATGGCGTCAATAGCACAAAGTTGCACGCCTTCGGCTTGGCGCGCCTCCTCCTGTTCTTGCTGGCGTGCTGTTGTGGTGTCAACAATCAGGGCCCCTAGGCCGCGCCCTAGCCCGCGTCGTCGGGCCGGGGTGTTGTTCGGGCTATTGCTGTTGTTCATGCTTTGGGTCATGCACACCTCACTCGGGTTGTTGGGCCTCATGGACCTGGTCATCTACCTGGGCTGGGTCGGCGGTTGTTGCGGGTGGGGTGGCCGCTGCTGCTTTCCCGCTGGGATCTTGCTCGGCTTCAACTCGCTGTAAAAATTCTTCGGCCAAGGTTTGGTAGGCAAGTGCACCGGGGCTGTTCGGGGCATAGCTCAAAATGGTCTGTCCATAGCTAGGGGCTTCGCTGAGGCGAACGTTGCGTGGAATGATGGTGCGAAAGACCTTATCGGGAAAATAGTTGCGCACTTCTTCCACAATCTGTTGGCCTAAATTGGTGCGACTGTCATACATGGTTAAGAGCACGCCTGTCAGCGCCAGCCGATCATTGAGCACTTCGCGCACCTGTTGGACCGTACCCAACAGCATACTTAAGCCTTCTAGGGCCAGATATTCACATTGGACTGGGATCAGGACACCGTGGGCGGCGGTCAAGCCATTGACCGTCAAGAGGCCGAGGCTTGGCGGATCATCAACGAGGATATAGTCATAGCTATGCAACAGGGGTTGGAGGGCGCGGGACAAAAGCCGTTCCCGTGCCATCATGCGTGCCATCTCTACCTCGGCCCCGGCTAGATCGGGGGAAGCGGGAATGAGATCTAAGCCCACCCGCTCGGTGAGGGTCAGCGCTTGTTGAATCGGCATTTTCTCGATCAACACCTGATAGAGACTGCGCTTGATGTGGCGTGGATCGACGCCAAGACTTGTGGTGGCGTTGCCCTGGGGGTCTGTATCAATGAGCAAGACGCGTCGCCCGGCATGGGCAAGATAGGCGCCTAGGTTGACTGCCGTGGTTGTTTTGGCGACGCCACCTTTCTGGTTGGCAAAACAGTAGATTCGAGCCGTCATGCTGCCTTCTCGGTCGTATAGTCAAACGGATGGGCGGCCATATAGGCCAGCACCTGCTCGCGGGAAGGAATACCGGCTACCCCCACCTGCTCCACGCCAAAGGAGGCCGTAATGTTTGCAAAGCGGGCCGCTTGGACGGGGTCGCCGGTTTCCTGCAGACGAATCAGAAAGGAGGTGGCAAAGATGTCGCCAGCCCCGGTTGGGTCCACTTCGTTGGCCGGGCGCGGGGGAATCTTCACTTCGCGGATCTGGCCGTCGGGCTGCCGTTGATAGAGGGTGCTGCCGTCGCGGTATTCGGTAACGACAATCATCGCGAGATGTTCCCAAAAGGGATCAAGACGATGCAGATCATAGTCAATATCTTCTAGGGAAAGGACCAATACCCCAAGATGGGGGAGAATGGCGTCGGCATCTTCCCAGGCTTGATGATAGACCCGGCCATCGGGTTTCCAGCGGCGCATCCACCCTTGGGGCACCGCGGCGACCAAGGTAGAATCTGCAAAGATCGTCGCCACGTCGGCGCGAATCTCATTGGCCAGCGGCCCGAGGAGTACGGCCCGGGGTTGGCGCAGTGTAGCGGGAATATCTTCGGCTACAATCGGCGCGGCGGGGGTATAGCAATATTGTACACGGCCTTGCTCGGTGTAGATATTGGCAAAGGTTGTCGTCGTCGGGCTGGGCAGGACGTGTAGATCAACGGCGGTGGGCAATTCCGATAGATCGGTATCTGGAGCCGCTCGCGTAATGATGGTTGGTTGGCGGCCCAGCCGGAGCGCGGTAATCGCGGCAAAACTGACCGTTCCGCCAAGGCGATAGGGGCCTTCTGGCTCGGTGCCGATCAGATCCCGCGTGACATGCCCAATCAATAAAATATCAATGGGGGCAGTGACTAAGCCGGTTGGCTCACTTTGGGCAACGGGTGATGGCACGGTAGATGGTTGCATGGCTTCTTATCCTGATCAAAGCGGCTTTGGGGTTTCTGCTGTCAGACTCACAAAAATCGATGCTACTGTTCATTGTACGCTAAAATAAAAAGCCCCGCCAACTTAGGGCGGGGCTTGAAAGGTAATCATCGCGCGCCGCGATCGGCTACTCTATCGTTGGCGCAGGTCGCAATGGGCTTACGCCGATTTCGCAAAAATATGAACTTTGCGGCGTCCGCCATCGCCATAGCTTTCGGTGTAAACCTCGGGATGGCCGCGCAGGGTCATGTGGACAATCCGGCGTTCATTGGCGGGCATGGGCTCCAAGGAAATCGAGCGCCCGGTGCGCGAAACCTGCTCGGCCATGCGTTCGGCCAATTGGGTTAATTGAGCGACCCGGCGTGATTTGTAGTGCTCCACATCAATGACAATGTTTTTCCACTTATGCACCTTTTGGTTGACCATGAGGCGCAGCAGGTATTGAATATTTTCTAGCGTTTCGCCCCGGCGGCCAATGAGCGCGCCGAGATCCGTGCCTTCAATATCGAGCAGCAAATAGCGCCCACTCTGGACTTGCCCCGCTTCTTCCTCGTCTTCATCGGGATCGCCGCTGGGCTCTGTGCCTTCTTCTTGCCAACTTGCCCGTACCTCTGCTTCAAAGCCCATCAGGCGTACCATTTCGCGCAGCCGATCAGCCGCCATTTCGGCTACTTCTTGGTCGGTCGCGGTTTCCTCGTGTGTGGTCGCGCTTTCGGTGACGGCGGGGGGCGTTGCTGGTGTAATATCTGCCGTTTCTACTGGCGCGCTGATGACAGGCACCTCAACGACGGGCTCAGCCGGTGCAGGAGCGCTCTCGACGGGTTGTGTCGCTGGGAGCGCCGCGCTGGGCTCTTCCGGTGGCTCCAGAGAAGGGGCCACCGGTGGCACAACGGCTGGTACAACCGGCGCGGCAGTAGGCTGGCGCGGCGTCAGGCGGACAATGGCTGGTTCGCTACCAAAGCCCAAGATCCCGCGGCTACCCTTTTGCACGACTTCAATATCGACATCGCTCCGCGAAAGTGCAAGGGCGCGTAGACCTTCATCAATGGCATCGTCTACGCTCTTTGCCCTAAACTCATGTGCTTGCGTTGCCATACGCTATTTCCTCTTTGCTTTACGGCGCTTGGGAAGGGCAGCCGCTTTCACTGCCTCGGCGTCACTGGCTGCAATTCCCGCTGTCGCGCCTATCCCGTTCGACGTACTGGATTTACCCGCAGATGTTTCAGCCTTGACAACGGCTGAATCGACTGTCGTGGTTTTATTACCCATCAGATTAAATCGATCACTGGTTGTAATCCACTGTTGCAACATTTGGAGCAAGTTGCTCGTGACCCAGTATAAGGTCAACCCGGCTGGTACCTGAATGGTAAAGATACCAAACATAAAGGTCATCATCAAAGTCATCTGCTGCATCATGCGCGCTTGGCTATTATCGGAGCCCGCCGCTGGCATCGGCGACATCCATTTTTGCATGACAAATTGGGAAACCATAAGCAGAACGGGCAGAATCAAGTAGCCAATCAAGCGGCCATAGTCACCGGCATTAAACAGCTCGGTAACCCATCCCATCCCTTGGGTATAGCTAGGAAAGCTCAGATCTGGAATCCAAAAGAAGGCCGAATCTTTGAGCGATGGCCCGGTGGCGACTAGGGCAGAATAGAGGCCAAAGAGCACCGGCATCTGGAGCACCAAGGGTAGACAGCCACTGAGCGGATTGACGCCCGCTTCTTGGTAGAGCTTGGTCTGCTCCTGGACCATCTTTTCGCGGTCTTTGCCATATTTCTTTTGCAGCTCTTGGAGTTTGGGTTGCAACTCCTTTTGGGCTTGCATGCCGCGGATCTGGCTCAAGGTGAGGGGGAACATGACCAAGCGGACCAGCACCGTAAAGATAATGATCGCAAAGCCCCAGTGGTAGGGCACGTTTGAATCTACTAAAAACTGATCAATGTAGATCAGCGCTTTTGCTAAGGGCCATACAATAATGGTCTGCCACAGCCCATCGGGCGGCGTATTAATAACGTCAACCCCATCGTGATTGACGCCACAGCCACTGAGCAACAGCACGGCTATGCCGAGCACCAGTAGCAGAAATAGATGTTTCCGTTTCACGTTGTTACTCTCCTAACCAACGTCAGCCGCCGACGCTGACACAGACGCAATGGTGGGCAATCAAGGCTCATGCCTTGGCTTTTAATTTGTTCTTGGTTCATCGAGCCAGCTGGGAAAAAGTGTCCATGGCGATAACCATATCCCGCTACCGATGAGTATTGCTTTTAAGGAACCGGGTCGATCAAATTGCCTTTATACCAAGGGTGACAGCGCAATATGCGCTTGATCCCCAGCCAGCCACCGGTGAATACCCCATATTTTTCAATGGCTCCATACATATAATGGGAACAAGTTGGGTAAAAACGACAATTGGCGCCGAGTAGGGGGGAAATCAATTGCTGATATAGACGAATGAGGAGTAAGACTAGGTTGCGCATTGCTTTTCACTGCATTTCCTCGCGCAATAAATGCGCCCGCCGGAGCAGGCGGGCGCATGCGGCGTCCATTTGATGGTAATCGGCACAGCGGATGGGGCGTCTTGCAATCAAGACAACATCCCACCCCGGCACAATCATTTCCATCCGCAGCCGGATTGCTTCGCGTAGACGACGCTTAATCCGATTACGAATCACAGCCCCGCCAATCCGTGCATTGATGGAAAACCCAAACCTGCTGTACGGCAACTCGTTGGGAAGCACACACATCACCAAAAGTTCGCTACTGTAAGATTTACCTTGCTGACGAATTTCCTGGAAACGACGGTTTTCCTGGATGCGGTAACGTCTATTCACGCGACAGTGCGGACCTCAAATGGAATTAGCCCTTGGCTCATCAAATGGGGTTGCCAAGTTGGTCAATCAGGTTAGAATGACTGATAAGCACCAAGGGTAGATGATCAGACTGGACAAGGCCGGCAACCGGCCACTTGTCACTCTGCTTCCTTAGAAGACTGATTTGCGCGTGCTCAGCTTCACCGTCAATTGCGCGCGACCACGTAGCCGACGGCGTTTGAGAACGTTACGACCATCTTTGGTGCTCATGCGCTTACGAAAGCCATGGGTCTTCAAGCGTTTGCGAACCTTGGGCTGCCAAGTGCGTTTTGTTGACATCTTTTGCTCCTAGAATAAAATTTTATTGAAAATAGCCACCCACGCCAAGCGCGCTTGGCTAGCGTCAGTCTCAAACCGCTATTATAAGCGTAGCTATTTTCCACTGTCAAATTTTCACCATCATGAAGACCGAGCCGTGCTGCGAGTGCGATTCGCGACCGGTGATTTTAGCGTAAGGCCCCCAACTCATGCATCAACGTTTTATTGCGTTGGTACAGCTCAAGATAAAGCGCCAGATAGGGTGCGTAGCGGGCTGTGTTTTCCGGCTGTGGCGTAATGGTGCGTACATCTTTGAGCCACTGATGGATGGCTTGATAGGAATCGAATAGGCCGACCCCTAGGCCAGCCAAAAAGGCATCGCCATACGATGCCCCAATGGTCACGGCTGGTGCCTTTTGCGGACGCCCGCTAATGTCGGAGACCGTTTGGAGCCAAAGCGCGCTCTGGGTGCCGCCACCGACGGCCACGACCTCATGGGGGGCAGCACCGATCGCTGCCATCACCTGAAAATGCTGGGCTATGCCATAGCCAATGCCTTCCAAGACTGCCCGAAACAGATGGGCACGCGTATGGGCGAGGGTCAAGCCAAAAAAGAGACCGCGTGCTTGGGGGTCATTGATCGGCGTACGTTCGCCACTAAAATAGGGCAAAACGATCAGCCCCTCGGCACCAGGGGGAATGGCGGTGGCTTCTTGGGTCAAAACGCTATAGGCATTGGCGCCACCGGTACTCTCGGCGGCGACCAGATCGGGCGCTAGCTTGTCGCGAAACCAACGGGTCAAGGCCCCGCTGGTGGCCATGCCTGCTGCCAGTTGAAAGGTGCCTGGGAAGAGATAGGGTGCCGCCCACAGCCGTTCATCAATGGTTGGCTGGGCCACAACCTGAATCATAAAGACCGTTGAGCCATACATCAACATCATTTGGCCTGGTGATGTTACACCGACACTCAGCGCTTCGGCGGCGGCGTCGGTGGAGCCAACCACCACGGGTGTGCCAGCGGCCAGGCCTGTGGCGCGTGCCGCGGCGGCGGTCACGGTGCCCGCTATTTCCGAGGCCCAGGCAATGTCGGGCAAGCGTTCCGGCTCGACAATCCCTTCGCAAAAGCGGGGGTCCCACTGTTGGGTGTGGAAATTATAGGGCGGTGACCAGAAGGAGGCGGTAATCTGATCGATGACAAAACGCCCCGTTAGCCGCGCCACCAAAAAGGTGGTCGAGGTGACAAATTTGTAGGCTCGGGCATAAATATCTGGTTCATGCTTTTTTAGCCAGCGGATTTTCGGCCCAATCGACTGAGCAGAAAGCATGTTGCCATTCTGCTGAAAGATGCGATCACGGCCAAAGTGGGCTTCCAACTCGGCGATCTCCTCGACCGCGCGCGTGTCAATGCCGTAGAGAATCCCACCGGGGCGGAGGGGACGACATGCCTCATCGACGGGCAAGACACACGGCCCAATCGCGCTGCAGCCCACGGCGCGGATTTGGGTTGGCGCAATGCCACTCTCGGCGAGCAGGCGACGGGTGAGGGTGACAAAATCGCCCCACCAGACCGCTTCTACATCATGCTCGGCCCAACCTTGGTGTGGAATCAACAACTCATGTGGGCAGACCTGAACCTGGATGACCTGCCCCGCCAGATCGGTAATGACGCCTTTGGATTCATAGGTGCCAATATCAATGCCGAGTAAATAGCCTTGGCTCATAGCATATCTCGTGTTTCTTGCTCGTGTTTCTTGCTCGTGTTTCTTGGCATAGTATCAATAGAGATTCGCCGTGCGTAACTTCTCTGTATTATAACAAGCTCACCAGTGGTCGCCAAGTCTGCTTCCACCAACAAAAGGTGGCGACGACGGGCAAAAGGTGGACGACGGGCAAAAGGTGGCGACGACGGGGTCGCCTTCCCTTTTTCCTTGATTGACGAGCTGTCGAGGGCTTGGGTACAATAGAATACATTGAGATTCCGTTTGTCCTTTATTCCCCCATGGCTGTAACCGATCCCTATCATTAAGTAAAGGAATGCCAGATGATTGACGTACATCAGCAGTGGGTAACCGATGGATGTGTGATTGTTCGTTCTCTCTTTGATCCGGCGCGTACAGCGGATTTGCGCGCGATCTGTGACCGTATTCTTGCGCAGTGGCGCGAGAACAGCCCCGAAACAGGGAAGCCCGGTGGCACAGAAGACGCAACGGTGATGCGTCATCTGAATCACAGTGGCTATTTCGCCGCGCGGCCAGGTGAGTTGACGATGCTGATGGACGCGGTCGCCGATGACAAGGTGCTCGGCGTCATGCGCTCTATCTTTGGGGAAGAGCCTCTCTTCCGCTGCACCAGCTACTTTTTTAACCCGCTGGGGGCCAGCAAGGATGGCAACTGGCACCGTGATTCACAATTTACTACGCCCAATGACGAGGCTGAGCAAGCCGTTCTGACCAAAGCCGCCGAGGCGGGGAATAGTGTGCAAATGCAGATTGCGCTCGTCCCCAGCAGCGACATTGAAGTGGTGCCCGGTTCGCACCTCCGTTGGGACACGCCGGAAGAGTATGCCATTCGCAAGGCGGATGGTGGTGCCAATAATCGCGCCAATCAGATGCCGGGTGCTATGCGAGTTGAGCTCGCACCGGGCGATGCCGTGCTCTTTAACCCGATGGCGATCCATCGGGGGCGCTATCATACCGACCGGTTGCGGCGCACCTTGATGTTGACCTATACCAGAAGCTCGCAGCCCTATATCGATTATTTTTCCACCCAGCCTTGGTTCCTGGGCGATGGCTATGTCGATGCTTTGTCGCCCCATGCCCGGCCCTTCTTTGATCGCTTTATTGCCATGTACCAGAGCCAATGGCAGGCCAACGCAGCCTAAGCTAGCGTAGGGTGATGACACAAAGATAGACCTGACAGGTTTGCAAAACCTGTCAGGTTTTGGCCTTCCCCTACCTTCATGGCTCAACCGGATGACCCCGCTTGCTATGAGGTGATCGGCGGCGTAACACTGAGTTCATCGGCGATTTTCACTAGATCGCCCCAAATACTAGCGGGAATGTCGATGCCGCTAACTTCTTTCTTGCGGCGGCTGATCTCCTCGATCTCGCCGGGCAGGTAGATCTGATCGACGCCAGGCATCGTCGGCGAAGATTTGACCCAATCGATCAGCCGCTGCACTTCGTTTTTATACTCGTCAACGTCAATAAAACTCTCGATTTTGATGGCTAGGGCCAGATAGCCACTGCCGCCGCGCGTCGGTGCGTCGGCGCTACAGCCTGCCCAGGAAAGCCCACCCGCAATGGCATCGATCATCATCGCCAACCCATAGCCTTTGTGGCCGAGGGGACCGCCGAGGGGTAACATGGCCGATTCACCGCTGAGAAAGGTCGCGGGGTCGGTGACGGTATTGCCATGAATATCGACGAGCCAGCCTTCGGGAACCGGCTGATTGCGCGACTTTTGCACCAATACTTTGCCCCCAGCGACCATACTGGTTGTAATGTCCAGCATCATGGCTGGCCCATTCAGGGTAGGCACGCTAATGGCAATGGGATTGGGGGGCAACCGGCGCGCCGTGCCCCCAAAAGGCGCGGCAAAGCGCCCACCACCGTTGAGCATGAGGACCCCAATACAATCTTGGGCCGCGGCGAGCGGCGGGAAAGCTCCTAACCGCCCAATATGGCTGGAACGATGGACAGCCACGGCGCCCAAGGTATGGGTCTTAGCGCGATCCACCGCGATCTGCATGGCTTCATAGGCCAAGGCGATCCCAAAGCTGTTGTTCGCATCGATTACCAAAGAGACGGGTGTCTCGCGCACGATCTTTTGGTTGCCTACGGGTTTAATATTACCGGCGAGAAGGGCACGGGTATAGCCCGCCATGTGCATCACCCCATGGGAGTCGTGGCCCATCAGGTTAGATTCCACAAGATGATCGGTGACGACACGTGCTTGATCGGCGGGGACGCCTGCCGCGCCAAAGAGCGCATAACCAAAATCACGCAGGGCGGTGTGTTGGATAATTGGCATGACCGTTGTCTTTCTGTGAGTGCTGAAGCGCCCACGGCAACCTAGGGTGAAAGGTATTAATGTCTCGCTTCGTCGCCAATCCTAGGCTCACCCTTGCGACGTATGAGCAGCTTCAATCTGCATGAAATTCTGTTGTATGTTGTTGATTGGACTTTGTTGATTGGCCAATGGATTGGAACTGGGAAGCCGCTTCTATTGTAGCGAAGAACGGACAAAGCTGCAATGTGTTTTTACGCACTGTTGTTACGCGCTGGTCCGTGGATTGGGGCAGAGGTGGATTGGGGCAGAGGTGGATTGGGGCAGAGGACGAGCTAAAGGTGCGGTTGGTTGCGCCGTGTAAGCGCGTTAGGCAGACCCTAACGCGCTAGCTTATTGAATCGCGGCTACCTCTAAGTTATTGACGACATCGACGACGCCTTCGAGGCCACGTACAATTTCTTCAACTAGGTCGGTATCTTGTAGATCCGTGACCGTGCCATAGAGGTGCACAATGCCATTCCAGACGCGCACTTGAATGTCCCGGCTTAAGTTGGTCGTTTCGCTGTTGTAGCGCAGGGCAGTGACAATATTATCCTCTAGATCCAGATCGTTATTATCAACGCGGCTGGGTAGCACCTCCTCGTCGGGGTTGGCCTCTTCCATGCTCTGGGCAAAGCCAATTCCAATCTCGGCACCTTCTGGGCTATCGCTAGGAATGACAGGCGGATCGTCGGGCGGCGTATAGACGAGCCCTTGCTCTTGAGCTTCGCGGGGATTATAGGTGCTGCCGCTGGTGTGCTGGGTATCGATCAACTCTTCGATGGCAAGATCGCGCTCTGGATCGTTAAGCTCTTCGTCGTATAGCTCCTCTAGGCTAACTTCAATAATCGGTTCACCGTCCGCGAGTGGCTCATCGAAGGGCAAATCTCCTTCATAACGCAAGCGACCTTCTTGCTCATCTTGATTCTTACGCTTACGGGGATCAACTTTTTCATTTTGCATAGAGAACTCCTATCCCAATCTAATGAGATTCCTTCTACAACATCTCGTGCGGCCAAGCGCCAGGTCGGGCATCACTTCTGGCTGTGCCGCTCATTTGTCTTAACGATGGCCGCCGAAGCAAAATCAACCGCGTAAGTTCTGCTAAGATACTAAACCTTGATGGAAAACAGAGCAGAGCAAGTTATAGAGCAAGGATATAAGCGAGTACGAAGAACGGGACAAACGTGGGTGTAGCGAAGATGATCAACGTATATGGGTGGTATGTGCCGCGTAATGACGGTTTAGGTAACACATATCACCCATGTAACGCACCATACAAATGTCTTTAGCTACAGGATTTTGATTGTAAGGATTTTGTATAAGAAATAACAAGCACTGCGTGTTATGCTAGCTTTGCACAGGCAGGAACATATCCGCTATCTATATCCGTTCCTATAGTAGCATGGCTGATCAGGGAATAGACTCTTGGTGGTACGAAAGTACGTTGCAAGTGCATCCTCTGTGTAGCTAGACTCAACCCAAATCGTGAACTAGCCCAAATCGTGAACTAGCGTGAACTAGAAAGTAATTAGCAAGTAACAAGGAGCCACTATGTTAGCCCAAACCTACACTGAATCTGAGTTCGTTGGTGATAAAGCGCTATTGCTTGGCCGCACAAAAGTCCACGACAAGAGCTGCTTTTGCCCAAACAGCACTTGCTTAGCTGATGAGCTTGTCGTGCGCACCGCGACCTCCTATGCCGATGTGTGGCTCGTAACGGACGAAGAAATCGGCAGTTCTTGGCTGATGAAGGCAACCAAACCGAGTTGCCCTCACTGTGGTTCCACCTTGGTCACTGCGCAACGTGACTATGCTGAAGTCATCTTGCCATTAATGTAAATGATATAAAATGTAAATGATATAAACGACGTTTGCTGTCGTAGATATGGCATGTCGCCCTATGCCGCATCGTATTCCTTATCCGTATCCCTTTAGTTGGGTGAAAGCGGATGACGATACGCTTGCAGTGCTTCGGGGTTAAGCGCTACGCCCAATCCTGGTTTGCCGCTTACGCTAACGGCATTGCCATGAAAGTGAATCGGCTCGGTTAGCATCTGATTGTACGCTGGAATCGCTGCCGTGCTATGCTCCAGGCGATAGAAGTTGGGTACCGTCATCATCACATGCGCACCCGCGACGACCTGCAGCGGCCCCATGGCATTGTGAGGACTGACAGGGACATAATAGGCTTCAGCCATCGTGGCAATCTTCTTCAATTCGCTGATGCCGCCTGTCCAAACCACATCGGGCATAATATAATCAGCCAAGCGTTGCTGAAAGATCGGTAGAAAATCCCACCGTGTAAAGAGACGCTCGCCGACGCAGAGCGAACAGTGAACCTGTTCGCGCACGGCCCGTAGGGCATCGTAGCCCTCTGGTGGCACGGGCTCTTCAAACCAGTCGATCTTGGCCTCGGCATAGAGGCGATTGGCAAGGCGAACGGCGGTTGGCACATTATAGTGGCCGTGGGCATCGATCAGGATCTCAACCTTGGGGCCTAGCGCTTCGCGGAGCGCAGCCACAATATTGCAGCCCAATTCTTCTCCTTCGGCAGAGATTTGGCCGGTCACATACCCGGTGTGATAGGGGATCATCTCCAAAAAGGGATCGAGCTTGATGGCGTCATGGCCGCTCGCGATGACCTTTTTGGCCGCGGCAACATATGCCTCCGGTGTCGAGCAGCCCCCAAACCAGCCATTGGCATAGAGCCGAATCGTGTCACGAAACTTGCCGCCAAGCAGATCATAGATCGGCTTGCCAAGCGCCTTTCCTTTGATATCCCACAAGGCAATATCAATACCGCTGATCGCTGTCGTTGGCAGCCCGCGCGCTCCAAGATAGGTGTAGCGCCGATAGAGCTTGTGCCATAGCCGTTCAATATCCGCCGGGTCTTCTCCAATCAATACCTCTTTCTGGAGCAAAACTGCCTGCGCGGTGAGGAAGGAACCGCCGCCAGGGTAGTTGGTCGCCTCGCCCCAGCCCGTAATGCCTTCATCTGTTTCGATCTGCACAAAGGTCCATTCCCGATCTTTGCTACTGCCATAGGCTGGCAATGGTGGCGTGACCACATAAGCTTTGACATCCGTAATTTTCATGAATTCCTCTTCTTGTTTGGTTCGCTTGGCTTGTAGGATAACGACAGGGAGCGTGCTCCCATTATAGCATAGGGCCCACACCAAATCTGACCCTCTTTCGCCACCAGCCCATCCTCATCGGCGTATTTTCCTAGCCGCCTAGCCGTTATGGCATTCCTGTGGTTTCGTGGATAATATTGATCGAAAAGCGCGATTGATCTCCCCGCGATCTTCCGCTATGTTGATAAAATGGGGCGAAGAAAGCGTACGACGTGTCACGTTTCATCCATGGCACATCATTCGCAACAATCTACCTGAATTTACTACACTGAACTTACTACACTGAACTTACTACACTGAACTTACTACACTGAACTTACTACACTGAACTTTATAGTATGCATGAAACAATTTTGCTGGCCGATGATGATCCCGTAATTGTGGATATCCTCTCGGATCAATTACAACAGGAAGGGTTTCAGGTGTTGACGGCGGCGGATGGTGAGGCGGCCCTACACCTAGCTCTCACGGCTAACCCAGACCTGGTCTTGCTTGATGTGATGATGCCCAAGCGGCAAGGGTGGGAGGTTTGCCAAGAGATTCGTCGCCACAGCACAACCCCCATTGTGATGTTAACCGCCCGCGGAGCAGAGGTCGATCGGGTGCTTGGCCTGGAATTGGGGGCGGATGACTATGTGGTCAAGCCCTTTAGCTTCCGTGAATTGCTGGCGCGCATTCGGGCTAATTTACGGCGGGTTGCCTTTCATGAAAAAGCGGCTAGTCCCAACCCAGAAGCGGCTTGGATCTCGATCCAGCATGTGGCGATTCATCCGGTCCGGCGCGATGTGACCAAAGGGGGCGAACTCGTTCATCTGTCATACCGAGAACATGCCCTATTACTGGCGTTGGTAGAAGCACGCGGCGCTGTCGTAAAGCGCAGTGATCTCCTGAATCAAGTTTGGGGCGCGGAATGGGTTGGCGATCCACGTACGTTGGATGTTCATATTCGATGGCTGCGGGAAAAGCTCGAAGATAACCCCAGCCGCCCTCAGTTGCTCTTGACCGTGCGCAACCTTGGCTACCGCTTGGTTCATACGCCCTAGCTGCTGTGGCTGGCGTTCACCCCACACCTGGCGCTCTTCTGGCTCATCGTCACCTGTGCTCTCCTCCTCATTAAGCGCCAAGATCCCAAACACGCCGAGCACCCGACCCGATTCACTCAGTGGCTCTTCCAGTGCATTGGCAATTTAATCGGCCCATACTTCCAGCGCGTGTTTAGCTTGGTCGATCTGAACCTGATAGAGTTCTCTTCCTGCACAGAAGAGAAAAGCTACCAAGATGACAAAAAAAGTAACCCAGCTAGCAGGTCTCAAAGAAATAGGCTATCGCGATTCTACCGAGCTGTGATAGTAAGCTGGGATATCAAGCTGGGATTAGATAGACAGAGAGAACTACCTAGTTATCGTTGCCATCGATTATGCGCTATAATGGGACGCGTCCTGAATGAGAAGCGATGGACGACGCCTAAGCGTTGTGTACGTCTTATTGAGTCGCTAGCCAGGAGATTGCCAGAAACGGAGCTGTGAATGTCCAATCCCCAAGATTTACCTTGGTATCGTACAACCTACCGCTGGGGCCAAACGAATATTACCGAAATTGATCCGGTTCGGTACGACATCGACTGGTGGCGCGACTACTGGCAACGCACGCGTGTGCAAGGTGTGATCATCAATGCTGGCGGTATTGTGGCCTACTATCCCAGTCGCTACCCTGGTCATTATCGCGCCCAATACCTCGACCGGCGCGACTTATTTGGCGAACTGACCCGTGCGGCCCACGAAGATGGCCTCACTGTGTTGGCGCGCATGGACTCGAATCGGACGACTGCCGAATTTTTTTACGAACATAGCGACTGGTTTACGCGCGACCGGGAAGGTAATCCCTACCAGGCGGGTGAGCACTATATCACCTGTATCAACAGCCCCTACTACAGCCGCTTTGTCCCCGATCTCCTCCGCGAGATCATTGTCAACTACTACCCCGAAGGCTTTACCGACAACAGTTGGAGTGGCCTCGATCGCCAACGCATCTGCTATTGTGGCAACTGTGAACGCAAGTTCTTTGAAGAGACTGGCTATGAACTGCCAATCCAAGTGGACTGGGACGATCGGATCTATCGCACCTGGATTCGGTGGAACTACGATTGTCGCTTGGCAATATGGGATCTCAACAATGGCGTGACCCAAGCTGTTGGTGGCCCCGATTGTCTTTGGCTGGGCATGAACTCCGGCAACCCTCATCAACAAAGTTTGCGCTTCCGCGATATGAAAGCGATCTGCGAACGCGCCGAAATCGTTATGCTGGATTATCAAACCCGTGGCGGTGACACCGCTTTCTATCATAATGGTGATGCCGGAAAGTTGATCCATGGGCTGTTGGGCTGGGAAAAGCTAGTCCCCGAAAGCATGGCCCAATACCAGGGACGTACCCCCACCTTTCGCCTGAGCAGCAAACCTGGCCCCGAAACCCATCTGTGGATGGAAGAAGGCTTTGCGGGTGGGATCCAGCCTTGGTGGCACTTTATCAGCGCCTATCATGAAGATCGCCGCCAATATCGGACGCCGGAAGCCTTGCTCCGTTGGCATGAGCTGCATGAAACGTATCTCATCAACCGGCGACCGCTGGCCACCGTAGGCGTTGTCTGGTCCCAAGAGAATATCGACTTCTATGGCCGTGATCAAGCGCATGAACGGGTGATGTTGCCCTACGATGGCCTGATCCGGGCCCTGATCCGCGCCCACATTCCCTATCTACCCATCCACATCGATCAGATTGCGCAAGAGGGGGCGCAGTTCAAGACGCTGATCCTCCCCAACCTAGCCGCCGTCTCCGATGCCCAGGTGCAAAGTCTCCAGAACTTTGTGGCCCAAGGCGGCCATTTGATCATGACGGGGGAGAGTACGCTCTATACGGAATGGGGCGACCGCCGTCCCGATTTTGCGCTAGGTCCGCTCTTCGGTGTGGAAGCAACGGGAGATGCCGAAGGAAATCTGCTGCCCACCGTGAGCAACTGGGAAAATTATACCCAGCATTCCTACCTCCGCCTCGATCCAGAACAGCGTACATTGGTGGATGGTCCCCACATGGAAGATGAACCTTTTGTGACCGGTGAACGCCATCCCGTTTTGCGGGGCTTTGGCGAAACGGATATTCTGCCCTTCGGCGGGCGACTGGAATTGGTTGAACCGGCCCGCGATGTCGAAATTCCACTGACTTGGATTCCGCCCTTCCCCATCTACCCACCAGAGTTTGCCTGGATGCGCCAAGCCACCACCGACTACCCCGCGTTGACTTTGCGGACAACCCGCGCCGGTAGCCGCTTGGCCTACCTCGCCGCGGATCTTGATCGCTGCTATGCCCGCTACAACCTGCCCGATCATGGTGACCTACTCGCGAACTTGGTCCGTTGGGCTGCTGGCGACGCGATTCCCCTCTACGTAGAAGGGGAGGGCTTCATCGACTGTCACCTCTATCACCAGCCTGGCCGTTGTATTCTGCACCTAGTCAATCTAACCGCGACCGGCCCAATGCCCGTAGAAGCCTATGCTCCTAGCGGCCCCTTGCGCATTGCCATCCAATTGCCTGCCGATGTTGCCGGTGAACACGCCGAACAACTCGTGGCTGGCCATAGCCTGCCGATCACCAACGAAGCTGGTTGGGTGCAATGCGAAGTGTCCACCGTACGCGACCATGAAGTTCTTGTGATCGCGTAATTTCAGCTAGCTACCACGAATCACGTTTCACGAATCACGAATCACGCACCAGTTTTACCAACAGGAAAGGAGATCCTGCCTATGCGGCGAATTTTGATTCCGCTCAATATCTCAGAAATCAGCCCCGAAATCTTACCCGTTGTGCGTAATCTATTTGATACCGAAGATGTTGAATTGATTTTGCTAGGGGTGACCCAACGGCCAGGCAGCTATGTTGCCGCCGACGCCTGCATTCCCGATGCACCTCATACGGCCTATACCGTTCCCTGCACCGATGAGGAGTGGTTGGCCTATCGCCAGAAGTTTGAAGTGGAGTTAAAGCATTTGGCCGAAATCCTGCGCAAAGAAGGGTATCGGGTCCATACCCTTGTGCGTATTGGCGATCCCGTCGAACAGATTGTGGCCACAGTCGAAAAGGGCAGCTACGATCTGCTCGCCATGGCCACCCGTGGGCGCACCGGACTCACCCGGCTTGTTCTGGGCAGCGTGGCAGAAAGTGTCTTGCGTCAAGTCACTGTCCCGATGTTGCTCATCCGGCCGGCACCAGAAACGACGGCCAAGGCCAAAAAGCTGGGGAAACAGGAACTCCCAGCGAAACTCACCCTGCAAGGCACTCCAGCCAACTGAGGGTGGCGAGCCGGTAGTGTCGTTATCGCCCCATCCCATCGCGTACCTGCGTTGCCTTTCGGGCAGGCACGATCATCTTCTTGCGTAGCGTAATCCGAGACGGATATCCTCTTCTGCTGGGCTAGTTGGTCAAAGTTGATCAAGCGTCCCGTTCATCGCCGAAGTTGTTACAACCGAATCGTTTGCCCCATACCTTGTTCCTTGGCCTTGGCATAGAGCTGGGCCGCGGTGACGGCATCTTGCATGGCTAGCCCCACCGATTTGAAGAGCGTAATCGCGGTGGCGTCCGTCCGTCCTGCCACTTGGCCGGTGAGAACTTCCCCCAACGCGCCGACGACATGAGTGGTCGGAATCGCACCTTCGGCCAGGGGGATGAGGAGATCGCCTGCCTCGGTACCCGCCGCAGCTTGATGATCGACAAAGACGCGACTCCGCTGGATGGTGTAGGTATCTAGCTCACGCATGGTGCGGGTATACGCGCCCACGGCGTTGATGTGGGTGCCGGGCTGGATCCACGCGCCAGGGAAGAGCGGGCTTTGGCTATTCGTCGCCGTACAGAGAATATCAGCGGCCTCCACCGCGGCTTGTTGGCTGGCGGCATCCAGGCAAGGGATCATCTCTATGCCCAAGGTGGGGGCCATGCGCGCACAGAAGGCTTGCATCGTTTCCGGCGTACGGGTGATCACATAGGCCCGCTGGATGGGCCGCACCGCGCAGATGGCGGCCAACTGCCCTGGCCCTAACGCCCCGGCCCCAAAAAGCGTAACCGTGGCGGCGTCGGGCCGTGCCAAAGATTGGGTCGCGACGCCGCTGGCCGCGCCCGTGCGCATGGCGGTGAGATGTTCGGCATCCATGAGCGCCAACACTTGCCCCGTCTGGGCATCATGCACCAAAAGTACCCCTTGAATGGTGGGCAAGCCATGGTGGGCGGGGTTATTGCCATAGACGGTGACAATCTTAATGGTCAGCGCGCCCAAATCACCCCCCACAAAGGCTGGCATCGAGAGATGCAACCCCGCATGCGGCTCGATCACAGTGGCCGCGCGCTGCGGCATGACCACATTGCCTAGCGCCAATTGCCGAAAACCCGCTTCAACCGCGGTCAAGGCATCGGCCATCGTGAGCAGTTGTTCCACATCGTGGCGCGCGAGAATCAACATTCTAGCTTCCTTGTCTCCCCGTTTGTCAGTCTTTCCACCGTATATGCAAGCTGGCAGATTCATTGAGCAGATTGTGCGAATTTGGCTGCTCTTTGGCGTTTATTTTACAATAAATCCTTGTTGTTAGCGAGCGCGTGTTGCGTGCAAAAAGGAAGTATCCATGACTTTACCTAAGTTTGTTGCTTTCGCCGCCGCCATCATCATCTCTACCGTACTCTTCCTGGCTCCTATCCCCGCCTTCCCCATCACCTTCTTCCCTAGCTGGGATGTTGTTCCGCCGTTTGTTGCCCTAGCCGCGCCGGCTGCCCCGCCCGACGCAGTAGCTGACCGCGTCTTAGGCCAAACGGGGTTTACCAGCAACGGTAGCGGCCTCACCGCCAGTACGATGAATGGCCCGGCTGGCGTGGCATTGGCCCCCAATGATCGACTCTTTGTGGTGGATTATGGGCAGAACCGCGTATTGAGCTGGCCGAGCGCCGCCGCCTTTACCAATGGGGCCGCCGCCGATCTGGTCTTGGGCCAACCTGATTTTACCAGCATGACCGGCGCGACCAGCGCCACCAACCTCAGCGCACCCGAGAGCGTGGTGGTCGATAGTGCGGGTAATGTGTGGGTCGCCGATTCATATAATATGCGGATCGTCCGTTTTTCGCCCCCTTTTAGTAATGGCATGGCCGCCAATTTGGTCCTAGGGCAGAGCAATTTTACGGACAGCGATCTCAATCGCGGCCTTGCTACCCCCGATGGGATTGGCCTCTTTTTCCCCCGTGGCCTCGCGTTTGACAGCCAGGGGCGCCTCTATGTGGCCGATATGTATAACAACCGCGTGCTGCGCTTTGCCCCGCCCTTTACCAATGGGCAAAGCGCCGACTTGGTGATCGGCCAAGCCAATTTTGTCAGTGGCGAGCCCAATCGCGATGGCATGGGGGCCAAAGCCAATGGCCTGCGTGCCCCGGCGGCTGTGTTGCTGGATAGCAACGATCATCTTTATGTGGCGGACCGTGACAACAATCGCGTGCTGCGTTTTGATGCCCCGCTCAGTACGGGTAAAACGGCCAGTGCCGTCTTTGGCCAGGCCAGCTTTACCGCAGAACCGCCTTGGACGGAGAATTGTCAGGACAATCCCGAGAATAACGCAGTGCCAGCCATCCGCGCCGATACGCTCTCCGAGCCGCTCGATCTGGCGCTGAATAGTGCAGGCGAACTTTTTGTCTCGGATATTTGTTATCATCGCATTTTGGTCTACCAAAATCCCATCAGTGGCGACCAAGTTGCCGACTTTGTCTATGGTCAGGCCAATTTCACCAGTGGCCTGCGCAACCGGGGCAGTGCTTCGCCAACGGCCAATACGCTGGCTAATCCACTAGGGTTGGCGGTGAGCAGCAGTGGCATGCTCTATGTGGCTGATTTCGAGAACCATCGGGTGTTGGCCTATGACATGCCCGCAATACTGCCAACCGCCACGCCAACCGCGACGCCAACGACCCCACCTGCCGCCACGGCTAGCCCAACCGCGACCGCGACGCCAACGACGCTGCCAACCGCCACGCCAACAACCACCCCTACCGCGACATCGGTGACGCCAGCCACGGGCGATAGCTACGAGAGCGACAATCTCTGCACCCAGGCCAAGTCGATTGCCACAGGTGGAGAAATTCAAGCGCGGACCTTTCATGTGGCAGGCGATACCGATTGGGTGCGCTTTGACGCGGTCAAAGATGCCCACTATCTGATCGAGGTGACCGTTTCGGCAGATTCAGTGGCGGACAGTGTATTGGAACTCTACCCAAGCTGTGATGGCCCCCTGTCCGATGCACAAGATCACACCTTTTCACCGGGGATACGGCTCGAGTTGGTTGCGCCAGCCACGGGGCCGCTTTTCCTCAAGTTGGCCGATCACGATCCCCTGCAGGGTGGCCCCAATGCGCGCTATGAACTATCTGTCCGTCAATTGGGGGTGGCCGCGGTCGCCGATAGCGCTTTGATCCTAGTCGCCGGCACGATCCGCACCACCGATCCACTCCAGCCCAATATCTATTATGTCACAGAGGCCGTGCGGCGGCTTTTTCTCAATCAGAATTACACTGATGAGCGCATTCAATACCTAGCCCCGGATCCGTCACGCGCGAATGTGGATGCGGCAGCCACCGTGGCGAATCTCCAAAACGCGATCACGACGTGGGCTCCCAGCAAGCTCAGTAACAATGGTGTCTTGACGATCTATGTGATGGATCATGGCGAGAAGGAGCGCATCTACCTCAACAAAGCGCAAAATGAAATCGTCACGCCCACCCAAATCGATCAATGGCTGACCCAGCTAGAGGCGGCTCGACCGGGCATCAAGATTAACATCATCATTGAAGCCTGCTACTCGGGCAGTTTCATCAGCCATCCCGATAGTCTCAGCCGCGCGGGGCGCCTGGTGATGACCTCGACGAGCGATCAAAAGTTAGCCTGGGCTTCGGCGGCGGGCGCACACTTCTCTGATCACCTCATCGATGCCCTCGGTCGCAAATCGAGCCTCTATACGAGCTTCCAATGGGCGCAAGGCGCGGCGCAAGCCTATCATCCCGAGCAGGTCGCATGGTTGGATGGCAATGGCAATGGTATTCCCAATGAGCCGGAGGATTATGCCTTGGCCGCCCAACGGGGCTTTGATATTGCTGGTACGCTAGGTGAACTTTGGCCGCCCTTTATCCGTGAAGCGACTGGCCCCACCACGATCACGAATGGTCAAGGTTTGTTGCAGGCCGTGGTGCAGGACGATAAAGTGGTTAAGCATGTTTGGGCTGTGATCTACCCGCCCTCCTATGCACCACCCAGTGACGGTGATGCTTTGATCCGCGACGAAGATGATCTGTCGATTGCCCGGGTGAAGCTTGACCTGCGCAGCGACGGCTCCTACCGCGCGCTCTATACCGGCTTCCAAGGGGATGGCGTCTATCGGGTTGTCTTTTATAGCGAAGACGATGATGGCCTCCAAGCCCAACCGATCACCCGGCTTGTGACAATTGCCCAACCCCAACTCTTCCTCCCGCTCGTAACCCGCTAACGCAAAAACCACAGTTGCAGGCATCCGTGACCGGACAGGTTTGGCAAACCTGTCCGGTCTGGAACGGCGGAACTCCTCCAAGAAAGCGCCCACTGGCCCCTCGTCAATGTGCGATGGCTTTTGATGTTCGGTAGCTTTTATAGACATTGATCGCGCATTGGCTCAGTTGTTGTCAGTGGCATAGAAGCTTTGGTGATATGTTAACAGTGTTATGCGCAAAAATGCGTTATTTTTGCATTAGATAAGTAGATCTGTCGATCCTAGCTGCCTACTATCCCCGATCGTCAATTGATTTGCTCTAGAAATCCGAAGACAAGGTCACCGCGTTGTCTTCTGGTTTCTCGTTTAACTCTTATTCGTAAAGAAGATGAAGCTAAAAATAGCTTCTCTTCGCTTACAGAAAGGTATGTGCCTATGCGATTCAGACAAGGGAGCCACCTGGGGCAGAAATGTGAGACAGTGCTGGGATTCTTGGGCTGCGCTCAAGGCCGAATATGCCGAAGAATATGGCCCCCTCTTAGATTCGCTCAAAGAGCGCGCCAGCGACAGTTGGAAGGTACAGAATGGGATCGAGCAATATGGCGAATCGTTGATCAAAGCTGATGTGCGTAATGTCTTTGGGCTGCCTTCCCAAACGATCTCGGCGACTACCGTCACGGGTACCGGTGCTGCCGCTGAATATCTGCAACAAGAAGCGATTACCGAGAACGGCGTAACCAAAGGCGTGAAGTTGACCGTCCTGGCCGAGTCCGCCGATACCCAAACGGTGCTCCCCTTTGCTGTCACCCTGCACTACACCGACGGTACGACCGAAACCGTTAAATATGGCATTGTCAATGCCCTTGCGCTCAACCTGAACCCGATCTATCTCCCGCTCGTCAGCAATGGGGATGGTAATCAGGTCAGCCGTGCCAGTGTGAATCAGGCCAATGATTGGGGTCCGTGGAGCTACTGGTGGGCCGATGGTGACGCCGGTTCCAATCGCTATGGTCAGGTCACCGTTGGTGGCTGTGCCAGCGGTTGTGGTGGTACAGCCTGGGCCATGCTCTTTGGCTGGGTTGATCGCCGGGCTGCTGATACCGGGGCCTGGGCGGGCCATTGGGGCATCTATCGGGCCAATGGCGGCGGTGCCGGTGCGGCTAATGTGGTTGCCCCCTTGACCCAAGATGCGGGTGTCCAGAATATGACCTTGGAGATTCGGAACCACATTGGCACCTTCTGTATCGCTGGCAGTGGTGCCACTTGGCCGTGGAACATGATCGATGCCGCCAACTACGTACGCCCCCGTGCAACCGCCGGTTGGCGCATGCAAACCAAATATGATCCAACCGGGCTCTGTTGGTTTGGCGCCTGCGATGGCAATCGCAACCTGGCGCGCGATGCCATTGTCAACCGCCGCCAACCCGCCATTGTCGGGAGCGGCTGGCTCAAGCACTATCCGCTAGCCTATGGCTATGCCGAACGGAGCAAGCGCTCTTGCTTCTTATTCTTCTGTAGCACAGATTATTCACGCTGGTTCTATGTGAATAATGGCTGGTATGGCAACAACGGCTGGACTGGCGCCGATGTTTGGTTTGCCGGAACCTATTATCGGAATTAGGATCATCGGTTTTCCAAGACCTGACAGGTTTGTTAAACCTGTCAGGTCTTGCGTTGGCGGTTGTGGGATCCACAGAGCCAACCGAATACAAGCTCTATCATTGGCCTCGCGGTGATGGTTGAGGATGGGGAAGGGAGAAGTCATGAAAAAGATCTATCTACTGCAACTTCTTTGGGCGTTGTTCTGGATCAGTGCTTGTGTGCCAACGACGGCCACGCCGAAGCAATATACGGTTACGATTGTGGATGCCGAGAGTGGCGCGCCCATTGAGGGTGCGGCAATCGACCTCCACTATTTCCCCAGTGCCCCCGAAGCTCCGGCCCCTGACCATCCCCAAGCCACCGCCGATGCCCAAGGTGAAGTGAAGATCCAAAGCAAAGCCGATCCGGCCATTTGGCAGGTACGCGCCGATGGCTATATCGAACAGCGTCTCTCCACCAGCAATGGCGCGCTACCGCTCCGCTATGCGGCCCATGCCACCACCGGTCTAGATGGCGTCATCCAGCTCTACCAGCAGCCGGAACCCCGTTTGACCATCTTGGTGAGTGACACCTATAGCGGCCCGCTCACCATCGATCTCCAACCCGCCCCTGGTTTTGACTATCGCACGGTGGATGAGATGAATGTTACCTTTGCCGCGGTTGCGCCAACGGCCAGTTACATCCAAGAGGTTGCGGGCCAGCGGGTTTTTACCGCCACAGCCGCCGCCGACGGGCAAGTCGCCTTGGTAGTGACACCACTGCTCTACGATATCGAAAACCGCCATTTGCAGATCCAAGACGCGACCGGCCCCTTGCCCTTCTATGACATTGCCGATGCCAATAGCCAAGGGCGTGGGGTTTGGGGAACCGTCAATGATGATGATAAGCGGCTCAACCATCAGATCCGGCTCTTTATTGGCACGCTGCAAGAGTACCAAGCTTCTTTGCAGCCAGGCTCGTAGCCTATCGCCACCGTGGCGGGGGCAAAACCTGACCGGTTTTGATGAACGGTAGGAAAATTAATCGGTAAAGCGACAGTGGCCGAAACCACCGCCTGCTAAACGTAAGCTGCGCTCAAGCGCACTTGGTGTAGCCCGCGTGAGCGGGGCTTCACCTGGCAGCCCAGTGCTTCAGCCTGGGCATCGTTTACCGTTTGATTGGCGTACTTTTCATGCAAAGCTTGTCCGCTCTTTTGTCATACCGACCCACGACGGAACGTCTAACAAAAAAGAGTGCGTAAAGATGACCAATGCCATGGACTAAAATTGAGTTTTTATGTATTTACTAAGAGTAGGAGTTCCGCACATAGACCAGATCTGACAGGTTTTCCAAACCTATCAGGTCTCTAATATTCACTGTCGTTCCCAATCTTTCTTCTTGATCAAGGAGACATTAGCGTGAAAAATTCCCAGCTTCTTCCGGTTCCCAGGTTTTTCAACAAACTTCTCTCGGCAACGGTGATCCTGGCTATGACGGTAGCCTTGCTTGCCGACTTCTCTGTCGCGGTCCGTGCCCAAACGGCTGACGCAACGAGTGCTCCGCCCAGCGCTTCCCAAGATGCCTATGAAAGTGCTGATGCTTGTAGCACGGCCGCGGCCCTAACGGCTAATGGGCCTGCTCAGCAACGCAAGCTAGTCGCGGTGGCGCTTGACCAAGATTGGGCCAAAATTGAAGTAACCCAAGGTAAGCACTATCAGTTACAGGTGGGCAATGCGGGTTCTGACTTGCGCATTACGCTGCACACCGATTGTGGGCCAACCAGCCTCACGGCCACGCGCACAGGCATGATCGAATTTACGGCCACCCGCGACGCCACCTACTATGTCCAGATCGAAGCTACCTCTTTGCAACGTGCTATCACCGATTATCAGCTGCAATTAATCGATCAAGGTGACCGCCCTGCCAGCGTGATCAAGCTGGCCGACGTACCGATTGCGCTGCACCGCCGCGCCGCGGATTTCCTTGAAGGGATGCGCGGCAGCCCCCTCGCCCCCGATTGGGCAGAGGCACGCCTAGCCGACGAAGTACGCACCATTCTTCGCCCTGATCTAGATGGCGTTGCCTACTATGAATTCCCCGTCGAAAAACCGGGCGCACAAGGCTTTGAACCCGCAGGCTTCATCCAGGTTTCGGCAGGTGATCATGACTATCCCATCACCCATTGGGATGTGAGTGGCGATTCGCCTACCAAAGCATTGGACACCATGGCCGAAGAAGCCGCGACCACCACCAGCCAATATTTCAAGCTCGATGTGCTCTCTTATATGGCAGAGCATGAAGAACTCTCACCCCTTGGTCTGACCTTGGTCGCCACCGATGTCATTCAGCTAGGCACCATGCCCCCCAAACTGATTGGCCTGGATGAACTACCCTTGTCCGCCGCCCAAGAGTTGACCACCGAAGAGTGGAAACCCAGCGCTACGATCACCGATGACCTCGCCATCGACCCCGATAACCCGGTGACGGGCACGTTGGAGATTGATGGCCCCGAAGAACCCCACGCCCTATCACAGGAAACCTGGGATTCGTGGGCTTTGCTAAAGCAAGAATACCGCGAGACCTATGGCACCTTTTTAGACGGCCTAAAGAACGATGCTGCCGACGAATGGGAAGCCGCCCTGAATACCGAACAGTACGGTGAAGGCTTGGTCAAAGACGATGTTCGTATTGTCCGGGCGCTGGCTACCCAAACGCTCAACACGATCCAAGTGGTGGGTGAAGGCGCAAGCAGCAGCTATCTCCAGCAGGAAGAGGTTAAAGAGAACGACGTCTTGGTGGGTGTCAAACTCACGGTCATTGATGTGCCAGCGGCTACTAGCACCAGCGCACCGCTCAGTGTTACGCTGAACTATGCTGGCGGCACTTCCGAGATCGTAAAATTTGTCATCAACCAGGCGGAAGCCAATCAGCTCTATCTGCCCATGGTCACAACCGGTGATGGGAATAACGCCAATGCGGCCGCGCTACAGTCAACTTCCCTCGTTCAAGGCAACTGGGGACCGTGGACTTATTGGTGGGCTGGCAGCCACAACGATCAGCGCCTGTATGACCAGATCGCGGCCAACAGCTTTAACAACAACTTCCCCTGCTGGAGTGGTTGTGGTGCAACGGCTTGGGCCATGCTCTTTGGTTGGGCGGATCACCAAGCCGCGTTGAACAACCCCGTTTGGCGGCATCGCAATGGGATCTATCGCCAGAACGGGGGCTATGGTGCCGACGCCGACGCCCCTCGCACAATGGATGCCGGGATCCGCAACATGACCATGGAAATTCGGGGCTATATCGGTACCTATTGCAACAACGGCGGTGGTTGGACCCAATCCAGCACCATGGGACGCGCCTCGACTTATCTGAATGGCCGTTCGGGAGCCACTACCCGCTCGCTCTATGCCAATGGCTGGTGGATCTTTGGCACCAGTGAAGAACAGGTGCGCGACCGTGCCATCAGCGCCATCCAAAGTGGGCGGCCCGTCATCATCGGGCGCGATTCCCACTTCCCGTTGGCCTATGGCTATGCCCAACAGACCAAACGCTCGTGCTTCCTGTTTTTCTGCAGCACGGACTATAATCGCTGGTTCTATGTCAACCAAGGTTGGGGTGGTTCGAGCAACGGCTGGGTGACGGCCAGTGCCTGGTTTGCGGGCGAAGTGCTGCCCAACTAAGGCGGGTCAGCACCCTGGTCCATATGCAACGCATATAGTGACAGAGGCACCGGACAGGTTTTCAAAAACCTGTCCGGTGTAAAGGTACCCCTTCAAACAGCCGTTTAGGGTTGCAAAGACCCTAAACGGTCGCCTGGTTTTCTGTTTGAGCGTTTATCGTTTGGATCACAAAGGCTGAGTGATGCGCAGCATAATGACCTTGCGGATGGGAGGCTGGCTGTTGATGCTTCTGGTGCTTTTCCCACAGCTAACGCTTCATCCTATGCCATTGCGGGCAAATGGGCAGGCTCATTCCTTCCGTGGCATTACCAAAGCCAAAGGTGAACCGCCACTACTCCCCGTTGTGCCCAATCCGAGTACACCACCGCTGCATTTTCAAGAAACCTTTACCTCGCAACAATACCTAGCCTATCAGGCTGACATAGATTGGGATACGACCCAATCGCAACTCACCTTGCAGCGCCAAGATAACATCGGCCAGCGTGCTGTGGTTGTGACAAGTAGCCGCGTGGTGGGCGCAGAGAATCCGGTGGTCTATGTGGTTTGGCAGGATCTGCGCCATGACAGTGGCGACATCTATGCCCAAAAACTCAGTACGCAAGGCCAGCGCCTTTGGACCCACGATCACCGTGTCAATAGCGATGATGGGGCCGCCCTGCAATTTGACCCCACCGCGGTGGTTGATCAAGCGGGCAATCTGTTGGTCGTTTGGGTGGACGATCGCAATGGCAACCATGACCTCTATGCCCAGCGTCTCACGCCCGACGGTGAGCCACTTTGGGCCGAAGATTTGCGCGTCCAGGCCGAAGAGGGCACAGCCGCCCAAGGTGCACCCGTCTTGGCCGCCACCGATGCCGACTTGACGGTGGTCGCTTGGCACGATAACCGCGAAGGCGACTACAACATCTATCTCCAACTGCTCGATGCCAATGGGACGCGCCAGTGGGAGAGCGATCTACGTGCTAACCAAGATCAGAGCATGACCGCCCAAACCGACCCCAACGTGGCGCTCAGTGGCAACGGTATTATCACCGTGGCTTGGCTGGATCAGCGCGTTGGCAATGGTGATATCTACTTACAGCGGTTTTCGAGCCAGGGTACCCCCTTGTGGCCGCAAGAAGTGCGGGTGAATCAACCGACGGAGCCAAGTGAGAATCGACCAGCATTGGCCGTCGTCACCAGTGGTCTCACTATCGTCGGTTGGCTGAATGCCGCCGATAGCCATCTCTATTTTCAAGGGGTCGATCAACAAGGACAGCGCCGCTGGCACAATGCCCTGCGCGCGAACCAACTGGATCAGCCCGCCAATGCCGAAAGAACGCCCGCCTTGCTACCTTGGGGCAACTCCCTGATCATCGCTTGGGAACGGGCGCAAACCCCAGCGCTCTATGCCCAACTCATCAGTGACCAAGGGAATTTACTCTGGCCGACGGAACGACTGTTAATGACCAGCGCGGGGCGCGTGGCGGCCAACGAACCGTCGCTTGCCCTGACGGTGGATAGTCAACAGCGGGTGGTGCTGGCGTGGAGTGACCAGCGCAACCATGCCACGGGTGATCTCTATGCCCAGCGTATCGATCAGAATGGTCAGCGCTTGTGGTCAGTCGATGCCCGGGTTGATGATGCCGCGGGCACGGTCGATCAAGGGCTGGCTGAGATCACGCGCAGCGCTGTGGGCCATAATGTAGTCGTCTGGCAAGATCACCGTTTCGGCGCGCTGCCCCAGCTTTACTTCCAACACATGATGGCCGATGGTCAACCGCGGTGGCCGCTCGGATTGCCGCTCCATCCAACCGGCGCAGCCTCCACCGAACAACGCCTACCTCTGCTCGCAACGGTTGGGGAAGAAACCCTCGTACTCTGGCAGGAGATCACCCAAGGGACGGCCCAGCTCGTCTTGCAGCGGCTCGATGCCGCGGGCAATCGACTCTGGCCGACGCCGCGGTTGATCGACGGGGAAGGGGCTACGCCCAATAATCCAACCCTGGCGATCACGCCCCAAGGCACGCTCTGGGTTGCTTGGGAAGCCGTGCAGGGGGGGACTACCCAGCTCGCGCTCTTACCGTTAAATGCCCAAGGGGAACCCCAATGGACGGCGCCCCGCTATCTCCCCAATCCGCTGGGAACGCCGCGGCTACCGGCTCTGGCGGTCGATCACAGTGGTAACGCCTATCTTACTTGGTTGGCGACGAGCGCGGAAGGGACTGATCTCTATGCCCAGCAGATGACGGCCCAAGGGACATGGGGGTGGCCCGCGCCGATCCTAGTCAACAGCGCACCTGGCTTGGTCAATCGCTTTAATGCCCCGGCATTAGCCACCAGTGCCGATGGCATCACGACGATCAGCTGGGTGGACAATCGTCAGTCGGGGGTTTATGCGCAACGGTTGACCGCGACAGGCCAAAAATTGTGGACGGCGGACCGCCTGCTCAATACCACGCCCGGCACCTTTTCGCCCATGCCTGCCTTGGCTCTACACCCGACTGGCGACGCCATTGTAGTCTGGCAGGGAACCACTGCGGGCACCACCGTCATCAACGCGCAACGGATCAACGCCGCCGGTGACCTCCTTTGGCGCAACGCGTTGCAAAACGAAGTGACGGTTAGCCAAGGCAGTGTCCGCGCGGCCCGCCCCCGCTTGGTCATCGATACCCAGGGCGTGAGCAGCATCGTTTGGCGCGACGAAAGACGCAATAATCCCGATATCTTTATGCAACGGCTCGATGAGCTGGGCAACCGTAGCTGGCCTGCGGATCGACCTCTCATCGCCCAAGAACAATTTTACCGCCCGCGTGGGACGGCAGAATCCCTCGCCCTTGCCACGGTGGCCCAGCCCATTCGCCAAGCTACGTTAACCGCGTCGCTGACCCTGCACGGGGGCAACGCCACCTTTTGGCTCACCAATGATGGCGCTACGTGGCAGTCGGCACAGCTGGGGAGCCGCGTGGTCTTTACCACCACCGGTTCGGATCTGCGTTGGCGGGTGCAACTCCAAGCTAGCCCCAACAATCCTGCCGCTACGCCGGTTTTGCAGGCCGTCCATGTCGATTACTACCTCGATGCCCCTGTGGGTACGGCTGATCCCTATGAAGGTGACGACCATTGCGCCGCGGCCCAAGCGCTCCAAGTGGCTGGCGCACCGCAGCAGCATGATCTAACGGCGCAGGGGGATCTTGCGCTAGATGAGGATTGGCTCTATTTCCGCGCGCGGCCTGGTCAGCGTTACTTATTCTGGGCCACACCAGAAGATCGGGATGCCGCGCTGGAACTCCGCCTCTATACGCAGTGTGGGGCGGAGGCCGCGGCGGTGGTCCAATCGCTAGCGGGCCACAGTGCCTTTTTGCCATGGACAACACCGGCGAAGGGCAACCAAGCGTTCAGCCCCTATTTCGTGCGGGTGGCACCTGTGGTGAGTGGCACGGTGACGGCCTCGGCGGCCCCCGCCGTCCGCTACCAAGTGGGCGCGCGGGAAGTCATTACGCCCGGCATCGCCTTGGTGGTCGCGGGGCGTCTCGCCGCCTCCCCGGTTACGCAGACCGCGATTGATCAGACCGCCGATCGCGCCTACCAAAAGCTGCTGCAACAGGGCTATGAGACCCATCAGATCACCTATTTGGGCCGTACAACTGGCGTTACACAACAAGCCTTCCAGCGCGCGATCCAAAGCTGGGCTGTGGCCCAAGCACAGGCGCTACCCACACCGGCAACGCCCCTGTTGCTCTATTTGGTGGGCCGCGGGGAAGTGGATCGCTTCTATCTGAATGAGACGGAAAGCATCACCCCGGCCTTGCTGAACCTATGGCTTTCTAATCTAGAGGCCCAAACGGCCTTTCCACCCATTACGGTCATTCTGGAGGCGCGTCAGGCGGGCTCTTTTATTACGACGGACCTGACCAATGCGGATGGCGAAACCCTTTCTGCCCCCAATCGCGTCTTAATTACCGCGACGAGTGCTCAAGGCAGTGCTTGGCGCACCACACAAGGGTTGCTCTTTTCCGACCTCTTTTGGTCTGCCCTGGCACAAGGGCAGACGGTCTATCAGAGCTTTCAAGCGGCGCGCCAAGCCGTGCAGGAGGCGGGTTATTTCTGCCAGAGCGCCGCGATCTGGTGTCAAGCCCCGTGGTTCGATGATAATGGCGATGGCGTCCCCAATGGCGCGCCGAGCGTGGCGCTGGCCTATGCCCAAGGGCTGGCCGTGACCACGCCAGGGTTAGGACCACAATTGCAAACGGGGCGAACCAACTGGGAGCAAGCCACGCAAACCGTTGCGGTCGCCGCCCAGTTGGTGGTCTCCAATACCCAGACGACTGTCGAGGCCCATTTCTTGCCCTTGCCCTATCAGCCCACGGTGGCCGCGGATGAACCTTTCCCAGCCTTGATCCCTGCCATTGGCCGCTTAACCAAGCTGGAGGAAGGGCCGCTTGCGCCCCACCACACCTATCAGCGCTATGGGGGTGCCTATCCCTTGCCCACGCCAGGGGAGCGCTTTTGGGTGACGCTCTATGCGTGGGATGCGGCTGGCTTTTTTGCTATGCCCTTGGGCATGCCCTTTCAAAATAAATTCTATGCATATCTTCCAATGGTGAATCGGTAAGACGAAAGCCGCCACTGTGGCGTGACACAACTCGCCTACCATCGTGCCAGGCACCAGGTCGGTAATGGTGTGGTGCGTTACCCGGCGGCTACAGTACGACGAAAGAGGGAAAATTATGAAACCCCAAGTGTCACTATCCTTTGTTGCGACGGTTGCCGGCTTGCTGGTCACTGTCTTCTTGCTGTTATCGCAAATCGCCCTTGCTTCGGCACCGGCCAGCACTATTGCTGTTGATTGGCAACAAGGGCAGCAGCCCAATGCCGCCCCCGACCTGGTGATCGACCGCATTATCCTCAATCCGCCCAATCCCGCGCCCGGGCAGAGTGCCGATATTACGCCTGTGATCAAGAACCTGGGCGACGCGAATGCTGCTGGCTTCTCCATCCATCTCTATGTGGATCCCGCTGTCAACCCGCCCCAGGCCGATACCCCGCATACGGCGCAAACCTTTTATGGTTTGGGGTTGGAGGCTGGTGGCACCTTCGATGGCTACACGCGCACAGGGCAGCCCTTTAGTCAAGCCAATTGGACGGTTTGTGCCTGGGTTGATCGGGGCAACCAAGTGGCCGAATCCAATGACAACAATAATCTCCTCTGTATCCATGGCACCACCACCGGCGAACCAGATATTTACGAAGAAGATGATCTCTGCCCGCAAGCGAAGGAGATCGCCACCAATGGCACTGTTCAAGAGCGCAACCTCTTCCAAAGCGGTGGCCTGAGTGATACCGACTGGATCTCCATAACTGCGGTGAGTGGCGTCAAATATGTGGCCGAGGCTATAGCCGTGGGCGCAGATGCCGATTTGTATATCGAACTGCGCTCGGCCTGTGATGATCCACCTAGCTTTGGCAGCGGTGCCACGATCACCTTTACTGCCCCGGCCAGTGGCAAGATCTTCCTGAAGATTGGGCATAATCAACCCAATTATGGCCCCAATACGGCCTACCAATTCAAAGTGACCGGGCAAGATGCCTGTGTGGCTTCGTTTGAGCCTAATGATATGTGCAGCGCGCCAGTGGATCTCGCGGTCGGTACGGCCCAAACTCAGTCCTTCTGCACGCAAAATGATATTGACTGGTCCCGGTTCCAAGTTCAAGCGGGCGGCAGATACCGTGTCAAGACCGAGAACACGGGCAGCAATGCCAATGTGCAAATGAGTCTCTTTACCAGCTGTGAAGGAGCAAGCGCCAATAACGGCCAGCAGATCGAATTTACCGCCGCCGCCGCTGGCACGATCTACCTCAAAACCCATAACCTCGATCCCAACGTCTTTGGGGCGAACACCGAGTATAAGCTGGAAGTCGAGTTGCTCAATGCGGGTGGATGTACCGAGGACAGCGCCGAACAAGATGATGTCCTGGCCGACGCCAAGGCGATCACGGTGGATGCCGCACCGGCCAAACGCAACACCTGCCCCTCTGGCGATGTGGATTGGATCAAGTTTACCGCCCAGCAGGGGCAATTCTATACCATTGAAACGTTGAATCTGGCCGATCAAGCGGACACCATCTTGTGTTTACACGCCGCAGACGGCACTCAACTGCGCTGCGATGATGACAGCGGCGCGGGTAAAGGCTCGCGCCTGAGTATTGAGAATGCCACTGCTGGGGACTACTACTTCAAGATCAGAAATATCAACCCCGATGCCGCGGGCGACCGTACGGCCTACGATGTCCAGGTGATCACGGGGAAGTGCAAAAACGACGCGCTCGAGCCGAATAATGAGCGGGGCAATGCCAAGGCCATCACGATCAATGGGGTCCTTCAGCAGCATAATATCTGTGCTGAAGATGATGTCGATTGGGTCACCTTCACGGCTGCCGCTAATACCTCCTATGTGATCTCCACCACGGCGCTTGGCCCCGAAGCCGATACGGAGATTGAACTCTATGATCCCAATGGCAATTTGTTGGCCCGCAACGACGACTTTACGCCCGGTGTGCAATCCCAACTGGGCTATAACATCACCACGGCTGGCACCTATGCCATCAAAGTCCAGCATTACAATCAACAACGGTATGGGGCTGGCACCGAATATGGGGTGAGTGTCCGCACCGGAGCGACCCCGACGCCCACGCCGACGCAGGTCCCTGGCCCCACGCCGACCCCCACGCCGACGCCCCAAGGTGGCAGTGTCCGCACCTTGATCTTGGTTAACCATGCGCGTTTAACCCAGCTCTATGATGCTGACAGTGCTACCCAAGTGCTGAATAAGCTCAATGCCTTGGCCCAGCGGGATGAAGTGAAAGGCGAAATCCTGCGGCTGGATAATAATACGGAGATTAGCGCCGCCTACGGCACCTGGCTTGCGGATCTCACCAATGTGGATAAGGCCAATCAACTGGCAAATGAGATCCGCCGCCTGGTCATGAACTACCTAGCGGAGCGTGGTGGCGTCGAATATGTCGTCCTTGTCGGTGATGATCGGGCGCTGCCCTTCCGGCGGGTGGCCGACAACACCCCGCGCCAATCAGAAAAAAGCTATGCTGACGTGGATGCCACCCACCCAACCGGCGCTGCTCTCCGCGCCAATTTCTTCCTTACCGATGATTTCTATGTGGATCGTGAGCCAACGTCTCAGAATGGGCGCGAAGTCTATATCCCTGATTTGGCGATTGGCCGGTTGATCGAAACCCCCCAAGATATGATCGCCACTATCGATGCCTTCCTGGCCCAACCAACCACCAGTGTGGAGCGCGTGCTAGTGACGGGTTATGACTTTGTCCAGGATACGGCCCAAGGCGATTGTACCGATTGGAAACAGGCCCTGAGCAGCAATCCCAACAATGTCGCCTGTCTGATCAGCCCCAGTTGGGCCAAGCAAGAGTTTACCAACTTGCAATTTAGCGCTAGCCCAGCGTTTAAAGTGCAATCGATCAATGGCCACGCCAATCACTTTGCCCAAGGCGCGGCGGGCGGCGGCAGCACCAGTGCCAGCGAGGTCTTGGCGGCGTCAATGGACCTGACCGGTGGTTTGATCTACACTTTGGGCTGCCACGGTGGGTTGAACGTGCCGCCGTCGAATAGCACGAGTCCGCTCGATCTGGCCGAAGCCTTTACGCGCAAGGGGGCCAACTACATCGGTAACACCGGCTATGGTTGGGGGCTTTTGAACAGTGTTGGGCTGTCGGAAAAGGTGATCCGGCTCTTTACCAAAGAGTTGCTCAAAGCCGAAAGTGTGGCCATGGGCAAGGCGCTGGCTAAAGCCAAAAGTCTCTACTTTGAACAGGATCAGAGCTTCTCGGCCTATGACGAGAAGGTCATGCAACAGCTGACCTTCTACGGCTTGCCCATGTTCCACTTGGCCGCAGGCGGCAGCGCCTCGCTCAGCGATGACTTCCCCGGCGTCGATCTGGATTTTGATCCCTCTGGCTCGCTGGATGGCAGCGATGTCATTACCAAGCCGGTGCGCATCAACTTTCAAAAGGTGTTGGACGATGATCCCAACAATGGTGAGCTGAATACCCTCAGTACCGATAGCGGCCAATATCTGTCGCTCTATGGTTCGATCAACGCCGACGCCGACGAGCCCGTGCAGCCGCTCCACTTTGGCAATGTGACGGTGCCACAAGCGGCGGCCCGGTCGGTGGTCTTGCTCGGGGCGACGATTGCTTCGACCACGGAAAACTTTGATCCTTTGGTAGGCACACCGGTCAACGAATTTGTGCCGCGGTCCAGTGAGGATGAAGCGACGCTCGATCCGTCGTTTGGGTGGTATCCGCCCTCCCCGATTGCCGTCACCAGCAATGGGGGTAATTCAACCCTGGTAACGCAACTGGGGCAGTTTAATACCAGCACCAATGAACAGCGGCTCTTTGGCACGCTCAATACCGAAGTCTATTACAGCACCAGCACGGATCAAACGCCCCCGGATGTGCTGGTTGTCGATGGGCTCTATAATCCCTCTACCCAACGCGTGAATGTCAAAGTTGGGGTCGAGGACGCCTCGGGAATGAAAGAAGTGATTGTCTCCTATGTCGATAACTCGACCGCGACGACCATCAAATCGGTGAAGCTGACCTTTGATGCCAGTTCACAGAAGTGGCGGGGCAGCTTTCCCGGTGACAGCGACTCTCTCTTCTACATTCAGGCTGTAGACAATGCTGGGAATGTCTCCACGGCGAGCAACAAAGGCAACTACTACCGCCCTGCCGCCGAGCGTGCATCCGCGTTAGGCACAACGACGTTATACCTGCCGGTGATTCGTAAGTAGGCGAGCGTGGCCCAAGCCGCGTGCTGGGGTTGATGAGATGTAGTGTGGGCTGAAGCGCAGAACGGCCAGGGGTGCACCCCTGGCCGTTCTGTTTGATAACCTATGGATACGCCGTTCGTCGTGCGCCCAGAGAGGCAGGCTGATTACGCATCCCGGGGCAAAGGTAGATGGACCTTGGCACTATCGCGCGCCTGGGAGTACAGGGCCGCCACCATGATCTCCAACGAATTGCGGGCGCGTCGGGCCGGTGAACTATTGGGGCCATCGTGCCAGACCTGCTCGGCCATCTCTTTCACCGCTGGGATCAAATTATCCCCAAAGTTATCGATATAGCCACGTTCCGTCCGGGGCTCCGCTTCGAAGGGTTGTCCTTCGGGGGTTTTCGTCTTAAAGACACGGCAGCCACTATCCTTGAGCTCATAGCGCCCACCTGGCCCTTGGAGATCAAACTCAAAAATGGCGGGCGTCTGCTTGGCGCTGTTGATGATGCCGCGCACGCCATTGGCAAACTCAACGATGATCGTCGAGCCAGGGTCGAGCATGGGATCTTTGCCCCCTTCGCCCTTATAGACCGTCCCATAATCTTCAAAACCCCGCTCGTGGGCTGCAATGACCCAAAGGGGTTCGGCATTGGCGAGGTAGCAGACGGCATCAACCAAATGGGTGCCATTGCGGAAGAGCATGGAACGGCGGCCCCCCATATGGGCGATGATGCGGGTCAACCCGCCGATTTCGTTATCCTCCCACACGGCCTTTTTCACCGCTTGGTAGACGGGAATGTAGCTACGGGTATGGTCAATCGACAATTTGGCACCGGTGCGTTCAATGGTTTCGACAATACGGTCGGCATCGGCCAAGGTCGTACAGAGGGGTTTTTCGCAGAAAATGCCCTTGATTCCAGCCTCTGCCGCATCACAGATGGGATTGACGTGAAATTGGTCGGGCGTGGCTACGCTCACCACATCCAGATTTTCTTTGGCGAACATTTCTTTGTAGTCAGTATATTCACGGATGGAACCGCGCTCAATTTGGGCCCGCTCAAAGAAACGATCAAAGGCCGCTGGGTTGATATCACAGGCAGCAACCAGCTCATATTCTTCGGCCCGCGCGTAGGCATACCCATGATGCCCACCCAAACCGCCGCCAATCACAGCGGCGCGTAACTTCCGGTTCGACATGCAAGCTCCTCTTTGTTTCTAGCATAAGGGGGTGAATAGAAGGCGGGCAAACCCTGTATTGCGGTTGCCCTGCCCATCACTCACTCATCACAGCACAAAATCAACAACAAACGGTGTGTAGTCACGATAACCACACCACGATAAAGGGGCCAATCCAGCGACAATCAGTACAATGATAATCAGTACAATGATAATCAGTACAATGATAATCAGTACAATGACTGTCCCAATCAGTAGGCGCGCCAATCAAACTCTGTTGGTCAACCAACCGCGGCTGCCAACAAAGCCCTTAGTTGCCGTAACGGCGGTTCAATCGCTGGCATAGGGCCAACCTAAACCGTTTGAAAGGCATATAGATCGGCATCGGCCAAGACAAAACGGATACGGATGGGCTTTCCCGCCAGGGCCGTGAGATCTGCCTGGCCTTGCCAAGTGACGGTCTGCGCGATCGCATCACCAAAAAATTCATCCGCATCGGCTAAGGTAAAACCGGGTACCGGTTGACCGGCTGCATCTTGCAATTCGACGCGCACACTGCCCACTGCAGAGGTCGCCGCATTGATGGTCAACTGCTTTCCCGTAAAGACGAGTGGCTTTGTCACTAATTCGCCGCCAGCCAAGGGCGCGTTGGCCGACACAAAGCCATCGAGCCGCAGCGTATAGCGGCGCATTTGGCAACTCGTGCCTCGGTAGTAGCCTTCCATGGAATAAAAGGATAGCTCATTCGGCACCCCCGGCACCGTGGCAGCGGTTTCGACAATCCCCCAAGCGACAAAATTATTTCGGTTGACCCAGCGTTCCTTTTGGGGGCCAGGGCGCAACCAGGCTTCGCCCCAGCGGGTAAAGTGTAGCCCATCGCGGCTGCTCATGAAAACGACATCGGAAATGCCGGTGTGCCGGTCATAGCTTGTTTGGCGGCGTGGGGCAAAGCGTTTGGGAAAGCCCAAATAGAGATGAGGCGCACGATAGTAGGGGGAGATTTGGTTCGTATAGAGATGCTCTATGGGCGCGTCGCCAAAGTCCAGGAAAACGGGCTTGGTCCATTGGCGAAAGTCGCTGGAGGTACAGGTCATAATATCGCGCACCCGTTCCCCGTCCATCACCTGAAATTGCCGGTGAAAATCCACATAACAGCCTCGTTGCGGGTCCCAAAAGGCCAAATTTTGGGAATCAAAGGCCCCTTCGGTGATGACCGGCTCTTCCTGCAGCGGTGACCAATGGAGGCCATCCGCCGATTGGAAGGCATAGAGCGCCTTCTGGTGGGCCGCGATCGCTTTGTAGGCGGCCTCGGGTGGGCTGGCGGGATTGTGATCGCGGAAGGGCACAAAGGTGTGGGCTCCTATGCCATCCCACACAATGTTGTTACGGCGGGAGCCCTGGAATTCGACGATGCCAAGCTCGGGCTTTTCCCAAGTGATCCCATCCCGACTTTCGGCATAACAGACCGTCTGATGCTTTGCCGCGCCATCTTGTTCATCGACATGAGCACCGCGATAGTACATTTTGAACCGATCACCATCCTGAAAGACGGTGTGATAGTAGGAGGTGTTGCCTTCCCACGGTTGGTCATGCACTAGCGCGATGTCGCGTGGGGTTGGCGCATGGAGTGTGCGGGTAATGCCCTGGCTAGCTGCGATCAGGGCATCATCCACCAAGAGTTCACGCCGTGTGCCAATCTCAATTGTACTCATTGCCTTGTCTGTCCATTTCCAGGCTTCACTGCCAAGGATGATGCGACTAAATGGCTTTACTCGATTTAGGATTCAGGGCATCGTTGAGCCCATCGCCCAAGAAGTTGATCCCGAGCGTCACGATCGCCAAGGTGATCGCGGGCACGGCCACCAGCCACGGGCGATAGGACCAGCTGCCAATGTTCGACGAGATCATGTTGCCCCAACTTGCTTGGGGTGGTTTAATGCCAACGCCGAGATAGCTGAGGGAAGATTCGGCCACCATCGCGCCGGACAAGCTAAAGGTCATGGCTACAATGACGGGGCCGAGTGCATTGGGCAACAGATGGCGCATGGCAATTTTTAGCTCCGAAACCCCGATCGACTGCGCGGCGAGAACATATTGTTCCTCGCGCAGGGCAAAGATCTGGCCGCGGATCAAACGGGCATAGCCGGGCCACTGAATGAAGGCTAAGCCCCCAAAGACGACGAGTAGATCCAGCCAGGTGGTATCCGCAAAGAGCGGGAAGCCCGTTTCGGCATAGAACCGTTGGGCCCAACTGACCACGGGTTCTTTGAGGCTCACCGCAATCAATGCGGCCATGAGTAACCCAGGAATGGACATAACAATATCGGTGAGGCGACCAACGATCATATCGGCCCAACGCCCGCCGTAGCCAGCTAATGCGCCCAACAGCAAGCCAATCAGCATACTGATCGAGGTGCTGAAGAAGGAGACCAGTGTTGCCGTCCGCGCCCCGTAGAGCACCCGGCTAAAGAGGTCGCGACCGATCTCATCCGTGCCGAGCCAGTGTGCTGTGCTGGGCATTTGCGCTACACTCATCAGATCTTGTTCGGTGTAGGAATAGGGGGCCAAGGCTGGGCCAAAAATGGCGGCAAAGATGAGCAACAGGGTAATTGTTAAGCCCACCACCGACAGGCGATTGCGCAACAGACGACGCAGGGCGTCACCCCAGAGCGAGCGTTGCTTTGGTACGCGGGTAAGCATTTCGTTGACAGCTGGCGCGGCTGGCGCCTTGATGGATGCACTTTGTTTCATCTTAGCCTAGCTTAATCCGTGGGTCTAGAAATGGATAGATGAGATCTACCAACAGGTTGGTCACGATGATCAAGAGGGAGGTAACCATGGTAACCCCCAAAATCACCGGATAGTCAAAGCCGCGAAAAGAATTTTCCACAATGGCGCCAAAACCGGGGATGGCAAAGATATTGTCAAGAAAGATGCTGCCGACAATCAACCCCTCGGTGATAAACCCCAAGGTTGTCACTACTGGAATCAGCGCATTGCGCAAAATGTGGCGTACGATAATCAACCAGAGCTTCAGCCCCTTCATTTTGGCGGTGCGCACATAATCTTGGGAAAAGATCTCGAGCACCGCTTGCCGCGTCTGCCGAATGATCACCGGCAGGGGGCCAAACATCAAGATGATAATGGGGAGAATGGTTTTGGTTTCAAAGAGACCATCCCACCCGCGCGGTACGCGCATGACGCCCAAGATGAGGACAAAGAGCACCAATAACAAGGGGGCCAGCACAAAGACTGGCAAGGAACGAAAAACCAGCGACGTGCCAACGATCGAATAGTCGACCCAGGTGTTTTGTTTCAGCGCGGCAAGCGCACCAAGCGGAATCCCAACCAAGGCGGTTAACACCGCGCCAGCTAGGCCCATTTGGAACGAAATCGGAAAGGTCGTTACGATCATCCGCAACACGTCCCGCTGCCCATTGATCGAAATACCTAGATCGCCTTGGACAAGCCGTTGTAGATATTTGGTGAATTGGACAATAAATGGATCGTCCAAACCATATTGTCCGCGGATGCGATCCACCATCTCTGTGCGCTGCATGGAATCCAACGTTCCTTCATACTGTTGCATCATGATGGTGACTGGATCAAAGGGACTCAGCGTCGTCAACAAAAAGGTGAGAAAGAGTACTGCCATAAAGGTTGGCAGCGCGATGGCCAAGCGGCCGAGCGTGTATTTAAGCATGAGTCATTGGATGATTCAATGGATGATTCAATGATGGCGTGTTTCGGCCATTGAGCCTGTCGAAATGGCCGAAACACGCCATCAATAACAAAATTAATGTTCAGCGATATACATGTCTAACAAGCCGGTCCAGTTATTGTCCACGTTGGTGTCAAAGTTCTTGACCCAGGGCTTGATATTGTACTCATAGAGATCCCAAATCATCGGCAGGATGTAGTAGTGACCGAGTAATTTGGCCTCCGCCGCCTGCACTTTTTCGCAATAATCAGCATCCTCGGGCGTGATGGTAGCGAGTTCTTCGATCATTGCTTCCAATTCGGGGTCGTTGAGCGCAACGCCCTCTGGATTTTTGGCAGCGATATAGAGGCTGTTCAGGAAGGCTACCGGATCGGGAATGGTGGCCCCAGCGCTCGCGCGGTTGACCTGTACTTGTGTGGCTTCTTGGCCCCAAGCATCCAACGGGCCAGGGCGGATTTCTACATCGGTGATGCCCAGCACATTCTTCCACTGCTCGATCATGATCTCGGCTGTGCGAATATAGTTGGGTGACTGACCATTCGGGGTGATGCGGATTTTGGGTACATTTTCGCCCGTGCCATATTTAGAAGCAGCCAACTCTTGTTTGGCTAATTCTGGATCATAGCCGTAATCGGGCCAGTTATCCGCTTTGAAACAGGCCAATTCTGGGGTGAGATGGGTTTTCATCACCCGCTCGTTGCGGGCATTTTCCCAAGCCGCACCGATGGCGGTGTCCCAATCGACCGCATGGACCAATGCGCGGCGTAAATTGATATCATCCGTTGGTTCGAGCGGCGTATACAGACGGAAGAAGAAGTTCGTGGGGTAGGGAATCAGCACAAAGCTCTCGGGCTCGGTGGCGCGCAGCGGTTCGCGGATATTGGTCAGCCAGTGGGCAATATCCACTTCGTCGTTCTGCCACATGATGAACGAGACATTTTCGTCCTGGGAGGGCTGGGCGATGATGCGCTGAATATAGGGCTTGGTCTCACCCCACCAATTGGGATTCTGTACAATTACATGTTTCTGCGCGTCCACATCCCATTCTTCAATCATGAACGGACCATTGACCCGCGTGCTAGCTGTGGCGGCAAATTCATCGGCATCCACATCTTCCATCTTGACAAAGCCCGTGTTGTAGTGGGCCAAGTTGCTGATGAAGGTTGGATAGGGGTCGGTCAGCCGAATTTCCAGCGTCTTCTCATCAATTGCCGTCAAACCAGGGATTGTCTCTGCGGTTCCTTCGATCACGGCCTTGGCCCCATCGATCAACTGCATACCCACCAAGTTGGCGGTATAACAGGTGATACAGCGTGGGCTAAGCGCATAGGTCCAGTAATCGATCGCGTCCTGGGCTGTGACCGGCGAACCGTCTGACCAAACTGCTTCGGGATGAATGTTGATGGTATAGATCAGGCCATCATCACTGACGGTATAATCGGTTGCCAACCAAGGATGGACTTGGTGCTCACGATCGCGGATGAAGAAAGGCATCCACATAAAGGAGATAAAGGGTCGGCCAAAGCCTCCTTCGGCAGCCGGATTGAACCGGCTAAAGTTACGCGTGACATAGTGGAGGGTCTGATCGGCGGCGGCATCATCCGGCAGGGCGCGACCACTAGCTTCGGTGGCTTCTCCACTGCTTTCGGCGGCTGGCGCAGCGGGTGCTGGGCTAGCGGTTGTGCAGGAGGAGAACAACAAGCCGAGAATGATCATGAGTGGTAGCAGAATGCCGACCCGTTTGCGAATCCTAAAGAACATGCATGACTCCTTTTATAGAATTATCCTTTGAAAACTCAGGTATGATTCTCGCTGAGAAATGGGTTGAAAAAGGCAATCGGGGCTGCCTTTTCAAGCCATCTCTTAGTGTTCGGCGATGTACATATCAAGCAGATTTGCCCAGTTGTTATCGACGTTGGTGGCAAAGTTCTTGACATGCGATTTGACATTATATTCGTAGATATCCCAGATCATCGGCAACAGGAAATAGTGACCAAGCAGCTTGGCTTCGGCGGCTTGCACCCCAGCACAGAAATCGGGATCATCGCGCGACATTAATTTGAGTTCGTCCAGCATCGCCACTAGCTCTTCATCGACTAACCCAGGGCCTGTAGCAGCCGACATCGTGGCATAATGAGAAGAGAGTAAATTGACGGGATCGGGCAAAATCGCGCCTTGGCTTTGGCGACGAATATTGACCTGATCGACTTCTTGGCCCCAAGCATCAGCCAATGCCCCTGGACGAATTTCGACATCGGTAATCCCGAGATTGTTCTTCCACTGCTCGGCCATGATCTCGGCGGTGCGAATATAGTTGGGTGATTGACCGCCAATCGAGATCCGAATTTTGGGCAGTGTCCCCCCTGCATAGGCGGAAGCAGCCAACTCTTCCTTTGCCTTCTCGGGATCATAACCCCAATCGGGCCAGTTGCCTTCCGTATAGCACTGGAGTTCGGGCGTGAGGATGCCTGTCATTAACCGATCATTCCGGGAGCCTTCCCAAGCTGCGTTGATCGCGGCCGGCCAATCCACGGCATGGGACAAGGCACGCCGGACATTGATGTCATCAATCGGTTCTACATTTAACCATAACGTAAAGTGCAGGTTAACGGCATAGGGAATCAGATAAAAGCTTTCGGGTTCTTCTGCCCGAATGGTTTCGCGGACATTAGAGAGGAGGAAGGCAACATCCACTTCGTCGTTCTGCCACATGATCGAAGAGACATTTTCATCAGCAGATTCTTGGGCAATAATCTGGGTGAGATAGGGCTTCTTGTCACCCCACCAATTGGGATTTTGCTCAATCTCAAACTTCTTATCATCCAGATTCCACACGCGCACCTTAAAAGGCCCGTTGACCCGGGCTGTGCCATCGGCGGCCCACATCTCGCCTTTATTGACATCTTCCATCTTGGCAAAGCCCGTGTCAAAGAGTGCCAAACGGGAAATAAAGATGGGGTCTGGACCAACGAGACGAATCTCCAGGGTCTTCTCGTCTACCGCGGTAATGCCCGAAATTTCCTCAGCCGTGCCCGCGATCACTTCGCTCGCGCCTTCGATCACCTCAAAACCAGCAAACGCGCCAAGGTAGCAGCCAATGCATTTTTCGGGATGCAGACCATAGGCCCAATAATCCTTAGCCTCTTGGGCCAACACGGGTGTTCCGTCCGACCAATTCGCGGCTGGGTTAATGTGAATGGTATAGACCGTTTTTTCTTCATTAACATCATAGCTAGTCGCCAACCATGGTGCAATCGTGCCCGTATTATCGCGCATGAAAAAAGGCATCCACAAGTGCGAAATCACAAAGCGGCCAAAACCGCCTTCGGCAGCCGGATCAAGTCGGCTAAAGCCGCGGGTGACATAGTGCAATGTTTGGTCCGCAGCCGCATCGGCAGGCAAGGCGCTCTCGCCGGTCGTTGCCTGTTCATCCCCACTGGGTGTTGCTGAGGGGGCCGACGGTGACGCTACGGGCGCGGTACAAGCGGACAGCAGCAACCCGATGATCATTACCATTGGCAGGCTATGGCGGAACCACAGCCGAATCCGAGTAAACATACTATGCTCCTTTGTGTGTACTGGTTTGGAATGCAAATGCATTAGCTAGCTACCCTGTGCAGGCGTAAGGTCGTCCTAGTATGCGAGCGACCAAGCCTACCCGCGCAGCTTTTTACCTGCACGCGCAGCTTTTTAGATGACAAAAGCTACAGTAAATTGAGCAAAATTCAACGTATGGCAGCAGCTCGTTAGCGCTTTATAATTCATTCGGAGTCATTGCTGGCGTGTTGTAGTTTGTGCTGAGGGATAAAGTCACCAATGTAATTGTTGCAAAACAGTAGTTAGTCGCAACGCCGGAAGCACTATCGTGAGCACTGCTAGAGTTAAGTATGAAAACACATGCATAGCGATACTATGCATTGAGCGGTATATACCATTGGGAGAGATGACGCAGGCTGGTCGCCGGTTCCAGCGAAGATGAATTGTGAACTCATTTTCTTGACCATTCCTTGCTGTCCTATATTATAACAATCATATAAATGCCTTGTCAAATAGGATTTTTTTGCCCTTTTTTCTCGTTTTGGCGCTAGGGAAGGATGAGAGGCTGTTCGGAACGGGTATGTGACCATTCCACAGTTGACCGATTTTTCAAAACCGGTCAACTGTAAAGGCGGCTTTCAAACCATCAGGTCGCTGGAAAGTAGCATGGTTTGTGAGACCCAACCCGTCTGGCGAGGATAGAAATGATTACAGCGCGATTGGCCCACCATCGAGGGCATAACAGAAACGCGTTGCACCCGCCACGGCATGAAACCACGCGGGTAGCGCTTGGTTGGCCTCATGCTGAATCAACCAATATTCTTGTTGCGCACCGATGGTGACCTGGCAGCCTGCCCAGCCCTCTTTTTGCCAACCCTGCCCCAGCCATGTCACCGTAGGAGCTGCTGTGGGCATCAATGGCGTGGCACGGAAAGGCTGCCAGAGGGTAAAGAAGGCCGCTGCGGTGCCCTGTTGCCGTTGGAGCAGGAGCACGCGCTCATCACTGGGGGGATTGCCCGGCGTGGTGGCCGTAATCACCGTGGTGGCGGGCGCACCTGCGCTAAAGAGGTGTAGGCCAACGCCATTAAACTGCCATGCCGCGGTAAATGCCGTGTCAACGGTTAGTCGTTGGGCTTGGCGCAGATGCTGATAACCCTCTCCTTCGGTGGCTAGGGCAGGATAAGGTGCTAGCGGCATGGTGCTGTGAAAGTCGCCACGATTGTGATAGAGCCAATCAATGCGCTGGGGTTCTGGCGTTTGGACAAGCACGAGATCGAGAAAATAAGTGGGCCGCGCCAGCACAATCCGCCGCACCGTCGCACCCGTATAGACGCCAGCGTTCTCTGCCCAATGCACAGCAGCGTCGGCAATTTGGACCGCTCCATCACGGTGGAAGCGGTGCAGGGTGCCCGTTGCTTCGGGTTGTGACTGCCCCGCCAGTGTGATCGTATTATGGCAGCTCGTCTGGCGATACCAACTTTCAAAGAGATCGACGCCATAACCCGGCGTTCCCAAATCGGCGGATAACCGTTCGCCATAGGCATGTACAATCAAGTTGAGCTTGTCCGGATGGCCGTGACCACCACCATGCGGGCCATACTTCAGTAAGAGATAGGTCTGTTCGGTTTCGGTGTGTGGCGTCGGCGGTGGTGTCCGTAAAATCGCATAGCCGGAAGCCGGTAAATGGGTGCTCGGTAAAGCCACAGGAGGTGTGGTCGGCAGTTCAGCGGCGCCAAAGAGCAAAGCATCGAGCGTATCGCGCGGGGCCTGCTGGTAAGCGCGTTGCAGAATTTGCCCAAAGCGGGGCTCGTGATACCACTGATAGCCAATTTCGTAAAAGGCTGGTCCAGGCGGCACCCCATGACAGCAATCGTTCAACAGGCTAATAAAGTACCAACAATCATTCGGCGCAGGCAGTGACCAATCGGGGAAGGCGGATTCAATAGGTGCTAGCAACATGGCATGCAATTCAGGCCGTTGGCGCAAGTCGTAGCCGGGGTGGTGACGCATGGCTTTGGCGTGGGTCAAGAGGGCATAGAGCGTATAAAAATGATAGCTAAAGGAGCCTTCAAACCACAACCCATCGGCCAGCACTCCCCGTTGCAGTTGATTGTAGCAGCCAAAATCGCTCTCCATGGCAAACGCGACCAAATCTTCGCGCTCAATCACCACGCCAATGGTCCCAATCGCTGCGTTGTGCCAACAGGCAAAATTGTGAATCCCCTGAAAGTGGTACTCGACCAAATGGGCCGCGACTGGTGCTAGAAGATCCTGGGCAATGGTCGCCTGTTCCGCTTCGCTGAGCTGAGCGCGGACCAGATCAAAGGCCCAAGCCAGCGGCAAAACCCAAACCGACTCATCCAAGGTGGTGTAGGTGGCCACCCCAGGATTAGCTACAGTGCGCGCGACCGTTTTGTAGCCCGCATAGTGGGCAGCATAGTCGATGAGGGTCTGTTGGACGGGCGCGAGATGGGCAGGGTCACCTTCCAAACGCCAGCGCAAGGCTAGCCGGAGCGCACTCTCGGCCAGCCGGTTGTTGACAAACCAACGCCATGCCGCATCAAAGCGCTCACCTGTCCAGACGGCCCCATCAACCGGGCAGCGATGTGCATGAGGTGCTTCTGGTGCAAAGTCCAGTTGAACCCCATGGTCTGGGCAGAAATAATCATGATAATACCCACCGGGCGCGGTCGGCACCGCGACCGGGCGCGCCAGAAAATCATCCACCTCGCGTTGGAGGCGCTGTCGTGCGGCGGCAAAGGCCGGTAGACCAGCACGCGCTTGAATCGATTGCCAGTCTGAATGCGAAAGTAACATGGCTTCTATTCACCTATTCTGGGTTCAGGCGGCTCATCAGCCGGCTTTGGACTAGGGATGAGTGGGTAGATTGTTGATCCCGACAAGGTGTGCCTATTCTATCATCGGTTTCTATCGCAAGCAACGCCATTTTCGGAACCTGTCCGCCCTTTGGGGTTCGCCGCGCGGCCCAAGGCCGCGCTTGCCCTGCAAGCGCGAACCCTGCTTTTGGCGGGTTCGCCGCCGGATTGATCCGGGCGCGATCACGCAGTTCGCACGGTCCCGAGGCCGCGATTGGTAGCGCGATTGACGCTTGCGCAACTTTCTGCTACCATGGCGGGACTTCACTCGGTTCCCTTTGTCTGTCATGGGATCCTGTACCCCGATCCGTCCGCCAAATCATAGAAAACTTCTTCGCCACCCCTGTCTCTGCTTCTTCCTGATTGGCTGGTAAGGAGCCAGGGTACAAGTGGCCCAACAAATCGCCATTGAAATGATCACCACTGGAAAAGGAGTAGACTCACATGACTTTATCAAATCGCTTAGGTGGCCACACAAACAGTTATCACACCTATAGTCTCGAGGAAGCATTGGAAGGGATTGCGGCGGCTGGCTTCAAATTTGTGGAGCTTAGTGCCGTGCGCGGCTGGACGGAACATGTCCCGCTGGAGGCGGATGGGGTGACGTTGGGGCAGATCCAACGTATGCTAAATCGACTCGGGCTGATCCCGGTCAGCCTGAGCGGCCATTCGGACTTAACCACCCAAGCTGGCCTGGAAGATGGCATCAAGGCGGTGGATCTCTGCCAACGGTTGGGGATCGATCTGATGAATACCGCCGTGGGTGGTCATTATAGCGAGCATGAGGACGAAGCCGGCTTCATGAGCACGATCTTTACCCTGGCCGACTACGCCGCGGCGCGCGATATTATGATTGGCCTGGAGGTCCACGGCGAGATCACGAGCTGTGGCAAGACGGCGCGCCCGGTGTTGGAACGCATCAACCGCCCCAATGTACGCCTGAATTATGACACGGCCAACTGTGAATTCTATGCCAATGTAAAGGCCGTCGATGACCTGCCTGGTTGTCTGGACTTGCTGGTTCACTGTCATCTGAAGGACAAAGGGGCTGAGGGGAAAGTGTGGAATTTTCCGGCCATAGGTCAGGGCCATGTTGATTTTGCCGGGATTGTGAAGATCTTTCAGCAGAGCAGCTATCGTGGCCCCTTTACCGTGGAAATCGAGTTTTACGGTGAACCCTGGCCGCCGCTAGCCGATGTCAATGCTGCCATGAAGCAGAGCTATCAAACCCTCGCCGCGCTTGGCTTAGCCTAGCGGATCGCCCCCAGCGCTTTATACATCATCGAGCGAAAACTTGGATAGGAGTAAACGAATGAAGGTTGGAATCTTGGGGGCTGGCTTTATGGGCGGCACCCATGCACGCGGCTATGCCAAGCTAGACGGTGTCACCATTGCCGCGATTTCGTCGCGTACCTTGGCTAAGGCCCAAGCCTTAACCGATGAAGTCGGCGGCACCCCCACAACCGATGAGTGGGCGATTCTCCACGACCCGACCATCGACGCGGTGAGCATTACATTGCCCACCCCGTTACACAAACCGATGACGCTGGCCGCGTTGGCGGCGGGCAAACATGTCTTGCTCGAAAAGCCCTTTGCCCTCACCGTTGCCGACTGTGACGAGATGATCGCCCGTTGGCAACAGCAGGACAAGATCTTGATGGTCGGTCAAACGCTGCGCTTTTGGCCGGAATACAAGGCCGTCGTCGCCTTTGTCCAAAGTGGCGCGCTGGGCAAGCCGTTGGCGGCCACCGCCTCGCGTCTCTCGCAACGGCCCGCTTGGTCTTCCTGGTTCACCGACCCGGCGCAAAGTGGTGGCGCGGTGCTCGATCTAATGATCCATGATCTAGACGCGCTCAATTGGCTTTTAGGGCCGCCCAAGACGGTCTACTGTCGCGGCCAACAGAGCGCCCCCGGCATGTGGGATCACATGTTGGCAACGGTGGATTATGGCAGCGCGGCTGGGGTGATTGAAGCGTCGGAGATGTTGCCCAAAGATTACCCCTTTAGTATGAGCTTGATTGTGCTCTGCGAAGAGGGACGGGTTGAATATCTCTTCAAGGCGGGTGGGGTGAGTGTCGAGATGGGGGGCGGCATCGACTCGGTGACCGTCTACGAAGCTGGGAAAAACTATCCGCTCCCAGTGCCTGACCGTGGTGACGATGCCTGGGCCGCTGAAGTTGCCTATTTTGTGGACTGTGTTCGGCACCAACGCCCGCCCACCATCGGCTCGCCCACCCAAGCGCGCCTAGCCGTGGCCGTTGCCAATGCGGCCCGCGCTTCGCTGGAAAATGGTCAGGTGATTTCGCTTGCTGGGTAAGCGGCCAACCACGCACCATCCACAGCTTTGCCTGTGAGAGGTCGGTGATTGCACGGAACCGCCTCTTCCTCTTACGCAAGCGGCCTGTGCTACCAAAGCAACCTGACCGGTTTGGAAAACCGGTCAGGTTGTTGGGGTTGTGTAATGGCTGTCTTATTCAGAGCGCAGGGCGGCAAGCGCTGGTGACAAGCGTCGCATTGACAAAGGCGGTGGCCGCGCCTCAATATCAGGCCCATGAATCTGATCGGACAGGGTAATTTTATCCCTGGTGAGTGCTCTTGGCGAGCAGTGCCTCATGCAACGCCCGAATGGCTTGGTTAGATAGCTTCACTTCGCGGGTTCTGCGGCGTACATATTCTTTGACCTGATCGGCGCGCAACACCGGAATATTGGGGCCATCCACCTCAAGCTTGGTATCGTCATTGAGGAAAACCGCCGCGCTGTCAATGGGCACCTCTTTCAGCGAGACTGGCGTCCCATCCTCTGTCTGGGAGGTGGCACTGTCGAGGAGGGCGCGGATTTTGCTGCGCTGATCTTCCAAGTCGCGCGGCGGATTACCCAACCCCTCGCGGGCAAAGACGGTGAAGAAACGGCCAATCCCAAATTTTTCGCGCCAGCGATCCCCTTGAATGGTCACCTGGGTGCGGTCGCTCCGCAAGGCGAAGAGCAAGACGCCACAAGGACCCGCGACCAGATAGGTGGCGGGCAGGCTGTGGACAAAATAGGCATACTTGTCGTCAAAGCCTTTCATGTTGCGTTCTAGCACCTCGTCGGGCCGAGCCGCGCCCTTGCTGCCGGGCCAGCGCCGTCGCGCAAAGCGGTTGATAAAATAGCTGCCAATGCTGGCGCAGAGGAAGCCCGCGGGCAAGGCAATAAAGCTGGCTAGTGCCCAATATTGTTGGAGAAACGCTGCCACCTGATTAGGCGTTTCGGCCCCCGGCGGATACCAATTGGGCACAAAACTAGCCATCATGCCAATAAAGAGAATCCCCAGCCCGACCAAGCTAAAGCGGCGGCCAAGCGATTCTTTGCGGACCATTTCTTTGGTATTACGGTATGTTTTCATGGGTTCGAATCAGTTACCTATTCACATAAACTATTCATATAAAATTGGGTTGATTAGCATTGCTAGCGAGGGAACTGGCCAGGGCTGTGCCAATCCTTGCCACAATGGTTTGTTCTATGCCCTGTTTGGCAACGCGAATCGCGTGGCGAATCGCGTTGGCGTCACTGCGGCCATGGGCAACGACCACCAGCCCGGCTAGGCCCAATAAGACCGCCCCGCCGACTTCACTGTCATCCAGCCGCTGCCGCATACGGCGCAAAGCTGGTCGCGCTAACAAAGCCCCAATGGTGGTGATGGGACTGCGTTGCACTTCCTCGACCATGACGGCTTGCATGAGGCGCGCCGTGGCTTCGGCGGTCTTGATAAAAATATTGCCAGTAAAGCCATCGGTTACCACAACATCGGCTAAGCCTTCGATAACTTCTTTGCTTTCAATATTCCCGGCAAAATGTAACCCAGGTGTGGCAGCCAGGAGTGGGAAGCTATTGAGGACGAGCTGATTGCCCTTACCTTCTTCTTCGCCGTTGCTCAAGAGACCTACCCGCGGCTGCTCTATCCCCAACACCTGTTGCGCATAGAGCGCACCCATCATGGCAAACTGCTGCAGGTGTTCGGGGCGTACCTCGGCATTGGCCCCAATATCCAAAATCACACAGAAGCCTTGTTTGGTTGGAAAGGGGGAGACCAAAGCCGGTCGTAGGACCCCTGGGGCACGCCCAATTTTGAAAATCCCGGCGGCCAACGCTGCGCCCGTGTTCCCAGCGGTGACGACTGCCGCTGCTTCGCCCCGTCGCACGAGATCACAGGCGACAACCAAGGAGCTATCGGGTTTGGCCCGCACGACATTGGCCGGCTTTTCGTGCATGGCCACCACCTGTTGTGCGGGGACAATGGTAAAGGCCATTCCCTTGTATTGGGGCGCTGCCAATGTCTGTTCAATGACGGCTGGCTGGCCGACCAGCAAAAGGCTGACCGGATCTTGGCGAGCAGCCGCTACCGCGCCAGCGATGATCGCCGCTGGAGCATGGTCGCCACCCATGACATCGACCGCAATCTTCATCGCCGACATTCATGGATGATAGCTGGCAAATGCGCTAGGAGATCCGACGCCATGACTCCGGTTGTGCCCATGGTTGCGGCACAGCGTAGCCCTGCCGTACCATGTAGCCACGCCCCAACACAGGCCGCCCGAAAAGGATCGAGCCCTTGGGTCATGAGACCCGCAATCGTGCCCGACAAGACATCCCCAGTGCCAGCGGTCGCCAGCGCCGCCGTGGCAAGCGGCAAAATCGCCAACCAGCCAGCCGGATCTGCAATGACGGTATAGGGGCCTTTGGCTAGCACGACGGTCCCCCACTCGGCAGCCTTTTGGTGGGCGAGCTGCCACCGTTGGGCCACCACCTCTGCCACCGGTAGGCCACATAAGCGTCCCAATTCGGCGGCGTGGGGGGTGAGTACCGTATTGGTTGGCAGGCGTGTGGGCCATGTGGGCAACTTTGCCAAGCAGTTCAGCCCATCCGCATCGATCAAGAGCCCCTCTAGCGCGGGCAATTCGGCCAACAAGGTTTGGACAAAGGCTTGGGTGGTGGGCTTTTGCCCAAGGCCACAGCCCAGCAACAGCACATCATAACCAGCCAAACTGGCCACCACTAGTGCCGCCGCGTCCGCGCTAATCACCCCCTCTTCTGCGGCGTTGCCCGTGGGCAACGGGAGCCAGGTCGCTTCGGCCAAGCGCCCGGCAACCACGGACCAAACCGCTTTGGTCACCGCGCCGGTGACCAAGCCCGCGCCCACACGGCTGGCCGCGGTGCAGCTCAAGAGCGCGGCCCCAGGATAATTGACAGAGCCCACCGCCGCCAATAACTTGCCGTAGGTGCCTTTATGGCTGTTGTTGGGGCGCGCGGGCAACCAACGGCGAATCAGGGCTTCGGTTAGCAAAAAAGTCTGGATCGGCGCGGCCAAGGTGGGAGCAATGCCAATGTCAATCACTTGTAACTCGCCGGTGACCTCAACGCCGGGGAATTGATAATGACCCCATTTGGGATAGGCAAAGGTGATGGTCAACGTGGCGGGCAAGGCCGCTGGATCGACCGCGCCAGTGTCACTGTTGAGGCCGCTGACACAATCGACTGCTACGACAGGATAGGCTTGTTGGGCTTGGTAGGCGCGGGCGTGCGCCAGGATGGCCGCCAATTGATCGTGGATGGGGCGATTGGCCCCGGTGCCTAAGAGGGCATCGACGAGTAGCGCGGTCTCGGCCAGCCAAGCACAGAGTGTCGTAAAATCGCCATCGGTATCGGCATGCGCGGTGGGAATGCCAAGGGCTGTCACCTTAGCATAGTGTTCTTCATAGTCCTGTGCTGCTGCCGTGCGGCGTCGCCAGAGATAGACGCGAACCGCCTGCCCTGCTTCGTGCAAGTAGCGGGCACAGACCAAGCCATCGCCCCCATTGTTGCCCGGCCCCACCAGGACGGTGACCCAACCCACCTGAGCATAACGGGCGCGAATGCTCTGTGCCACCCCCCGCCCTGCCCATTCCATCATGGTTGCATAGGAATGGCCGGTGGCGTCGGTTGCTTTTTCCAAAGCCTGCATCTCGGCCACGGTCACTACTTTGGCTGTCTGCTCAATTGCTTGCACCACCTGCTCCTCTGGTCGTGAAAGGACCGCCTACTAACGATGGTTCTCGCTGCGGGCCGGGTGCTTAGCCGCGGGCGGGTGCTTCTGGGGGTTCCGGTGCTAGCCCCATTTCTTGTAACAAGCCAGCGAGGGCAAAGTTGCCTGTGAGGGCGGTCAGAGCGGGCCATAGCAGCACAAGCGGCAAGGTCAACCCAACACTGAGGGCGAGCAAGACCAATTGAAAGAGCAAAATGAGTAGCGTATACAGGGGGTTGCGCAGGGCTAGGATGGCTGAATTGCGCAAGGCCAATTTGATGCTCGGTTCGTCTTGTTGCCAGAAGAGGGGAATCAGATATTGGGACATCAGTAGGACTAATAGCAAGATCCACATCCAGGCCACCCCAATGAGGCGGAGATAACCTTGGCTGTTGGCATAGAACCAAATATTAAAGATCACCGCCGCGGGTACCCCCACCATGATGATGACCAACAACCAGCCACGGCCAATGTATTGGCGCAGTCCTTCCCAAAAAAAGCTGTTGTCGACCCGTTTGTAATTCGCAATGCGGTTGGCAACGCGATTGGTTCCCATGATCACTGGCGCAATGGTGACAACTGGTAGGATGCCAATCCACCAGGCAATGCTCATAAAGACGCAAAGAAAGAGGTCTTCGTAGGCTGCTTTGAGGACCCGACCCATGACAACAAATGCTTTCATCGTTTGCTCACCTGTTTTATTGCGGTTGGCTGGTTGTTGTTGGTTAGGACGGATTGCGCGTCGCCAACAGCCAGTAATCAACGGCCAGTAGCCAACAGCCACCAACCATTTTCATCGTTTGCGGTGCCGCCGAGGGACGGTACTGGGGTGAGAGAAGCTGACGCTTTGCCGATGAATCTCTCACGTTCACTTGCCGATTCGTGTCGTCCCATCAGCTTACCAAACTCTTGGCGATTCATCAACTTGTTTGGGTAGTAAGCAGGAATTCAAGTTAGGCATTACACTGCTCGCCGCGTCGTGGACCCCGTTCGCGCGCTGGTTGAAAACGCGCGCAAATAGTAAGCACGGTTGCATTTTGGCTAGCAATCCAGGTATCATTATGCTGGTTTATTTATGAATCTATCCCTGTGCTGGTACATCTGGTGTTGGGAGGGCGACGACAGCGCGGCAGGTGTTCTGAGCGGTTCATCATCCCCACCGATGGCCATGACCAATTTTGTGAATGTCTATGAAAGAGCAAGCGATACAAGAACAACTGTCTAGCGCCCTTTGGCGTATTTATCGGCGTCCCCATCAGCCGCAACCGTGGCTACAGGGTGGCAATCTACCGTGGAATGATCCGGCCTTTTCCGCACGCATGTTGCGTGAACATCTGGATCAAGCCCATGGCGCGGCCTCACGGGTGGATGAGGAGCGCCGCCTCCAATTGGCTTGGTTGCAGGAGAAGTTGGCTTTGCAGCCAGGCATGCAGATCTGTGATCTCACCTGTGGCCCTGGGCTCTATGCCGTGGAGCTTGCCAAACAGGGCTGTACTGTGCTTGGGGTAGACTTTGGCCCCGCCGCCGTGGCCTATGCCCGTGAGCTTGCCCAGCAAAACGCGGTGAGCGACCGCTGTACGATCCTTGAGCAAGATGTGCGCACAATTGCACTGCCCGATGCAACCTTTGACGCTATCCTTTTTCTCTATGGTCAATTGGCGGTCTTTCCGCAGCACGAAACCGTGGCGTTGCTAGCCAAGGCGGCGGCGGCCCTGAAGCCGGGGGGCCGGTTGGTCGTAGAACTGCTCAACCAGGAGCGAGTGGATAAGACGAGTAGCAATTGGTGGTTTACCGATAACACGGGGCTTTGGGGCGATGGTCCTTTTCTCCACTTGGGCGAACGCTTCTGGGATGACAAAGCCGAACTTTCCTATGAGCGCTTTCACATTCTGCACCTAGAAAGTGGGGCCTATCATGAAGTCCATCTCTGCGATCAGACCTATGCCGTTGCGACGATGCAAGCGTTAATGCACCAAGCGGGCTTTCGTCACGTCGCTGTCTATCCCCGTTGGGATGGCCTGCCTCTCTATGACAACGACGAATGGATTGTTTATATCGCGCAACGTTAGCGAGGGGACCCTGTTGGCGTGTATGACCAACCCACTGGCCTAGCGCGCTAGGCCAAAGCAGCGTTCGCCCGTACAGGACAGGCGAACGCTGCTCCAATCGCCTGGGGGAGATGCAAAACGCGTTAGGGCTGCCTAGACACGCCCGGGGAATTCCTGCCCACGGATCAACATAAAGCGGAACTCACCGCGTGGCTTTTCACATTCGGTCATCAGACGCGCTTCCTCGTCCTCAATGCCCATGTACATGGTCTCGGCGCGAATGTAGTGGAGCGCCAAGCCGCGCCGTCGGCTGGGGGTGGAGTTGGCCCCGGTGCGATGAAAATTCAGACCATGGTGGAACATACAATACCCTGCCTTGATCTCCACCGGAACTGGCTCTGGTAACAGGGGGTTCTTGAGAAAGGATTCCTGATATTGGCGGGCAATCGGTCCCCAATGGTGGCTACCAGGAATGACCGTCATACAGCCATTGTCAACCGTGGCATCGTCCAGGGCCACCCAGCAACTGACGTGTTCCTGCGGGGCAAACATGGGCCACGCCACCGAATCTTGATGCCAGTGGGTCACGGTGCCGTTGAAGCGCGGCTTCATCATAAGCTGATCGGTGTAGAGCTTGATGTTGGGGCCGATCAGATCTTCAACCACATCCACGATTTCCGTCTTTTTGGCTACGCCGCCAAAGAGATCATCAAAATAACAAAGCTGCGTCATCTTCCGTACTTTGTCCAACCGATCCGCTGTGGGATCATCGTTCTCGCGAAATTTGGCTTCGAGCTGGACGAAGCGAGGGGGCACACTGTTGACACGACCATAGACAATGTCTTCGCTGCGCTGACGTAGTGCGTTGATCTCGTCATCGCCCAAGATTCTCTTGTCATACTTCAGATAGCCATTTTCTTGATAAAAGGCCTTCTGCTCCGCTGTAAGCGCCATAGCTATACTCCTTCATCACCTCGATGGAAATCCCTAAAAACCTGGTTGTCCTACAACCGGCGTTCATTGTATTGCATCCCAGAAGGGAGGGCAAAATGCTAAAATAAATGTAAAAAAATCGATATTTGATTACTAAATTGTCTTTTCCACGCGTGAAGCGAATTTGTGCCGAGATGCTCTGCGCGCTACTTTCGGTTGACCGATCCGAATCATTGGCCCAAGGGGCTCCCAAAATTGTCATTTGACAATTTTTCTTCACTCATTTATGCTGAATCTATAGGACAATCCGACAAGTCTACTCGTGGCGCGACGGCTGAACAGACCACAAGTTGATCGTTTTTCGCTCGGTAGGCGCTTCCCTCGGTAGCCGCCATCCAGCTATCCCCTAGCCGCCTGTAGCTAATACACAAACCCTATCAAAGTCGCACATTCGTCCACAGAGACACACCCATCTATTTGTGCGACTTTGATGGGTTTTATCTATCAGTAGGCCGTGCAGATAAAAGGAGATGCTATGATCACCATTGGTATGATTGGCGCGGACAGTACTCATACCGAATCCTATACCAAGCTTGTCAATCTGCCAGGCGCGCCGCTCTATGGGCGGGCGCAGGTTGTCAAGTTGTGGGGTGAGGATGCCGACCAAGCACGCACCAAAGCCGCACAATATCAAGTGCCCGAAGTCGTGAGCACCCCCGAAGCCGCCATTGCCGATGTCGATCTGGTCATGATCTGCAGTCGCTACGGCGATGACCACCCTGCCCCGGCCCGTCTAGCCTTGCAGGCGGGCGTGCCGACTTTTGTGGACAAGCCCTTTGCCAACGATTTTGCCGAGGTCCGCGCCTTGGTCCAACTAGCCGCGGAAAAGCAGGTACCGCTCATGTCTTGCTCTGCCGTGCGCTACGCGGTGGAGATCAACGAATTACAAACGCGGCTGCCCAGCTTTGGTCAGCTGACCAGCGCGGTGACTAGCGGACCCGCCGCTGGCGACTTCCCCAATCCACGGGCGCGCCACCCCTTCTTCTATGGGATTCACCCGGTTGAACTGCTGCACACCCTCTTAGGGCCAGGGGCCGAGGCCGTCACCACCCGGCGCACGTCTCGCTGTGATGTGGGGCTAGTTCACTATTCGGATGGCCGCCAGGGGGTGATCAATTTACTCCAAAAATCACCCGCCCTTTATCATGGAACTGTCTTTGGCCAAGAGGGCTGGGCTGATATCACCATCCAAAATTGGGACTACTTTTATGTGGAGACGCTTAACCGCATCATTACCATGGCGGAAACCGGTGCCCCACCCTATCCCATTGAATGGGCGGTTGAAGTGATGGCGATCTTGACCGGGCTGCTGCGCTCTGCCGAGCAAGGGGGCGAGACGGTGGTCTTGTCCACCTTATAAGGTAAGTAAAACGTGGTACGTACTGCGTGTTTACGCATCACGTTTCACGCAGCACGCCACAACGTTGAACATCCAATCCATGAATCGGACAGCCACCATGAATATGCCAACCACTCCTCTTGCGCTTGCGATTATTGGTCCAGGCCGGATCGGCCAAATTTATGCGCGTATTATTCAGAACCTAGCAACGGTGCGTCTGGTTGCCGTCTGTGGCCACCGCGCAGAATCGACGGCAGCCATGGCTGATGCCTACCAGGTGCCAGGCTATGCCAACGGCGCGTATGCCGAGATGCTTGCCGCCCATCCCGAAATTGATGCCGTCATTGTGTCGGCCTCCGAGTGGGCCCATCGCGAGCCGGTCTTGGCTGCGTTGGCGGCTGGCAAGGCCGTCTTGGTCGAAAAGCCGATGGCGATTGCGGAGGCCGACGCCGTCGCGATGGTGCAACAGGCCCAGCAGAGCGGTGCTTGCCTGATGGTCTGTCATACCTTACGCTTTGACTTGCGCTTCGCGGCCATGCGCCAAGCCGTTGCCAATGGCGAGATCGGCGATGTGCTGCATCTCTATGCGCGGCGTAATGCCCCGCAGATTGCGGTGGAACGGGTCTTGGGCCGTTTTCCCCTGGCCTATTGGCTGGCTCCCCATGACATTGATATGATGTTATGGACAACCAATAGCCCCGTGACCAAAGTGATGGCCTATTCCCGCGCCGGGGGCAAAGCGCGCGAAGACTTTATCATTGCTGTGCTCACCTTTGCCAACGGCGCGATTGGCGTGCTCGAAAGCTCGTGGGGCACACCCGCGGTGACGGGCCGTTTGCAGACCGAACTCTTCACCGTGCGCGGCACGGCAGGCGCCGCCGAAGTGCTCGGCCAAGAGAATGGCGTTGCGGTCTATCGCGCGGGGAATCCGCCCCAATATCCCGATACCAGCTACGCGCCGCTCTTGCATGATGAGCAAGATGGCAGCTTCCGCCGTCTGTTCCATCACTTTGTCGCCGTGTTGCGCGAAGGGCGAACGCCTGTGGTGACGGGGCGCGATGGCTTGGCCGCGATCCGGGTGGCGACGGCGATCAACCGTTCGCTGACCGAAGGCCGCGAAATCGTTCTAACGGAGGAGTAGGCGTATGATCAAGTCCATCGAACATATTGCCATTGCCGCCGCTGATCCAGCCGCCTTGGCACAGTGGTATTGTACAACCTTGCCCTTTCGCATACTGATTGCCTCCGAAGCTAGCCAGACCTATTTTGTGGGGCTACCGGACGGTGGTATTCTGGAGATCATCCCCAGCACGGCCACCCAGCTGCCAACCATGCCGCCCGTTCATGGGCTCCACCATGTGGCCCTGGCCGTCGATGATTTTGCCACCGCCGCCCAGGCGCTCCAGGCGGCCGGTGTCGTCTTTATTGGCCCGCGCTATCAAGCGCCTGATGGTGGCACGCAATTCGATTTTTTCACCGATCCAGAAGGGAATCGCCTGCAATTAGTGCAGCGTGCCCGCGCGTTGGGAAGTGATGTATGACCCTATGCTGGGCGATTTTGGGCGCGGGAAAAATTGCCGAGCGCCAAATGGTCTCGGCGATTGCCCAAGCCGCGGATCAGGAACTGGTGGCCGTGATGCGGCGCGATCTGGTTGCGGCCCGCGCCTTTGCCGCCGCGCATGGCGTGCCGCAAGCCTATGCAACCGTGGCCGACTTGGCCGCCGATCCCGCGGTCGATGCCGTTTATGTGGCGACGCCGCCCTATCTCCATGCCGAGCAGGTGGTGCAAGTGGCGGAACAGGGCAAGCATGTCTTGTGCGAAAAGCCCCTGGCGCTTAACACCACCCAAGCCCAGCGAATGCTCGATAGCTGTCGCGCCAACGGGGTGCAGCTCATGGTCTGCTACTATCAACGCTATAACAGCCGCCACCAGCAGATCAAGGCATTGTTAGCCGCTGGTGCCATTGGACAAGTCACGGCGCTGCACATCAATTTTTCTGACTATTTCCCGCCGACGCCTGGCTTTTGGCACCACGACCCGGCGATCAGTGGTGGTGGCCCGCTGATGGATCTGGGTATCCACTGTATTGATCTGGTGCGCTATCTTTGTGGCCCAGCCGTGGCCGTGACCGCGCTCGTCGATACCTTGGCGGCTGAGTCACCCGTGGAGGATACGGCCACGGTACTGCTCAAACTAGCCAATGGTGCGCAGGCTGTCATCACGAGCCATTGGAGTACAGCCACCTTTGTGCCACAGGCCAACGGCTTGGTGATCTATGGCACGCAGGGGATGATCGAGGCGACGCCCATCCAGGCCAAAGATTCAGCGGGTACGCTCTTGGTGACCACGGCGGCGGGTGTACAAGATTTTTCCGTCGCGCCCGGGGGGAGACGCCCCCATGTGGCGCTGCTCGAAGATTTTGCGAACGCACTCGCGCTGGGCGCGCCCGCACCGATTCCCGGTGAAGAAGGCTTGGCAGGGTTGGCGGTCGTCGCGGCGGCCTACCAAGCGGCCAAGCGTGGCAAGCGGATTGCGTTGTAAGACCTGACAGGTTTGAAAAACCTGTCAGGTCTAGCGTTACATAAGTCCTTAACCGAACAAGTGAAGCAGGTGCCTATGCGCGCAGTCTTTTTCTGGGAAGGGGCTGGCCTTTCGCTGACGCAGGCCAACCCCTATGGTGGTTTGTTGGCGCAAGGCTTGGCCAAGGTCGGCGTCGAGTTGGTGGCTGGCCATGCCGAAGAGTTCAATGAAACATGGCTCTATGAAAATCGCCAGCAGGTAGATGTGTTGCACCTGAACTGGCCCCATTATATGTATCATACCGCGGATCTTAACGAACGGGTTGACCGCGCCGCCACCTTGGTGAGCAATCTGGCGTTGGCGCGGGCTTTGGGCTATAAGGTCGTTTGGACCGTGCACAATCTCTACCCGCATGATACCACCCACTTCACGTTGGACCGGCTGGTGCGCCTGGCGCTGACACAGATGGCGACCGCGGTGATCGCCCATTGTCATCATGCCGAGGCGTTGGTGCAGCAACATTTTCATCGCACCGATAAGGTCTTTGTCATTCCGCATGGGCATTTCATCGATGCCTATCCCAATACGGTGAGCCGCGCCGCGGCGCGCCAGCAACTTGGCATTGCTGAGGATAGTTTTGTCTATCTCTTTTTTGGCAATGTGCGCCCCTATAAAGGGTTGGACCAACTATTAGAAATTTTTACGGCCTTGCCCGGCCAAGCGCTTACCCTTCTATTGGCCGCCAAAGTCTATAACGAGTATGGTGATCAATTTGTAGCGCGGGCGCGCCAAAGTGATCCGCGCATTGTGGTTTCTCCTTCGCGCTTCTTTGCCAACGAAGAATTTCAGCGCTACTTTAATGCTGCCGATGTGGGGGTCTTTCCTTTTGTAGATGTACTGACTTCCGGCTCAACCATTACGGCTCTTTCTTTTGGCCTGCCCGTGATCGTACCGGGGGTGGGCTGCTTGCCCGAATTGGTGGATGACGAAGTAGGTATTCTCTATGATCAACGGCAACCCGCGGCGCTCCAAACCGCGATGAGCGCCATTCAGCAACGGGATATGACCCAAATGCGCCAAGCTGCGTATCAACGTGCCTTGCAACTGGATTGGGATACCATCGGTCGCCAAACCCTAGCCGCCTATCAAGCCTAACGAAACCCTTATGTTTACCATCACCACTGCCACGGTTACAACGCCTGCTGCTCCCTTGACCTATTGGCTCCATCGTCCGCCCGCACCACCGGCGGACGCGCCGTCCATTCTGCTGCTCACCTTTTCCTCGACGCGCCAGGCTTCCTTTCACGAAGCGCCCTACAACCTTCCCGCACAGCTCTTTGCGGAAGCGGGGCATGCGGTGGCCAGTTTTGATCTGCCCAATCATGGCGAGCAGATCAACGCCTATGGGGAAGGGATTGTGGGCATGTGCGCGGCCTTTTGCGCCGGAGCAGATCCCTTTCGCCAATTTATTGCCCAAAGCCAAGCGGTGATCGATGCCTGCCTGGCACAGGGGATTGGCACAGGGGGCATCGTGGCCTGTGGGGTCTCGCGCGCAGGGTATTGTGCCTTGCGGCTGGCCGCGGCTGATCCGCGTGTCCACGCGGTGGCGGGCTTAGCACCGGTGGTCGATTGGCGGCCCTTGCGCGAATTTGCCCTGGTGCGCGAAGAGCCCGCGGTCGCGGCCCTGGCCCTCACCCATTGGGCCACTGCGCTGGCTGGTCGCCCGGTCTTTATGTCCATGGGGAATAATGACTTGCGGGTAAGCAGCGCGGCTTGTGTCGAATTGGGGCGGCGGCTGTTGGAAATTGAAGAAGCCGCCCAAGCGACCGCCTCGGCCCTTGAATTGTACATTGTCCCTTCGGCGGGGCATGCCTTGGCCGACGCGTGGCGCTTGGCCGGTGCGCAATTTTTACTGCGCCATTGTGGGCGTCGATCAGACAAATAAATAGCGGTATGGTACGCAACCGCGTGAATGATAGGAGGAACAGATGCGCGTCATTGTGGTTGGCTGTGAATACAGCGGCGTTACTACGTTGATCGAAGGGTTGATGGCCTGGGGGCATGAGCAGGGGATCCATCATCATTTGGATGATCACTTTACCATCCCCGATAGTCAAAATCTGGCGCCGGCCGATGCTGAGCAGATGCTTAATCTGACGCCGTTGCTCAAAGAACGCTTTCAGCGTTTCCAAATTGTCTATCATGTGCGGGTGATGCACCGCTATGAACATATCCTGTTAGGCGGTTTTCATATCGAAGAAGAGATCTATGGCCCGCTTTATTACTACCCTGGCGTGCCGACCATTGGCGTGCGCGAATACGAGGTAGAAATGCCACCGGACACCATCCTCGTCCACCTGACCGCGCGCCCAGAGGTGATCCTGGACCGTATGCAAAATAGCCCTCATCTGCATACCTTGATCCAAGCCGATGATGTACCGATGCTCTTGGCACGTTTTCACCAGAAATTCCGCGAGTCGTGGATCAAAGAGAAGATCGAGATTGACACCTCGGATCTCACCCCAGCGCAACTATTGCAGAGCTTTTTGGTAAAATCGCTCTCCCATTTGAGCACGCGTGATCTATTGACGCGCTTTGCCGGTAAATTGCTCGACTAACCAAGACTTCATCCAGGCAGAACAGGAGTATCTATGATCAAGAATCGCTTTCGGAAAGGGCCAGAGGGCTGGTGTTCGTATGATTATCATGCGAGTATTGTCGCTGACGGTGTCAACTATTTTGTCCTCACCACCTGGTCGCGCGAAGGGGGCGTGAATAACGGCAGCTATATCTGGACCGATCACCGCCGCTGGAGCGCGGACACGCCCGAAAAACCGCTTTCGATCCTGCCCCTGCTCTTCTATCGCAGTTGGGTCGATGCCGATCCCGTCGATCTGCGCGGCTGTGAAGTCTCCTTCTATCTGCGCGGGGATGGGCTGCGCCTGGATGGTGCGCTCTGCTATTTCTGGGTGGTTGGGCCAGGCACCCGCTGGCATTACACAGCCCAACCGCTTACCATTACCGAAGGGGCCTGGTCGGCTGCACCCCAGCAGATTGTGTTGCAGGATGATGAAGCCTATTGGCATCGTAGTTGGGCAGCCAATCCAGCCACGGCCCCTTCCTTAAGTGCAACGCTGGGCAATACCGTGAGCTATGGTTTTTCTTTTGTGGGCTTTTCCAGCGAAGTCAGTGGTCGTTTTTCGCTGGCCGAATTTGCGATCGGTCGCCCCTAACCTGCCCCCGCCTTTATTGATTCATCGACAGAGCATGGAAAGGATTCTCGAACATGCGATTAGCAACCTATTTTGATCAACAACAACTGCTGGTTGGCGCGGTGGTTGGCGACCAAATCTATGATCTCGCCGCGGCGCTCCAAGCGAGTGGTAAAGGCGATGCTGCCCTGGCTACTTCGGTGGTGACCTTGCTGACGGGTGGACAAGCTGCACTCGATCAAGCCAATGCCGCCATTGCTTGGGCTCAAGCCCAAGGTGCGCCGGTGGGCAAACCCCTCAGCAGCGTCAAGTTGGCCGCGCCCATTCCCTGCCCGGGCAAGTTGCTCTGTCTGGCGGGCAACTATGCGTCGCATATTGAAGAAGGGGGCGGGAAATTCGCGGGCAAAGAGAAGATGATCCCGCGCTTTTTTATCAAGCCCTGTGACACCGTGATCGGGACGGGCGGCGCGATCCGCATTCCTCCCTCCACTGGTTTTGCCGACTGGGAGTTGGAATTGGCCGTGGTGATTGGCAAGACGGGCCGCGATCTGACTGCCGAGCAGGCTGGCGACTACATTGCGGGCTATACGATCTTTAATGATATTTCGGCCCGCAACCTCGCCTTCCGCCAACAACTGCCCCAGATGGAAGGTGATTGGTTCTTTGATTGGCTGGTGGGCAAGTGGCTGGATACCTTCGGGCCAATGGGGCCGTGGATCACCACTGCCGACGAAGTGCCGCACCCGGATAATCTCCGCATGCAGCTTTGGTATAACGGCGAGCTGCAACAAGATGCCAATACCGGCCAGATGGTCTTTTCGCCCGCCGAAGCGATTGCCTTTATCTCCCAATTTGTGACCCTAAACCCAGGCGATATTATTAGTACGGGGACACCAGCTGGGGTCGGACAAACCAAAAAGCTTCGGCTCAATCCTGGTGATCAGATTCGGGGCGAGATTGAGCTGTTAGGCGTGTTGGAAAATTCGGTTGAGCAGTATTAGAGCCAATGGACCATTATGTGCAATACCGCAATCCGGCCCTGGTGGGCGGTAGTTGCATGGACGGCATCGGCGAGCCCTTTGTGATTGGCACCAACAAAGGGTTGGTCCATCGCTTGCTTGGTCAGCAGATCTGGTTGATCTGTGGTCAGGGGCGGCCGCGCCGCTATTTTTTGCGCAATACCTTTTGGGTCGATGACGTGGGCGAGGATGGCCCCGCGGCCATCTTTCGTTTTTATGCCCAAGGGGAGCGAGGCCATTGGTTCGATCCGCCGCTGCCTTTGGATGGCTACCCTTGGTTTGCAGAATTTCGCCGCCGCCAAAGTAACTTTAGCTTTGGCCTCAACCCCATCCCAGAAGGCTTTGTACCCTTCTTTACACAACTCCTTTGACAAGGGCAACCTTCCTCTCGCGCAAAGCAACGGGATGGCGGTCCGGTTATAGAAATCGGACCGCCATCCCGCTGCTTTCTCTTGCGCGGTTTCTGGATGCCTTACTTAGTCACCACGGATGCCCTACTTGGCTACCAGGGGCAAGTACAGGCGCGGTCCAGCGGGGATGACAACGACGCCTTGGCCCGTTACGGCAAAATCGGTGAAATGATTAGCGACCACGGTAATCACTTTGTTGACCGTATCGACCCCACAACCGGCACAAGGTAACATGGCCGTCCATGCTGTGCCATTCCAGAAGAGCAGGTTGAGCGTTGTCGGGTCTGCGATCCCAAGCTCAGTGAGCTGTGCATCGGTATAGGCCAAACGCACCGTGTAGGGCTTGGCAAAGGTGGTGATAGGTTGTCCGTTGAGGGTGCTTGCCGTGGCCCGAAAGCCATAGAGCGCCCGTTGACTATCGGGCAGATCTTGGGGCGCGGGTAGCGTTGCCACGTTGACAATGCTCTCTTGCGCCACCGCACCGGCTGGGAAATGTAGCTCAAGCCCATTCGGCCCCTGGACGACGCCCCCCGCGCCCGGTGTGACATTGGCCCCACCGCCCAATTCACCGCCCCAGTGGGCAAAGCCTGTGGCCGATAATCCACCCGCTTTATCAAAGTCGCCGCCCACATAGATGCCGCTGGGCGCTGCTGCTAACGCTGTCACCGCGGTGTAGCGGTCGTTGTACCATTTCACGCCGCCGTCCAAGGCCGACCAGCTGTCGGTGGCGGTGTCCAGTTGGGCCACGAAGTTAACCGTGCCATTCCCCGCGCTGAGAAACTTACCACCCACATAGAGATCGGTCCCATAGGCTGCGAGTGCGTTCACCTGGGGATCCTCTACCCCACCCAGGCTAGCATTCAAGGAAGACCACTGCCCCGCCGCCATCTCCCAGCGGGCTAGATTCGAGGCGGCTAAACCACCGGCTTGATTAAAATGACCGCCCACATAGAGCGTGTTGCCAATCATCGCCAGCGTATTGGCGTCAATGTTATAGCCACTGTAGCCGCCGTAGCTAACGCCCCGTTGGGCCTGATCGCCTAGCCAGAACCAACGGTCGGTGCTGCGTTGCCATTCCACAATGTTATGTACCACATGGAAGCTACTGCGATCAGCCGTGTTGGTACCCTGTTGAATCGTCTGAAAATGACCGGCAATAAAGACGCTATCGCCACTCACCAGCAGATCATTGACATAGGTGCCTACTTCACTGCCCTGGTCGCCCACTTCAAAGATGCGCATTTTGTTGCCAAAGGGATGCCATTGCACGCCATCCCAGTAGGCGACATCTTCGGCGGTTACATTCCCGGCGGCCTTAAACGCACCACCCACATAGAGGAGCCCATCGGCATAGGCTACGGCATACACATTGTCGTTAATCCCAGCCCCTAGTGCCGACCATTGGCCGGTAGGACGGTTCCAGCGCGCAACATGATTGGCCGCAATCCCACCGATCTGGGTAAATTCACCGACCACATAAAGTTCGTTGTCCACAACAACCAGGTCGCGCACCCGCGCATTCGCACCGCCAATATTCACCCAACGGCCATCCTCCCACAGGGCGAGGTTGCTCACCCGCATGCCACCGGCGATGGTAAATTCGCCACCGACAAAGACACTCCCATCCGCGGCAACAGCAATGGCATAGGGGGTGGCTGGGGTATCGCCATACTCATTGCGCAGCAGCCCGGCACCCAGTGCCGACCATTCGTCAGCGTGCCATTGGGCGATGTTGTCCACGCGCAGGTTGCCCCCAATGCGGAAGGTGCCGCCGATATAGATCTCTTCTGCTGGCCCAGCAGCCAAGGTAGTGACATAGTCATAGCCATCATCGCTGATGCCAGGCCCGACTTCGGACCAACCATGATTTTCCCACTTGGCGAGTAGATCGATATTCTGATTGCCTGCCCCCACAAAGCGGCCACCCACATAGAGGGCGTTCCCGCTGACGGCCAACGCGTTGACTTGAGCCTCGCTGGCGTACTCTTCGGCCCGCACGCCCACCCCTAACGGGTTCCACTGGCTGTTTTGCCAGACGGCAATATGATTGGCTGCCTTGCCACCGGCCTTGTTGAACCAGCCACCGGCATACAGATCACCGCTCAGCACTGCCAGCCCTTTGATCACCCCTTTTTCGGTGGTGCCATCAGCTGTCAACGTGACGCCCCCATTCAAGGCCGACCACGCGTTGCCGTCCCATTGGGCAATCGAGTTGGCGGTCGCTTCGCCGGCCAGTTCAAATTTGCCACCCGCATAGAGGTTGACCCCATCGGTCGCCAATGCATAGACAGTGGCATTCGCGACAAAATTTTCATCCCAATCCAGCTCACCCATGCCACGACCGAGCGCCGACCATGTGGTGCCATCCCAGGCCGCGATGTTATTCGCTGCCACCCCATCGACGCTTACAAAGTCGCCGCCGATATAGAGTTTGTTATCGTGCAGGAGCATGGCATAGACGCGGCCCGGTTGGCCGGAACCAAAGTAGTCATCGACTACCCCTGTGCCATCGCCCACCGCCGACCAAGCTGTCCCATCCCAACGCGCAATCCCGATGGCGTCTACACTGCCAGCCACTCTAAAATCACCAGCTACGTAGACATCGGTGCCATCAATGGCAATAGCATAAACATCCCCAGCGATGCCATCGCCCAAGGGCCACCAAGCGGTGCCATCCCAATGGGCAATGTGTTGCGCAGCCATGCCCCCTGCCTTGGTAAAGCGGCCACCGATGTAAAGATCGCCGTTGGGCGCAACCGCGCTGGCGGTCACTTCGCCTTCTACCCCGGCCATGCCAAAGCGGGGATCCCAAGCGTCCGCCGTCGTGGGCGCAGCGGGTGCTGCCAATAATAACCGTGGGGAACCAACGCTGGTGCTCATGACGACGGCGATCAGCGCGCCGAGGAGCCAAAGACGATAGCCGACAAGCGGCTGCTTTTTGTATCTATTTTTCTTTTGCATAATGGTCCTTATCGGTCTCACGGGACTTGTCCTCTTCCTACTTTGATCGTATCCATCTACAACTTATGCCTTTTCCAAGCAGACTATTGTTACTCAGCGTGCTGTCATCGACTGACGGACGCTGGAGGCCAGCTGCTTGTGGGGATAGCAATATTTCACCATAGGCGCGTCTGCTGCAACAGCAACCAACTGTTACAAAAACCTTTACAAGAAAGGTTACTAGGTCAACTTTGTGGGGCTAATAAGCAGAGGAGCGCAAGGAAGCGGCCAAAGTGGTGAGCCTAGGCCCTAGAAGTTATTGGCTGGGTGGGATGACACGAAAAGGTTCTTTTGACGCGCCATGTGCACTGCTCTGGTCCAACTCCGCAATGCCTAAACTGATCAGGAATTAAGACAAAAAGATGATACAAAAAGTAGCCGCTTTATCGTAAAATGTAGGCAATTATAAATATCGTAAGTTACGCAGTTGGTCGATACAGCTAGAGCGCTAACAGATTTTGCAAACCTGTGCGGTCTTGTCCAAGTGCGGAACGCCTATATTGTTATGATTTTATTGATGGATCATAAGTAGAAGCGGCACGCTTTAGGAGAACCGAGTGTTGCAAATAAGCCAAGAAGATCTTTTTCGCAATATTTTGGAAAACAGTCAAGATCTTATCTATGCCATTGGCTATGACGGTGTGATTTTATATGCTGCGCCCAGTTGGCGAGATCTTCTTGGGTATGATAGCAGTGAAGTGACCCACCAAGCCATTACCACCTTTATCCACCCTGCTGATCAGGAAATAGCCATAAGCGCGCTAGCGAACCTGCGCAAAAGTGGCGTAAAACGGCATAGCTGCCAACTCCAGTTTTTTCATAAAAATGGGTCGGTCAAATGGTTCGATATTACCAGCACATTGGTGAAAGATGTCCAAGGCGACGTCCACTATGTGGTCAATAGTGGTCATGATATTACTGACCATAAACAGACTGTCAAGGAAGCGCACGGCATCGCTGAATTTTTTACTGCGATCATTGATGCCCTGCCCGATCCAATTTGGATTAAGGATGAACAGCATCGAATCCTGAATGTCAATCGCGCCTACTGTGCTCTCATGGGGCTCTCTACCGCTGAAATTCTCCGCGAACAGCTTATACCGACAGCCGAGCTTGAGTCCCTATGGCAACAAGAGAACGTCATCCTCACCAGCGGCCAAGCGGTTGAAAATGAGGAAACGCTTACAACCGCCGAGGGCATTCCGCATACGGTGATTACAAAAAAAATCGCTCATCGCCTAACCACCGGGAAAAAGATTCTGGTTGGCACCATCCGCGATATTACAGAGCGTAAACAAATGGAGGTACAGCTAGAGCAGAAGGAAGCGCTCATGCGTCATCTCCTGGATGCAATTCCTGATATCATTTTTTATAAAGATCGGAATGGGGCTTATTTAGGGTGTAATAAAGCCTTTGAAAAAACCATCGGTCTCCCTGAACGTGAACTCATTGGCAAAACGACTGCCGAACTCTTCCCCAACGATAAGGTGCAAGAGTATCAAGCGCAAGATAATCTAGTCCTGCGCCAGCGAAAGCTTATTAACGTCGAACAAGCGATCTTGGCCTATGATGGTCGCCATGTTTTGTTAGATACGCTGCTGACACCTTTCTATGCCCCAAGTGGTGAACTTTTGGGGCTGCTTGGGATTTGCCGCGATATTACGGAACGGAAGGAGGCTGAGAATGAGCTGCGTACAGCCAAAGAAGCCGCCGAGACCGCCAACCAGACCAAGAGTGCTTTCCTTTCCACCATGACCCATGAGTTGCGCACGCCCATGAATGGCGTGCTTGGGCTCACCAATCTATTGTTAGACACGGATCTCAATACCGAGCAACTTGATCTGGTCAACACCATTCGTTCGAGCGGCGACACCCTGATGAATCTGATCAACGAGATTCTGGATTTCTCCAAAATCGAGGCGAATAAGCTGGAGCTTGAGCAAAGTAACTTTGACCTCCGTCGCTGCATTGAAGAGACCCTCGACCTCGTTGCTTCGCAGGCGGCTGCCAAAGGTCTTGATCTCGCCTATCTGGTTGATAATGAGGTGCCAACCCAAATTTGCCAGGATGTCGCGCGCTTCCGCCAGATTTTGATCAATCTCCTGAGCAACGCGGTGAAATTTACCGACCAGGGTGAAGTCATGGTCCTCGCGAACATTCAGCAACAAACCGAAAGCCATTGGGAACTGCACGTTGCCGTCCAAGACACGGGGATTGGTATCCCCGCGGAACGCTTTGATCGCCTCTTTCACTCCTTTAGCCAAGTGGATGCCTCCACCAATCGGCGCTTTGGCGGCACAGGGTTGGGGCTCGCCATTAGTCAACGTCTTGCCGAGCTTATGGGCGGGCACATGTGGGTAGAAAGCGCAGTGGGCAACGGTTCGACCTTCCACTTTACCATCCAAGCGCGCAAGACCAGCCCCAGCCCAGCCGCACGTCATTATGATGAACTCATTGACACCGATCTGCTCAACCTGCGCAACCGCCGGATTCTGGTCATTGAAGATAGCGAGGCAATCCGCCGCTTCTTAACGCAGTTGTTAGCCAGTTGGGAGGTTAATGCCCGTTTTCCCAAACAATTTGACGAAGCGCGCCTGATCTGGCAAGTGGAACAATGTGACGCTTTGATCATCGATGCAAACTTGACGGCCCTCAACACATTACAAGTCGTGGAACGGCTGCATCAACAGCGCCCCAACTTACCCATTGTGTTGCTGACCCAACTGGGCGAGCGTCTGCCCGATGATCAGAGACGTTCCCATCTCGCCACGGTCTCCAAGCCGATCCATTCCTCCCAACTCCATGACGCATTGGTCACCGTCCTCAGCAACCAAACGGTAACCACGCCCAAGCCTGTGCGTAGCTCCACCATGGACGGGGAAATGGGGCAGCGCCATCCACTCAAAATTTTGTTGGCCGAAGATAATCGCGTGAATCAAAAAGTGGCGACCGGCCTGCTTGCCAAACATGGCTACCGCGCCGATGTCGTTGCCAATGGGGTCGAAGCGCTGGAAGCGCTCAAGCGACAACCCTATGATCTGATTTTGATGGATGTCAATATGCCCGAGATGGATGGCTTGACGGCGACACGTACCATCCGTGCCACCTTGCCAGCACAAGACCAGCCCCATATTATTGCGCTGACGGCCAATGCCATGAATGACGACTACAAACGCTGTCTAAACGCCGGTATGAACGACTATATCAGTAAGCCTATTCGTGTGGCAGACCTGATCGCCGCGCTCTACCGAGTACAGCCCCACACCGCCGCGGGAAGCGCATTCCCTGCCGCCATAGCCGACAGTGCCAGCCTCTCCTCCACCGATGCCGACGATGCGGTGGTCGATCCAACCGTGCTTGCCGAAGTGTCAGCGATGATGGCGGAAGATGGCCAAGCAATGATCCAAGATCTGATCCGCCTCTTCTTAGAGAATAGCCCCATTCTCTTACAGCAGCTACGCACCGGCATGCGGGATGGCAACGCCGCCATGGTCTTTCGTGCCGTCCACACGCTCCGATCACCAGCCGGTCAAATGGGGGCGCATCGATTGGCGCGGCTTTGTCAAGAAGTCGAAATGGCAAGTGAACTGGGCGATCTCAACGATTGTGGCCCCACGGTAGATCAGATCTTTGCCGAATACGAACGCGTACGTCAGTATTTTATGACAATGCCCAGCAATATCGGTATAATGGCAGCCAGCCCCTCCTGAGCTTGTCCCGTCCCCCTGGCTCACTACCCCTGGCTCACTCCCCTGAGTTACTGTTGGAGGCATTTGCGTGGTTGCCCTGAAAAAGCCAACCCAAGCCGACTTGTTGGCGGCTGTCAATCAAACCATTCCTGATATCATTGCCCCCCATCTACAGATCCTTTTCTGTGGGATCAACCCAGGACTCTATTCGGGCTATACCGGCCATCACTTCGCCCGCCCTGGCAATCGCTTCTGGCCGACCTTATATGCCGCTGGTTTTACCGAGCGGCAACTCAAACCGGCGGAACAAACCACCCTGCCCGCGCGTGGCTATGGTATCACCAACCTGGTGGAGCGGGCCACGGCCACCGCTGCGGAACTAACACCCGCCGAGTTGCTGGCCGGAGGCCAACGGCTGCGCGCCAAGATCGAACACTACCAACCGGCTATGGTTGCTGTGCTCGGCGTCACAGCCTATCGGGCCGCCTTTCAGCAGCCCAAAGCGCAGATGGGCGAGCAGCCCACAGGGATTGGTCCAGCCCGGCTCTGGATCTTGCCCAACCCCAGTGGCCTGAACGCGCACTACACGTTGGCCGATCTCGCCCGTGTCTTTCGTGAGCTGCGGCTGTCGGTTGAAAGTCGCGCCGCCTAAACCTGTCAGGTTTTTTGACCCCCCAGCGGGCAAACCGCCGCCTTATTCAGGCAGAAAAGTTAACTCCATATAGTGCGCTAAGGGAATCAAAACCAGCTTAGGCGCTGTGTTACGGTCAAAAAACTGCCAGGTATAGGCGTTGATGGGGTCCAACCACGCTGCTTGATGGGGCGCTTCCGGCTGACACTCATTCTCAACGCGCACCATGCCGTTCGTGGGGGTTGTGGTTAAACGTGAACCAGCCACTTCCAGCGTACCTTCTTGGTAGATCCACCCCGTCAAGGAACAGCCCGCATTGTCTTGCCCATAGCCAAACTCACCAAACTGATAGTGACCATCGGATGTAAAGCGAAACCAACTCCCCACCCCAGGCTCTGGGGCAAAGGTATTGGTGGTCGTGTCAAAAAAGCCAGTGGCCGTAATATCGCCCCGTCGCCAGCCGCCGACTAAGGTGGGTTCCATGCCTTGGCGTGCATAGACGGTGGGGGTCGCGCCTTCGCTCAGGCTTAGTTGCTGACGACCACCGGCATCGTAGGTGATAGCCCAGGCCAATGTTGTTACCACCGTGGTCTCTTCGGTAATACTCTCCTGTGGCGTCGGACAGATGACCACGGTCCGCGTCTTGGCAATGTTTTGGTGTAGCGTGATGTTGGTGTCAGTCGCTGTGGCAATGCCCTGCTTATAGACACTTACCTCACTGCGACATTGACCATTTTGGAGACGCAAAAAGCCGGTATAGGTATACGCACCATCGTCGGCAAAGCTGTACATTTGGCCCAACCCATTGGTGTCCTGCCATTCCCCCGTTTGTGGGTTATAAAAATCGTTGAGCGGCGCGTTCCCCACAAACCAACGGCCAACCAGCTCGGCAGGCAATGACACGACCGGGGTGGGTGGTGGCGTTGTCGCTGTTGGCGGTGCTGTGGCCGTTGGCGTGAACGATGGTGGTGGGGTCTGGGCCGGCGCCGTGCTTGTGGGGGTAGGCGTTGCATGGGCGTTAACCACCAGCGGCAGATAAATTCCGGTGGTCGCAGGCGTATCGGCATGGACCGTGGCAAAGGCCAACAGGCTCCCCAGCAGGCCCAACCCCAGCAAGGCCATCCCGACTTTGGTCAGCCAGCGGTGCGGGCTGAAGTGTAAAGGCTGATTCATACAAGTGCTCCTTTTTCGTCAGAAAATTCTGATAAGTGGATGCTTCATCGTCGTAGGCGTCAACTTGTTCCTGCCGAAGCTATTGGCGCAGCTTCTGTGGCGAAACAACTTGAATGGTGCTATTTCACCACAGGGCGACCGCGACAAAACAGCAACCAGCCGTTACAAACAGGGATACAAAAGGCGTTACAGGCTGACGGGCCAGCACCGCTTTTTACGGCTAGCTGCCAGAACAGGACCCCCCGGCTGCCGATGCGATAACGAAGTTCGCGATTGCCCTGTATCCTATGCGCTAAGTGCTTTGCATCGTTTTGCTCTTTTGCTATACTGCGATGATGACAAGTAAACATGATTCACCTATTTCTTTTAGTCGCTGGCTCAAGCAATTGCGTGGTCGGCATGATTTAACCCAAGAAGCGTTGGCCGAATTGGCCTTTTGTTCGGTCCAGACCATCCGCTTTTTTGAAACCGGCAAACGCCGCCCCGCGCTCGAAATGGCCGAAAGGCTGGTTGCTGTACTGCAGGTGCCACCGAGTGAGCGCGAAGCCTTTATTCGCCTTGCCCGCCAGCCCCTCCCGTCCGAAGCGGTAGAAACGCTCCCGTCCGTAACTGCTGGAGGGAGTGTACCCGCACCGACGGCCGCGTTGGTCTTCCAACCGCGGCCGCTTCCCCTGCCGTCCCTGCCCCTCATCGGTCGCGCGGCCGAGGTGAATGTTCTCCGGCAACTGCTGCTCCATGATCAGGGCCGGTTGGTCACGGTGTTAGGGGTCGGCGGCATGGGCAAAACCCGGCTCGCGCTGGCCGCCGCCGCCGCGCTCGCATCGGCCTTTCGTGATGGCGTTGCTTTTGTGGCCCTGGCACCGCTCCAGGCCGCCCATCAACTACCCATTGCGCTGGCCGATGCCTTGGGTTTGCCGCTACAAGGCACACGGGACAGCCAAGCGCAGGTCATGGTCCACTTAGGCACGCGACAGCTCTTATTGGTGCTGGACAATATGGAGCATTTGTTAAACGATGAGCCAGGCGAGACAACCCGCTGGGTGATGGATCTACTCCAGCAGGCACCGGCGTTGCAGGTGCTGGTGACCTCACGCGAGCGCTTGCGGTTACGCGGCGAACGGATCTTTGAACTGGGTGGCTTGGCCCTGCCCTATGACAATGTCGCGCCGCCGGTCGTACCACCAGTGGCGGATGCGGTGCTGCTCTTTGTTGCGCGTGCCCAACAGGCCGACAGTACCTTTCAGCTCGATGAACAGAATCGCGCGGCCATTCAGCGCATTTGTCGGTTAATGGAGGGGATGCCGCTGGCTATTGAATTAGCCGCGGCTTGGGTGCGGATCCTCACTTGCCAGGAAATTGCCGACGAGATCCAGCGCAGCATTGACTTTTTGGTCTTGGCCGATCGGGATATGCCGCCGCGTCATCGCAGTATGCGGGCGGTTTTTGAGCATTCCTGGTCGCTGCTCACGGCCGCGGAACAGCAGGTTTTGGCCGAGTTGGCTGTCTTTCGCGGTGGCTGTACGCGCGCCGCAGCCAGCGCCGTGGCGAGCGCAACCTTGTCCCTCTTAGCCGCCTTAATCGACAAATCCTTGGTTCGGCGGGTGGGTGAACAGACTGGGCAAGCGCGCTATGAGCTGCATGAGCTGACCCGCCAATATGCAGCCCAACAGCTGGCCGCCGATCCGGCCCATGAACAGACCGTCCAAACCCGCCATTGTGACTTTTATGCCAGCTTTGTCCACACCCAAGCCGCCAACCTTGCTGGCCCCCAACAGTTAGCCGCCTTGGCGCAGATCGAGCAGGAACTCGATAACATCCGCAGTGCTTGGCATTTTGCCTTGCAGCAAGGTTTTATCCCTGCCCTGCGTCAAATGGTCAATGGTATCGGTGAAGCCTTCTATTGGCGCAGCCGCTATCACGAAGGGGTACGCCTATTGCGCAGCGCCATCGAGCAATTGCGCACCACCGACGCGGTGACGACCGATCCGGCGTTATCTTTATTCCGCTGCGAATTAGATACCTGGCTTGCTACCTTTTTAACCCAAGTGGGCGAAGTGGCGACGGTCGCGGCGCGCTTTACTGATATTCTGGCGCGGCTCGCAACGCTTCCCGCTACTGATCGAGCCGTGCGCGCGTGCCAAGCGTTAGCGCTGCATGAGTTTGCCTACTTTCATATTACGACGACGGGCAACTATCACTACGCCTATGAGTTACAGCTAGCGAGCATTGCCCACTATGTAGCGTTGGACAATCAACATGCGTTGATTCGGGCCATGGCGCGCCAGAGCCGCATGCTCCACTTTTTTGGGCGCTATGCCGAGGCCATTGCCGTTGCCCAAGCCGCCATAGAGATCGGGCAGCGTCAGGGGGATCAGTTGGTGACGGTGAGCGCCATTGAAAGCATCGCCCTGAGCCTGACCTATTTGGGCCGCTTTCAGGAAGCCGAGGCCCATTTCCAAACCGCCTTAGCGCGTGCCGAAACGCTGCGGCAACCAGGCCGCATTTCTGGGGTATTGACCAACCTAGGCGTGGTCCTCATCTTGATGGGGCGCTTTCAAGCGGGGCAGGCTGCTTGGCAGCGCGCCCTCGCCATCAGCGAGGGGGTGAGCGATCTAAATTACACAATTCATAGTACGATTTTGCTCGGCTTTGCCTTTCTCCACCAGGGTGACTACGCCGAAGCCGATCGTTATGCCCAGCGCGGCATTGCCCAAACCAGCGAAACCAGCTATATACGCGATGCCGCGCTGGGGTATCTCTTGCTTGGTAGTGTTCAGCTAGCCCAAGGGGAATTGACCACTGCCGAGCAGAGCCTGCTGCGGTCGATCCGTCTCTATCAGACGATTGTGCACCCAGACGAATTAGGCTGGGCGCAGGCGATATTGGTCTATGTATGGCATGCCCAGGCCGCTCCAACCACGATGGCCGCGGCCGAGACGGCCTTGACAACTGTCCGCCAAGCCCAGGGTTTTAACGCAGTCTCCACTTTATTGCCTATTCTAGCGCTGCTCCTCTTTGAACAAGGAGAGATGCAACTCGCCAGTGAAATCATGACGGCTCTCCGCCCGAATCTGTTTGTCCAGGAATCACACTGGTTTGCCCAGGTTATTGGCCCCTTACTCGTCCCCTATGTGATGCAACCAGCGGAGCAGCGCAACGGTGGCACAGTTAACCTCCGCCAGCCAGCCGAACTGCTGGAGCGGGTGGCTGCCTACCTCCACAACAACCCCGCGAACGGGGCTCCCTGCGGAAAGAACTGATACCTATCATAGACGCTCGCAGCCGCCAAGGTTCACTGTGCGGCCGCGCAACGCCTCCTCGCCTCGCTCCGCCTGCCACAGAAGCCAAAGTGCGCCAGCGCGCCGCCATCCTCGGCAGATGCGCAGAAGTTGTTGCCTAACCAACAGCAACAAACCACTACAAATAGTTCTACAAAAAATAACCCTACAACTGTAAGGAGAAGGGCTAAAGGATTGAAAAATAGAAGAGGCTTAGGGTGGGCGATGGCGACATGCTCCGTTATAGCGCTAGGATATTCGGTTTATGCGGTCTATCCATCTTTTTCTGTAGAGAGCGGGTGAACTTTGTTGTAAGCTAGTGATGATGAATGTAGCTTACGGAGATGTCAACATTTTGCTGAAATTGTAATGTCAGTAATCTTATTGTAAGCTTTGCTGACCTCTATTTAGATTATACTGAGTACATGCCCTTTGCATCACTCACTCTGCTTTGAAGTCACGGAGAAAGCGTCATGACCAGTATTGACTTTGCCAAGCATTTACACCAACCCTTTCAACTGCAAATCGATCCACTACTCACCATGTCGCTCGGGTTAGCAGCGGTTCAAGATGCATCCTTCCCGCAAGGGGAAACTTCCTTTGCTGTCATTTTTCAGGGTCCGCAAGCGCCAATCCTCCCCGCGCGGACCTATCAGCTATCGCATCCTCGTTTAGGTAAGTTTGAACTACGCCTGTCCCCCCTGGAGCGGCGCACGATGGGTATGTGTTACAAAGCAGTCGTTTCTTCCCCTGCCTGAGCTACTAAACTGCCCATAGATGATTTGTGCCGCTAACAGGAGACCTCACGGCATAGGCATCATGGCCCATTTCTCCGCCAATGAATCGTCAGGCAATTAAGCCGTTGTCAATATGCCCTGGGGAAGATCGGGTTGGAATCGCAGATCATCCTTAATGCCTTCCCGCTCAATCTGTTCGACTAAATAGGTAAGCTCGCCGATTTGAGCGTGGATCACCGCTAGTGCGCCTGAAGCATAGAGCGCATTCTGTTCATCGCGATTTTGCCACACGAGGGCGCGCCGCTCCCGATAATGCAGATCCTCTAGTTGTGCACGTAGCTGTTGCAATAACTGAACTGTCGTCATAGATCCTCTCTGCACCTATCTTCTTTTCAAGGGCAGGCGGCCATACTGTCCTGAAAACGGATAGTGTCGTTTGCTGGCTAAGATCCGCTCTTTATGGGGTTTGCGGTGATGTCAGTATGAGTCAAAAAGCAGAAAGGGGGCCTTCCGACAAGCGTGCAAGTGACTTCTGCTGTTCACGATTTACAGTATATCACGAGGTAAATTGACGCTTCTATAACTGCTTACCTACGTAAGCTCAATGTCCAGGCTACAGGTGTACAATTGTTTGGGTGTCGCGGGTAACAGGCCCATGGCTGGCGCGCCAAAGCGACCACCCCTTACTCGTCCAAGCGGACTAGTGTGGTCGCGGGCAACAGCGGAGCCCATTGCTACAGGAGGCCCTCGGGTTACCAAATTTTTGGCATTACATAGGGAGGCGCGTTAGCGTAGAGCGAAGAAGAGCAGGCGAGCTAGCCCCAACGCGCGGCTACAGCTCTTGCCTGGATTTAGGTACCGATAACAATTCCCCCATCAATCCGCAAAACGACGCCATTGACAAAACTAGCTTCATCGCTCGCCAGCCACAGATAGGCATTGGCTACATCTTGGGCTTGACCGGCGCGGCGGAGTGGTGTCTTGTCTACCATCATCTGGTAGATCTTTTCCGGCATTTGGGCGGTCATCGGTGTTTCGATAAAACCAGGGGCAACGGCATTGACCCGAATCCCCTTGGGGCCGAGTTCGCGTGCCCAAACTTTGGTCATGCCAACCACAGCCGCTTTGGTGGCGGCATAATTGGTCTGCCCGAAATTCCCATCTAGCCCGACAATACTGGCCGCATTGAGGATCACCCCGCCTGTGCCCTGCGCAAGCATCTGGTTGGCCGCGGCGCGCCCACAGCGGAAAACCCCTTTTAGATTGATGTCAACGACAAAGTCAAACTCTTCATCGCTCATCTTTCTGAGCTGGGCATCGCGCGTGACGCCCGCATTATTGACCAAAATATCGAGCTGGCCAAAGTGCGCCACGGTCTGTTCTACCACCTGCGCAATGCTGGCTGCGTCGGTGACATTGAGGGGCAGAAAGGTGGCGACGGGCAAGCCATTGCCATAGGTTGCATTGATCGTGGCTGCGACTTCAATACCCAGGTCGGCGTTGACATCACAGATCACGACTTTGGCCCCTTCGCGCGCAAAGGTATGCGCGGTGACTGCGCCAATCCCACGCGCCGAACCGGTAATCATCGCAACTTTCTTTTGAAGACGACCTAGTCGATGGGGATTCGGAAGCGGCGCGCCAACTGGCTCTAATGATTCATCCATCATCAGATCTTCCTTCTGGATACTTGACTTGTGGGCTGTTACAGCGAACGAATCTCTGCGGCATAGTAACTACCCTAGGTTACAGATGAGTTACGTTGTTCAGGTGTAGAGCAAGGTAGCTATGCCTATGCTTATTCACCGGCCAATGCCCGGCAGATCAGGCCCCACTCGGCTAAGGTGAGGGTTTCGGCGCGCCGTTGGGGATCGATGCCAAGCTGGGTCAAGGTAGCCATCAGTTCCGCCTTGGGGAGGTGCAGGCCCGCGCTCAGCGTATTGGCTAGTTGTTTGCGCTTTTGGCTAAACCCGGCGCGCACGACGGTAAAGAAACGCTCCGGCGGAATATCGGCCACGGCTGGTTCGGCCCGTACATCCAGCCGTAAAACCGCACTATCGACCTTGGGCGGTGGATAGAAAGCCCCCGCTGGAACCCGCTGCACCAAATGGGGCTGGGCATAATATTGTACACTGACAGCCAATAAGGATAATGCCCCCGGCTGGGCACAGATCCGCTCGGCTACCTCTTGCTGGACTAGCACCACAATCTGGCTTGGCTTCCAAGACGCTTCGAGGAGGTGCCGCAAGACCGCGCTCGTAATGTAATAGGGTAAGTTCGCCACAACCTTGTAGGGAACGGCGGCAGGGTAGGCCCCCGGTATGACCAGTCCATCCGCCGGGTGGGTAGCTTGGGCCACTAAGGCACTGGGATCTAACGCCAAAATATCGCCATGGATGATCTGCACCTGGGGTCGATCGGCAAAATGCGCACGCAGCAGTTCGATCAGGCGATCATCTAGTTCAACCGCAAGCACCCTGCCCGCTTGCGCCGCCAAATATTGGGTCAACGAGCCTAAGCCTGGGCCAATCTCGAGAACGGTATCAGTGGCAACCAACTCGGCAGCCGCGGCAATCCGTGCCAAGTGGTGCGCATCGGTGAGGAAATTTTGCGCCAAGGACCGTTTCGGATTCAGTTGATAGCGCCGAATGAGTTCAAAGGTATCAATCATGGTCTCCTCATTCCTTCTCTGTTCCTTCCCTCTTCTTGGCCTTTACCGACGCTGAAGTGCACCGCCCTCACCGCCTGCTTTGTCGCCTACGCACGCCTGTGCTATGATCTACGGCTATGATCCGGGCGATTACCTTTGATTTTTGGGACACACTAGCCATTGATGATTCGGATGAGCCTAAGCGCCAAAGGTTAGGGCTCCCCAACAAACCATTGGCACGCAAGCAATTATTTGCGCAACGCGTGACGACACTCTATCCTCACCTAAGCCGTGAGCAAGCCATGGCTGCCTATGACGTGGCAAACCAGCGCTTTCGCGAAGAATGGCACAATCATCATCGCACCCCAGGGGTAACCACCCGGGTGTATTACGCCTATGAGGCGCTCGATCTCACGCCCGAGCCGGGCCACTATGCGCGCTGGGTACGTGAAATTGACGAACTGGTACGCGAGATCGAAACCATGGAAGTGCGCATCCCGCCCGATTTTGTCCCTGGTCTTCATTATACCCTGGAAATGCTGGCGCGTGAATATAAGTTGGGGGTCATCTCCGATACGATCCACACCCATGGCCGTGGCTTGCGCCATTTATTAGATCAGCACGGGATCTTACCCTATTTTAGCTATCTGGTCTTTTCTGATGAGATGCGGGCCTCCAAACCAGCAACCGCCGTCTTTCGCCAGGCTGCCATTGGGCTGGATGTCGTGCCGACCGAGATTGTGCATGTCGGGGATCGCGAGAGTAACGATGTCCATGGGCCGTTGACCATTGGGATGAAGGCGATTCTCTTTACGGGGATTGTGGATCGCGGTAGCCAGCAAACACGCGCCCATGCCGTCTGCCGCCGGATGGCCGATCTCCCGCAGATTGTGGCCCGCCTCGGCTAAGTGCTCAAACGACGAAGGTTGGCCCAAGGTCAGCGCTGACGGGGCCTACTAGCACGTTTGACGACAATGATCGTCGTCGGACGATGGAAGTAAAAGATGCAAGATTTGTCCATGTACGACCTGCCGCGCCATGACCTGCCCCAATGCGATCTAGGCCCCCAATACGATCTAGACGAGGTCATCGACGCCTTAGCAACCCGCTTTACCGCGGCGTTTCCGGCGACGACGCCGACACACCGCACCATTGGGCGTGAGGCCGAATACCCCGTCGTCAAGGCCACGGGAGAATGGGCCGATGCGCGCCGTCTGCTAGAGCAGTTGCGCGCCAACTATGGGTTGACCCCTCACTACGACAGTGGTAACGCGCGCTTGATTGTCGGCGTTGATGGTGCTGATTATAAGTATGCCCTTGAGGTGGGGGTCGGCACCATTGAGCTGAATACCCGCCCTTGCCAAACCCTCTTTGAAGTAGAAGCGATTATGGTGGAGGCGGTTTTGCCGGTGGTGCGGTTGGCCGCCCGCTATGGCTGGCGTGTGCTGGGCTATGGGATCCAACCGGTGACGCCACCTTCGTTATCCATCATGGCACCCAAGCAGCGCTACCAAAGCCTCTATCGGGCCATGGGCGCGGCGTGGCTCTGGTATACAGTCACCGCTAGCGACCAGTGCCACATCGCCATCGGGCGCGATGAATTGGTGCCCTTGCTCAACTTTGGCAACCTTATGGCACCGGTGATCATTGCTCTTTGTGCCAATTCGCCCATTCATAGTGGCCGGATGAGTCGTTTTTGCAGCAGCCGGGAAGGGCGCATGGCTGAAATTCATGCCAACGAACACCGCCACGGCATGCCTGCCCGTCCCTATACAAGCATTGCCGACTATATACGGACTGTCTCACAATCTACGTATCTCATTGCCCGCGCCGGTGGGGATGTCATCCCATCTAGCCGTCCTTTTACCGACTATTTGCGCGAACATGGTCCAGATTTCCCCGCCTTCTTGTTTCATGAACATTACATTTGGAACAGCGCACGCCTCCGCTCGAACTATGGCACCATTGAAATCCGCCCCGCGTGTCAACAGCCGTGGCCCGAACAGATGGCGGCCATGAGCTTGAGCGTCGGCTTGATCGAAGCCGCCTCAGCCATTGCTGACTATATCCGAAATGTCCTGGGCGATGACTACTGGTCGATTATGCGCACCTATCACCAACAGACTATTCGCTTTGGCTTGGCTGCCCCACAACCCGCGCCGCACTTTCTCGAAACCATTGTGGAGCTGGCAACAACAGGGCTACAACAGCGTGGCCATGGTGAAGAAACCTTCATGACCCCGCTGCACAATCGCCTCTATCGTCGGCTCAATCCCGCCCAACGCAATCGCCGCATCTTTGATCTAGAAGGGGTAACGGGCCTGCTACATTACGCGTCAATTGATCCGGGCGCGGTGTAACGTAGGGGCGGTTGGTGAAATGCCCGCGCCCGGCTGGCGTCCGAAATACCCTGCCAGCCATCGATTGCGTTGGCAAGTTCGCGAGGATGCAGTACAATAAAAGCGTTTTATTCGCAATGAGATTCACAGGAGCAAGAGGAATGGCAAAGGTACGCCAAAAAGTACTAGTGCTCTATCTGGGCAACTCTGCCTTGGACAGTATGGTCAAAGGGTGGACGTTGTATGATGGCACCGGTCAGGAGCATTACACGACGGGTGATAGTGACACCCCGCCCTACCGCACAGGGCTTGACGCACTGCGTGATGGTTGGCGGGTGATTCAGTTTCCGCAACTGATTCCGCCCTACCCCAACACAGAATATACCACCTCGTTTCAAATGTATGAGTTTATCTTTGAAAAATTGGAGGAAATCAATGGTTGACAAGCAGTATCTGTTAAATTCTAAGCAGATGGCCAGCTTTGTGGCGCGTGGTTTTTTGCGCTTTGATGAAATGGTGCCAGCGTCGGTCAATGAAGCCGTAATGGCCGAGATCGACGCGGGTACGATCAAGGCGGCACCCGCGGGCACCCCCTTCTCACAATGCTACCCGGAGCCGTCGGCCATTGGCCGCATGTTGCGCATGCCTGAAGTGCAGGGGATTATTCAAAGCTTGGTCGGGCCGGACCCGCTCTTTGATCATCACGCCGTCCATGTCCGCCAGGCCAATGAAGGCCAAGCCCAAGGGATGCATGGCGATTCGATCATCGATACCCGCATGCATTTTGATCTCCAACTGATGTACTTCCCCCACGATGTCCCGCTGGAAATGGGAGGCACGTTGATTGTGCCGGGCAGCCAATATCGCCGCATCAATGAAATGGATATTGCCCGCTACCAGAACTTCTTGGGCCAAGTACCCATGGTTTGCAAGGCCGGCACCCTGCTTGCTCTCCACCATGGCATTTGGCACTGTGGTCGCCAAAACAAGACCAATCAGAAGCGCTACATGTACAAGATCCGCCTGAACCCCCGCGTGCGTCAATTGCGCCTGTGGAACACCGACGATCTACCGGCCAATGTGCACAAGCCAATCTTTACGCGCGAAACGAACGCTGTCGAAGATGTGCAGACCATTCTTGGCAAACTCGAACCGTGGTTCGAAGATGCCGGTGGCCGTTTGGAAATCGTCAATCGCGTCAAGATGTGGCGCTTCCTTACGGGTGACAACAACTTTGATGTCCACTACTGGCTCACCCGCCTGGAGAATATGCCAGAGAATTTACAACTGGCCGCCTAGGCGAACCGCGCTGTCAACGGATTCATAGCGTGGCTTGAACGGAATTCTGTGAGCGAATCCGTTCCCCATCGAACAATGGAGAACGAATTCGCCCAACGTTCATCCGTTCAATCGGCTCTCCCCATCCGTTGACAGCGCATTCCCCGCGTGCTAGCGCCGCTCCTTGCAGATTGTCACCACCAAAACCCCAACCAAGACACCCACTCCACCCAGCCATTGTTGCCCCGTCGGCCATGTACCGAAGAGTAAGAAGGCCCACAAGATCGCAGCGACCGGACTAAGCGTGCTGATCACCGAGAGCAGACTCATATTCAACCGTCGCAAGGCTTGATAGTAGAAGATGCGACTGATCGTCACATCAATGGTCGCCGTTAGCAGAATCATGCCCCAGCCTTGCCACGAAGGCCAAGAAAATACTTGTCGACCAGCCACCGACAAGACCAACATGACCGCCGTGCCAAGCACCCGATAGAAGAAAAAGTTCAAAAAGTCAATGGTGCTGCCATGCCGTTTGACAATGGCAAAGTGCAAGGAGTAACAAAAGGAACCCGCAATAATCAAGAGGGCGCCCCATTGCAACTGGGCATCGGGTTGATAGGCGATCACCACACTCCCCACAACCGCGACCGCCGTACCCACGAGTTGGCCCATCGAAAAATGTTCACGTAGCCAAATAAGCCCAAAGGCAACCCCAAAGACGGTGGCGATCTGGCCGAGCATGGCCGCCGTGCCGACATCAATATAGGCAATCGCCACAAAAGCCAAATGGGTGCTAAAACCGATCAGGACACCAATGACTAGAAAGAAGCGCCAATGGTCACGTAGCGGAGCCCAGCGGAGCTGGCCGGTCACCCAGCCATAGATACCAACTTGAAGCGTCGCAATGCTCATGACATACATCACCGACACATCTGGGCTTACATAGGGGAGCAGCAACCGCGCAAAAATAAAGTGCAGGCTATCAAACAGAAGTAAGAGTGTCAGTTGGGTCACCTGCTTGGGGTCGAGCTGGCTGGCGTTGGACGCAAGCGCTTTTGGCATAACGGCTCATTTCATCTGCACACATGGATTGGTTACAGCCCCACCGCGGCGCGGGCCAATGTCACGACTTCCGCCGCACACCCCCAAGAAAGCGTATGCCCCACAGAACCATGACCATAGTTGTGGATGACAACCTGTCCAGAAGGCAAGCTTTCTTGCTCCAGTCGCACCGCGTGGCGACCCGGTCGCAGCCCCACGTTGTGCTGCAAGATTTCCGGGCGACGCAAGGCCGGGTTAAAGACGGCACAGCGCGCCAGAATCTGCTCGGCCACCGCCATATCCACCGCCGGATTCCCATCATAAAATTGATAGGTGCCCCCTAAAAGACAATCGTGGCCGCGCGGGATAATGTAGGTGGTCGTGTGGTCATCATTCGCATAGATGATCGCTGGCGTTAGTCCCGCTGGTTTGCGCACCGACATGACTTGACCGCGTACGGGATACATGGCATCACCCGTCAAGGCAGACGCGCCAAGTCCGCTACAATTGACCAGCAGTTGATAGGATTGGTCGATTTCTGCAAAATTTTGTACTAACTTTGGCTGAATCGTAACGCCCATCGCCACTACCTGCCCCAACAGCCACGGCATATAAACCGGCACATCAATGCGTGGGACCGTGGCACACCAGCCCGACCAAGGCGCGGGGAAAATGCCGGGCGGCACCTCGCGCATGGCCCCCGCTGTAGCCATATAGGCCATCGCGGTTGGCACGTCCGCCAAGCTATAGAGATCCATGAACAAGACGCCCGTCGCGGGGTTCGTGGCAAAGCGCTGAAAGGTTGCCAAACTGGTCAATGCCCAAGTTTTTGAGCGCGCCCCGTCCGCCGTTGCCGATGGCGCCCAAAAGGCCGCTGCTACATCGGAGGTGGTATGGGGTGGCAAGCGCTGGGCAAAGAGCGTCACCGCAAAGCCCGCTTCACCTAGCCGCATGGCGCTTGTTAGGCCGATCACACCCGCACCAATGACAGCGACCGTTGGTTTTGCTTGCGCCATTTTCTTCTCCTTCGCTCATGAATCTATGGTTGGACAGTGAGACAGTGGGACAGTGACGTTACGTGTTGGGTCACTATGCCCAAAGTCTGGTGATTTCATCCGTGGCAAAGGTGGGGAAGGGGACGGTCTGGCCTTGACGATAGGCCGTGCGTCCGGCGGACTTTTCGACGATATGACCGACTTGGGCCACCGGCCACCCATGCGCCTGCCAGCGCGACCGCAATGGCTCGACCTGAGCGGCTGGCGCGGTCGCCAACAAAGCGCCCGACGCAATGACGCCCAACGGATCGAGGCCAAACGCATGGCAGAGCCGCACGGCTAACGCGTCCAGGGGAATGGCATCCAGATCAACGACCAAACCGGCATCCGCTGCCACGGCTAGTTCTAGCAGCCCCGTGGCAATGCCCCCTTCGGTTGGATCGTGCATGGCCGTGACCAAGCCTGCTTCGGCAGCCAGCAAGGCCGGCTGCAAAACGCTAATGCCTGGGCTGTACAGATAGTGGGCGGCTTCATCAAGTTCGGCCACATTCCAACCCGCGTCAAGCAAGGCTTGGCGGCGTTCCCGGGCAATAATACTCGCTCCTTCGATGGGCGCAGTTCCGACCATGAGAATGGCATCGCCCACTTGTGCCCCGCGGCCTGCCACCATTTGGGCGCGGGGCACAACCCCTAGCAGCGTGCCCGCGACCACGGGTTGCATCACCGTGGGGGTAATTTCACTATGCCCACCGGCTACCACAATCCCCAGTTGCTGACAGGCCGCGCCAATCTGACGGAAAATGCGCTCAACGGTCGTGGCATCCGTTTGTTCCGCCGGGAGTAAGATGGTGGGCAGATAAAAGAGGGGGCGCGCACCCGTCACCGCGAGATCGTTGGCACAGACATTGACGGCATAATAGCCAATTTCATCGGTGGCAAAGGTGATCGGATCACTCTTGGCCACGAGTAGTTGATCAGGCGCGTTGCCCCAATCAATCACCGCGGCGTCTTCGCCCAAGGCGGGGCCAAGCAACAGTTGTGGGTGGGCGGTTGGCAAGGTCGTGAGCAAGCCAGCCAACAAGGCCGGGGGCAATTTCCCAGCCGGTAAAGGCTGGCGAGCAGCTGTCTGCGTCATGCGTATGTCCCATTCAGTTGCGGGAATAGGACGCGGATAGACGCGTCCAAAATTTTTACCGGGAGACCACTTTTTATGAATCCTCAAGTTACGCAGTCGGTGCTATCAATGGATGCAAGATACGGATTGAACGAATATTCCAGACAAAATCCGTTCAACCGGTAGGCAAAGGCACCGATCTCTGTCCGCGGAATCCGTTCAATCGGCTCTCACCATCCGTTGACAGCCTCCCCTGCGTAATATCCATTAGTAAATAATATGCACCGGCATACCGATGTAGGCCCGCTCAAAGAGTACCACGGCGTCTCGATCATCCAACATGGCACAGCCAAAGGTGGCTGGCTCTCCAACCAAGCGCTCCCAGATCTTCTTCCCCGTATCCCATTCAACGGGCAGGCCATGTATGCCATTTTCGTAGGCACCTACATTGTAGATGCCGAGCCAGTAGGGCATGTCGAGGCGATAGGCATTGCTCTTGGCATTTTCGATTTTGCTCTGCACCGCAAAGCTGCCGACCCGTGTGATCCAGTCACCATAGCCCGTGCTACAGGTCCAAGCATAGGCCACGCGATCCCCTTGGAAGAGCCAGCACTGTTGGCGGCTTAGGCTCACCAAAAAGCTGGTACCCGAGGCTGGCACCGGTGGGCGGGCGTTGGGCAACGCAGGGGGGCCATAGGGAATGCGCAACTCAAGGCCCGCATAGACGGTCTCTTCGTCGGGCAACCCATTATATTCGATCAGCGCCAACTTGGTGCTATTGAACGCATTTGCCAAGACCGAAAGCGTATCCCCCCGTTGAACGCTGTAATAGTAAAAGCCACGGCGCAACGGGCCTACCGCGACATCTTCTTGCGCCACCTGGGCCCCAGGAATGGTTAGCCGCTGCCCAACAACCACGTTATCGGGGTTGGCTAGCCAATTGGCGCTGAGTAAATCGGCAATGGTGAGGTCGAACTGCGCGGCGATGGTACCCAGGTTGTCACCGGGCTTTACGACATATTCACGTGCTTGGCGCTTCACTTGCAGATCAGCACCCGTCGCGGGCAGGATCAGCGTCTGCCCAGCGGCCAGGGTCCCAATGGTGCTTGGGTCAATTTGATTCAGTTGACGGAGCGCTTCAAAATCCACCCCGGCGCGGAGCGCGATCCGGGCCAAAGTATCGCCAGCGCGCACGGTGTAGACGCGATTAAGCGAGGTGGTCAGGCGGCTGAAATCAACCGCCTGAGGGGCCGGTGTTGCTTCGGCTTCCAGCGCACTATCGACTTCCCCTTCAGTGCTTCCTTCCTCTGTGCTTGCCCCTTCTGTCTCTCCATCAGCAGCTACCTCGGCTCCTTCGTCAGCAACTACGGTTGCGTCCTCAGTCGCGTCGTCGGTTGGCGTCGCGGTTGCCGAGGGCGGGGTTGCTTCCGCTGGCGTTGGTGTATCGGCGGCGGTGGGGGACGCCGTCGTTTCCGTCGTTGGCGCTACCGTAGCCGTTGCTGTCTGCGCCGGGGGAATCGATAAGATCTGCCCTTCATAAATGGCATTGGCGTCGCGGATGCCATTGGCTTGCATCAGCCGGGTAACCGCAATGTCAAAACGCTGGGCGATCTGACTGAGGGTCTCACCGGCCTGGACGGCATAGGTTGGCAAGGGTACAGCGGTTGGTTGGCGTTGGGCTGCCGTGGGCAAGAGGAGTTCCTGGCCGACATAGATCGCGTCGGCGTTGGTAATTTGGTTGAGCGCCATCAGCTCGGCAACATCCACCCCATAGTTTTGGGCGATGACACTCAGGCTTTCCCCCCGTTGCACAACATGGGTTTCCCCGCTCTCGGTTTGGGCATAGAGCGGTGGCGGCCCCAAACGGCTGCTCGCGAGCAGAACCATCAGGAGACAGATCGACAACATAAAATAGTGAGCGCAGCGGGGAAAGCCCAGTGGCGTACGCCCACCGCGTGAATAGCGCAATTGATCCATAGCGATGTCCTCGGGTAGCAAGACTCCATTTCGGTATGGGGAGCGTACCTTGAAGCGACAATGTTGTCAAGTGGTATGAATTGTTTTTGCTCTTTTGCATTTCCCTCGTTACAATGTAAGGTATGTTTTTTGATCAAGCAAAAATTTATGTAAAAGCAGGTGACGGTGGTAATGGCGTCATAGCCTTCCGCCGTGAAAAATATGTGCCGAGAGGCGGCCCTTCTGGTGGTAATGGCGGACGGGGCGGTCATATTTATTTGGTCGTCGATCCAGCGCTCAATACGCTGCATGCCTTCCAACGGAATCTCCACTATCGGGCCGAACGCGGTGGCCATGGCGGCGGGGCGAACAAAACCGGTGCCATGGGCGAGGATATCCATATTCCCGTCCCGCCGGGTACGATCGTGACCGATGCCGAGAGCGGCGAGTTCTTGGGCGATTTGACGCAGCCTGGGCAGACGCTGTTGGTGGTGCAAGGTGGCCGCGGTGGCCGCGGCAACTACGCCTTTAAGTCGGCCCAGAATAAAGCGCCGCGCATTGCCGAAAATGGCGAAACCGGTCAAGAGCGCTGGCTGGCCTTTGAGCTAAAATTGGTGGCCGATGTCGGCATCATTGGCATTCCTAACGCAGGCAAATCAACCTTACTGAGCGTGCTAAGCGCGGCGAAACCCAAAATTGCGGACTATCCCTTTACAACCGTGACACCGAATTTAGGGATGGCCGAGGTCGCTCATCGTCAACTCCTGTTGATCGATATTCCTGGGTTGATGGAAGGCGCCCACGAAGGGGTCGGGCTTGGGTTAGACTTTTTGCGGCATATCGAACGGACGCGCGTCCTCATTCATCTCCTGGGGGGAGATAGCCCCGATCCAGTAGGGGATTTTGAAGCGGTTAATCAGGAGCTGATCTTATTTAACCCTGGCTTGCGTGACAAACCCCAATTAGTGGTTTTGAATAAGTTGGATCTACCCATGGCGCAAGCGCGCTGGTCGGAGGTCGAACAGGCGATCCAGGCCCAAGGCTATCCCGTGTTGGCGATTAGTGCCGTTGCCCACCAAAATTTGGATCAACTGCTCTTTCGGGTCCAAGCGATGCTGGATGAATTACTACCGGTCGAAGAGCCTGCAGAAGAAAGTTTGCCGGAGATCACACCCGAGACCGATGAGAAAGCCTTTGCCATTTACCGCTTGGACGATCACCTGTGGTGGGTGGAAGGGGTGGCCATTGAACGGGCCGCGCAAATGACTAAGTGGGATTACTATGAAGCGGGGCTGCGCTTCCAACGCATTTTGCGGGCCACTGGGATTGCCGAGGCTCTACGTGAGGCTGGTATTCAAGATGGTGATACCGTGCGCATTGGTGATGCCGAATTGGTTTGGGGCTACGAAAACGCCTTTGGCGAATAAAACCCATCCGCATCCGTTATCATCCATAGAATCACCTATAAAATCACCCATAGTGCAGGCGCAGAGGGGCTCGTGACAAAACCGCGCATCGGGATCTTTGGGGGCACCTTTGATCCCGTTCACATTGGTCATCTGATCCTGGCCGAAGAGGCGCGGTTTCAGTTAGCGTTGGATCGGGTCTATTTGGTGCCAGCCGGTGAGCCGCCGCATAAGCAAGATCAGCCATTAACCGCGGTTACCCATCGCCTGATCATGACGGAGCTGGCTACGAACGAGATGCCGGGCCTGTGGGTGAGCCGTGTCGATACGGATCGGCCTGGCCCCCACTACTCGAACGATACGGTGGCATTACTACGAGCAGAACTCGGCGAAGACGTTGATCTCTTCTTTCTCATGGGCATGGACAGCCTCCGTGATCTGCCCACTTGGCGACAACCACAATGGCTGATCGAACAATGTACGCTGGTTGTCCTGACCCGCCATGACATTGCGATTGATTGGCCTCAGCTAGAAGAGGCGCTACCAGGGCTACGGGCGCGCGTCGTTCTCCTCGATATGCCCGAGCTTGAGATTGCCAGCCGTAGTCTGCGCGAACGGATCCGCCAGGGCGCGCCTATTTGTCACCAAGTGCCACGCCCCGTCGAAGTCTATATTCAAAAACATCGGCTCTATCAGATGTAAGATCAGCTATCCGTGATCGCCCGAATGTCTTCTCAGCTCTTCGGCTCTCTAGTTTTCATTTTTCGTCTAGGCTCAAGAGCCGAATGAGGAGCAGGGCCGCATCAAATTGTCGATCCGCGGTTTGCCAAAGCTGCTCAGCCGTCATTTCGTCCAAGGCGGCGGCATCGAGTAAAGCGGCTACGGCTGGTTGCGTGACTTGAATGGTGGGCTGAATGCCTTGGTCTTTAATGAGATGCATTTGGGGTGTCAGCCAGTTTGTCACACCGAGCCGCAGCACTGAGCCATCACTGAGGGTGAAAGGTTGGAGGACGGTGCCTGTCCCGAGGGTGGTGGCGCCGACGAGTTGGGCCCGCTCATTTTCTTGTAGCGCACCGGCTAGGATTTCGGCGGCGCTGGCCGAGCCTTGATTCACGAGAACGACCAAGGGAAACTCCCGGGCAAGGCCATTGCCAACCGATTTATGCGTCGTAATCACCCCTTTGGCATCACGTTCGTGCAAAATCACTTGCCCACTGGGTAAAAATTGGGCGCCCACGCGAATTGCTTCGTGCAGGTATCCTCCTGGATTGTTGCGTAAGTCTAAGACAATTCCCCGCACCGCACGGCCATGGGCCGCTTCGGCCCGAATGGCCCGTAAGGCACGCATTAATTCAAAGTTCGTATCTCCCGCAAATTGAGTAATTTGAAGATAAGCAATCTCGGTTCCTGGAATCCGAGTCCAGACAACACTATCCAACTCAATGCGCCCCCGGATTACCATAATGTCAACCGGTTCTTCTGCTTCTGGATGAAGGATCGTCAAAACGACTGGGGTGCCGACTGGTCCGCGTACCCGTTGAATGACTTCCCATTCAGGAATATCGGCAATGGGTGTTCCGTCAATGGCGAGTACGACATCACCGGCTAAGATCCCGGCAGCTTCCGCTGGTGAACCACGAATCGGCGCTACAATCGTAAACTGTCCATTCTCCGTTGTGACATGGGCCCCAATGCCTTCAAAGGAGCCTTCCAGCGCGTCCTGCTGAAGTTTGGCTGTTTCTGGATCAAAGAAGGCGGTATGATTGGTATCGCCTAAGGTAGCTAGCATCCCTTGGATTGCGCCGTAGGTCATCCGCTGAAAGTCAAGCTTGTCTTGGTCGACAAAGTTCGTCAGCACAATGTCCCAGGCTTCCCAAAAGAGCGCAAACTCGGGGGGCGCCTCGGCCGCCCAAACGGGACGAACAAACCATCCGGTAATGTTGCCAATCCCAAAGGCAAGGATGACAACGGTAGCATAAGCAAATTGTCGTATGTTTCTTCTAATCCCTACTATCATTTGTTTCTTCCTTAAATCTGACTTATTATAAATCTGTAACAATCTAGTAAGATAATTTCGTATATAGCACTGTTATAATCTAAACAAAACCGTAAACGAACGCAACGTTTCTGTACGAGTGCTAAGCTGGTCATAAGGCAGCACAACCCTAGAACAGCAAGAAAAGTGGCGAGCAATGCGAAGGTAACCTCGGCATTGACAGGTGCTGGGGATAGTAATGGCCTTATCTTCCCGGCAAATGTTGTAGTTTTTTAGTGTAAAACTGTAATGTAATTGATAATATAAATCGTTTCTATGCAGTGTAAGCTAGCGTCTAGATTAGAAATGCAAGTGGCCCTACATCTACTGCTTTCTTAGGTAAGTTGCATATTTTTATTGTAAATCGTATGCTAGGCTAGCGGGAATTCAGCAAAAGTCCTTTCGAGAGTGTTGTGCCAAAATCCGTTAAGTCTGTAGGCTGGATTTGTAGAATTGGGAGACACCAACCGCTTTTTTATACTTTTTTCTTAATTTACTAGGCAATCAACCTTTCGATTAGTTTGTCAGCTTACTATTTTACTTGCTATTTGCAAGCAGAGTGACATAAATTAGAAAAAGACATGGCAAAGCTAACCCTCTCCTTTTCTCTAGTTGAACCGGGCCGATAGTCGTAGTAAAGAAACGTCGTAAAGAAACGATGAACATTCAGGGTAGCGGTCTAGCTTTCAACCTAGCCAAAAGTTAATCTAGCAAAAAGGGAGTCTGTAATGAGTGAACAACAAACCGTAACCAGCGCAAACGATCCAAAGCGCATTCTGGTGGTTGATGATGCGGCTGATACCCGGCTGATGCTCAACCTGCGCTTGCAACGCGAAGGCTATACCGTTTACGCAGCTGGTAGTGGTACCGAAGCGCTCGAAATTGTCCAGCAGGAAGGTCTGCCCCACCTCGTCATTTTGGATATAATGATGCCTGGAATGGATGGTTTTGCCGTAGCTGCCGAGCTGCGCCGCATGGGTGATATTCCGATCATCTTCTTATCGGCCCTTTCGGACACCAACACCAAGGTCGAGGGGTTAAACCGCTATGCCGAGGATTATATTACCAAGCCCTTTGCCTTCTCCGAACTGCTGGCGCGCGTCCGGCGTGTGCTGCTACGTGTGGCCTCCGACCAAGTGGTGGACCCCGAATTGGTGATTGATGACCACCTGCGCATTAACTTTGCCCAGCAATATGCCGTGGTGGACAATGATCAGATCATGCTGACTCCCACGGAGAATCGGTTAATGCACATTCTGTATAACAACCGCGGCCGGGTCCTTTCGCCGGGCTTCCTCCTGGCCAAAGCTTGGGATCCCGTGCGCAAGGGGACGGTCGAATCGCTCTGGGTGCATGTGCGTCGGCTACGCAGCAAGATCGAGCCCGATCCGGATAATCCCCGCTACGTTGTCACGGTCCGCGGCCAAGGGTATTGTCTGCCCCAACGGCATAACATGGAGACGCTGCGCTAAACGCAAAGCGCAGTTAGTTACAGACACTTGTATACCTTTGGGCTTGGTTGACGACAGATGCTTACGCTGATTTGGCAAGAGCAGTGCAGTGCAAGGATGTCTTAGGTAAGACGAGTTGCACCAGACCTGACAGGTTTTCCAAACCTGTCAGGTCTGACGCCGTCGCACGGTGTCCTCATCGTGTGAACCGCTCATCGCTTTCGTTGTCATCTGGGTCGGATTCCTGTGCAAGGGGTGAATGTCGCTGGGGTGGCGCACGGAGTTCGAGTAACTCGGCAATGGATTGGACGATTTGCAACGTTGCTTGGGGTTTCCCCAATGCACGCGCACGCTGGGTCATTTGTGCCAATTGGCTAGGGTCATCGAAAAATAAACGCCGGACGAGCGCCGCAATTTCATCTGGCGTTTTGCCATAGAAGCCAACTTCGTTCTCTAATACATAGGGAATATTGCCCTCTTCTTGGCCAGGAATAAACCCACTGAGGATGATGGGCAACCCACTAATGAGCGCCTCCGCAATCGTCCCCGGCCCAGCTTTGGTGACAATACAGTCACAGGCGGCCATCCATTCTGGCATGTTCTCGACAAAGCCATGGATCATCGCCGGGATTGCCCATTTTTGTTGGGTGAGGCGCTGACGCAAGCGCTGATTACGCCCGCAGACCACCACCATCTGCCCAACGGGCCGCCCGTCTTGGTACAAAGCTTCGTTAAGCTTATGGGCAATGGCCTCTACCGGGCCAACGCCTTCCCCACCACTAACCACCAATACTGTGGGTAACTCCCTTTGCAAGCCCAAATGTCGCCGCAACTCAGTATCCCCTTGCGGTGGATTGGCAAAGGCTGGTCGCACAGGGAGGCCATAGCGATAGAGTTGCTTGGCGCGCAATCCCACCCGTCGCGCAAGATAATAGGCTTCTTCGCTGGCAACATAGCAGGCATCTACGTCTGGATGAAACCAAAGGGGATGGGCCGTGGCTAGGTCGGTAACAACTGTGACAAAGGGGGTCCTGCGTTTCATCTGATTGAGCGCGTAGAGGGTGAATTCTTGGACAAGGGGATGAACGGAGATAATCAGATCGGGCTGAAAAGTGGTAAAGGTTTGGATGACTGAATCACACCCGAGCCGCGCCACAATCGTCGAGAGCCGCCGGATCGACATTGGATGATTGCCAGTCATCCACAGCAGTTTCCAAAGCCAAGCCGCTTCATTGACCAGAAATGAATAGCTATTGGGCAGCATATTCAGCGGACGCGGCAAATGATCGATGAGTAGATCGATAATATCAACCTGGAAGCGCTCCCCATACATCTGCACAAATCCAGCTTTTAGCGCTTCGGCGCTGGCGCGATGACCGCCCCCCGTATTGCTCATCAAAATCAGGATTCGTTGTGGCCGCATAGGGTCTCAATTTCGCTAGCCAGCCCACCCCATTGGCTCCTTCTGCAACGCTGGCCCCGCAATAGGGGGGAATATGGTCGCGTGATTCGAAGCGGACGCCAGCTAGGCAACAGGAGGGCTGTACAGGTTAATAAGCGCCACGTCCCTGAAATACTGCGGGGATCGAACGCAACAGAATATGTAGATCGAGGGCTAGGCTCCAGTTTTCGACATAATAGATATCGAGCAAAACCATCTCATCAAAGGTGAGGTCACTCCGCCCACTCACTTGCCAGAGGCCCGTAATCCCCGGGCTGACGCTCAGCCGCTTCTTGTGCCATTCTTGATATTGTTCTACTTCATGGGGCAGATTGGGGCGCGGCCCCACCCAGCTCATTTCACCCCGCAGCACATTATAGAGTTGGGGCAACTCATCCAAGCTATAGCGCCGCAGCCAGCGCCCGACGCGTGTCTGGCGCGGATCATTGCGTACTTTGAAGAGGGGGCCGGTCGCCTCGTTTCGGTTGGTCAACGTGTTGCGCAATTCATCGGCATCCGTTACCATAGACCGGAATTTGTAACAAGTAAAGGCTTTGCCATTCTTCCCAATGCGCGTTTGCCGGTAGATCACCGGCCCTGCCGAATCCAACCGAATCGCCAGCGCGATCAAACCGAGCAGCGGTAAACTGAGCAGCCCTGCTAGGATCGTCGCAACGAGATCCACCGCACGCTTTACAATCAAATTCCAGCCCTGAATGGAGAGGGCACGCGTCCCCAGCAGCGGAATCCCATCGATCTCTTCAACTTCTAGCTGATGTTTGGTCAGTTGAAAGACATCGGGTACGATCTGCGCGCGAATTTGTTGTCGTTCACACATATAGAGCAAGCGTTGGATCATGCGATGACTTTGCCAGGGCAGACAGATAATCACATGGTCAATCGCATGCTGTGTCACCACTTCTTGGCAATTCTCGAGAGGGCCGAGCGCTTTAAAGGGACCAATATCAGTTTGCCCCTTGGTCACATTATCATCCAAAAAACCAACCACTTGATAGCCTAACTCTGGCCGCGCCATGACCGTGCGCATGACCATCCGCCCTACATCCCCCGCACCAATTAAGAGCACCCTCTTTACGCCAATGCCATATTGGCGTAAATACAAGCGCGCCCCGACAATGAGCAACCGGCTGAGACCCAGCAGGCAGGTAATTAAAATGGCCGTATAGAGAAAGAGCAACCGACTATAAGAAAGGGGCTGATAGACGAGATTGATCCCACTGAGGATGACCACCGCCAATGTCGTCGCCGTACCGATCACATAGGTTTCCTCGATCACGCTGCGCCCAACCTTATAGGGGTAGACATGCGAGAAGCGAAACGAGAGGAGACAAACAACCACCAATAAAGAGGCAAAGATCCAATACGCTTGAATCCCCACTTGGTTGGCCGGATCGACCTGCCGACCAATCTGCCAGACATAGCGCATGATATAGGCACCGCCAAACGCTACCAAGATCAAGAGCAGATCCGAGGCCAGCAAAAGGATGGGCCAATGGGCTGGATGGACCAACCGCACCAAGCCGGCTAGTCGACTATCCCGTTTATAAGCTACGGCACGTTTGGTCGGGGCCGTAACCGAAGAGGTTGGAAAATTCAAATTATTCAATGTAGCCATGAGTTTCTATGTCCTTGTCTGACGTCCCATTGTTGGCAACGACTGTCATAAAAGGCACCACACAAGGGTCCGCCGCGCGATGGTAAGAAGGGGCTACCACGCTCTGCTACAACTGCAGTAGCGCAACGATCGGACCAGGGAATTTCAGGCCAGCTTCATTTTGCGTCTTAGTCTACCATATCTATGCGTAAAACATAATCCCAACTACAACAGTGTTCGGTACAATTCCACGGTCTGTTGTGCGGTTCGCTGCCAGGAGAATTGCTGGGCCCTTGTTAGACCGGCCCGCCGCAGATCCGCGCGGAGCGTAGCATCGCCGGTGAACTGGTGCAAGCAGTGCACCAAGGCCCCTTCGTCTTGGGCTGGAAAGATCAACGCACTCTCCCCGGCCACTTCGACCAAACTCCCCGTGTCGCTACAGATCACCGGAACCCCGCACGCCATGGCCTCTAATACCGGTAGCCCAAAGCCTTCAAAGAGACTAGGATAGAGGAAAAGTTCCGCCGCGCGATACCAATCGGGCAATTCTTCGACCGGCACGTAGCCCGAGAAAAGAACAACCTCTTGCAACTGTAACTCCGTCACCAAGGCAAAGATCTGCTCATAGAACCACCCCTTGGCCCCAGCAATCACCAGGGCTACCGCACGATTTTCGGGCGTTGTCTGGGCGCGCCACTGGGCAAACGCGCGGATCAATAGCGGCAGATTTTTACGCGGTTCCAGCGTACCCAAAAAGAGAAAAAAACGTGCGGGCAGGGCGCGCCGTTGCCGGAAGGCCGCCACCGCGGAAGCGGGCGCGGGCGTAAATTCCTCGCTCACCCCATTGTAAATCACACTGATCTTCTGGGCATCGACCTGCCAAAAGTGCTGGAGATCATCGGCTGTTTGGCGGCTGACCGCAATGACATGGCGGGCTTTGGCTACGCTCGCACGACAAAGTTGGCTGAGATACCAGCGCTTGGCCCCGCGAAACTTCTCGGGCAGGCGCAAAAAGCTGAGATCATGGACCGTGACAATGCCAGGTGCCGCCGTGGCAAGGGGTAGCACATTCACCAAGCCGTGGACCCAATCCGGCGGCTGCTGTTGCAGAGACCAGGGGAATACAGTCTGCTCCCAAAGAATACGGACAAGCGGCTGATGTAACGGCCAACGGCTCGACTGCTGGATCACACCTGGTAATGGGCGGCGTGGGCCGTTGACAAAGGCGGTCAATTGCAGATCAGCGGTCGCTGCGGTCGCGATCTGACCGAGCTGTGCCAGGAGCTGTTGACAGTAGACACTGACCCCGGCCCCGCGATAGCTTTGGCTGGTATTTAAAAGCTGGGCATTGAGCGCAATCTGCACGCCGGCTACTTCCTTCCTAGGGCTGGCGCGCGCCCAGTTGGGCGTAAACTGCCAGGGTTTGTTGGGCGATTGCAGCCATGGTATAGCGTTCTAATACCCGTTGCCGCCCCGCTTCGCCTAGTTGAACTCGCTGCGCCCGTTGGGTAAGCAAGCTTTGCAGCGCGCGGTGGAGCGCCGCTTCATCGCCTTCGGGGAAGACCCAACCGGCCTCGCCAATGACATTGGGAATTTCGCCGCTGTCGCTCCCAATAACAGCAACACCACAAGCCATCGCTTCGGTTAACACGCGGCCAAATTGTTCTTTCCAGTTGGGTAAAGTCCGGCTGGGCAGCACCAGGACATCCAAACGCTGATAAAAGCTCGGCATGGCGTCACTGTCTAATAGACCAACCCAGGTGATCTTCTCGCTGATTTGGCGTGTGGCCGCCAGTTGACGAAGTTCGGCCTCTGCCGCGCCTTGCCCGGCGAGCTGCAACTGCCAATCACCCACGAGGCCAGTACAAGCTTGTAACAGCAGGTCTACCCCTTTTTCGGGTAATAGCCCGCCCGCATAGCCGATCTGGAGTGGGGTTGTATTCGTGGTGAGTGGCGTCGCCTTGGGCACAAACATAGCAGGGTCCACCCCAAATTGGGGGATCACCACCGTTGTCCCACCATAGCCCTTTTGCTGCAACACTTGGGCCGCGGCTTGATTCCCCGCAATAGCAATCGGACTATAGCGATAGCACTGGCGTTCAAACCAGCGAAAGGGCCAGGGGTAGCGCCGGTTGAGATTTTGCCAGGTGAAAAAGGTGCCTGCGGCACCTACACGCCGCGCGGCGCGGAGACCCAGCCAAGTTGCCAAATTATAGGGCTCTTCATCGAAATGAACGACCTGGGGACGGATGGTTGCGAGGGCCTGCCCGAGGGTCGGGTAATGGTGGAGATGGTAATTGCCATTCAACCGCAGAGGGATGATCTGGAGTTGGTAGCCTTCGGTGTGGCGCGGCTGCGCAACTTGATGACCGCGGCGATCCTGCCAGGATGGCGGAATCAAGACAAAGAGTTCAATCCCTTGTGCTTGCCCCAGCCGGGCCAGGGCTTCCGCCTTTCGCTGATAGGCGCTGACCACCAGCGCTTTACTCACCATGACGACTCGCATGCGGGGGATTATAGCGAGAAGCAGAAGGGAGCGCAAAATAGTGGATAGGAGGGAGCGCGTGAGTTTACATCGACTTACGCCGCATCCAGCAGCCGTTCTTCATAAATGCGCCGGATCGTCGCTTCGATCTCGGGCTCGCGCACGCTCAGATCGCGAATGCGGTAGCGCTGCGATAGCCGTCCGATCAACTCCGAAGCGGTCAACTCTTGGCGGGCGAATTGGTAGGTCACCCGTTGATTCTGGTGGGTTGTCACCTCCGCGCCCTCGATACTCACATCGGCATAGTTCTCGGCGAGATCGACCACGAGTTCGCGTTTGCCGCCAAAGCGATCTTGCAGAGTCTCTAGCTTGCCATCATAGAGCAACTGCCCATGATCGATGATCATGATCCGGCGACAAAGCTTTTCCACATCGGAGAGATCATGCGTTGTCAGGAGAACAGTGGTGCCGCGTACTTGATTGATATGGGCAATAAACTGGCGGATGCGCTCTTTGGCAACCACATCGAGCCCAATCGTCGGTTCATCCAAAAAGAGCAGTGCGGGATCATGGAGCATGGCGGCGCAAAGATCAGCGCGCATGCGCTGGCCGAGCGAAAGCGAACGCACGGGCGATTCTAAAAAGGCATCTAGCTCCAGCAGCGTGCGAAATTCTTGGAGATTCTGCTGAAAGCGCGCCATGGGAATGCGGTAGATATATTGGAGCAATTCCAACGACTCGATCACCGGCAGATCCCACCACAAGGTGGTACGTTGGCCGAAGACCGCACCAATATTGGCGACATAGCGCTCCCGATCGCGCCAGGGTACGTAGCCGTTCACCTGTAATGTGCCACCCGAAGGAACGAGCAAGCCTGTCAGCATTTTGATGGTCGTTGATTTGCCCGCGCCGTTGGGCCCAAGATAGCCCACCAATTCACCGGCGGGAACGGTGAAGCTAAGGCCATCAACCGCCCGCACCGTATTGTATTCGCGCACCGCCAGGTTCCGCACCGCACCCCACAAGCCGCGACGGTGCTTACTCACTTGAAAATATTTCTGTAAATTTTCGACGGTGATCATGCTGCTACCTGCTCCTTTCGGCTGTTGGCGATTGCGCAACAAATTCGTGGTATAACGTCTGAATCCGGGCGACTTGTGCCGCGCCCAGCTGGGCATCGGGCGCTTCGGAAAGAAAGACAACACCGAGCATCACCGCAGTATCCAGGCGGTAGATCAGCTCGATGACAGGCGAGAGGCCCTGGAATGGCGTTGGGGTGCCATAGCCTTGCAGAAACGCGGTGGTCAGATAGCCGCTTTCCGCAATCCGGGCCAATTCCAGCGCCGGATCGCCAATGAGCGCATTCGACCAATCAACGATCCCTAGGATTTCACCGCGGCGGGTCAACAGATTGGCGGGCCGCGCGTCCATGTGGAGCAGCGCCGCGGGGCGGTTGGCAACCGGTGCCAAGCTGGCCTGTAACTGGTCGGCCTGGAGGAGGGGCAACTGGAGTGATGTCAACTGTTCCACCACCCGCGCCCGCCGATCGATGCGTTCGGCCAGGAGCCAAGCTAGGGGTGTTTCCCGCTGCGCCACCAATGAAATCGCGGGGGGCGCAAGCTGGTGGAGCGTGCGCACTAGGCGTCCAAAATCACTCATCACGGGTTCACTTTGGTCGTTGGTCAAGAAGGCCGAAACCAGAAAGTCCACCCCTGCATCATCCAAATGAAGGTGATAGCACGGGGGTACTTTGACGGCGGATTGGACCAAATAATCACTTACCGTCGCTTCTTGGCGCAGCAGATCGCGCGCATCCAAGTGGGTATCGTTATCATTGGCGATCCAGCGGGTCCAAGGCGTCTTGATCGCCAGCGTGCCCCAGCGCTGGGAATCTGCCCGACAAACCAAAAATTCTAAGCCAGAACCCGCGACCGTTAGGGGCCCGACTTCCCAGTCGGCATAGGTTGTGGCGATGACCTGCGTTAGCTGTTGGTGTAGCGCTGCGCCTTGGGCGTCCATGCCGTGCCTGCCTATTCGTTAGATAACGTTTTACACAAAAGATAACTCGGCCAAGTCAGCCATTGCTGCCAGCGGGGCGTTGACCAGCGCTCCTCATAGCCCAGTTGTGCATAGAGCCGCCGCGCCGGTTGATTCATCGCCAGTACCTGTAACCAAGCGCTCCGATAGCCATGGGCTTGGGCTTGTTCTGCCAAAGCTGTCATCAGCGTTCGGCCTACCCCTTGCCCACGATAACGCGGATCAACAATGACACTATGAAACCACACCGCATCGGGCGTTTGGGGGCGCGGCGTCGGCACCAAACTACGGGCCACGATCAACAACAGACGTGCCGTTGCGCCATAGCCAATCAGCGACAACGCTTGGCTGATCGTCCCATTCGGCGCACGATCATAGGGCATTGTGCCTGGATATTCGAGCACTGCCGTCGCCAAAATTTCGCCCGTCGCATCGCAGGCCACATAGCGACCATGCAGCCCCTGGTTCGCCTTGGCTGTCAAGGTATAGTGTAAGAGTGCCTGTTGTGCTGTTTGCGGTGCTTGTAAGGCCCCGGGTAATTCGACGGCGTACAATTGTACCAAGAGGTTGGCAATCGCCGGAAAATCGGCAGGGGTTGCTGGGCGAATAGTTCTAACAGGCTTGTCTAGCGCCAACGTATTCATAGTTTTATCCTTCTCGCTCATGATGCATACCGAATTAACAAATGATTGCTCTTTAGGCTCACGATACCAGGCACGCGTCAACAGAGCGTAAACGGAAAAGAAGACCCAATCACCCAGCTTGGCCTAGCTGCTTTTGAGCAGATCCCCACAACTTTGTGACCACAATAGGTGGGTCATTTGCGCGATCTCGGTTGGTGCATAGGGCATATCATGGCGCAACCACCAGTGAATGATCCCATAGAGCGAGCCGCCAATATGGTGGGCGATCAACGGGAGCGGCACGCGGGGTTGGGTGCCAGCGGGTAGGGAAGCCGCCAGTTTGCGCTCACTAAACTCGGCAATATAGCCAAGAATGGCATGAATGACTAACCCCAGATTAGGATCGTCTAAGAGTGCTTTGTAGATCCGCGCATTTTCGGCTACATGTTCAAAGACCATCACCTCCATCTGCGCATCTTCCCAGAGCGGACGGTCGGGTGAAATATCGCCAAATGAGTTGACCAATTCATCAAACTGCTCGACCAATGCACTTAATAGCAATTCTTCTTTGCTATGAAAATGCAGATAAAAAGTAGCGCGATTCATATCGGCCCGATCGGCGATGTCCTGCACTGAAATATCACCAAAGCGTTTTTCGATCACAAGCGCCAACAGGGCGTCAGCCAGCAGTCGCCGTGAACGCCGTACGCGTCGGTCCACTTTTTCGGCCATCGTGGCTCCTTTGGTTTTCTAAGAAATGTCTATTAAGCAACGCTTTGTCTATTAAGCAATTTTACAGCGAAAATTGCCTATTGACAACTTGAATGAGTTGCGGTATTTTATCATCATGGTGATTTTTAATAGACATTGTGTTGATTAATTCCGTTGTGTGAAGGTCGGCGCTACGCCCTTGGCTGAGACCTAACAGCGTCTCTGGTTGTACCGCCCGACTGTATAACTTCTAATCTATTCCTATAGCAGAGGAGCTGTATCCATGCAAACCAAGCTGATTCCGCAAGTGCGTGAATTTCCCTGGATTGGGCAACTCGGGGGCATTGCCCGTGATCCCCTCCAGCTACTTCTTAACCTTGCGCTAACCTATGGTCCGATTGTGCGCTTTACCGTCTTGGGCAAGCCGATTATCTTGATCAGCGACCCCGACTATATCCGCGAAGTCCTGATCACTAAGGCCGATCTCTTTCCCAAGGCGGACCGTGATCTGGCTATTATGGGGCCTCTCTTTGGCTATGGATTGCTGACCACCAATGGCGCACAGCATCGCACCTATCGCAAACTCGCCCAACCGGCTTTTCATGCCAAGCGGATTGCCGGTTATGCCGATACGGTGGTCAATTTTACCCAAGCAATGACCGCCACTTGGCGCGAGGGTGAAACGCGCGATATCAGCGCGGAAATGTTACGGACCACCATGTACATTGTCGCCAAGACGCTCTTTGATACTGAGCCTGCTCACATGGCCGACCGGGCCGACCAGATTGGTGACGCGATTCATCAACTTCAAAAGATCACCGACTACGACTTTACTTGGTATGGCCTTATCCCCCAATGGATTCCCAACCGCGCCAACCGGCAGCGCCAGCCAGCCCGCCAGGCGCTGAATGCTTTGATCGACGAGATGGTCGCCACCCGGCGCGCCCAGGCCGTTGACGGTGTTGTCGCGGATCGCGGCGATCTATTGTCCATGCTGATGCTCTCGGAAGATGAAAACGGCCAGCGGTTGAACGATACCGAAGTGCGCGATGAAGCCATCAATCTCTTTGCTGCGGGTCATGAGACAACCTCAAACGCCTTAACCTGGATTTGGTATCTGCTTTCCCAATACCCGGCGGTGGAGGCCAAGTTGCACGCCGAACTCGATCAAGTCTTGGGAAATCGCCTCCCGACTTTGCGCGATCTAGCGACGCTACCCTATACCCAACAGGTCGTCAAAGAAGGGATGCGTCTCTATCCGCCCGCGTGGGTACTCAATTCGCGCCAAGCTGCCACCGCGGTGACATTAGACGGCTATGTCATCCCCAAAGACGCACGGCTCTTTATTTCGCCCTATGTCATGCACCATCTGCCTCAATATTTTGCAGACCCGGCAGAATTTCGCCCCGAGCGCTTTACGCCAGCCTTTGAAGAGTCGTTGCCCCGCTATGCCTATATGCCCTTTGGGGGTGGCCCACGCGTCTGCATCGGCAACGCCTTTGCCATGATGGAAGCACAACTTGTCTTAGCTACAGTGGCGCAACAATACTCCCTCCAACTCGCACCACACGCCAACGTCGCCACCGAGCCCTTGATCACCCTCACCGCCAAATACGGCATGCCCATGCACCTGGTTGCCCGGCATAAACCAGCGCCACTGCCCAGCCTACCCATCGCCCAACCCCTGACGCCTGACCTCGTTCCGGCGTAGGCGAAGAGAGTGGACAGTAGGTCAGTGGTGCTTACTGCCCACTCTCTACTGCCCACTCTCCACTGCCCACTCTCTACTGCCCACTCTCCACTGCCCACTCTCCACTGCCCACTGTCTACTGCCCACTGTCTACTGCCCACTGTCTACTGCCCACTGTCTACTGTGATGGCTGGCATCCCCGGCCAGGGTGATGAAACGGAAACTCGCTTGCCATTGTCAGTGGCTCACGGCCTGCCTGGAACATTGGCCGCTGGGGCAACGTCCTTTGGGGGACATTTGTATAAAGAGACTATGGTGGGTGACGTACGTAAAGCGGCCACCCAAAGGAGCAGAACAATGAATCATCGGATATGGCAGCGCGTACTGATTGGCCTGTTGGCGTTGGGGACAGTCGCGGCCTGTGTAGTGACCCCAATTGCGCCCAGCCCAACCGTTGCCCCCACCGCGCCCGCGGCGGCCCTAACCTGGCACCGTGAAGGCGGTATTGCTGGCTTTTGTGATGATTTAACGATCTCCCCTACGGGAGAGGTGACCATCTATTCTTGTCGGAGTGAGCCACCAACTGTAGTGGCTAGCGCGCAGTTGGATGCGGCCCAAGCCGCGACCGTAGCTGATTGGATCGCCGGGTTGCAATCGTTTCAGTATGCGCACCGCGATGCCGCCCTGGCCGATGGAATGACCGTGCAACTGAACTTTACCGGCAGCGGTACCCAAGTCGCGACCGCAACTGAACAAGACGCGATCGTCGAGTTTGCCCAAGCGCTGCATACGGAGGTGGTGATGGCGGCCAGCGCACCAACCGCCACACCCGAGGAAGCTGCCCCGATTCAGGAAACCGGCGCGGCTACGGTGGAAGCGATTGAAATCCAGCTGCTCGAGCCGACCAATGAACTACAAGCGGTCATCCGTGGCTATTTGCCCGATGCGTGTGCTTTTATTGAAAGTACCGGGGTCTACTTGGAGGGCAATACCTTCCGCATCCAGATGACAACCGCGTGGCAGCCAAATCAACGGTGTGCCCAGATGTTGACTCCTTTTGAAGAAGTTGTGCCGTTGGGGGTGCCTGGCTTACCTGCTGGCGCGTATGCGGTGCGTATCAACGATTTGGTACAATCTTTTACCCTTAGTGCCGACAATGGGCTGACCATCGATTGAGCGGTATTGATTGGCGGGTTACCATGTGCACCGGTTGCCTCGCCTAGCTTGATGAATTTACCGAGAAGCCCACGCAGGGCGTAACGTCTATAACCATCCTCTATAAAACCCAGCCCGAGAAAGCATCTCTTTCTTGGGCTTTTCTATACATAAACTCTGCCTTACTGTCTGCGCCGCTGTGGTGATTTCTAAAAATGAGATATTTGCCGTATCCATGTGGTTTGTTAACAAATTGTTAAACATTTTTTGATATGAAAAGCATAAGTTATCGGTTAAGCGAATGTATCTATCCAATCGGACTTACGCACCAAGGTTGGTCTATCCGCCGAAGAGCTGGCCGGTGTTCAAAACCGGCTAGGTCGAGATTGACGTAAGCCCTGAAACTGCAAACTAACTGTAGGGTATCCTTTATGAGCGAACACCGCTGTTCTGCACCATCCAGCCAACGTTTTCTTCTGGCTCCCGCCGCGTTGGATTCCTGGCGTATTCTGTCCGCCCTGGCCGATCACTATCCTCTTACCACAGAGCCGTCGCCTGCCGTCGATGAACAATTGATCTATATCGATACGGCTGACTATCGGTTGTTGCGCACAGGCTTTGCCGCCTGTGTGACCCAGCGCGCCGAGCAAACTTGTTTAACGGTGGAAAATCTAGCGCTGGACTTAGCGGGCAAGGTGGACAAGCCGATCACACGTCGGCACCAAGGCTCAGCCCCCATTGACGCGGCGGCAGTGGCGACGACTTTCAAAGCCTGGCCCAAAGCCTTGCGCAAAGCTGTGACACCGGTGCTTGGGGGACATGCCAAGCTGCACCCCATTCTCGCTTTACAGCAGCATAGCGAAGCGCGTACCATCGGCCTCCCGACGGCTGACGTTGCGCCGTCGCCTTTTACCAAAGTGCATCTGGATCAAATAACGGTTCGTCCAACAACTGAGCTAGTGGATGCACCGGTTACCCGCTTTGCCCAATTACGCCTACAGGCTAGCACGCCCGCGGACGATACCAAAGCGCGTGCAGAGCGACCCGGCGACGAAACAGAACAGGGGATTACCAACTGGCTCATGCAACAGGCCGAGGTCGAGGCAACGGGCTATAGTGCCTACGGTTTGCTCACCGCGGCTTTAACCGCTTTCTTGGCACAAGGAGTTGACAACCCCACAAGCGCAAGCATTCAGCCACAGACATTGGTGGCGAATGCCTGCCGGTTGATCTGGCGTGAGCAACTCTTGAACATGTTGCTCAATGAAGCTGGTGTACGTTATAGCCAAGAGCGTGAATATGTGCATAATATGCGCGTAGCGATTCGACGAGCCCGCGCCGCGGCCAAGTTATATGGTGACTTTTTGCCGCGCAAGGCCATTCGCCCCTACTTGGCCGCGCTGCGTAAAACTGGTCGGCTGCTGGGGCATGTGCGTAATTTAGATGTAGCCCTAGCCAAGGCACGTCGCCGCGCCCAAACCGGCCAAGCTGAACCCGCCCCCAAAAAATTGTTAAAAGTGTGGCGACAGCAACGGCAAGCAGCCCATGAACTGCTGGTACGCTGGTTGGATAGTGAGGAGTATCGTGATTTTATCTGCGGATTTCACCACTTCTGCACCGCCACAACGCCAGAGCAGGAGGCAGCTGACGCAGTAACACCCCAACATGTCCGTCACGTCGTGCCAGCCCAAATCATCGCTGGCTATGCCGCCGTCCGTTGCTATGAAGTGCTTTTTGTGGAAGCTACGGCGATCGAGGATGCGGCGCTGCACGATCTGCGCATTGCTTGCAAACATCTGCGCTATAATTTGGAGTTCATGCACCATCTGTTAGGCCCCGCATGCGAGCCCCTGATCACGCGCCTGAAAGCGTTACAGGAATTGCTCGGGGATCTCAACGATGCCGTCGTGGCACAGGGGCTGGTGGACGAGGCGCACCAGGAGCGCAGCGCCAGCGTCTATCAACAGCAACAGGCCGATCTGGTTGCTGAGCTGCGTCAACAAGTGCCAGCTGCCTTCGCCGCTTTGGTTGATCCGGCGAGCCGCACCGCGCTGCATGAAGCGGTGGCGCGGCTCTAATGGGCTTGGGATCGCGCCAAAGCTGCGCTGCTGATGGGTAAAATCACATCCGGTGCGTTGTGGGGTAGTGGTAACGCTTGGTCGCGGCTGGCGTCAGGCTAACGCCAATTGGGCGACTTGGGATACGGACCAATGGTGGACGCTGTTCCAGGTGGCTTGCCAGGTCGCGGAATCCAGCGCGGCGACCGTATACTGACGGGTGCGCTGTTGGGTGGCGATTTCATGTTCTGTGAGCATTTGGCCGCTCTCCTCACGCCACTGGGCGGCAATCGCGAGGAGTTGGACAGCCTTCGGCGCGTCATCCTGTACGGCTGCAATGGCGGCTAGCCCTTCCAGGGTTGCCATCATGCCACCCTTGCTTTCCAGCGTACAGTAGATGCGAAAACAAGCTTGGAAATGTTGCTGGGCGGTTTCCCATTCCGCTAGCTGGAGGTAGGTTAAGGCGAGGTTGATCAACGACCACGCAATTCCAGCTTGGGCCTCTTCTTGTTGAAAGATATAGAGGCCGCGCTGGAAGAAGGCAATCGCGCGGTCGATCTTGCCTTGGCCTAACAAGGCACGGCCTAATAAATTCGCGGCCACGCCAACCGTTGGCCGCTGTGGCATAGTTGCGATCAAAGGCCAAGCCTCATCTAGCAATTGGCTGGCCTGCTCATAGTTACCGAGCGAAATTTCAATGCTGCCCAGTTGGTTTAATAAACTGGCGACGCCCCATTGGTATTGTAGTTGGCGATAGAGGGCTAGGCTTTCGCGCAAAAAGCTTTTGGACGCCTCAAAGGCGCCGCGTGTGGCATGAATTTTGCCGATCTGGAAGAGCGTATAGGCAATGGCCGGTTGATCCGCCAACGTGCGGTAGAGCGCCAAGCCTTCATGGAGGCGACGTTCGGCCAACTGCTGTTCCTCGAGTAAATGATGAAATTCGCCTACTTTCACCAAGACGCGCCCGCGCGCCGCATCCTGCCCTTGGGTAAGGGCCAAGACACTTTGAAGCCAATGGCGGCCTTCTTTCCAGTTACAAGCAACTTCCCAATAACTGGCAATCGCACCGGCAAGCCGCATGCCCAACGGCCCATCTTGTCCCTCGACTACGCTCCACGCTAACGCCGCACGCAAATTGCTTTGCTCCTGGGCAAATTGCTGACGCCAAGCGGGTGAATGTTCCGCATGAAAATCGGGGTCAAAGCGTTCGGCTAGGCTGGTAAAATATTCAGCATGTTGTCGTTTGACCCGCGCCGCTTCGCCCGAAGCTTGGAGCTTATCCGCCAGATATTGACGCAAGAGTTCGTGGAGGGTATAGCGTTGCGTGCTGTTGCTGCCCACGGTTTGGGTCATAACGCCCACAAAGGATTTATCCACCAGCGCGGCCAACTGGGGGAGGGTGGCACCGGCAACTGCTTGGGCGGCGGCCCGGTCAAAATTGCCACGCAGCACCGCGAGCCGCGCCGCCACCGACTGCTCTTCGCGCGCCAGCAAGCGCCAGGATGAGTCAAAGACCGCCCGCATACTGTGGTGGCGGGGCGCGACATCCCGGTCGGCGCGCACCAAAAAATCAAGACTGCGCGCCATCTCGTCGGCAATCTCCGCGCAAGTGAGGACGCGCACCCAGGCCGCCGCCAACTCGATCCCCAAGGGCATCCCGCCCACCAATTGGCAGATGCGGGCAATGACGGCACCGTTACTGGCATCGAGGCTAAAGTCGCCGCTGACATGCTGGGCGCGTTCAACAAAGAGCTTGACGGCTTCGGCTGCTTCGGGCGCTAGCGTGTGGTTCGGCAAGGAGAGGCCACCTAGCTCAAAAATCCGCTCGCCGCTAATCCGCAGCCGTTCGCGCGAGGTGATCAAGATTTGTAGGTGGGGTGCTCGGGTGAGCAGTTGTTTGAGCCAAAGAATGGCGTTGTCGTTGGCCGGGGTACCCTGGCTATCTTCCAGGAGGTGCTCAAAGTTATCGAGCACGAGAAATAAGTGGCGGGGGGCCAACCACGTCAACACTTGTTCACCGACCTCGCGACTCTCCTTTAGCGCAAGCGCCAGCACATCGGCGATTGCCTCGGGCAACTGTGCTCCGCTCTGGATCGTGGCGAGGGGGACAAAGGCGGCACCATCCGTGAAATGGGCGGCTAATTCTGTGGCGGTCTCTAAGGCAAGGCGGGTTTTGCCCATGCCGCCCGCGCCAACCAAAGTGACAAGACGATGTTGTTCCGCTTTTAGCAAACGGAGCAGAATGTTGCGTTCCCCCTCGCGTCCAATCAGTGGCGTGGCGGCCTGGGGTAGCGCTGGCTTGTGAATCGCTGAAGTGGCGGCTGTACTGTTCTGTGCCGCTGCTTCTTCTGGCGTAGGGGTATCTTGTTTCGCCAGGGGTTGGCGCGCCGAACGCACAAACGCGGCCTGTTGCTCGCTGGGTACCGCTAATACCTGGGCCAGCCGCTCGGCCATTGCCATGGAAGGTCGGCGCTTGCCCGTCTCAAAGAAACGAATCGTCTGAACCGAACAATAGGCTTGTTCCGCCAGGTTTTCCTGGGTTAACCCTTGCTGGGTACGCAGTCGTTTTAGCCATTGCCCAAAAGCATGAGAAGCGGGTGCCAAGTTGCTCATATCGCTAGATTATACCATGTAGCTGCGGCAATTGAACAGCGTTTACAGATGGCTCTGGCTGGCATACAAAGAACAAGGTCAAGCGCCTTAAACACCTGACCTTGTTCTTTGCTTCGTGCGGTGTGAGTCGTCGAAGATTGGTGAAGCTTACGGAGTGGTTGATTGGGCGGTGGCGGGGAGCGCACCCAGCTCTTCCAGGCCAGCTAACAGTTGGGCATCGCCACTAGTCGCAACTTCTTCGGCGGTTAGCTCGCGCACTAAGGTGGGGGTCATAAACTCACCATCGAGGGAGAGCTTCACTTCAACATCGGGGGAAATCCCTTGTTTGCGGATTAACCGTCCTTTGGCGGTCAGCCATTGGCTTGTGCCCAACAGCAGGGCAGAACCATCATCCAGGCCAAAGGTTTGTAGGACCGTGCCCGTCCCAAAGGTCGTTTCGCCAATCAGGGTGCCGCGCGCATAATCTTGAATGGCACCAGCCAAAATTTCCGAGGAACTTGCCGAACCGGGATTGATCAAAACGACCATGGGAATATCGGTCGCGACACCGCCCCGTTCAACGCGATAGGAACGGCGGCGGCCACTGGCATTTTCTTCCTGGAGGACATTGCCACTCTTGAGGAATTGGCTCGTGACACCAATCGCCTGGGTCAAGAGGCCACCGGGGTTGTTGCGGATATCTAAGACCAAGCCTTCCGCCCCTGCTGCTTTAATTTCCTCCATTGCATCGACGATCTCGGTTTTGGCGTTGGCGCTAAATTGATTCAACCGCAAGAAGGCCACATCCGTCCCGGGCACCATCGTCCAAGAGACTGCTGCCACCTTAATTTCACGGCGCACGAGGGTCAGCTCGAACGTGCCCATCTCTCCTTCACGATACAAGGTCAAGACTACTTCGGTGCCAGAGGGGCCACGGACGCGATCAACGATTGCGTCCAGGGAAAGGCTGGTCACATCTTCGCCGTCCACCGTGAGAATAATATCGCCCGCGCGGATGCCCGCTTCCGAAGCGGGGGAGTCGTCGATCGGGGCGACGATCATGGGTAGACCATCTTTGACCCCTAGCTGCGCCCCAATGCCACTAAAGCTGCCAGCCATGCTGCTGCGTTGTCGTTCCAATTCCGCTGGTGATAAGAAGGTGGTATGGCCCTCGTCGCCCAGGGCGTCGAGCATGCCTTCGATCGCACCATACGTAAGCTCGGTGGAGTCTAACACGTCACGGTCGATAAAGTGGGCCTGAACAATCTCCCACGCCTGCCAGAAGACTTGAAAGTTCTCGGGCGTCTCCTGTTGATCTTGGGCAACGGCTGTTGTACTGCCCACGATGGTCCCAGCGCCAAAGGCCAGGAGCAGCGCTAAACAAAGCGCGGCCATCCGTACAGCTTTTTGTTTCGTAAATAACATAGCTATCTCCACAAACCTACGCTAACAACGGGGTGCGCAATTCGTACAGTGTCCACACCCATCACGTTTCACAAGTCACGTTTCATGGGCCTAACACGTTCTAAACGCTTTTCTGCAGCCACCAGTTTCTACTATTTGACAGATATTGTACCATCCTTTGGGTAATTGTGGATAGGAATTGCATGAGAAAATCAGACGCTACCCACAAGCCCAGCCATCGCAACAAAGTGGTAGGTCGTTTGCTGCTGGCTACGTCCGGATTTTTAGAAGAATCAACCTATCGCGTATGATCTGCCCAGCAAGAATATGTCTGCTGGGAAATTTGTTGATCACCACCAGAACTATCGATGAGGCGATGATGAAAGCTGTGCTAGTCCGCCGTTGGCCGGTCACGCCCTTGCATGGGATGCGTGCTTTGTACCTCATGCTGATCACCCAGTCACTCTCCCTGATTGGCAGCCGGATGACGACGATTGGGCTTGGTCTATGGCTTTTTACGCAGACGCAGACAACCGCGCCTTTGCTCCTAGTGGCCTTTTTGATGGAGTTGCCTGGTATGTTGCTGGGCAGCGTGGCGGGTGCGGTCATTGATCGGGTGCCGCGCAAGCCCGTGCTGATCCTGACTGATGCTGGGCTAGCGCTTGGTACGCTCATCCTCCTGGCAACCATCCTCACCGATACCTTTAGCATCGTTTTGCTCTATGGGGTGGCCTTAATCCAGGGCGCGTTGACCATCTTCCAAAGCCCTGCCAGTGAAGCCAGCCTCAGCTTAATGACCCCGGATCAGGGTCGCGATCGGATCAATGGTCTACGCCAGATGCTCTTCCCTTTTGCGGGCATTGTGGCCCCTGCGCTGACGGGGCTACTTTATCTGATAGGCGGCATTGCGCTTGTCTTTGCGGTCGATCTGGCGACCTTTGTGTTGGCCGCGGGCGCGCTCTGTTGGATCCACATCCCCCAACCGGCAGCACCGCCCGCGGATGAGGCCGCGACAACTCTCTGGCAAGATTGGCGCACCGGACTGCGCTTTGTCCGGCACCAGCCGGGGTTATTGGCGCTGTTGGTCAATACGGTGGTTGGCAATTATCTGTTGAATGGTTCGCTGGAGATCACCATTCCCTATGTGGTGACGATCACGGGGAGCGAGGTGGTCACGGGGTTGGTGTTGACGGCGATGAGCGTTGGGGCTTTTGTCGGTGGCGCAATCATTGCGGCCCGCGGCAATATCCGCAACCGCGTGCCGTGGCTGTTGTTGGGTAATGGTGTGGTGGCGTTGATGTATGTCATCTATGGCCGTGCCCAGGCTCCTTGGCTGCTGGCAACGGCGCTTTTCTTTTTGATGATCCCGTTGCCCATGGGCGGCGCCCTTATGCAATCACTGCTTCAAACGCGTGTCCCGACGCTGCTCCAAGGGCGGATCTTTGCCCTCTATGCCCAACTGGGCTTTCTGGGCTCAACCGCTTCTTTTCTTTCCATTGGCCCGCTGGTGGATCAGATCCTAGAGCCAGGTGTATCCCAACCGTGGTGGCAAATGGTGACTCCCTTGGTGGGGGCCCAACCCGGGGCAGGCATGGCGCTCTTATTGGTGATCACCGGCTTGCTCATGGGGCTGACCACCCTCCTCCTCTGGTCGATCCCAGCCGTGCGGCGACTGGATGAGGTGTAAGCAGACACCTGATCGGTTTTCAAAACCGGTCAGGTATGGATTGATCCGAACCTCTCGTTACCCGAGGCCGTGCGGTGTTTCTGTAACGATGCCATGCTGCTGAGACCACTGATAAAAGGCTTGCAGCGCCGCCATGGCGACGCGTGGGTCGCTGGCGCGGGCAAGATAGCGTTGAAGCCAAGTGGCATCGACGGCCATCACTTCATTGCGTCCGTTGGCGTCGAACCATTGGTCGGTCATCTCTTCCAGCACGGTACTATACCGTTGGCAGAGCGACGGGCGGACGTGGACCAATTCCTTTAAAAAACTGTCCACCGCGCTGACGAGCGTACTATCGTGGACAAGTTCCTGCTGTAGTTGCATGGCTATCTTTCTGAAAACCCAAAACGGGATGCAATGTGTGCTACAGACCTGACAGGCTTGCAATACCTGTCAGGTCTAGGGTAGCGAAGCGGGTCTCTTACCAACCCGGAAAACCGGTAATCGCGACGGTGGCGGGGCGGGGCAGTTCGGTGCCACCGTTGGGCCAGTGGCTGGAAAGTTCTTCTAGCGATGGGCTTTCTTCGCCCGGATGTTGTACCGAGAGGAAGAGGGTTTTGCCATCGGGCGTCCACGCCGGGCCGGTCATTTCGCTGTGGACAGGGCCAGAGGCGAATTGGTAGGCAATGCCAGCAAAGGGGCCTTCTGTGCGGAAGAAGAAGAGGGCGTTGTTGGCCTGGAATTTGTAGATGCCCTTGTTGTGGCGGCTCGACGAAATATCGGTCACCATCCACAAATTGCCCTCGGCATCAAAGACGAGATTGTCGGGCGAGGAGAAGCCACTTTGGGGGCCACCAACGGCAAAGATCTCCCAAGCAAAGGTTTCGCTGGCCGGGTTGTTATCGGTCTCGAAGAGGCGCACGATCTGGCCGTGGAAGTTGCCATGGCCGGTGTTGTTGGTCAATGCCACAAAGACGCTGCCATCCAACGGGTGAACTTCAATATCCTCGGGTCGATCCACCGGCGTGCCACGGACGGCTAAGGCCGCGGCGCGGGCATCGGCCAATACATCGCTCTGTGCGGTGAAAAGGGGCTTGCCATCCCCGTTGGTCGCGTTTTGTAGCGCGGTTTGGGTATCATAGTCGAGCAGAATCCACGCCCCATTGGCAAAGTCGGCAACATAGAGCTTGCCGCTTTCCAGAATTGTCATATCTTCGGCACGGTCGCCACTCAGCTTCTTGTCGGCCACAAACTTATAGACACAGGCATCGGCCCGATCATCGCCCATGTAGGCGACCACGGTATTGTCACTGCTCACTGTAATGGCAACATTTTCGTGGCGGAAGCGCCCCATGGCCGTGTGTTTGCGGGCGGTGGCTTCGGGATCAAAGGGATCAATCTCAACCACCCAGCCATAGTGCTTGGTGCCGTAAACCGCCGCGTCCCAGCCATAGCCAGCCGGTGCCGCGGCAGGGTAATCTTGGAAATTTTCTTCACAGCTCAAGGCCGTGCCCCACGGGGTTGTCCCACCCGAGCAGTTGGCCATGGTTCCAATGGCTTCGGGGCCACCATCAATTTCCGCCGCCGGGCCGGTAAGGGTGATCGGCGTCGTCGCATCGAAGCGGCGGCTATAGGGTGATCCTTCGACCAACGCCCAAGCGCCTTCGGCATCTTTTTTGATGTGTAAAACGCTCAGCCCAACCGCGGCTTGTTCCAGGGCAATCTGCTCGGGCGTCTTCTCGGTGGCTTCGGCATCCACGCCGCTGACAAAGAGGGGGTTGATATATTCGTGGTTAATGACCAGCAACCCTTCTTCGCTCGAGGCGTTGTGGGGTAGAAAGCCATTATAGATGGTGGTCAGATCCAGCCCAGTCTCCAAGAGATCGATGGGATAAAAGCCGACCCAATCATGGTTAAAGCCAACGGTTTGCCCATTGCCAAGTTCCATGCCCCAGGGGGCCACGACTTGGTAGGCATATCCTTGGGGCAGCACAAGGTCATCCACATCGGTGGGGCCAATGGGCGAAAAGATCAGGCGAGGGTTGGCCAAGGGGGCGGCTTCGGCGGCGGCGATGCTGACGGTGTTGCTGCGGAGTTGCAGCGGAACTCCCGCCGCAGCGGCACCAGCCGTGACCGCCGCACCCTTTAACAGGTTGCGGCGGTCTAATTTGCCATTGACAAGGCGGTGCCAAAGGCTGCGATCAGAAGTCATTTGCTCCGTACTCATGGTCTCTCCTACTGAGTTAGGTTACATATCGAATAAGTGATATGGTGCAACCCTATCGTAGTGCGGTTAACCAGAGTTCATGGCTATGTAAAGATTTGGTTAAAGGACGCGTCAAAGGCGCTTCATCAAAGGGTGAAATGGCTTTAATTCGTGGCGCGGGATTCGTGTAGCTATCAGGTCGCTGGCCAAGGTAATCAGCGACCTGATAGGTTTACAAAACCTGTCAGGTCTTGACTTCGTAGGTGGTTACGTTGATCACGCTGCCCAGAGCTGTTCAAAATAGGGTTGGTTTTCGGCCCAACCGGTAAAGCGTTGATAGATCTGGGCTTCGGCAAAGAGATCGGTGTAGAGGTCGAGTGGCGTTTCGTGGCCCTGTTTGATCGCCATGAGCCGATGGGCAAAGGTCACCAAGAGGGGTTCGGCTTGGGTTGGATCGACATCAACAATGTAGCCCCTAGCGTCGCTGATAAAGTAGCCACCCCGCCAGAGGTAGGTGAGGAAGATCGTGTCACCAATATAGTAATCTTCAAATTGGGCATCGCCCTGCTGTAAGAGGTAGTGATGATAGCGATGGAGCAGGAGCGCCGAGGCGACCTCACTGAGCAGGCTATCAGCCAGTGCATGGTGAATGGTCGGCGTTTGTAGAATGCTGTAGAGGCCCAGAATGGTTGACTTTAATTCTTCCAACCAACTTACCTCGGGAAAGGTGACCCATGGATGGGTCTCTTCGTGGGCCACGGTGGTGAGGGCATTGGCGCGGAGGATGGTCGCTTCTACCGCTTCTGCCTGCGCCCACGGGGTGGCGAAAGCCATGCGTAGGGAAGGCACCACTTCCCGCTTGATCTTCTCTTCCACTTGGTTGGCAAAGATAATATTGCGATAGCCAAGCTCGCTGCGAATCTGCGCTTGATTGGGGTAGTTTTTGGCCGACTTGGGCGGATTCGCCCCATGGCCCGCCGTGATCAGCGCGCGTCGGAATTCGGTCTTCACTTCATCGGCAGGCAGCGTGTCGCTCAGATCGCGATATAACCGCCGATTGGTGGCGCGAATGCCGGTAATCTCGCTGGGGGTCAAGAGATTATCCACCAGTCCCAAGACCCGAAATTCAAAGAAGAAGCGCCAGGGGCCAAGGCCCGTCTGCTCGGCCACCGTCCGCGCCCAGGTGGTGACCTGCGGTTGATTCATCACCCAACGTTTGAGCGGATCAGAATAACTTTCGGTAAACTCACACATGAGCAAAAACGGCACATCGGTCGGGATTGATACCCACGCCTGATCGACCTGTTCCATCAGGGCCAAGTCTGATAGGCGGGCTGGATCATAGTGGTAGGCCCGTTGGAGCGCTTGCAGATAAGGCTGTTGTTGGCGTATCGACGGCGCGGCACAGGCCAATGCCTGGGCCAACCCCGCGTTGACCCGTGCCAAGGCGGCTTGATAGGCATGGGAATAGGGCGTTACCTGAAGGTCATTGTTGATACAGGCATAGGGCGTGGCCGCCACAGGATGGTGTTCACAAAAGGCCACAAGCTGATCGCCCGCCTGTTGGTCGATCCAGGCCATGGGCCAGAGCTTGCCTGCCTTACTATCGGCTATTTGCTGTTGGTGAAGCGCCCCGCCCGCCAGCGCCAAGGTGGCAAAGGCCGCAAAAAGCGCGCGTTCTGCGGGCGAACTCGCCGCGATCAGCTGACCAAACGCATGACAAACCCATACATTGAGGGCTGGATCATAGGCCCCACCGCGGGGAAAGAGGGCTCCCGGCGCTTGGGGAATCTGTAACAGTTGTTGAAGGGCTGCTGCGTTCATGGGTCCGTTCATCCGTGTCCAAACATTTTCTTCCAAACGACCGACGCCCAGGTGTACCTACTCCCTGAGCGTCGGCAAAGCTATCATCAATTGAACCAGATCCATCACCGCGGATCAGGGTAGATTGGTTTCACCCATCAGCCAGCGATCGGCTTCACGCGCCGCGCCGCGCCCTTCGTTGATCGCCCAGACCACCAAGCTCTGACCACGGCGGCAGTCGCCCGCGGCAAAAACGCCTTCGACGCTGGTGTGGAATTTACCATAGTCCGCTTTGACATTCGAGCGTGGATCGCGTTCCAGCCCAAGCTGTTCGGTGACACTATCTTCGGGGCCTAAAAAGCCCATAGCGAGCAGAACCAACTGGGCCGGCCAAATGCGCTCACTTCCCGGCACTTCAACGGGGGCAAAGCGACCGTTGGCATCCTTCTTCCACTCAATATCGACGGTATGCAGCTCTTTGACATTGCCCTGTTCGTCGCCCACAAAGCGTTTGGTGTTGATCAAATAGGTGCGGGGATCGTCACCAAAGCGCGCTTTGGCTTCGGCTTGGCCGTAGTCCAAGCGGTAGATTTTGGGCCATTCGGGCCAGGGGTTGTCCGCGGCGCGCTCATCGGGTGGCTTGGGCAGAATTTCAAATTGGGCCAAGGAGGTACAGCCATGGCGCAGCGAAGTCCCCACACAGTCGGTGCCGGTATCACCCCCCCCGATGACGATAACATCTTTGCCCAGCGCCGAAATAGCTGGACCCGCCGGGCCATGTTCGGCATGCCCATTCCGGCGATTGTCCAGGATGCCTTGGGTGTTGGTGCGCAAGAAATCCATAGCCAAGTGAATGCCCTTGAGGTTGCGTCCCTCAATGGGCAAGTCACGCGCTTTGGTCGCACCGCCACAGTAGACAATGGCGTCGAACTCGGTCTGCAACTCTTGGGCCGACTTGGTCTTGCCGATCTCACAGTTGGTGATGAAGGTGATTCCCTCTTGAGCCATGAGATCGACCCGGCGTTGGACGACATGGTTCTTGTCGAGCTTCATGTTGGGAATGCCATACATGAGCAGCCCCCCAATGCGATCAGCCCGTTCAAAGACCGTGACCCAATGCCCCGCCTTGTTGAGTTGATCGGCGCAGGCCAAGCCCGAGGGGCCAGAGCCAATGACCGCCACCTTCTTGCCGGTGCGCCGTTGGGGTGGGGTTGGCACCACCCAGCCTTCTTCAAAGCCCTTGTCAATAATGGCGCATTCAATACTTTTGATCGTGACCGCGGGCTCAATGATGCCCAAGGTACAAGAGCCTTCACACGGGGCCGGACAGACGCGCCCGGTAAACTCGGGGAAATTGTTGGTCTTGTGCAAGCGATCCAACGCTTCGCGCCAGAGGCCACGATAGACCAGATCATTCCATTCAGGAATTAAATTGTTGATCGGGCAGCCCGAGGCCATGCCGCTGATCAATTGGCCTGTATGACAAAAGGGAATCCCGCAATCCATACAGCGGGCCCCTTGTTGTTGCAAGGTGCGATCCGAAAGATGTAGGTGAAACTCTTCCCAGTCGTTGACCCGTTCGCGCGGATCCCGTTCCGCCGCCACCTGACGGTCAAACTCCATAAACCCTGTTGGTTTACCCATGCCATTCCTCCCCTAGAATCACCACAGAGATGCAAAGCCACTGACGAACTTCGGCATCTTTGCGTCTCCGTCTATTAGTTAACTTAGTTGCCACCTACGCGTGAGGCATCGTTTTTGTTCATCTCAAAGGCCGCCATAATGGCCTCATCACCACTAAGCCCTTGGGCAGTTACCTGGTCGAAGGCTTCTAAGACCCGCTTGTAGTCGCGCGGCATCACTTTGACAATCTTCGGCAGCAATTCATCCCAGCGTAGCAGCACACGCCAGCCTAGATCACTGTTGGTATAGTCGGCATGGCGTTGGATCAAAGCTTTGACTTCGGCGATCTCGGTCGCATTTTCCAGCTTTTCCAAATCGGCCATTTCACGGTTGACCAAGCTGGCAAAGTTCCCATGCCAGTCGACGACATAGGCAATCCCCCCGGACATCCCGGCGGCAAAGTTCCGCCCGGTTTGGCCGAGGACCACGACTCGACCACCTGTCATGTATTCACAGGCATGATCGCCCACTCCTTCGACCACGGCGCTGACCCCACTGTTGCGCACGGCAAAGCGTTCCCCGGCCATCCCGCGGATGTAGGCTTCGCCCGCCGTCGCGCCATAGAGCGCGACATTGCCGATGATCACATTTTCTTCGGCGCGGAAGGTAGAGCCTTCGCCTGGGTAGCAGATGATTTTGGCGCCCGAGAGCCCTTTCCCAAAGTAGTCGTTGCCGTCTCCTTCCAGCTCCAAGGTCATCCCTTTGGGGGCAAAGGCGGCAAAACTCTGGCCGGCAGAGCCTTTGAAGTGTAGATGGATCGTATCTTCGGGTAGCCCTTCCGCCCCATAGCGGCGGGTTACTTCGCTGCCGACCATCGTCCCGACAACGCGGTTGGTATTGCCAATGGGCAAGATGGCTTTGACCGGCTCGGCGCGCTCCAAGGCTGGTTGGCACAGTTCCAGCAAGGTGGTGCGATCAAGCGCTTGATCCAGCCCATGGTCCTGTGCGATCTGGCAATAGCGACCTACCTCTTCCCCAACCGGTGGTTCCCACAAGAGGGGGGAGAGATCGATGCCTTTGGCTTTCCAGTGTTGAATGGCATGGCGTGGTTCTAATTTGTCCACCCGCCCGACCATTTCGTTGATGCTGCGGAAGCCCAAGCGTGCCATATATTCGCGCAATTCTTGCGCAATAAAGTACATGAAGTGAATGGCATATTCGGGTTTGCCGGTAAATTTGGCGCGGAGGTCAGGGTTTTGGGTCGCCACCCCAACCGGGCAGGTATCCAGATGGCAGACCCGCATCATGATACAGCCCAGGGTGACCAATGGCCCGGTGGCAAAGCCAAATTCTTCGGCACCGAGCAGCGCGGCAATGGCGACATCGCGGCCCGTCTTGAGCTGCCCATCGGTCTCCAAGGCGACCCGGCTACGTAGATTGTTGAGGACGAGGGTTTGGTGTGTTTCGGCAATGCCCAATTCCCAAGGCAGCCCGGCATGTTTGATGCTCGTTTGCGGTGCGGCACCGGTACCCCCGTCATGGCCGCTGATCAAGATGACATCGGCATGGCCTTTGGCAACGCCCGCGGCAATGGTGCCAACGCCCACTTCGGAAACTAATTTCACACTAATCCGGGCATAGTGATTGGCATTTTTGAGATCGTGGATCAACTCGGCCAGATCTTCAATCGAGTAAATGTCGTGGTGGGGCGGCGGTGAAATCAGCCCTACTCCTGGCGTGGAATGGCGTGTCTTGGCAATCCACGGGTAGACCTTTGCGCCGGGTAATTGACCCCCTTCCCCGGGCTTGGCCCCTTGGGCCATCTTGATCTGTAACTCGCGAGCGTTGACCAGATAGTGGCTTGTGACCCCAAAGCGGCCTGATGCGACCTGTTTGATGGCGCTGCTGCGCGAATCGCCATTGGGGTCAGGGATATAGCGGGCTGGATCTTCACCACCCTCGCCGGTATTGCTGCGCCCGCCAATGCGGTTCATGGCAATCGCCAAGGTTTCGTGGGCCTCTTTGCTGATCGAGCCATAGGACATCGCGCCGGTTTTGAAGCGCTTGACGATGGACTCGACCGATTCGACCTCTTCGATGGGAATGGGGTTTTCGGCAAATTTGAAATCGAGCAAGGCGCGGAGGGTACAGAACTCTTTTTCCTGGGCATTGATCAACGCCGAATACTCTTTGAAGGCCGCGTAGTTATTGGTGCGCGTCGCCAACTGTAAGGTGTGAATCGTGCGTGGGTTGAAGAGATGCCGTTCTCCCTCGGCGCGCCATTGGTAGTAGCCGCCAGGCACCAAGACTTCGATCCCCTTGCCGCGCGCGGGAAAGGCCCGCTGGTGGCGAATTTTGATTTCGGTGTAGATCTGTTCTAGCCCAACCCCTTGAATCCGAGTGGGTGTCCAGGTGAAATATTTGTCCACCAACGCCTGGCTCAGGCCCAGCGCCTCGAAGATCTGCGCGCCACAGTAGCTCTGGAGGGTGGAAATACCCATCTTCGAGAGCACTTTGACCACGCCCTTGAGGCTACCTTTAATAAACTGATACTTGGCCTTTTCGTAGCTAGTATCGGTGAGCAACCCTTGGTCGATCATATCCTGGATGGTCTCGTAGGCCATATACGGATTGATCGCGGTTGCCCCATAGCCGATAAGCACCGAGAAATGATGCACTTCGCGCGGTTCACCCGATTCGACCACTAGCGCGACTTTGGTGCGGGTTTTGGCGCGGATCAAATGGTGGTGGAGGCCAGCGGTTGCCAACAGGGCCGGAATCGGGGCCAATTCTGCCGTAACACCCCGGTCGGACAGAATCACGATGTTGACGCCTTCGTTGATGGCCCTATCGGCGGCGGCAAAGAGTTGCTCCAACGCGCCTTCAAGCCCCGCCGTCCCTTCCTGAATCGGGAAAAGAATGGGCAGGGTTGCCACTTTGAAGCCCTGACGATCAAGGTGGCGGATCTTCGCCAAATCCTCGTTGGAAAGGATCGGGTTCTTCAGCTTGATCTGGTGGCAGTTTTCCGGCTTGGCTTCCAAAATATTTTGCTCGGTCCCCATCATCACTTCGGTGGCAGTGACGAGCTCTTCGCGGATGGCATCCAGGGGGGGATTTGTCACTTGGGCAAAGATCTGGCGGAAATAGCTGTAGAGCAGTTGGGATTGGTCAGAAAGGACGGCGACTGGCGCATCATCGCCCATGGCCCCGAGCGCTTCGATCCCGTTCTTGGCCATCGGTCCCATTAAGACCCGCAACGTTTCAAAGGTGTAGCCAAAGACATGTTGGCGTTGGAGCACGTTGCTGTGAGAATCCGGCGCCGCGGCGGCCGCGGCGGCGGGCAATTTGTCAATGCTGACCAGATATTGATCAAGCCACTCGCGGTAG
>JAHBVH010000100.1 GCA_019637645.1 Caldilineaceae bacterium
TGTAGGCATTGGCATCCCCTTCGCGCGCTGCGATGATCTCGACCGCGCCTTCGCTGTGAACCTTCAACAACGGTGTAATTGGCTCTAGCCCCGCAGCCATCCGTTCGGCCCGAGCGCGCACATTCTTTCGCCGTTCCAGATTGCCCGTCCAGCTTTGCAACTTCAGCTCATATTTTTCCCACGGTTTGGTCACCGGGTCGTGTGTCCAGGCTAGATATTCGACCATGTGGGTATCGCCTGCGGTTGGGCAGAGACCAAAGATCGCAAACAATTCGCGCGTCATCGGTTCAAAGGTGTGGCGAAAGTGATGCAAATATTTTTCGCGGAAACGGGGATAGAGATCCGCGCCGGTCTGGCGGTCGGTGAGGCCATAGATCCAGGCAAAATGGTTAATGCCCGCCGAGAGGATGGTAAAGCGGCGCTCGCCTTCCTCGATCATGGTCAAAATAGCCGGTACATTCGGCGCATCGGTATGGACATGAAAGGTGTCACCGTCGGGTACGGAAATGCCATAGTCATCAGCCAACACCGCGGCCACAATCGCGTAGGCCCAGCGATATTGATGACAGAGACCAATACAGTTGATCGTACTATAGCGCGTGACCGCCATACCCAACCGGCTCAGGGGGTTGGTAAAGTTGAGCAGCCAAGCGTTGGGACAGCGTTCTTCCATATCTTTGGCAATCGCAAGCATTTCGGGCACATTGCGACAGGTATGGGCAAAGCCGCCTGGCCCGCTATTTTCGGCATAGGGCTGGCGCACGCCGTGGCGCAAGGGTATCTCCCAATCCTGCTGCCAGACCACTTCGCGCGGGCCAACTTGGATACAGACAATGACATAGTCGGCGTCATGCAGTAATTCACGGCGGTCGGGACTCGCGTGAATGGTCATGTGGGCATCCCACTCACGGTTCATGCGTTCCGCGAGTTGGTGCATGGTCGCCAGAGTTTGGCGGTTGATGTCACAGAGCCCCAGCGTCGCCCCTTTTAGCTCTGGCGCGCGGAACAAGGTGGCGAGAGTACCGGTACCAAAGATAGCGCTACCGGCACCAATGACAACGATTTTGGGCATAATCGATCCTATCGGTTTGGTAATAGGCAATCGCCAGTTCAAAGAGTCGCTCTTGGGCGCTTCCCTCATCGCTTGCGCCGCGGAGCTGCGCGCGGATTTTGGTCTGGTCCTGTTCCGCAAAGGTACGAAAGCGCCGCGACATGCTCAGCCACTGGTGGAGCGTCGGCGTGAAGGTATACGGGTCTTCATCCAACAACTCACGCAAAAGTTCATCGGTTGACATCGCGAACGAACGCCGACTTCGCTCAGAGGAGTTCCTGTTGACCCAGAATCTGCTGTGTAAACCGCTGAAAATCTATCAAATGATTTTCGACAATATCGACGACTTTTGCCAATTCCAGCCGTTGATACTCATGGACAGCGATATTCCGAAACCCAACCATCCGCCCTAGCTGTTCCGCTAGATCAACGTTAATCACCCCAGCCTGACCAAGCAGAAGAAAGCTTTCTTTGCTATTCTGCGGCACACCAAGCTGCTGCTTGCGCACAAGATAATTGGCCAGATCCACGGCCTGCTCAGCCGCGCGCATCAAATTGAGAACAACAATATCCTGGGTGTCAAAATCATCGGCAAAGGCGAGTGGGGCTTCACGCGTATAGACTGTCCGAATCCGTTTCAAGCAACGTTGAATACTCGCGGTTTTGTTGAGGATAACATCATCCATAGATGACTCCTGTCGTGCGGATGGCCTCCAGAATTTCGGCGCGCTCCTCGTTGAGCTTTTGGTAGAGTGAGAGGGCGAGCCCTTCATATTCGTTGCATTGAGGCAGGTTAGCACAGAAGATCCGTTGTCCAGTCCGTAGGATCTCGATCTGAAAAACCGTCGAAACTTGGCGCATATTGATCAAATCAACCGGACAACCAGCGAGTTCACTCAGTTCATCGGTCAATTTCCACCAAACATCATGGGCCAACAAAAATGCTTGGCGCGGCGGCAAGAGCAGCGCCAGATCCAGATCGCTTTGGGCATTAGCCCGTTGCGCGGCATAAGAACCAAAGAGGTAGATCGCCTGGATCTCTGGTAACGTCGCTAGAATTCGTTGGATGAGCCGTTCGGGTTCAGATGGCGCTAGGTTCGTCATAGCCACCACCCTATCATGTTTAGAGCAATTCGGCAAGTGTGGCTAGCGGCCCCCAAAGCCGCTGAGAGTCACCCCTTCGACAAAGTACCGTTGGGCCGCAAAGAAGATGATCACCATGGGGGCTAACATAAAGGTGCCCGTGGCAAAGACCAACTCCCAACTGGTGGCATAGGCGGCGTCATTCATGGCCCGAATGCCCACCGCCAAGGTCCACGTGTTGGGTTTGAGATAGATCAACGCTTCTAGAAATTCGTTGTAAAACTGCATAAAGGTGAGAATCACCACTGTGATCATCACCGGCTGGCTGAGGGGAATGAAGATCTGCCAGAGGATGCGGAAGCTACTGGCACCGTCAATCCGAGCAGCATCTTCCAACTCGATTGGGATACTCAGAAAGAACTGGCGAATCAGAAAGACATACAAGCCATGAATCGCGAAAAAGGCGGGGACAATGAGGGGGAAGAAGGAGCCAATCCATGGACCAGGCCAGCGAAAGAGATAGCTGAACATGAGAAAGCGCGGCACGATCAAAATAATGCTCGGTAACATCATGGTTGCCAAGAGCAGCCCGAAAAAGAAGTTACGCCCAGGCCAGCGTAAGCGGCTAAAGCTAAAAGCCACGAGCGACGACGAAAAGAGCACCCCAAGCACGGCAAAGATACAGACGATCATGGTATTCCAGAAGTAGAGCATGATCGGCGCGCGGGCAAAGGCCGCGGCATAGTTTTCCCAGCGCGGCGTGCGCGGCAGCCACTCAATCGGGATGACAAAAATTTCCGTCGCGGCTTTGAGCGAGGAGGAGACCATCCACAAGACCGGCACCAGCGACATGATAGAAAGCAAGAGCAGAAGGAGGTGTACGCCCAAACGGCTGAGCCAGTCCATGCGCTGGCGTTGCCGCTTTTGCTGAGCAGCCACGACAGCAGCGTTGGCCGCTTGCGGAGTGCGAAGAGTGGTTGTCATGGTTACTCGTTCTCGTAATAGACCCAACGGCCCGAAAAGCGAAACTGGATAATGGTTAACACGATGATCACCACAAAGAGCACCCACGAGACCGCCGCGGCATAGCCGATCTTGCTATATTCAAAGGCATTGCGGTAGATATAGAGCACCATAAAGAGGGTAGCATCTTGCGGGCCACCTTTGGTCATGATCAACGCCGGGGCAAAGACTTGGAAGTTCCCAATGATACCAACAATCAAATTAAAGAAGATCACTGGCGTCATGATCGGGATCGTCACATGCCAGAACTTGCGCCAAGGCCCGGCCCCATCTAGCGCCGCCGCCTCTAACAGGGCCGTTGGCACATTTTGCAAGCCAGCCAAGAAGATCACCATTTGGGTGCCCATCACCCAGATCCGCATAAAGACAAAGGCGGGAATCGCCAGTGCCGGTTCAAAGAGCCAGGCCCGCGGGGCAAAGCCAAACCAACCGATGACCGCGTTGATAATGCCAAAATCTGGATGATAGGCCCGCTGCCAGATAAAGGCACTGACCACAATCGGCACAATCACGGGCATGTAGAGCGCCGTCCGATAGAAGTTGCGCCCGCGAATAGGCTGATTCAACAAGACAGCACAGCCCAGCGCCAAGGCCAACTGCAAGGGCACACTAGTAAAGGCATAATAGGCCGTATTCCAGAGCGAGAGCCAGACCTTAGGATCAGCCCCTAGTTCGGCGATATTGGCGAAGCCAATCCAACGAGGTGGCGACAACAGATTATAGCGCTGGAAATTCAACACAAAGGCCCAGCCCATGGGGAAAGCCACAAAGACCAGCAGGCCAATGAGAAAAGGCGCGGCAAAGAGATAGCCTTCTACCATCTCCCGTCGCCGGAAAGGTGATGGATGGGAACGCCGAGCAGGCATTGTACTCATGACGAAGAATGACCTCTGATAAGCTAAAACAGAACAAGCACAGGCCGTATAGAGCAGAATAACCTGACAGGTTTTGCAAAACCTGCCAGGTTTGGGCGCCGTAACGTCTATCCCATTAGGCAACGCTAGCCCAATAGTCATCCAGCAACTTCTGTACCCCTTCATCGACGAGCGGCAGTACATCCGCGGCGGCGGCAGTGCCCGCAATGAGGGGGTCCCAGCCAACGGGCTTGACTACTTCATTCCAGAATTGGGAGCGGGGCAGGCCGCTAATAATATCGGCCTCGCCTTTATTAAAAGCCGTGATAAAGGCCGCGGTGTTGGTGAGGCCGTGGTTCTCCTGCACCTTGGGGGCCCAGAAACTCTCCACCAAACTCACATTGTTGGGCACGCGGCCAGTGACTTCGGAGAAGATCTTCTGGCCTTCTTCGCCACACATATATTTGACCAGATCCCAAGCTGGTTCGAGCGGGGCATTGTTAAAGATCACCACACCTTCTGCCCAACCGCGATGCGGGCGGCTGCCATCGGCTTGCTGAGGCATGAGGACCACGTCAAATTCCACAGCAGCACCTTGGTCGCGCAAGGCTGGCGTCACCATGCGCGGGAACCACCACGGCCCTTCGTACTTCATCGCCGACTGCCCCGCTTCAATACCACCAGAACCCGCATCCAAGTCGGCGGGTTTGGGGCTAATGCCGAGGGTGTGATAGAAATCGCTGGCGACCAACTGGACAATCTCCACAATTTCCGGCTGAGTAAACTGAGAAGTCTTGGGATCGACCAATGTGTCAAATTCCTGCGCACCTGTCCCGCGGATCCAATGGATATCGCGGAACCAGTTGCCATTGGCCTGATAGCCCCATTGCTTCTTATCGCCATCGGTCTTGGTCAACTGTTGGGCAATTTCCAAGAACTCTTCAAAGGTCCAGTCATCCGTCGGATAGGGAATACCGGCCTCATCAAAAGGTGCCTTGGCATAGAACATGACCATCATCGCCATCTGGGTGGGAATGAGATAGGTATCGCCCTTACGCTCGGTATATTGACGTACTGCTTCGCTGTCGGCCCAGGCGTAGTTAAAATCATCCCGTTGACGCAAGTCGTTGACACCGACGATCACGCTATTGTCGGCAAAGAGTTGGTAGCCCCAACCTTGCATCGAGGCGATGCTGGGATTGCTCCCCCCTGCATATTGGGTTTGGAGTGCGGCGTAGTAACTCTCATCATTCGGTAGGAAAATGGCGTCAATTTGCACCTCAGGATATTGCTCGCGGTAGGCATCCGCCATAGCCGCAAAGCCAGGCTGATCGGGCTCACCAAAGGCCATCACCGTAAGGGACGCGCCTTCGCCAGCGGGTACACTAGCCCCACCACTGGCCGCTGGCGCAGGACTAGCCGCTGGTGTAGGGCAGGCGGTCAAAAGGAAAGCCGTTGCGGTTCCCGTACCGGCGAGTTGAAGAAAGTGCCGACGAGATAACTTTTTTGCTGATTGCTGCATAGCTCCTCCTGGTTGCAGTTGGATTGGGTACATGCTTGACAAGGTAGTGGTAGGTTAGCTGTTGGCACGCATGATAGTACGAATCGCATGGTAGCCAATGGGGATAATTGCTTCCGCCCGTAAAAAATCGCGCAGGCGCTGTGACTGGAAATAATGATACTCAAAGGTGCGCCAATAGGCACGCTCAGGGACAATCACCTCAATGTCGCCCGGGGCATTGGGATGCAAGCTAAAATAGGTAACACCGGGGGGCAGGTTGTGCAAGAGCGCTTCATAGAGCACCGCTCGATCCGCCGCTGGATCGGCCAGATGGTAGCCGGGCGTAATCCGAAACCAATCGACCAAAGGCATGCCTTTCGCTTCGATGGCGCGCACAAAGTTCAGCCAAGCTTGTTCGTCAGGCCCAACAAGCCCTAGGGTACGTACATAATCGTCAATCTGACGGGGCAGCAAAACCGGCACGCCATAGGTAAAGCCCCATGCCACATACGCCTCGACCAACTCTGGCAGGAGCGCGGCCCCCATGTGAGTGTCGAGATGCGTAAAATCAATACCCATGCTACGCACCCGTTCAATCTGGGCATGCATCTCTGTCATCGCGGCAGCCACGTTAAGATGGGCCTGCACACCCGGCACGCGCGGCCAAAAATGGCCGGCTTCATCCAGCAAGCCGCTAGCCACATCTCGTGTGGAAATCGGCCCCCAACGATAACCAGACCACTCACTTGTCAGAGTGAGATGGACCCCGATATCGAGTGACGGGTTTTGTTGGCAGGCATGCAACAGTTCTGGTGACCAGGGACAGGGCACCATCACCGAGCCAGTCTGTAACAAGCCAGCCGCCATCAGTTCAAGATAAGCTTGGTTGCTGCCATGACACATCCCCACATCATCCGCATGAAAGATGACGAGGCGCGCGTCTGCCGGATAGCCGAGTTGCGTCACTAACGGATTAGGTGTATACATTCAGTTTAGGTCCACGCTAGAACGGGCAAGCTTACCCGTTCGACAAAAGTACCAAAGACAGTCAGTATGCCGCTAGAGCAACATTTGCTTACCCTTCCTAAAAACCGCTCAGGTGTGGACCAGTCAACCACCTTTTGAAACCGCTTCTAAGCGCGACAACGAATTCTCTCACGGGTGGGAGCATGAAACAGTGGCAAATTCAAGCAAGCCTGGGAAAAACAGAAATGCTACCTTGGGGAGAGATAAGCTAGGCCGATCCTTTATCATTGTCGGCTAGCGTTTCCATACAACGGTATGTTATTGCCAAGTAAAGCGGCGTACTTCACTGGGAGGGCTAGCAGCTTCCAGAATCATCTGACCATTGGCACCAGTCTCTACCCGTGCTACCGAAACACGCCAGACATAGCTGGCCGTTTCGCCAACTTTGGGGGCAAATTCTGGAGCAAGCCGATAACTGGTGGCCTTGGTCCAAATACTGGGTAGACTTTGGGCCGTACTATTACTATCAGGGTAGAGTAAGAGCACATACCACTCGTTAGGGGCTAGCACATCCACGCTGATCCAGCGGAAGAGCACGGCTTCATCGCGCCATACCGTTACCTCATTGGCAGGGCCAATCAACCGGGGCTCAACGTACACCGAGGCTATCGCCGCAGACTGATCCGTTGTGTTCGCTGGGCTTTGAGCAGCAGGAGCAGCGCTTTCAATGACTTCTGTGGGCGTTTGCCGCAAGGGGATAATGAGTACATCCCCTGGCCGGATAATATCATTCGCCGCACGATTGTTTACGGCCAAAATATCTTCGACAGTACTGCCAAAATTGACTGCAATGGAGATAATCGTGTCGCCGGTCTGGACAGTGTACTGGAATTGTGACGCTGGCGTACGATTCAAGGAGGTTTCGGCGGCGGGGCCAATCACAGGAACAAGCAAAACATCTCCGGCGCGGATCAATTCATTGCTTAGATTGTTGGCCGCCTGTATGTCCGCAACCGAAACCCCATATTGAGCCGCAATCGCCAGTAATGTCTCGCCAGTAATGACTTGGTGACGTACCGTGCTAGTGGCTGGCGCCGTGGTGGGCGTTACGGTTGGTTCTGGTTGGGGTGTAGGCGTGCCAGTTAGGTCCAGTAAAGGCACATTACCCGGCAAAATTCCCTGTCCAACAACCTCATTCGTCACTGGGGTGGAGCGGCTACCCATTTGCCACCATAAGACCAATACGGACACGACCGCCAATACTAACAACGCATCGACAAGGGAAACACCGCGTGTACGGCGCGACGAAAGACGTAGGTCATGCCCACACATAAAACAGCTCTCAGCATCGCGGGCGATACGCGTGCCGCAGTTAGGACAACGCCGCTCAATAATCGCCGGGGAAATTTGTTCACGTGCCATAAGACAATTATAGCATTAGCCAGTAGTTTGATGGAAAGTTAACAGGCTTTTGATCAAACCATGAAAAATAAAAAAGGTGAGTGATCCAGGATACACTCACCTTTTTGCATATGCTATGCTACACTTTTCAAAATAACGGTTCACCCAAGCAGTAACAGCCTACAGCCTTGGCTTACTGACCATTGTGCTGCAAGAGATAGGCGACCATTTCAGCTAGCTCTTGCGTTGACATCGTATCGCCAAAATTTTGCGGCATGATGTTACCAGGATACCCAGGCACCACAAAGGCATTAGGCTGCACAATGCTATCATAGAGATAAAGGGCTGGGCTCTCTCCTGAGACACGGATCACCGCAGCATCCCCAATATTATGCCAAGTGGGACCAGTCGAAACCGTGTTTGGATCAGTTGCATGGCAACCAACACAGCCATATTTAAGGGCAATCGACTGACCAGCACTGGCATCAGCGCCTTCGATAGCCTGGCGGACATCATCGGGCAGCCCAGCATAGATTTGATCAGGTGTTAACTCGGCCAATTTCGGCGGAACCGGCGTCGGCTCAATCTGAATATCACCCTCCGAGCGCGCAATTACTAAACGCGGACCTAGATCAGGCGAAATAATCTCGCCTGTCGCATCAGGTGCACAACCGACGACAATAAGCATGACGCTTATGAACAGACAACTTGCAATCACCGCCAAACGATGATGGGGTGCAAGGGAATTCATCCATACCTCCACAGGCACTGAAGTTCTTGGCTGATCGTTGAAATACAAAAAATACCACTAGTTGTTTGGCTGCGTACTTTTGAAACCCATTGTCTCTTGCACAGATGGGGTAAGTTCAAAAAGTAATGGTTCGCAACAGTAGCTACTGCCTAGGGCAAATTATACTAAAATAGCACCTTTGTGGCACAACTTTGGATCTTTATGCAATGATTTGTTGCTTCATTCACAATCGTGACTAGTGTAACACAGCCTCACAATCTGGGCAATTCGCTGCACGTCTGCGCAATAATTCACAAAGCGTAATCAAGATAAAAGCTAAGTAGCCGACAAGGAACCATGTTATCATTGTGCCAACTCTTCTTAATTGCCAATCTACGCATTGGTCAGTTCCGTAGCGGCGCTCCCAAAAGAAACCAATGATGTCAACCAAGGTATCCATGTCTGCATTGAAGGTTTCTCGCGTTTTTTATTTTTGCTATTCGGCGGCGATGGCTTCCTTGAGTCCATTTCTAGCGCTCTACTATCGGCAAATTGGCCTCTTGGCAGGGATTCCTCCCCTGCTGGGGTTGATTGCAGCACCCTTATGGGGCGCCCTGGCCGACGCTACCCAACAACATAAACGCTTGCTGGCCGTGGCGGTCATCGGTATGCATAGGCTTTGGGGACGGTAGGCTGGGGCGGAGCTGCGCCACTCGTAGGTGTAGCCATTGAACGCGCGGGCGGCTACTCTTGGCCTTGAGTGCCAGTGCCTTACGCATGTTTAGTGATGCCCTCATGCCAGTGGCCTGGTTTGTCTTGCCGAGCCATTTGTTATATGGTTTGACTTTTTCTGCCATTCACATGGCAGGTGTTTCCTATGCCAACCAAGCCGCCCCCCGGCATGGGGGCAACCACGCAAGAACGGCTGAGTGGGGTTAGTATGGGGTTGGCCGGGTCAGTCGGTGCGCTATTGGGCGGTGTGCTCTATGAGCGGATTGGGGCAACTCCGATGTTTGGTTGGGGTGGGGTTGTCGTATTAATCGGCTTGCTCTTTTTTGCTGTAGCCGGACGGCAAGCCGCCGAACTGCAACAGACATCATCCTCACATTCCTCCCTAGCATCAACATCCCATCCTGACCAATAGAATGAACCAATTCTCGACCCGATAATTTAGTCGCAGAAACGGCGAAAGCCTCATGGTCAGTGTAACACAGCTGACCATGAGGCTTTCGTCTCATCAAACAATTCTGTTAGTATCCCCGTGAGGATTTGAACCTCAGACCTCTTGGACCGCAACCAAGCGCTCTAATCCGCTGAGCTACGGGGACATAATATAAAGGCTTTTCGTTGATTGTGTAAAGCACAAGAACGAAAACCGGTGGCGGGGAGGGAGGGATTTGAACCCTCGAGGGATATTGCTACCCCTACCCACTTAGCAGGCGGGCGCACTCGACCGGGCTATGCGACCTCCCCATGTCTAGCGACCTAATTACTGCTAATCACAGACAACGGCATATTCAACATGGCGGAGGGAGAGGGATTCGAACCCCCGGTGACATCACTGCCACAGTTGTTTTCAAGACAACCGCCTTCGTCCACTCGGCCATCCCTCCACGGATGGTTGGCTCGTCTGTTACTGCTGCTCGCCATACAAATTCGTGTACGATGGCCTATTACGAACGTTTGGCCGCGCCTAGCGCTGAGTAATAACCGCCAGTTATTTTGTGACACTCGCGTGCCAGCGAGGTGTAGTATACAATAGGAGAAGTAGGCTGTCAAATTCTACACGGCAAAAAATGTACACTGTTGTGAGGGCTTACGCACCAAGATTGGTCCCACCAAAGCCCGATCAGGTTTGGCAAATCTGATCGGGCCAGCGCTGCGTATGGCCTAGGTCTGTGGGCTAGATCACTCGCTCATTGCCGCCGTCAATGGGCAGTTGCGCCCCCGTGGTCTTGGCGAAGACGGGGCCAACCAAGGCACAAGCCACCGCTGCTACATCCTTGGATGTGATCTCAGTCTGGAGCAAATTGTTGCGCTTATAGGCTTCGACACTCAGGCCGTAGCTACGAGCGCGACTCTCTAATACTTCAGGGGTCCAAATGCCTGTATCGAACACTTGGTTGGGGTGTAGCACATTGACGCGAATGCCAAACTGGCCGAGCTCTAGCGCAGCCACCCGCGCCAATTGGGTCAAACCCGCTTTAGCAACCGAGTAGGCACCTGCGCCTGGCCCCGGTGCAGGCACATTTTTCGAGGCAATAATCACCACCGCTGGATCAAGGCCCAACTTTAGGTAGGGAATGGCGGCTTGCAAGAGCTGCTGATGGCTCGTTAGGTTCAAGTCGAGACTGCGCGCCCACGCTTGGCTGTCCATCTCGGCGATCGTCTGGCTTTTGGGAAACATGCCCGCGTTACAGACGAGAATATCGAGCCCGCCAAAAGCTTGAACTGTGGCTTCCACCGCTGCGACCAACTGGCTAGGATCAGTCACGTCGCAGATTTGGCCGAGCACACTAGCGGAGGTAAAGAGAGTTTGGATCGAGGGATGAATGTCCAAGGCCGCGACGCAAGCCCCTTGGGCAACCAAGGCTTCGACACACGCTTTCCCGATGCCACTGGCAGCCCCCGTAACCAAAGCAATTTTGCCTTGCAGTGCAGGGCCGCCTTTGTTCTGCCGGGTGGCTTTGGCTTGTTCTAATTCCCAATATTCCACTTCAAAAATTTCAAACTCGCCCAGCGTACGCCACCCCCCTAGGGCCTCGGCCTGGGGAATGGCAGCCATGGTATGCTCGTTAATATCATTGATGATGGCAGCCTCTTTGACGGACGGAGCAAAGGCAATCGTCCCATAGCCCGGCCAGACGGCCCACCGCGGGGCTGGTTCCAACTTTTTGAGGGGCTTGTTCCCAAAGGTCTGTTGATAGGTTGCCAGATTACGTTCAAAATAGGCGTCATAGGCGGTGACGTAGGCTTGGACAGCGGCGACGACCTCTTCACCGAGCACGACAGGGACACGCCGTGTACGCAAGACATGGTCGGGCGTGAGGAGGCCGCGCGTGGCGATGGTTGTAAGATTGGGTAGATTGGCAAAACGCAGGGCCACGTCGTTGGTGTTAAGGCGCGCGATCACGGCTTCGCCCCGCGCCTTGGAAACAGCTTGGCGGAGCTGGGCTAGCGCAGTCAGTTTTGGCGGTTGGGGGACAATGGCGGGCAAGAAGAGCTTGGCCTGTTTTTGCAGATATTCTTCGGCCTGCGTGACAATGGCTAAGTGCTGTTCATAGCTGCTTTGGGCATCATTGGCAAAGGTAAAGACGCCGTGGTTCATGAGCAGGATACCCTCTAGCTGTTGCCAATCAATCCCTTGGGTCATCTGGTAGACTGTCCGCGCCAGGATAAAGCCCGGCATGACATAGGGCACGATCAACAGGCGGGGACCGTATAGATCCCGAATGCGCATGGTGCCGTCCGGGGTATTCATCACTGTAACGACGGCATCGGCATGGCTATGATCGACAAAGGTAAACGGGATAATGGCGTGGAGAATGGTCTCAACTGAGGGAGTTGGTGCGCTGGGGTCCAACAGGGCACTGCGCAACGTTTTGACCATATCGCCGTCGCTCAAGGTGGCAAAATCGGCCAATCGCCGCGCCACCGCTAAGCGCACGGGAGCAAAACCGGCCTTTTCGATGGTCCCCAAGTCCCAGCCACTGCCTTTGACATAGAGGGTCTCCACCGGGTCGCCAAAGATATCGGTTGCAATCGCTTTAACGGAGGTATTACCGCCGCCGTGAAGCACCAATGCTGGATCGCCGCCCAGAAGGCGCGAGCTATAGACCCGCAGGGCTAATGGGTCATGGGCATGGGTAGCCGCAATTTTGTCATTCCATAAACTTTGCATAGCATTTCCTTTTTCAGTAGTTGCGTCTTGTGGATACCCAAAATTGTAATCCACCACGAGGCGATTGCCAAAGCGCAGCCAAGCAAGCAAGGCCGCTTAGGGCCACCGATGGACACGCAGGCCCTGGCGATTGGTAACCGCGGCGGCCCATTGCGCTGCCCAACGATTGTAGTCCGTCAGCACAGCAGCGGGATTGGCTTGGCTACGCACAACAAACGCGGGGTAAAAAGGCCGCCCCGTTGCGGTGCCCATCGCTTGGTAGCGTAGATCCATGCTCCAACGCACGGTGTCGGTGGTGTTGCGGCCTGAACTGTGAGGCGTATGTTTGTGCAATAATAGCACGCTACCACGCCGCATAGGCAGCGTTACAATGGGATGATGAGCGAGATAATCGCCATGAATGGCGGTGCCCAGCCCGCGCTTGGTGCGATGGGGCAAGAGACCGCCTTGATGTACCCCAGGGATCACCCGGAGGCAGCCATTTTCTGGGGTCGCATCCACCAACGGAATCCAGAAGGTGAGAATAAAATAGGGATCGGCCTCGGCCCAGGTGACGCCCGCGTCCTGATGCCAATGAACCACATGGGGGTCACTACCGCGTGGGGTCAATCCACTAGGCAGCTTGGGGCGTAAATGCTGAATGGGGCTACAGAGGATCTCTGGCCCGATCAAACTCTCGGCCAAATCGAGCAGCGTAGGATGGTGCAAAAAAGCAAAGGTCGCGGGTCCCCGCTGGTGGGGAATATCGAGTTCGGGATAGAGCATTCCCGTCTCGCGACAGATAGCGGCCAACCGGCGTTCAAAGGGTTCGGTAGCATAGGGCTGTGAAAGCTGACCAGACGCGTAGAGTTCCTGGGCGCGGCGGTCAATATAGGCGCTATATTCCTGGATGATTGGTGCGAGATCAGCAGCGGTCAGCACCTCTTCAACCAGCAAAAAACCATCCCGCTGAAATTGTGCGATCTGCTCAGTTGATAGACCCATCGTTGTCCTTTCGGTTAGGCAGTGGACGCGGATAGACGCGGATGGACGCGGATAAAATCAATCCGCGTCCATCCGTGTCCTCATTGCATACGTCGATCTACGTACCCCTGGCACTCAATAGCCTGGCAGTTCCAGGCCAACGAGGCTCGCCCCGAGCGGCACAGCAATCCCCTTTTCAGTGCGGAGGAACTCTTCAATGCCCAACAGGAAGGGAATCAAATATTCTTTGGAGCCCGAGCGGCCCATGTGGCTCACGCGGAAGGCTTTGCCACCAATTTTGCCCCAAGTGCCCGAGACCAGGAAGTTATGCTTTGCGGCCAAATAATCCCGCACCTCTTGTTCGTGTTCCATACTCGGGTGTTTACAAACCGCGCTCACGGTAAACGATGCTACCTGATCTGCCGTCAGCATGGGAAAGCCGATCGCGCTCAGCCCGGTGCGCACGGCCTTTTGCGCCCAGGCATAGCGCGCCCAATGACCTTGTAACGTCTCCACTTCGATGATGCGCTTTAGGCTGGCATGCAATCCCATGATCAGATTGCTAGCCATGGTGGTTGGGGCATAGCGCCCTTGCCCGCGATACTGTTTCCAATTGGAAAGGTTATAATACCAACCACGTCCACCTTGGGCTTGCTTGGTATCCACAATGGACCAAGCCCGTTCGCTCACAGAAATAAAGCCGAGGCCGGGGGCCATTTCTAGCGCTTTATTAGAAGAACTACAAACCACATCGAGTTCCCAGCGATCCACGGGCAGGTCATAGCCACCCATGGCCGAAACAGCGTCTACCAAAATCGGTAGGTCACGAGCATGGGCCATTTCCGCCAGTTCTTTAACGGGGTTCCGCACACCGGTACCAGTCTCGTTGGCCACCACCGCTAGCCCGGCAAGATCAGGGTGTTGGGCTAAGGTTTTCTCGACTTGTGCCAGATCAGCCGCGCACCCCCACTCATTTTCGATCTCAACCACGTCACATTCATAGGCGCGTAGAATTTCCACGGTGCGATAGGCAAAGGGGCCATTACAGACAACCGCCACCTTTTCGCCACGGGTAAAGAGGCTAGCCGCCCCCATTTCCACGGCACCAGAACCAGGCGCCGTCAAAATAAAAATATCGTTTTCACTTTGGAAGACCTGCTTGAGATAGCCAATCGTCTCATCTTGCAGGGGCCGCCACTCTTCCGCAAAGTTGGAGCGCACCTTCTGCCCCATGGCCACCAACGTCTCATCCCAGACATCAACAGGACCGGGAATCATTAATTTAGGTTCTTGTGTCATCCGTTTATCCTAATCTGTGCAATGAATAGGTGCGCTTGCCATTGATGATGGGTTTATGGCGTAGCCAACGATAGGCCGTAGGAGACCCTGCGTAATCTTTATCGAGGGTCTCCGCAATGGGCTTAGCCACCATGGTGATCATTGGTTATGTAATTGGTTATGATCAAAGCGTTGGGAGTATAAATCATACGCGCTGCCTAGCAGCACCTTAAACATGCCGCGATTCTTTATCTATGACCGTATAGTGTATATACAGTATAGCGTATATATCGTGGCCTAGGCAATGATGGCATGGCGAAAGAAGAGGGCAAGCGCAAACTTTGTCAGAGCAACAGCCGCGCAGAAGAAGGTTAAATTTCTAGATAGAGTTGTACATAGCGACGTAAATGAATTACCGTTGGCAGAACGAGGTCTGTACCGGCGCGCGGGTAGGCTGGTTAGGCGTCAGAAACCTAGAGAGCGAAGCCACTCCTGCCAAAAAGGTGGACCGACAGGGGCAGGCACCGTGAGTTGCTCGCTGGATGGCGCTGTCGATGGTGCGCCTTCGACAATCATGAGCAATTCATCACCAGGCTGAACCAAGCCCAACTCATTGCGTGCGACTTCTTCCACATAGGCATCACTGCGCACATAGATAAACTGTTGTTGAAGGGCCTGTTGCCGCTGTTGTGCTAGGGCAATGCGGTTCGTTTGCTCTTCGATAGTACGCTCTAAATAGGCTTTCGTTGCCAAGCGTTCGCCATAACTAATGGCAAAAAAGATAAAGAGCAAGCAGATAATTACCCAGAGAATACGTGGATTGCGCTTAGCGTTGGTCATCAGCAAGGACTCGACTGAATCACTAGTTGTACATATACGGAGCGAGGTGTTCTTCCTTATGTACGAGACTGGATATAAAAAAGGAGGCTTCGCTAGCGAAGTCTCCTCCCATCAAGATGCCGCAGAATGGATTTGAACCATCACGAGCGTAAGCTCACTACGCCCTGAACGTAGCGCGTCTGCCAGTTCCGCCACTGCGGCGTGCATCAACCTAGGAAGGAAGCTTATCATGCTTTTTTTGCGCTGTCAAACTGCCCCTGTTTCAAATCGCTTATCGGCTAGCAACCATAGTTGTTGGTGGAACTGAACAACCGACACAATGCTTTATCATGCACTTTTCCGTTGGACATTCTCCTGGGCATAGTGTATCCTCCGCAGAGGATTTCTTGCTCATCCCACTTTTCACGCGCCAACAGCAAACCAGAGATTCAGATTTATAAGCTTGATCCAACTTATTGGGATAACGCCCAATCAACAGGAGAGAATCGACATGCAAAAGAAAGTTTCAACGACCCTGCTCACGTTGCTGCTCGTGGTCAGCTTCGTGCTCAGCGCCTGTGCTCCAGCAGCCGTGCCAGCGGGCGAATCCGCCGCCCCAGCCGAAAGCACAACGACCGAGCAAGAGGCGGCACCGCCCGCTGCCCCAGCCGAAAGCAGCGCTGAACCCAACGACGGCACGGTGCAAATTCCGGAAATCGAAGAAGGTAAGTTCAACGTTGCCTTTGTCTTTGTCGGACCGATCGGGGATGGTGGTTGGACCTATGCCCACAATGAAGGTCGCCTCTATCTAGAAGAGAGCTTGGGCGATGCCGTACACACCGCGTATTTGGAAAGTGTTCCCGAAGGGGCGGATGCGGAACGGGTGATCCGCAACTTGGCCCGCAAAGGCTTTAATGCCATCTTTACCACTTCGTTCGGGTATATGGATCCAACGGCTACCGTTGCCGAGGAGTTCCCCGATAGTTACTTTGTCCATGTCTCGGGCTTTAAGAAGAACGAAAGCAATTTTTCGAACCTCTTTGGCGCCATGGAAAGCATGAAATATTTAGCGGGTATGATTGCCGGAGCGCGAGCAGCTGCGGACGGCAGCAATCGCGTTGGTTACATTGCCCCCTTCCCCATTGCCGAAGTGATTCGCCATGCGAATGCCGCGGCCTTGGGGATGCGTAAAACCTGTCCCGAATGCCAAATGGACATCCGCTGGATCTTTACCTGGTTTGATCCCAATCTGGAGCGCGAAGCGGCTGAATCGCTCATGCAAGCGGGCGCGACGGTCGTCGTCACCGGGGCCGATACCTCTGGCCCAGTCCAAGTTGCTGGCGAACAGGGGCATTATGGCATTGGCTACGACAGCCGTAACGCTTGTGATGTCGATCCGGAACACTGCCTCACCACGCCCTACTGGGAATGGGGTCCCGAGTATGTTTCGATTGTCCAATCGATGATCGATGGGACCTTTGCGGGCGAAGATATTTACTTTGATGTAGCGAGCGGTAGCTTGGGCCTGCTTGGCTTCATGGAAGGGCAAGAACCCATGGCTGGCGTGCCGGCAGAAGTAATCCCACAAATAAGCGACTTATTGGCGCAAATGACAGCAGGCGAGTTCGACCGCTTCGATGTCTTTACCGGTCCCATCAACAACAATAAAGGCGAAGTAGTCGTGCCTGAAGGCACCATCCTCACCCAATCGGATCTGGAAGGCATTGACGCCGAGTTGGGCGCGACCTTGGGCCGCGAGGGCTGCACCATCTGTATGAGCTGGCTAGCCGAAGGCATCGTCGCTGACGCGGAAATTCCGCAGTAGCAGGAGATAGAGGTCAGAAGGCAGAAGACAGAGGTCAGTTCTGCCTTCTGTCTTCTGTCTTCTCTGCTGCCTCACTGTCCCGCCCCCTCTTATTTTTTACAAACAGCGCACACCTACCTATGACCACACCTACACCTACCTTCGAGTTGCGGGGGATTACCAAGCGTTTTCCAGGCGTCGTTGCCAATGATCGGGTTACCTTTACCGCGTTACCGGGGGAGGTTCATGCGTTATTAGGGGAAAATGGGGCGGGCAAATCCACCCTCATGAATGTGCTTTCTGGGTTATATCGGCCCGATGAAGGCGACATTTATGTCCATGGCCGGCGGGTCACCTTTCAGACCCCGCGCGATGCGATTCAGGCGGGGATTGGCATGGTCCATCAACACTTTATGTTGGTGCCATCGCAAACCGTGGCCGAGAATATCGTCTTGGGTCAGCGGGGGCTTCCCTTCGTCCCCAATCGGGCGCGGATCGAGGCCGATGTGCGCCGTTTGAGTGAACAATATGGCCTGCCGATTGATCCGCGCGCCAGGGTTTGGCAGCTTTCCGTGGGCGAACAGCAGCGGGTCGAGATCTTAAAGACCCTCTACCGTGGCGCGGATATTTTGATTCTCGATGAGCCAACCGCGGTTCTCACACCGCAAGAGACTGAGGGGCTCTTCAAAACGCTACACGAAATGACAGCGGCTGGGAAAAGTATCATCTTTATCAGCCACAAATTGGATGAAGTATTGGCGATTGCCGACCGCATTACCGTGCTACGTGGGGGCAAGTCGGTAGCGACAGTCGCCAATCAAGGCATGACCAAGCCGGAATTGGCCCAACTCATGGTTGGGCGCGCAGTCCTCTTCCAGGTTGAAAAAGAGGCAACCCAACTTGGCGCGCCCAGTCTCGTGCTCCAGCAGGTCAGTGCGTTGGATGACAAAAAGCTGCCCGCGCTGCGCAAGCTTTCGTTAACGGTCCATGCTGGTGAAATTGTTGGCGTGGCTGGCGTGGCCGGAAATGGACAGCGTGAATTGGCCGAAGTCATTTGCGGTTTGCGCCCTACGACCAGCGGCGAAGTCCAGATCACGAGCCAAACGCTGACCAATGCACCACCCTTGGCGATGATCGAGGCGGGGGTAGCCTACGTCCCCGAAGACCGCAGTGCAACGGGGAGTGCGCCCAATCTTTCCATTGCCGAAAATCTCGTCCTTAAGCAATATCGTATGTCCACTTTTGGCCGGGGCATTTTTCTCAACCGCCGGCGGATGGCCCACCACGCGGCACATTTGGTCAAAGAATATGCCATTGCGACGCCCAATGTGGTCACGGCTGCGCGCAAGCTCAGCGGTGGCAATTTACAGAAGGTGATCTTGGCCCGGGAGATTGGTGGCAACCCCACGGTTCTTGTCGCGGCCTACCCCACCCGCGGGCTCGACGTGGGCGCGATTGAAAATGTCCGCCGAATGCTCTTACAAGGGCGCTACGAAGGGATGGCGATCTTGCTGATCTCGGAAGATTTAGATGAGATCTTTGCCATGTCCGACCGGATTGTGGTGCTCTACGAAGGGCAGATTATGGGGGAGGTGAGCAGTGAACACGCCGACCGTGAAACCATTGGGCTGCTCATGGCTGGCACGCATCGCCAGAAACAACCGCAGGAAGGGGTGACCGCATGACAACGGATATCCAGCCAGCCCTGCCTTTGCCGAAACGACGGCTGCGGTTTGAGCGCCGCCTCGAGCAACCTTGGTGGCTCCGTTGGCTTTCACCGCTGGTATTGATCGTCCTCGCGCTCTTGATTGGCGCGCTCCTTCTTGCCTTGACCGGCGCGAACCCGTGGAATCTCTATCGACGCATGGCAATCACCGCCTTTGGAAGTGCCTATGGCTGGTCCGATACGACAATTAAAGCCACACCCTTAATCCTAGCGGGCCTAGGGGTTGCTTTTGCCTTTCGCATGCGGCTTTGGAATATTGGGGCGGAGGGACAGCTCTTCTTTGGTGCGTTTATGGCAACGGGCGTTGCCCTTCATTGGCTCCCGGCGGAAACACCCACCCCCATCATGTTGACAGCCATGGCAGTGGCGGGTTTTGTGGGCGGGGCGTTGTGGGGCTTGATCCCAGGGCTCCTGAAAGCACGCCTGAATGTCAACGAAATTATCACGTCGTTGATGCTCAATTATGTCGCGATCTTTTGGAATAATTACTTTATCTATGGGCCGTGGAGTGAGCGCGGCTTCGGCTTGACCCCCCAATTCCCACGCACGGCTTGGCTGCCGCGCCTGACTGACTTCGCCGAAACGTTTCCCTTTTTCCGTGGCCTCACGGCACACTTGGGCATTTTACTTGGTGTAGGCTTGGCATTGCTCCTTTGGTTTTTATGGCGACATACCAAATGGGGCTTTGCCCTGACTGTCATTGGGGACAACCCGCGGGCCGCGCGCTATGCGGGCATTCCACTAGCAGCCAACATTGCTTTAGCCATGGCTGTCAGCGGTGGTTTGGCTGGCCTCGCGGGCATGAGCGAAGTCTCGGGAGTTGTCCACCGCCTGCAAGAGCGCTTCTCGCCCGGCTATGGCTTTACCGCGATCATCATTGCTTGGCTAGCCAAACTCAATCCCCTGGCCATTATCCTTGTCGCCTATCTGTTTGGCGGCCTCCTCGTCGGTGGCGATGAGATCCAACCGGCTGGGATCGCGCAGATGCTCCAAGGAGTGATCCTCTTTGTCATGATCAGCGGCGAGATGCTCCTCCAATATCGGATTCGCTTCCGCTAGCAGCGCCACAGGCAAATGATTAAAATGATTAGCCATTGAGGCTCAAGTTGGGGTCCCTGCCCCGGCTTGAGCCTTTTTTGTCGCGTTTCTTTGATCGACAAGTCAGCTTTTCCCGGTCACTTGACAGTGCAACCACTGGACTTTTATAATGGTTCTGCTCCTGCTAGCTCGTTTGCGCAGCCTTCACAAACAGGCTGACGCAAGCCGCTCATAGCGCCAGAAAAAGCTGACCGTTTTGAAAACAGTCAGCTTTGCAATCATTGCCAGATCAAGAGTAGGTTACGAGGAGAAATCAACGGTGGGTAGACACATTGAAAAGCTATTTCGGGCGCCCTATTCTGTGCCCAACGGTCTCCAAGTCACAGCCGCTGGGTTGTGGATCGTCGATCAGATCACGGATCGGGTCGCCTTGGTCGATATTCACGACAAAGTTGACTATTATGAAGTGCCTAAATTTATTCGCGACATCCCCAGCGAATGCTCCAATACCAGTGGCCTCAGTTGGGGTGAGGGTGCGCTTTGGTTGGCCGCCAACGGCGGTGCCCAACTGTGGCGACCGGCCCGGCCCCATGATGCCGACGCGCACACCGGTGAGATTCTGAAAGTCGATCCCCAGAGCGGCGCGACGCTAGCCCGCTTCCCATTACCTGGCGGCGGCGGCACCCACGGCCTCGAGATCGACCGGATCGAGCCAGGGATGCTCTGGGTCACAACACTCAAAGAGCAAACCCTGACCAAGATGCGGATCAGCGACTGGAGCATTCAACATGTCATTCCGTTGCCCTATCCACGCGCCCATGGGGTTGTGCGCGTGGCCGATGGCATTTGGGTTGTCCACACAGCCAACCGCGTGATTGTCAAGCTCGACATCAGCGATGGCCGCGAGTTGGATCGCATCGAAGTTCCGGCACCGCACCCCGAACCCCACTGCTTATCCGACTACGGCAACGATCTCATCTATTGCGATGCCAGTTCCGGCTGGGTCGCCAAGATCACGCTGTAGCTTTCGCAATGCGCCATGGTAGCTGTATGCTTGTGACGATCACTCGTCGCCATACAGCTCCTCACACCGCTCCCGCTCGCTCCGCACTCCTTCACTCACGAATCAGTTGGTACAGCGCAGCGCCAATGCTAGCACCGAGCAGCGGTGCCAACAAGTAGACCCATTGGTGCGACCAAACACCGCTTACCAAAGCAGGAGCAAGCGAACGGGCGGGGTTCATCGACGCGCCACTAATCGGCCCCCCAAACAAGGCATCCAGCGCCACCGTAGCCCCAATGGCAAGGGCAGCCAACTGCCCAACGGCGCGCGTATCTGTGGCAACCGCCACGATGACAAACATCAAAAACGCAGTGAGGACAATCTCCAGCCCAAATGCTTGCCAGACACTGCCCGCGGGGAGGGTGGTGCCCAAGTGGGCAACGTTGCCAAAGAGACCGCGTAGGGTGCCAGCGGCCATCATAGCACCCCCGAGCTGCCCGCCCCAATAGACCGGGGCTTCGCGCCAGGGGAAATGACGGGTCAACGCAAAAGCCCAAGTGACGGCTGGGTTAAAATGGGCCCCAGAGATATGGCCCGTCGCCGCAATCATCACCATCACCACCAGCCCAAAGGTAAGTGCCACGCCCACATGGGTAAGCGCTTGGGTTTGGGCGTTCACCATCAGCGCACCACAACCAGCAAAGACCACGGCATAGGTACCCACGGCCTCTGCAACTATGCGCCGCCACAGCCGCTGATTCATGGCACACTCCGATTATGATCGATCAAGGCCAGCAGGAGTTTTAACCGTTTTTCCAAGCCGACAAAGAGCTCGGCAAAGGCGCGCGGCTGTTCATTGGGATCAACCACCGCCGACGGGTCTGGAAAGCTCCAGTGGATCCGCGCTGGCGCGCCAGGAAAGAGTGGACAGCTTTCGTTGGCCCGATCACAGACCGTAACAACATAGTCAAAGGATTGACCAAGAAATTGCTGAAGATGTTTTGAATAAAGTCCGCTTGTCTCAATTTCGTGCTTCTGGAGCACAGCCAAAGCGTTAGGATGAACGGTAGTCACTTCGGTGCCTGCACTAAAGGAGGCAACACGTCCTCCACTTAAATGGCGCAGCAGGGCTTCGGCGATCTGCGAGCGTGCGCTGTTATGGGTGCAAAGAAACAAAACCCGTGCCGAAGGGCCAACATCACCCGCCGCACGCAGCGTGGCAGCGGGCTGGGCCGGCGCCAACGCGGGATGCAGGCTTTCCGCAGCACTGGTATACAAGTAGTGCAGATGCTCCAGATCAAGGCTGTAATAGACATCCCGAGCATCGGCTGCACTCCGCCGCTCGCGTACGATCGCCTCATCGCGCAAAAGACGCAGGTGATAGGAGATCAAGTTCAAGGGCTTCTGGAGGAGTTGGCTTAGCTCATTGACCCGATAATCACTATAGGCCAAAACAGTCAGTAATTGCCAGCGAACTTCGTGGGCAATGAGCTTGAGCACACTCGGCGGTTCGTAAAGTAACGTATGCATCAATATACCCTTACTAAAATAGTACATCTAGAATTGATTCAATATATATTGAATCAATTCTAGATGTACTATTTTATTTATGCAAATTGGACAAGCAATATTTTGTCAATCCCGCGCTAACAGGATTAGCCCAATAGCTGCCCCATAAAGTCGGGCGCGCCATTGAGAAAACTGCGGATATCCATGGGGCGCTTCCCAGCTGGCTGAACCGTGACTAGGTGCAGGAGTTCCTCACCTGTGCCGATGGCTGCGCCGTTAGCGTTGGCCACCACCAAGCCCGGTTGGGCCTTGCCAGCCACGACCGCTGCTGCCCAGATTTTCAAGAGTTCGCCTCGCCAGGTGGTATAGGCCGAGGGCCAAGGGGTGTAGGCCCGCGTCATCCGCTCAATCACCACCGCTGGCTGTTGCCAATCGATGTGACCATCCTCTTTGCGAATCTGCTGACAGAAAGAAAGGTCCCCAGGCAGTTCCGCTTGGGGTGTTGGGGTGATCTGCCCCGCCAGCCACTTGGGCAACGTTTCGACCAAGAGATCGGCCCCTTGTTGCGCTAAGCGGTCGCCTAGCGTAACCGCGGTATCCGTGGAGTGAATTGGGGTTACGGCTTGGGCCAAGACCGGGCCAGTGTCCAGCCCTTCGTCCATCAGCATCATCGAGATCCCGGTTGCCGGCAGGCCATCCAATAAGGCCGCCGTAATCGGGGATGCACCGCGATAGGCTGGTAGCAAGCTCGCATGGACGTTGATCGGCCCCTGGGTTGGGATCGCCAAGACTTCTTTGCGCAGAATCTGGCCATAGGCCGCCACCACCAAAAGATCGGGGGCCAGTTCCCGCAACGCCGCGACCGATGCAGGATCTTTACGCAGATTCGCGGGCTGCAGCACGGGCAACCCTTGCGCTACGGCATATTGTTTCACTGGGCTAAAGACAACCTTCTTCCCCCGACCCGCGGGTCGATCGGGCTGGGTGACGACGGCAACGACTTGCCACTGGTGCGCGGCAGCCTGTTCCTGTAGGCGCTGTAAACTAGGGAGAGCAAACGCTGGCGTCCCCATAAAGATAATTCGCGTCGGGTTTACTACAGTAGGCTTGGACTGAGTAGAATTTGACTGAGTAGAATTTGACTGAGTAGAATCTGACATAGTTCTTTCGCTTACACATCACGCTCTGGTGGACGGTCGATAGGCGGCGCAGAAGCCGTAAAATCAACGGCAATGCGTTGGGCATAGTCGCCCAGCAGTTGTTGGATCCGTTGGTAGTCCGGCGAGGCCAGTAGCATCCCCACATGGTGTTTTTTATCTAAATGCCAGACAACTTCGGGGTCGTTGTAGGCACTCAGATCCGGCCACGCTTGACGCGCCAGCGAGACGATCAAACCAGTATACTGCTGGCGGGTGGGGGGCAGTGTGTACGGTTCACCCCGCGCATGGGCAATTTCCACCCGCGCCCACTCCACCCAAGGATTGATCCCTGTCGCGTGTTCCATCAGCAGATCGATCCCGACGCCGCCCACCCGCGCGGCAATTTCCAAGAAGTAGTATTGCCCATCGGCATGGCTACGGATAAATTCAGCATGGGTCACGCCATGCGTCAAGCCCATCGCCGCCATAAGCTGGCGATTGATCACTTGGAGCGCTTGATCCTCGGCGCCACCATAGGGCAGCTTACTGGTGATAAAGACTCCACCGCCCTGATAAACGGTCATTGGCGGGGCTCCATATTTACTAGTAGCGGCAAAGCGCACTTCGCCATGATCCACCACAGAATCCACATGGTAGACATCACCCGGCACAAAGCGCTCCAATAAAAAGAAGGATTGGCGGTCGCCTAGTTGATCGAGAAGGGGCCAAAGCTCATCCGCATGATGCAGCTTTTTGATCCCCATCGCGCTCGCCTCCCCTCTGGGCTTGAGCACCCACGGGGCTGGCACCCGCGCCATAAAGTCGCGTAGCCGATCATAGTTGAGCGCCTGCACAAATGCTGGCACCGGAATCCCCTGGCGCTGGGCTTGGACCCGCATAGCCAACTTATCGCGAAAGAAGCGCGCCTGTGAATCGCCCAAGCCCGGTATGCGCATATGCTCGCGCAAGCTGGCCGCCATCTCGACATCAAAGTCGTCTAAGGCAATGATCAGATCGAGCGGACGGGTACGCGCCAGATAGCTGACCGCATGGATCACCTCCGTCTCTTTGAAGAGCGTCGGCATCAGAAAGCGTTCATCAATGGCAGCATGGGGCCATGCCTCATCCCGCAGCTCTTCCTTGGTCAGCAAGATCGTGTGGCACCCGGCCTGCCTACACGCCTCAATGAAACGACCGCCCTTGAAATAACTCGACATACACAAAACCGTCGGTTGTGCCATCGTTACCTCCTATTAAGACAGAAGTCAGAAGTCGGCCTCTGTCCTCTGTCCGCTGTCCGCTGTCCTACCGATTCAGACTCCCCATGCTGCCAGCGAGAAGGCTCTCGACTTCGTCGCGGGTGGAGATGACCATATCGCCGTGCATGCTGAGGCAGAGGGCTGCCATCACCTGGCCGTAATCCAGACCGCGCACGAGGTCACCGTCGAGCCAGCCGTGGATAATGCCCGCCGCCATTGCATCGCCGGCCCCGAGGCGATCGATAATTTCAACGGGGCGGCCCGGGCTATGATGCAACGTTTGGCCATCCCAGGCGAATACACCTTCGTCGCCGACCGAGACAACGACCTGTTTCGCGTTGCTCAATTCGACCATGGCATGGACAATTTCTTGGGGAGTGCCACTACAACCAAAGAGCAACTTGGCATCACCCTGGCCACAGAAGAGCAGATCAATGCCCTGAATCATCGGTTTGATCACCGCGGCGGCTTGGGCTGGCGTCCAGAGTTTGCCACGGAAATTGACATCAAAACTAATGGGCACCCTCGCATCTTTGGCGCGGGCAATAGCTTCTTGGGTCAAGGCCAAACAGGAGGCCGAGAGTGGGGGCGTAATGCCGGTCAGGTGGAGCAGACGGGTATCCAACAGGAAATCCCAATCGATCTGCGTTGATGCTAACCGTGCCGCGCAGGAGTTAGCACGGTCATAATAAACTTGCGTCGCCCGTGGCGGGGTGGCAAATTCTAAGTAGTAGGTGCCAACCCGCCCCTCATCAAACCAGACTACGCCGTCCGTGTTGACCTTGGCAAGCTGAAGATGGTTGGTAATAATGCGCCCAAGGGGATTGTTGGGCAAACCGCTTACCCACGCACAGCGCCGCCCTAGGCAACTTAGGCCCCCGAGCATATTGGCCTCGGCACCGCCCGGGTGGATCGCCAACTGCTGCGCCCGCTCGAGCCGTTCGCCCACGGGCACACTATAGCGCAGCATCACTTCGCCAATGGCAGTGACATCAAAACGTGGGGTTTGCATCGCTTATCCTTCCTTTGGTGGTCGTTTGCTCAATGGGGTGTGCGGTCATCTGGGTAGGTCGTCGCCTGTGCGACTAACATCCCGCGCCGCTTCTCTGCACAGTTTACCCTGAAACAGACACTTGTCAAAACAGATGGCTCTGTGCTATCGTGCTGAGTAGATCATCCCATAGTCGGAACGAATGTAGCGAGCCCCAGTGCAGTATCCAAAGAGGTGTATGATGAAAATCCGCCAAACCAAAGGCTTAACCTTTGACGACGTACTCTTGATCCCGAAACGGTCACCAGTCTCCTCTCGCCAGGATGTCCACACGACCACTCGTTTGACCCCAACCATCGACTTGCAGGTGCCGATTCTCAGCGCCAACATGGATACCGTCACCGAGGCGACCATGGCGATTGCCATTGCGCGCATTGGGGGGATCGGCATTATTCACCGCTTTATGACCACCGAGCAACAAGTACGCCAAGTTCGGCAAGTCAAGCGTGCCGAGGGGTTTATTGTGGAACAGCCCTATACAATCAGCAGCGATGCCACCATTGGTCAGGCGAAGCGTGTCATGCTGCGCAATGATATTGGCGGCCTCATGGTCACCAACGGCAACGGCAAGGTGATCGGCATCGTCACCCAGCGCGATCTTCTGTTGGCGCCCGCCGATCAACCCTCGGTACAGACAGTCATGACGCGCCATGACCATCTGATCAGCGGCAAGCCCAACACCTCCTTAGAAGAAGCGCGCACCCTGCTCCATCAACACCGGTTGGAAAAGTTGCCTTTGCTCGATGACGCGGGCAATCTGGTAGGGTTGATTACCGCGCAGGATGTGATCAAACGGCGCGAATATCCTGACGCAACGACCGACGAGAAAGGGCGGCTGCGGGTCGGCGCGGCGATTGGAGTCAAACCGACCGATCTTGAACGCGCCGCGGCCCTGCTCGACGCGGGCGCGGATGTGTTGGTGCTGGACATTGCCCACGGCCACGCCGACCATTGTATCGCGATGGTACGCACGTTGCATCGCGACTACCCCAAGGCGCAGATCATCGCAGGCAATGTTGCCACCGCCGATGGTGCGCGTGAGCTAGCCGAGGCAGGGGCAAGCGCCATTAAAGTGGGGATCGGGCCGGGTTCTATCTGTACCACGCGGATCGTCACCGGCTTTGGCGTCCCCCAACTGACGGCGATCATGGACAGCCTGGAAGGGTTGCAAGCTGCGGGGATTGACATTCCACTCATTGCTGATGGTGGGATCAAAACGTCGGGAGATATGGTCAAAGCCCTGGCTGCCGGTGCGGATACCGTCATGATCGGCAGCCTCTTTGCGGGCTGTGAAGAAGCGCCTGGTTCGCCGGTCATTCGGGATGGGCAAAAGGTCAAAGTTGTGCGTGGCATGGCGTCATTGGGAGCCGCCATGGGGCGCAAAGCCGCGGAAGATGGGGAAAGTGGCGTAGCCGATGAAAGCGCCGAGAGTCAAGCCGACTGGGACAAAGTCGTACCCGAAGGCGTCGAAGCAGTCGTGCCCTATCGCGGCCATGTGAAAGAGATTGTCTATCAATTAGTGGGTGGTCTGCGCTCCGGGTTAAGCTATGGGGGAGCGCGCACGATTAAGGAGTTGCAAGAAAACGCCGAATTTATTGAAATTTCGGCAGCCGGCGTGCGCGAAAGTAATTCGCACGATGTGAAACGGCTGTGATCCAGAAATCATGATTGGTAGAGACGCAATATTTTGCGATCTGTAGAGACGCAATATTTTGCGATCTGTAGAGACGCAACATTTTGCGATCTGTAGAGACGCAAC
>JAHBVH010000101.1 GCA_019637645.1 Caldilineaceae bacterium
GTAGAAAGCGATTTCAAAGTGGCGCTGAACTCCATTAACAAAGCGCTAGAACCCGAACGCGAACCACGCAGTGACCCTCTCTTTGTGAAACGCTATGGATTGGCCTATGGGATCGACTTTGAGAATGTCTGGCTCGATACCGAGGCGATGGAACTCCTGATCAGTGCTGGCAACCAAGCGCGGCTGGCACCAACCCAGGATCCTGATTTTGCGGTGGCCTGTTATGAAACAGCCGTAAAGTTGTACTACGGCGATTATCTACCCGAACGCCGCTATGAGGATTGGACGAGCGCCGAACGGGAACGCCTGCAACTGCTGGCGCTTAACACCATGACGACGCTCGCCGAATTGTTGCTCCGCTCCGCTCCCCTCGAAAGTTTGCGCTTGACCCAACGGGTACTCGCCATTGATCCCGTGTGGGAAGATGCCTACCGCGTGCAAATGCGCGCCTTTAGTGCTCAAGGCAATCGCCCCCTGGCTTTGCGCACCTACCAACGCTGTGTCGAAGTTTTGACCGAGGAATTTGGGGTTGATCCCCTGCCCGAAACCACCGAACTCTACGAACAACTTCTCCAGGATGGGCTTGTGATCTGAACTGTTGCAACTGGGCTGTAATCTCGATGCATATGCTAGAGCAAGTCACCCATAGTGAAAGCGAGGATAGTCAGCATGAAAGGCCAACGCGATACGGCATCTTTTGTCCTGCGGTTTACCCATGATCTCTGGCGCGATCAGGAAGGTGAGCCACGCATTGAGTGGCGCGGTCAAGTACGCCGCGTGCAAGATGGCGAAGAACGCCGCTTTACCGATCTCACCGATGCTATGAATTTTATTCAAGAGTCCTTGGTCAACGTCACGATGAATGCCGTTCCCAAAGAGGACAAGCAGTATCAAGACAAAGCGGTGCGTGAGAGTTTGAAGATGTGGGAAAAATTTGCCGAAAATTATACGAGCCTGATGGTTGATGCCATGGAGCAAACGGTGAAACAATCGGAGACTTTCCAACGCCAGTTTACCGACGCGGTAGAAGCGATGAAGCCTTGGTGGATGATGGGTTTTCCCACTGCGGCGCCGCCCAAAGCACCCGAAAGCGAACCACCCGCGGCGACCCAAGCCCAAATTCTCCAGACCTTAGCCGCGCTGCAAGCACAACTCAGCACGATCAATGAGAAGGTCAGCAAACTTGAAGCCCAGCTACAGGAGCGCAAAAAGAGTAAATAGCCAGGCTACCTACCGCACGCCCTTATGCCTTGACCGCGGCGCTGCCTGCCACTGGGGTACCACAGTTACTACAGAACTTATGGCTGGCGTCCAGTTGGGTGCCGCATTGGGTGCAGAATCGCGCCGGTGGAGTCGCCGCGGTTGCACCCACCAAGGACGGTGGAACTGGCGTAGCTTCGCCCGTTGCGAGGCTACTAGCATTGCGTTGCTGGCGTGCACGCGCAATGGCCGCTTCGACTTGTTCGTCTAAGAGCGCGCTTTCGGGCCGAATCTTCTCGATCTGTTGAATAAGCACAATGGCCTGGCGACGTAAACGCTGGTTAAAACGCAGAAAATCTTCTTCACTCATTTTTCCCATTTGATGATCAAATTCCAATGCTTTGATAGCGCGCAAGGCTGTATCCTTACGGCTCAGCAGATCGGTAAGTCGTTCATCTTCGACGGGAAGCAGCGGTGACTGTTGGCGGACCAGTGGCAACACCACATAGGCCAGAGCCGCCAGTGAAATCAAAAGAGCAAACAATAGCGTAATCGAGAGCATAGCATCCATCAGATCGTTAGGAAACAGTGGCACCAGCGGGTGCGTAGGCCGATTGGGTCACCGTTTGCGCACGCTGGCTGGGGTGCGGCCAAATAGCCAACAAAACCCCTACGACAATCACAATACCGCCAATCCACATCCAGATCGTCAGCGGGTTCACAAAGATCGAAAAGGTTGCGCTTTCGCCCTGGCCGTTCCATCCATTGAGCACGACATAGACATCCTCGGCCAAGGTCATGCGTAACCCGACTTCACTGGTCGGCATATCCGGCGTTTTGTCATAGATGTTCCGTTGGGGCAAGACCGAACCTAGTTGCCGACCACTATCCGCGGCAAAGACAAGCAGCCGTGCGCCAATTTCACTGCGATTGGCGGCACGATTACTCTCGAGACCTGTATAGACCAATTCATATCCACCCAGAGTGACCCCTTCGCCACGGTTGAGCGTAACATGGGTGGTCTGCTGGAAAAACTCATTACCGATCACCGCGATACTGATGAAGACAATCCCCAAGTGCACAATATAGCCGCCGTAGCGCCGACCATTCCGGCGGATCAGCTGCCCCATCGCCACTGGAATCGACTCTTCGTTGTGGATACGGCGAGCAATGACACCACGCACATATTCCTGAACAATCGTTGCTGTGATAAAGGCACAAGCGGCCATGCCGATAATGGGGTAGACATTGCGGCTAAAAAAGAGCATCACCCCAACCATGACCAAGCCGGTTAGCAAAGGCCAGGTAAATTGACGACGCACCGCTTCTAGACTGGTGTGCCGCCAGCCCAACAACGGTCCCGCGCCCATGAGCAGCAGCAGCGCTAAAAAGAGAGGACCATTGACCTTGTTGAAAAAGGGAGCTGCGACCGCAATGCGATCACCCGTGAGGATCTCACTAAACATCGGGAAAAAAGTACCCCACAGCGTGGCAAAGGTAATCCCGATAAAAAGCCAATTGTTGCCAAGAAAGGCCGCTTCACGGCTGGCATACGAATCGAGTTGGTGCTCATCGCGCAGTAGCGGCAAGCGATCAAAGAGCAGCCAGATGAAGCCCAGAAAGATCAGTAGGAGGAAGCCCAAGAAAAAGGGGCCAACATCACTTCGCGCAAAGCTGTGTACACTTTCCAAAATGCCACTGCGGGTGGTAAAGGTCCCCAGGATCACCAAAAAGTAGGTGAGCCAGATCAGCACCATATTCCAGACTTTGAGAATCCCCCGTTGCTCTTGGATGATCAAGCTATGCAAAAAAGCGGTACCAGTCAACCAAGGCAAGAAACTCGCATTCTCAACCGGATCCCACGCCCAGTAGCCACCCCAGCCCAGCTCCATATAGGCCCATTGGCTCCCCATAATAATGCCTGCGGATAGAAATACCCAAGGAATCAGGGTCCAACGTCGCATGGTCTGCAGCCACTCTCCGTCTAAGCGCTTACTCACCAAGGCCGCTACGGCAAAGGCAAAAGGAACAGCAATACCCACATAGCCTAGATAGAGCATCACAGGATGGATCACCATCCAATAATTTTGCAGCAACGGGTTTAGCCCTTGACCATCGGCAGGCATAAAGGCGACTTGCCGAAAGGGGTTGGCGGCGAAGATCATCAAAACTAAGAAAAAGAGGGAGGTTGCCAGCAAAGTGGCATAGACATAAGGCATGAGCAGCGCATGGCGTTTGCGAAAACTGAGCACAGCAACGGTGCTATAAACCGAGAGGATCAGTGACCAAAAGAGCAAACTGCCCGACTGACCGCCCCACATCGCCGTAAATTTGTAAAAGGTCGGCAATGCTCTCTCTGAGGAGTTCCAGATATAGACCACTTGGAATTGATCGGCCAAGAGGCCATACCACAAAATTATGGAGGCAATCGTCACGAGACCCGCCACGGCCAAGACCGCGTTAAAGCTACTCTGGATCAACCGCGCATTGCGCTGCTGACCACCCAACACACCCGTAATAATGCCAAAGCTAGCCAGGACCATGGCCGTGATGAGAATCAAATACCCAATATTGAAGATCATAAGGGTGTACTCCTATTTATAACGCCGCGTATCTAATTCGGGCGGATTTTTGCCAATGTTTGTTCAAACTGTGTTTCGTCGAGAATGGGGCCGAAGACAGTATGTACGATCTTGCCAGCTGGATCAATGAAGAAGGTTTCGGGGACCCCCTTGATTCCATACCGACGCGCAGCTTCACTTTGTAAATCGGGGCCATTGGGGTAGGTCACGCCATATTCGGCAAGAAAGGCTTTAGCCGCCGGTTCTTGATCTAGGTAATCTAGCCCAATAAAGACAATCCCATTGGCCTTTTCTCGCTGCCAAGCGGCTTCCAATAACGGTGCCTCAGCCCGGCAAGGATCACACCAACTGGCCCAGAAATTGAGGACAACGCCCTTGCCCCGTAGATCGGCCAAGCTTATGGTTTCTCCCTCAAAAGTCGTGAAGGTAAAGGGCGGCGCTTCGCCCGCAGCCCGTTGCTCAGCCGTATTGGTTTGATAGAGGCGGATCCCCAGAAAGCCAATAAATAAAAGTGGCACCATCACAAAGATCAAGCGCCAGAGTGCCACAGAGCGAGGGGCCGGGCCAGGGGCATGGCTAGATGCGGACATCGGTTGCTCAGTGAGTTCAGCCATAACGTTTTAACTCCTCGGCTAACTTGCTGCTATAATCATCGTCGCTGCGCTCGGTTGACAGCGAAGATGATGACGGGGAGGACGGTGTCGGGGAGGACGGTATCGGGGAGGACGGCGTCGGGGAGGACTGACCAGGCGAGTTCGCAGGCGCAACCGCGGCCGGTTGCACCATCCAGCGCAACGTCTGCCATAGGAAATAACCACCAGCCGCGAGCACGACAAAAGGCAGCACCCAGGCCAACCAGTTAAAGCCTTCCAACGGTGGCTCACCCAAGACCTGTGGGCCATATTGGGCCACAAAATAGGTGCGGATCGATTCCGTATCTTCGCCTTCGGCCAACTTCAGGGCAATCACATCGCGCATCTGGTCACAGGCTTTTAATTCACACGAATCCAACCGCACTCCGCTACATAAGGGGCACCAGAGTTCACGGGCCACGACATTCACTTCATCCGCCGTCACTTCCCGGCTTGGTGCGGGGGCAGGTGTGCTCTCTTGGGCAAGTAAGTTCATTGGCAGGAAAAGCCCGCCAAGCAGGGTGATTATCAACACGGCCACCGGTGTCCACAAAAAACGATTGCGGAAGAAGGCTAGAAATTGACTCATTGTCGATCGATACATACTTACTGGGTCTCTACTAGATCTAAACGCTACCCATCACACGCCTGGATTGACCCGCACAGCTTTTGGCTGGCGATTGCTCTGTAACTGCAGATAACCTACTTAGCGGGCTAACTCCCATTATAGCATACCTTCATTGGCGGCACCGTAACCACGCAGCTCACATCACCAGCAGAAGAAAAGCTAATGATGCCATCCAAAAATGAGAGTTTGATGAGGATCAACCCCACCGTGGCAAGCCGTCGCTCCGACCACGGCAAGGCTTATGCACTCTCCTCTAGGCGAGTGGTGATCTGCAACAATTGGGCCTTCAAATGGGCGCGTTCCTGTTGCCAGTGCGCGTCAGCCACCGCTTGTACCCCATATTGATCATCCAAGTCAGCAATTTGGAGAATGAGAAGATTCTGTTGGGCTTGCAGTTCCTGGCGCGGACTACGCCGCCCTGTCCGTTGTTGTTGCCAAGCCCAGCCAGCTACGCTTATCAAGCCCACCACCACCGCTGCCCCTACCGCCCAAGGGGCCCACGGTTCGAGCAGGGGGACGACACTACTCGTGGATGTGCCTACTGGTGCTGTCCCGCTCTCAACCGCACGCGGATCTGTATCGCCTTCTTGGAGAAGACCCATGAGTTGCACAGTGACGCCAGCAGGTACCCCCCCCTCTGGCTGCCAGAGTTGATAGTTCTGCCCTTGCAAATTTTCGCGGCGGGCTAGCGTAAAGCCGGGTACAGCCACTTCTAGTTCCGGCAACTCGGTGACCAACACCGTCATTTGATCGATGGGGTAAAGGAACTCCTGCGTAAAATTAGCGCTTTCATTAGCAACCGGCACAAAATAGCGCATGATAATCTGGCGTGTCCGCTGTCCAGGGACAACCGGCATCGTATCATAGACCATGTCACCAACCTGCTGAAAGCGCCCACCAATGATGCCGTTCTCAAAGCTCACTTCTTGGGCGTCGGCAGGCACCCGAAATGCCACCGTCACAGGCACCGCCACACCGTCTACCGTTGTCCCTGTAAAGGTACGATCGCCGGTATTGCTAAAGGTAAAGATCTCCCCCATGACCACAATCCCAGGGCGCGAGTCGATGATCCAATGGAGTTGGTCAATCCGCACGGTACTGCCATCCGTCGTTGTGCCATAGATGGCGAGTTGGGTCTGTAAGGCCGTTTGGTCAGGGGCAAAGGTCAGGAGTGGGCTGGTATAGTTGAGCGCTTCTGCCGCGACAACAACGACATAGTTGATGCTGGGATCCGTGCTTACTTCGGTAAAGGTAAAGACGCCGCGGCTATCTACGGTGGTGGTAAAGCTCGCAATCGGAGTAAAGCTAACATAGGCTTCGAGCGTAGCCGTTAGGCCCGCTACGGCAATCCCCCCTGGCGTTCCTTGCGTCACTGTGCCGGTAATGATGCCACTGCCAGCTTGATAGGCACTTTGCCAGGGTGGCGTATAGGAAAAGGAGCGTATCGTTTCCAGCACTTGGCGCTGCTCTTCAATTGACCAATCAGCGCCAAGATCGGCATGCGCCGTTTGCCAGCCAGCCAGCCAATCGGCTTGGCTGCGCGCCATGGCATAGCCGCGGTCAGTAAAATCAACCAGATTGGGCGGCGCCGCGGGGCCATCACCGGCCCCTTGTGGTCCGTGACAGTTGGCACAGCTTTGGGCATAGAGCGCCGCGCCGGCATCTGTCTCGGTTTGTGAGGTGTGCAGGCTCCACGCATAGGCGACCGCTTGCCAGATTTGGGTGTCATCGAGCTGGTTCTGCCAAGGGGGCATGAGATTTTCAATTCGTCCAAATTTGGTGGTATGAAAGAGTTGAGCCGGGCTACGTTCCCAAATGGCGTCGGGGTTCGCAAAAACGGTGGCTGGACTCGGCAATTGTGGCGAGGTGGGGCCATCACCCAAGCCTTCCATACCATGGCAGGGGGCACAGCTTTCTTGGTAGATGGCCTGCCCAGCCAGCGCAAACGGTGGGGAAACCGGCGTCGGGACTTGGCTTAGATCAAAGGTAGGCGATGGTTGTTGCGCATAAGCGGCCTGAGTCGAGAATAGGACAATCACCAACACGCCAATCCCCAGCCACCGTCTCGTCCGCCAAACGCTACACCCCCAATCACTGCACTCTTGTGCATTTTTTTGATTGGTAGACCGTAACCAGTGCATGAATCTCAACAGTCTCTCTCCTCTATAGAACTTTGCTCGCATGCAGACAAGATGGGCCACCTGAATAGCTGTAGCTAGGTAGGGGAATTGGGTATACTTTGTTCATGATTCTACAACCACAGCACGCGGGGTTGGGGCATAGGTAGCGAGCATTTGTGCAGTATACCACAAAGCAAGAATCCGCAAGCAACTAATCAACCAGCAAGGTGCGTTGCTTGGTGAAGCTAACTAGTACAAAAAACCAGTAAGCTTAGGACGCGGATAAACGCGGAAGGACGCGGATTGTTTCATCCGCGTCCTTCCGCGTTTATCCGCGTCCTGTTTCAACGTGCGTGGGTATTGTCATAGAGACGCAAGAGGTTGCGTAGTAACTTCTGGCTTAAGGGCTTTCGCACAAATTCATCAACCCCCATGGTGATATAGCGTTCACGGTCGCCCGGCACAGCCAAAGCGGTTAAAGCAATAATGGGCAGATGGTTCAGTTCGGCATGTTGCCGGATCTGGCGAATGGCTTCTAGGCTATCCAATTGAGGCAATTGCATGTCAACCAGAAGTAAAGCGGGGTGGTGTTTTTTGCTCTGGGCAACCGCGTCCAGACCATTTTGGGCAAAGACCACAGGATGGCCCTCTTGGGCAAGTTGCAGCTTCAGTTCATGGGTGCTGAACTCGTTTTCGTCAGCAAGGATGAGCAACATAGGCGTTGCCCTTGCGCTAGACGAAGTTGGGAGAGCAGATGATTGGAGGAGCGCCAGTTGATCAAAAATTCTCACATGGGGATCGCGGCGACGATGATGAGGCAAGACAATGGTAAAGCGGCTCCCCTGATTGAGCACACTCTCTACCGCCACACTCCCCCCATGCAGCCGCGTTAAGCGATAGACTAGCGCCAGACCTAGACCAGCGCCTTGGTATTGGCGTGCTAGTTTGCTATCCAGTTGAATAAAAGGGCGGAAGAGCTTGGCAATATCCTCATTGGCAATGCCAATTCCCGTGTCAGAGACAACCAGCGTCAGCGATTCTTGCTCGGCATCTTCATAGACCTCTAACATGACACGCCCTTGCTCTGGGGTGAACTTGACCGCGTTATTGAGCAGATTTAACAAAATTTGCATCAAGCGGCGGCCATCGGCGTAGAGGAGATCATTGGTCAAGGAGAAGCTTTTGGTCAACTGAATCTGCTTGCTTTGCGCGATCTCTTGGACCATTTGCAGGCAATCTTCACAGAGATTGGTCACCGAGACGGGGCCGATCTCTAAGGTCAGCTTGCCTGATTCTACTTTGGAAACGTCAATAATGTCATTGATCAATTCCAACAGATGGCGGCCACTTTTGACGATCCGCTCGATCGCCTTTCGTTGCCGCTGGGTTGTTTCGCCATAGACCTCGTCGTTGATCGCCTCGGCCAAGGTCAGAATCACGCTGAGTGGTGTCCGCAATTCATGGCTCACGGTGGCAAGAAATTCATCTTTGAGCCGTGCGCTACGCTGGAGTTCGGCATTGGCAACGCTTAATTCTTTGGTCCGTTCTTCGACGCGATGGGCCAATTGCGTTCGTTCCGCCTCTAGCGCGGCCTCGGCCTGCTTGCGCTTGGAGACATCACGCACAATGCTTTGAATATATAGGACCTTGCCATTGCCATTGCGCACCACAATATGATGAAGCTCGACCGGCAATTCCGAGCCATCACTACGCAAGAGCGTTTGCTCAGAAAGGGGCAACATTTTGCCAGCCAGGAGCGCGGCCCATTGTTGATCAAAACCAGCATGCTCGTGTGGAACCAGATAGCGACGCAGGGGTGTACCGATCAACGACTCGACCGGATAATCAAGCAGAACCGCGCCTTGCTGATTCAAATTCATGAGCGCCCCATCCATCCCAATAATGTAGACGCCAATATGGTTGTTTTCAAAGAGGGCTTGATAGCGCAGATGGTGATCGCGCAACGCTTCTTCGGTACGTTTGCGCTCCATGGCATAGCGCATGGAGCGGACCAGCAGGTGGGCATTGATCTCGCCCTTGATCAAATAGTCTTGGGCTCCCCCCCGCACGGCTCGCACCGCTAGCTCTTGGTCATCCGAGCTAGTTAACAAGATAATCGGCGTCTGCGACGTTTGGTGGCGCAATCGTTCAAAGGTAGCGTAACCACGGCTATCGGGCAAGGAAAGATCCAACAAGATGACATCGAACTGGGTTTGTTGGGCAAGTTCCATGGCTGACTGCAGCCGTTCTGTACAAGTGAGATCAACCCGCCAAAATGGTGTATCGGTCAACATTTGGCGCAACAACAACGTATCGCCCGGGTTGTCCTCTACCAACAAAGTCTGAATGGAGTTCTCTAGCATCTTCATTTCCTAATCGATGAAAGCCTGATAGGGCTTAGGCAACAGCGTGTTTCGCCAATGTGACCGCGCAACTTTTGAACACTTGACAAGGCTAGTGCTACATAAGTCCACTGAATTACTTGAACGCTATACAGCCCTCGTCGGTAGGGTAAAATAAAAGGTTGTCCCTTGCCCCACCGTCGATTCTACCCAAAGTCGGCCACCGTGCAGATCAACAATCTTCTTACAGATGGCCAGCCCAATGCCTGTGCCAGGATATTCGCTGCGCGTATGCAGACGTTGGAAGATCAGAAAAATACGGTCGAAATCTTCGGGCGCAATCCCAATCCCATTATCGGCAACCACAAAGAGCCATTCGGCATCTTCAGCTAGATAGCGTGCACTCAGGTGAACCGTCGGCGGATGAGTGCGCCGGAATTTTATCGCATTGGTTAGCAAATTCTGAAATAATTGGCTCAATTGCGTTGGATTGACCATGAGGGGCGGCAGTGGGTCGGCGGTGACCACCGCTTGGCTTTCCTGGATGGCCATTTGCAAATTATCAAGCACTTGCTGCCAGATCAATTGGCAATCGACCAAGCGAAACGGCTGGGTTCGAGTGCCGACGCGCGAATAGGCCAGCAGATCGCGAATGAGTTGCTGCATACGCGTAGCCCCATCCACAGCAAAGGCAATGAATGAATCAGCCTCGCCATCCAACTGACCACGATAGCGCCGTTCGATCAGCTGCACATAGCTGGTCACCATGCGCAACGGCTCTTGCAGATCATGCGAGGCTACATAGGCAAATTGGGCCAGTTCCCGATTGGAACGCGCTAATTCAGCCGCCTGTTCTTCCAGCTGTTGTGTGCGCTCGGCAATCTTCTGTTCCAGGCTCTCATAGAGTCCGGCCAACTCACCGGCCATTTGATTAAAGGCGACCGCTACCTGACCAATTTCATCCTTGCGCACAAGCTCAATGCGATGGGTCAAATCACCTTGACCAATCCGCTCAGCGCCGTCGCGCAGCCGTTCAATCGGCGTTAAGATCAGCCCTTCCAACCATTCAGCACTAAGCCACATCATTAAGATCATAAAGGCGAGCATCCCACTGCCCAACAACCAATATGCCCGGCGGCTGGCGGCAAAAGCCTCGGCGTTCGCTAGTTCGGTCACAACCACCCAATCAACGCCCGGAATCCAGGCGACTGCCCCCACGACCCGCTGATCTCTAAAATTGACATACTCCCCATACCAAATGGTGCGCGGAGTCAATGCCGTAGCCCAGGCCGTCGGTTTGGGCCAGATCGTTTGAGCCAGTGCCACTTGCGGCTCGGTGTGAGCAATAATCTGGTTACGCCGATCAATGAGATAGGTTAGGCCACTTTTTCCAAAACGTAGGTCGGCCACCAACGTCCATAGCACCGCCATATTAACCCGCGCCGCGATCACGCTAGCATTGGGCGCGGGCACAGCCATAATCAGATAGGGTGCCGCGGTATCGGCAATCGTTAAATCGCCATAATACACATTCCCAGCTTGCGCCGCTCTGAACCATGGAGTTTCAACCACCTGGGCGCGCTCCTGTTCGAGGAATATAGCGGCCGTGGTCGCTGCCACTGGTTGGCCTTGCGAGTTTAGATAGACAATTTCTTGGAGAATAGGATATTGCCGAAGCAATTGATTGAGAAAGGCTTGATCTGCTTCAATATTATCGAGGCCGACTAGATTGATAAAGGTTAGGGATTTCTGGGTATTCTCTAATAAATTCGTAACGACACGTACCGTATTCCGTGTCGCTTCACTTTGTCGCCCACGCCAGGCCGCCACTTCGGTCTGCTGGACAAAAGTCACCACCGTGACGCCAATCACAAGTAATGTACATATCAAAATCATAGCCAGCAGCGCCGTCAGACGCCAACGCAGATTCGCAAAGCGTTCCACCTGCTGCTGCCAAAGCTCGAATGCCTTGCCCTTGCGCTGCATTCTCTCTCCTCCGACCTAATTGTAGCAAGGACCCAATCGTATAGAAAATCTTAACTCGTTGTCCGATTATAAATGGTTTACGCCAGACGCCTGAATACCGCTAATTCTTCAGCACGTTGTAATCTAGTCTTACGGGTAATCTAGTCTTACGGGTAATCTAGTCTTACGGGTAATCTAGTCTTACGGATTAGAAGTTACGCCGTTGATCAGCGTGACCAGAGACCCGACAGGTCTGGCCCAAGTGCGTAACGCCTAAGGGGGAGTGATGTACGCAAAAGCGAACAAGCGAGGGGCAAGCACGGAAGATTGTAACAAAGATACGACTTGGTTGTCATGGGTATAAAGTCTTAGTTCCCCAGCGAGATAGGCGATTTTTCTAGAAGAGAAAACCACAAAAAGGATGACTTGATCCTAGGTAAGCTGACAAACCTTTCTCCGAAAACCACCTAAGATATCCTGATACAAAATCATGCATAAATGCAATATTAACTTAAAGAAATATCTGATACAATGTTAATTGAATTCTGGAGAATATGGAGCGCATTACCCTTTTCTTTATCTAACCTCCTTCTCCGTTAAGTAGCAGGCAAGAATTGTTTAGCCGAACGCAAAACAAAGTGGTTTCAGTAGCGCCAACAACGTTCTTTGCACTAGTTTGCATTCGATCGACACAAGATTCGACACAAGATTAGGCCATCTGCGTTCACAAATTCTTGTACGCGCTACATCCTCAAGCGAAGCCTAGCTAGCAACATAAGGGTAAACCACATGTTATTCCCATGCACGAGTTGCCTGTGGAGCAAGCCAATCATCTCTGTCCTTATCCTCGCGGGCCTTTTGATGAGTCTGTTATCCCCTTCCCTGGTTCATGCCTCCACGCCAATGATACCGCCGCCAACAGTGGCACCCGTAACGGTGGAACCATTGGCGATTGACAGCACCGTGATCGTAACCGGACGCGATACCGCAGTAGCCAAACAAGCCGTAGAGGCCGTCGGCGGCCAAGTGATCAGTGACTTATGGCTGATCAACGCGGTGGGCGCGCGGCTACCAGCCGCCCGCTTACCCCAACTCAAGCGTCACCCTGGCGTGCTTTCGGTTGTCCAAGATCAACCCGTTCACACAGCCGCCTACATGGAACCCACGCCCGATAAGAACGTCTGGGCAGTGCCTAGCCCGGCTTCGGTGGCGGTGGGCGTAACCCAACTCCATGGGGCAACGCGCCAATCACCGGACAATCTGACTGGCGCCGGCGTCACCATTGCGCTCATCGACACGGGCATTGCCATGAACCCCGCCGTTGTTGACACCCTTGGGCCAGAACTCGCCAACCAATTTTTGGGGCAAGCTGATTTTACGGGGAATGGCCAATGTGCGCAGCAGAATGAGTATCACCAGCAGCGCACAGGCTATTGCTGGAGCCCACAGCAATTTAGCGAAGACCCCTACGGCCATGGCACCCATATTGCCAGCACGATCTGGAATAAGTTTACAACCGCGGGGCAAGGGTATGATATGGGCATCGCCCCGGATGCCAAGTTATTGAGCATTCGGGTGCTGGGGAGCGACGGCTCAGGCTCTTATATTGATGTCATTGAAGGTCTGCAATATGCCGTTGAAACCAAAGCACAATTTGGCACACGGATCATCAACCTAAGTCTTACCGCGCAGCCGACCACCCCCTATTTTATGGATCCGGTCAGTCGGGCGGCGACGGCAGCCTGGCAGCAGGGGCTTGTGGTGATTGCGGCGGCGGGCAACACTGGTCCGTACGCACAGACGATCACCGTGCCTGGCAACAACCCCTATGTGATCACGGTGGGCGCGTATGACACCAACCAAACGGCGGACCAATGGGAAGATGACTTTGTCGCGAGCTGGTCTAGCACAGGCCCAACCTTAGATGGCTTTATCAAGCCAGATGTGCTGGCGCCTGGGGCTCACATTCCAGCCTATATGGACACTGGTGCAACCTTGGCCCAACTGCATCCGGAGTTTGAGCCAACCAGGAGCATGTATTGGCTCAATGGCACGAGTATGGCCGCCGCTATCACGACGGGTGTAGCCGCCCTCCTGTTACAAAAACGCCCCCAGCTCACGCCCGATCAAGTGAAGTTTCGGCTGATGGACACGGCGCGCTCGGCAGTGACCAACCAAGGCGATCTGATCGATAACGTCTTTCAGCAAGGCAGTGGCCGGATTTGGGCCCCCGATGCCGTACTGCGGGAAGGGGTTCCCGAGGAGAGCGCCAACAGAGCCCTGGATATCCAGCGCGATCTCAACACGGTTTGGAGCCCACCCAGGCAGCAGAACAGCCCGAATCCCGCCGATAGTGATGGCGATGGAGTCACCAATGAGGCCCCCAGTTGTTTGAACAAGAAGATTCTTTTTATTAGCAGCCTGCGCCCTTTGCCCAAGCGCGATCAGATCTTGGCGAATCAAATCAGCAAACTCGGCTTTTCGCTGGTAGTGCGCAGCCAGTTCGAAGTGACCACCAAGGATACCCAAGGGATTGACCTGGTGCTGATCTCGGACTCTACCTTGTCATTTTTCATCAACCAGCGCTTTCGCGACCTTCCGGTTTCCATTCTAACGTGGGAAGCAGGGTTATATGACGATCTCAAGATGACCGGACCGACCTTCCTTGATTATGGCATCTTTCTCAACCAAACGCAGGTCAACCTGGTGGCACCGAACCATCCGCTAGCCGCGCATCTGCGAGGCATTGTCACACTGAATCAGCGCAATACGCCCTTTTTCTGGGGTGTGCCAAGCCAAGGCGCAACCAAGATTGCCACCCTCGCCCGCAACAATCTTGCGACTATTTTTGCCTATGAGACCGGTGCTACCATGGTAGGCATGACGGCACCCGCCCGGCGGATCGCCTTTGCCAATGGCCTCGGCGAGCGCTTTACCGCCGAAGGCTGGCAGCTTTTCCAAGCGGCCATTAGCTGGGGAGCCAATTGTAATTTGGCCGCGACCACCCCAAGGCTCGATTTGGATGCCGATAACGATGGGATTCCAGATGCGATCGAAGAAGCAACAGCCATTCAGGGCGATACCGATCAAGATGGCATTCCTGACTATCTTGATCTCGATAGCGACAATGATGGGCTGTGGGATCTCGAAGAAAGTGGTCTACCACTTTCCCTTGTCACTGCGCTTGATCAAAATCGGGATGGGCGGATCGATGCCCAGCACCCCGTTGGCGCCAATGGCCTTGTTGATCAACTTGAAACCGCGCCTGATTCGGGTCAGATCAACTATCTCATTGCCAACAACGATCTTGATGAAATCCCCGATTTTCAAGCCTACAATGCCCATTATGCTGGCCCGGTTCAACTTATCATCAGCGATGCGACTCCTAATAAAAAAGCTGTTTACCTCTACTATGCCCGCGAACGTGCGGGCACGCAGCCAATCTTTCTAGGCGCAGCCCTAGCCGAGCAGCAGGGGCCACAGCCGACCTTATCCTGGCTCAGTCTGGACGAGGTTATCGCCATGAATCTGACTTTTAGTAGGGGGCAGCTTCGGATCAGAAACGGCCAATATTGGTATGGCAATCGCATGGGAGCGGGCGTGCGCTTTTGGTCGGGGGTCCGTTTCTGGTCCGGCGTCCGTTTCTGGTCGGGTGTTCGCTTCTGGTCGGGTGTTCGCTTCTGGTCGGGTGTTCGCTTCTGGTCGGGGAATATGGGGTGGGTTACGGGGCTTGACCCAGCGATTACGCAAATCGCCGCAATCGTACCGCCGCTCCTTCAAGACGGCACGGACGATCAGGCTAGCTGGCAGCGCAGCCTGCGCAGCCAGCTAGCGGATGCGGCCTACCCGCTAAACCAAATCGTCGTTATCCAAGTGGCCGACGACAGCAGCGTTGTCGATGATCAGCGGCATCAGATCTATCTGCCCGTCATCCAAACGGCACCCTAAGCTCAAGCGCACGGCGGTGATAGCCCGCTTATGAAGGGTAACCATTCAATTCGGTAAATCAGCGCGGATTGAAATGAGCGCCTGCTCGGTCAAGCTGCGCTCAAGCGCACGAGTAAGGTCTACCGCTTCAATTTCTTACCCTTCATCAGCGGGACTTCTGGTAACAGCCACAGGGTTTCAGCCGATGGCTTGGTAGCGGCGCAACACCTGATAAACGGCTTCACAGCCAAAGGCAATCGCATCAACCGGCACCCGTTCATTGGCGGCGTGAACGGTTGGCCCTGGATTGAAATCCTTGGGCAAGCGGAGCGGCAAGAAGCCATAATTTTGAATCCCCAGGCGGGCGAACATCCGGCCATCGGTAAAGCCCCCGACCATAGCCGGCATCGGCACAGCGTCGGGATCGAGATCGTGTAGAATACCCGTGAAGAGTGGGAAGAGCGTCATATCCACGTCGGCGCGGCCCGGGTCATGCCGGATCAGTTCAATCGACAAGGGCTCGCCCAGCAACTGCGCCAACTCCGCTTGGACATCCGCGGGCGTAAAGCCGGGCAGCAACCGGCCATCGAGTTCCAGCATAATTTCGCTGGGGATCACATTGGTCTTAAAGCCCCCTTGCACTACTGTCGCGTTGACGGTGTTATGGAGCAACGCGTCTAAGGGCCGGGCCAAGGTAACGCCTTCGGCAACCAGTTGATCAAGGATTCGATCACTCTGCGCCGGATCGCACAGTTGGGCCATGAGCGCGTCCAATGGCGCAGGGGCGGACTCGGCCAAAGTGGCTATCATCTGCTCCATCACCGGTGTGACATGGACCGGCAGCCGATTTTGATCGAGCGTGCTCAATACATGGCCCAACTTAGCCATCGCCCCACCACGCAAGGGCGAAGAACCATGGCCCCCTGGCCCCCGAAAGGTAGCACGCATCCAGCAAACCTGCTTTTCCGCCACCATGATCGAGTAGAAGCGCTGATCACCCACGTAGCTCGAAGAACCACCCCCCTCGCCAATGGCATACTTCGCGCCCGCAAATTGCTCGGGATGTTCTTCCACCAGAAAACGCGCGCCGTAATCACTGCCCGCCTCTTCATCGCTCATAATAGTGAGAATAATATCACCGGCGGGGGTAAAACCCTCGGCTTTGGCGCGGAGCAGCGCACAGAGCATCATCACCACGCCGCCCTTCATATCCAGCGCACCGCGGCCCCAGAGATAGTTATCCACCACCTTGGCCGCAAAGGGCGGCTGCGCCCACGCTTGATTAGCGGTCGTCACCACATCCACATGGCCTTGCAAGACCAAGGCCGGGGCTTCTCCCCGCCCGGCTAACCGCGCGACGAGATTGGGGCGCTGCGGATCTTTGGCGAGAATGGTGGTCGTCAGGCCCGCGGCTTGGAGCAACTCATCAAGGTAGGCGACACAGGCGGCTTCATTGCCGGGGGGATTGGTGGTATCAAATTGAATGAGCTTCTGTAAAATTTCGATGGGGCGTTCATAAATCGCATTCGCCATGGTCATTGCGTCCTTTCACGGCTCACCATTGATAGGCATTAAGAATCCAAAAGTTTCCAGCCAAGGGCACGCCCATCTGCTGCAGATTAGCAATCGCCCGCACAACATCGGCATAAGTCATATCGCGAGCTGGGTTATTATCTTGATAGGCAGCAAAAATACCAGCGTGGGCAGGATATTGTTCATGTAGCTGGACAAAGTCAGCGGGGTTATAGGTCAAGATGATCTGACCAGTTGCACGAACATGCGCAAAATGGATGGCATCAGCTTGGCCCGTTAAGGGTGGCTCTACTTCTGCCGGAATTTGTACGATATGACCGGCAGTCAGTAATAGCTGGCGCAGACGATAGGAAAAGGCGCAATCGTCAAGATAGAGTTTGAGACCCAAACACGACTCCTGCAGCGTGAAGATGTTGCTTTTCCTCAGCAGCCTCTTGTTCAACCAAATCCCGATTGACTGCGTAATAGACTTGGGCTTCTCTGATCTGGGCGACAGGTAGATCCATGTCAGACGCGGCTTCTTCTAGCGAGAGCTGGTTGGCGCGCATTTTATAGATCAACTGGCCGACCCGCATATTGCGCCCTTTTAGGTACAGCTGTTTATACCCTGTTTCTGGGCGAGCAACCAGATAGTCATAATGGTTAAAAAGTAGTGGCTCTACAGCTGGCACGCTTAGCTCTTTACATTTATCAATGGTCCGCAACATCTCTGGTGTCACGCTTACAATACGACGGCCAGACAAAAGCTCGTTCACTACCCAGAGAAAAATACCATAAGCTTGTTGCAACAGATCGGCGCGCGAACGTACGGCAAGCCGTTCGGCCAAATGATGCAACATGGTGGCTTCTGTCTCAGAGAGATCCACCTGAACGCGTACTTTTTTGGGCGCGGCTATCTCGGTATGTGTGCTCATTTATCCTCCAGGCATTTTACACAACCTGACCAAACTCCAATTTAACTCATTTTTGGAGTGTTGTCAAGAAAAAATCCTAGAGCTAACCAGGCCCATCGCGAACTTGAAAAATGCGGGGTTAAAACCCTTGACGAACCGCGAAAAGCGCCTGCGGGCGCTTTTCGCGGTTAGCTACCGGATTATGAACGTTAAGAAATAAATTCGGTAAAAGAAGGGCAGTGTGGTAGACTTGTGGGTAGGAGGAAAACCCAATGCCTACAATCAGAACCCTCACGCTAACGGCTGAACAAAAAGCCGAGTTAATCGACCTGCGGGATCGGGAACCGAAAGCCTACCTGCGGGAACGTGCCGCCGCCTTGCTCAAAATCGCCGAAGGTGCGGTGGCGAGTCAGGTAGCGCGCCAAGGTCTGCTGAAAACGCGGGATCCAGACAGCGTGTACGCCTGGCTGGACGCCTACGAAGCACAGGGATGCGCCGGGTTAAGGATCAAGCCAGGCCGGGGCCGCAAGCCCTGTTTTTCCCCCTCAGCAACCAACGGCTGAGGCCGCCAAAACCGCCGTGCTGCAAGTGGTCAGGCGCACGCCCCGGTGCTTTGGCTACGCCGAGAGCCGCTGGCGGCTGGCACGGCTGGCGCAGCAGATTCCGTGGTTGTCCGGGCTGTCGAGGGCTGGGGTAAGTCAGGTGCTCACGCGTTTGGGCATCCACTACAAGCGGGGCCGGCACTATGTGCATAGTCCTGATACCCGCTACTGGGCGAAAGTGGACCTGATTGAGCAATGTCGCTTGCGTGCCTACTACGCCCCCGAACGCTATGTCTTGCTCTACCTGGATGAGTTGACCTTCTATCGCCAACCCACCCTGGCCGCGGCCTATGAAGCGGCCGGTGACCAGCAGCCGTTGGCGTATCGTAGCCACCGCTGTGATACCGACAGCCGCATCCTGGGCGCGCTCAACGCCCTTACCGGTCAAGTGCACTATCGTCAGCGCAGTGCCATCACCCTCCCGACTTTAGCCGCCTTCTGGTACGACCTCTGCGCCGCTTACCCAGCCGCCGAAACCATCTATGTCGTGCTCGACAACTGGCCCGTCCATTTTCATCCCGCAGTGCTCGCTCCCTTGCAACCCCAGCACTTGCCCTGGCCCCCCAAGTTGCCGCCTAACTGGCCCACTCAGCCCAGTGACACAGCCAGACATGATCTCTTGCCCATTCAACTCCTCTGTCTCCCCACCTATGCTTCCTGGCTCAACCCCATCGAGAAGCTCTGGCGCTGGTTGTATCAAGACTGTCTTCACCTCCATCGCCTGGCTGATGATTGGGATGCCCTCAAGGCACGGGTCAATACCTTCTTGGATCACTTTGCCCACGGCTCCGACCCTTTGCTTCGTTACGTCGGCCTTTTACCGATTTAATTTATTTACTCTCATTATCCGGATGCTATAACCAAGTTCTCGCTTGCCCTACCTAGAGCAAACCATCTTTTGTCTCGGCGATCAAATGATCGACAACGGCTTTGAGGTCGCTGGTGTCGGCAAAGACGCGCAATTGACGATCGGCGCTGGTGCCATTCTGCAACATGCGTTCAATGGGTTCGATAAAGGAGCGCGTCCCTAGCTCGTCGATCTCTTCGCCGATCATCTCCAACAACTCGCGAATCAGGGCGCGGGTCGGTGCTTCAACGGATTTACCAAAGTCGATCATCTTGCCGTCCAGGCCATAGCGTGAGGCGCGCCAGCGGTTCTCTTCGATCAGATCGCGCCGATAGATGCGAAAGGTCAGGTTCTTGCGGCGCAGCTTCCAAAGCCAAAGCACCAGCGCTTGAAAGACCGCCGCAATGGCGATGGCTTCGTCCACACGGGTGCAGATATCACAGATGCGAAATTCTAAGGTTGGGTATTTGTGGTGCGGGCGCACATCCCACCAAATCTTGCTGGCGTCGGGGATGACCCCCACATTGGCTAGGGAGCGCACCAGGTTATCATACTCGGCTACCGTGCGGCAGATATCGGGGATGCCAGAGCGGGGGAAATCTTCAAAGACGACGGAGCGATAGCTCTTGAGCCCCGTCTTACGCCCCAGCCAAAAAGGACTGCTCGTGCTCAAAGCTAGCAGGTGGGGCAGCATGTAGCGCACGACATTCATCGTGTCCACGGCAAAGGCCCGATCTTCAATGCCAATGTGGACATGCATACCAAAGATCAGCAGCCGCTGCGCCAGCAACTGCATCTCTTCCAACACCCCTTGATAGCGGGGCAATGGTGTCACCGGCTGATCGAGCCAACTGCTAAAGGGGTGGGTGGCCGCGGCTACCACCGCCAACTCCTTTTGGGCCGCCAGCCCTACAATAAAGCTGCGCTGTTTGACGAGTTCTTCTTGCAGTTGGGCAATCGTCTCGCAGGCAGGCGTCCCCAGTTCAACCATGGATTGGTGCAGCTCGGGCTTGAGTTCGCGCTCCACCATGATCACCCGTTCGTTATCAATAAACTGGGTGATAAACGAGCGCATTTCGCGCGTTTCTGGATCGATGATCTGATATTCTTCTTCAATGCCAAGGGAGAGCGAAGGGCGGGCGATCATGCGAGTTTCTCCGTCTCTGTCACAATAAAGTCCACGACTGCTTTGGCATCTTGGTTGGCGTTTTGCCAGTGCTGTACCTGCTGCGCAGCATTCGCCCCCCGTTGCAAAATTGTCTCCACATGGGCCAGTTCGTCTTCACTATTGAGCTTGTGCGCAAAGGGGGTGACAAAGGCCAGCAATTCGCGGATCAGCTCTGTGGCTGGGGCCATCTGCTCAATCCCCCAATCAATCAGCTTGCCGTCAAGCCCATAACGCACGGCGCGCCACTTGTTTTCGGCAATCAGCAGTCGCTCGTAGCTGCGAAAGGAGAGATTGCGCTGCCGCAGATCGACCATCCAAGCAACGGTGGCCTGAATAAGCGCCGTGACCGCCAAGGTATCCAGGCAGCTAGGCAGCATGTCACAGATGCGGATCACAAGGGTAGGGAAGCGATGATGGGGCATGATATCATAGCGCACGCGGCTGGCGTCCGGGATGCTATTGGTGCGCACGAGGGTGTCGATATAGCCGCGATATTCTTGGTAGCTGGCAAAGGAGCCGGGAATCCCCGTCCGCGGCAGGGCATCCATCAGAACCGCGCGATAGCTCTTGAGCCCTGTGTTCCGACCATTCCAGAACGGACTACTCGTCGCCAAACAGAGAATATGGGGCAGCACATAGCGCATAGTGTTCATGACATCTACCGCCAATTCGCGGTCTTCGACACCAATGTGGACCCGCAACCCAAAGGCCAGAATGCGCCGGGCAATCATCTGGGCATCTTCTAGAATCGCCCGGTAGCCCGGCATCACTTCGCTACGCCCTTCCCAATGGCTAAAGGGATGGGTCCCCGATGCCGCTAGTTGACAACCACTGCTGTTGGCAAATTCCAGCATCTGGGTACGCATGCGCAAAAGTTGCCCACGCGCCTCCTTAATATCAGCAGCTACCGGTGTCCCCACTTCAATGACTGCTTCACCAATCTGCTGGGCAAAATCAGTCGCAGTCGTCCGTTCATTGACCACCATGCGATCGCGCGACATCGATTGACGCACATAGCCCAGCAATTCACGGCTGGCGGGATCGATCAGTTGATACTCTTCTTCGATGCCAATATTGTAGGATGGATGATACATAGTCCCTGCGCTTGTTCAACAACGACGCAACTGATCAAGCAAGCATAGTCGTGGGGCAGAAGTCAGAAGTCAGGGGACAGATTCTGCCTTCTGACTTCTGTCCCCTGCCCACGCCTTCTAATAGTACACATTCACTTCTGTACCCACCTCGGCCCAGCCAAAGAGAAATTCCGCTTCGCTAGGGCGCATATTGACACAGCCGTGGCTAATGGGCACGCCAAAGCTGTTATGCCAATACGCGCCATGCACGGCGTAGTCACTCCAGAAATACATGACCCACGGCACATCGGGAATGTCATAGCCAGGGCCTATCATACGCTGTTTGACATATTTGAGCCCAATGCGGTAGCGTCCGGTTACCGTTGGGGTAGAAGCCTTGCCGGAGCTGATAATCGTGTTGAGCACAATAGTGCTGCCCTGCCAAGCCGTCAGGGTTTGTGCCGAGAGGTTGATGTCAATCCGTTTTGTTCCAGCCGCTGGGGCATAGGTGAGATTCGCCTGGCTGGCGCTACCGGTCACTTGTAGACGTTGCCCAACATAGATATGATTGGGATTACTCACCCCATTGATCCCCATGAGTTGCTGCAAGGATACGCCATAACGCTGGGCAATTTGGGAGAGCGTTTCCCCCCGCTGCACGATGTGCGTTCCACTGCTGCTAGGGGCCGTATAGGTGCTGCTGACGCTGCTTCCCCCACCACTGCGCACCCGCAACTGCTGGCCGATCCAAACGTGATTGGGATTCGTCAAGCCATTGAGGCTCATCAATTCCGCCACCGTCATGCCCTGTAAAGAAGCGATCAACGAGAGGGAATCGCCTCGTCCTACGGTTACATAGCTGCCACCCTGGCTAACAACCGCATTCGTATTCCCACCACTGCCATCGGGAATCACTAAGCGCTGACCGGTATAAATGTAATTGGAGTTTGCAATACCATTGGTCGCGACCAAACTGCTCATGCTGACGCCATAGCGCCGTGCAATCTGCAAGAGTCCCTCGCCAGGCTGAACGACATGAATGCCCGCATAGGCGCTGACCGGCTGAGGCACCCAAAAAGCTGCCCAACAAACAAGCAGAAACACGCATAGACGTAGGGGCCGGAAGTGATGATATCGTTTGGCAATCGCCATACTCTACTCCTTATAAAAGAGTGGTCGAAAGAGCACCTTTGAAGCGTACCGAAGAAAGTGTAACTGGACTGTAAAAAACGCGATAGGTGCGCTGTGATGCCAGCGTAGAAGTTCAAGAGCGCTGCCACACGCTTAATCAAGTCGAATTTTGCTCAAGTTTACTATAGACCATCCGCATCGACCAACCGTTAGGAAGCCGATCATCAAGAATGGAGGCAAGGGGGATGCGCGGTCGTTTCAGTTGTAAACAGCCCCCCTGACAACTGTCCACCCACCGAAAAGCAGAGTCCCTTTTGCACCAGCACCCAGCGCTATAGCACAGACAGAACGCGGTACCGTTGTAAGAGCTCCATGTTGAGATCGAAGCCAATCCCCGGTCGATCGGGGACATCGACATAGCCGTCTTGGTTGGGCACCAGTTGTGGCTGAAAGATCTCACTGCGCAAAGGGTCCACTTCCACGGGATAGTATTCGAGATATTCCCCGTTGGGCAGCCCCGCCACCAGGGGCAATTGCAATTCTTGGCAGCCATGGGGCGCAATCGTCAGCCCGCGTGCTTGTGCCAACAACGCAACTGCGCGGGCGACATCATAGCCAGGGCAGATCGCCACATCCACATTCAGGATCGCCGCGCCTTGGTAGTCCAAAATATTTTTGAAGTCGGCGTAGGTATAGTAATTTTCCCCTACGGCGATTTTCACGGCTGAAGCTGCCGCGAGTTGTTGATGTTCGGCAAACCAATAGATGGGCATCGGCTCTTCAAACCAATAGACATCATAGTTGGGCAGCTCCTGGGCAAAGGCGAGCGCGGTGGGTAGATCACAGGCGCAATTGGCATCGACCATAAGCCGGACACCGGGACCAATGGCCTCCCGCGCGGCGGCCACCCGCGCCAAATCGCCCGCCAACCCAACCTTGGGGTCGCCGATCTTGATCTTGACGGCGCGCGCGTGGAGCACTTCGACATTGTAGCGCAACTCCTCTTGCAGTTGGGCCAAGCCCTTGCCTTCGGCATAGTACCCACCAGCAATGTAGACCGGCACCCGGGTTTGCGCGCCGCCAAGAAGTTGGTGAATTGATTGGTTGAGTGCCTTGCCTTTGATATCCCAACAAGCAATCAAGATGGCGGCCAGCACTTGGGTATGCAGCCCGGCTGGCCCTAAAATCTTGATCTGCTTTTCCCACAAGTCGCGGACCAGGGTTGCCGTGTCCAGAGGATTGCGCCCGAGGCAAAGCGTTCGATAATAGTCGATAAAGGGAGGTAAGAGGCGTTGGGGACGGGTCGCAGCCGTGCCGCCATTCCAGCCGATCCCGACAAGCCCCTGATCTGTATAGACAGTTACCTTGTGCAGGCTGGCATTGCCATAGAAGTGGCTACCATTCCACAGACCAGGACGCGGCCATTCAAAGACTTCACTCGTTATATTGGTGATCTTGACGGCAGGCTCACCCTCACCGGTATTCATACACCGTTCTCCCTCACTGGCGCGGTTAGGCGTTGGTTGAAAGTGGTTGAAGCGACGGTATTATAGCACAGCTAGGGGTGGTGCGCACTCCCTAGGCGCAGTATTGCTTTTGGTCGGCCCGTGGCCCCTGGGAAATTAAGCCAATCGGCACGGCCAGCTCCGTCGTCAGCTGCTCTACTAACGCCAGCGGGCTGGAAATGGTTCGATAGCACGGGCGGCAACGCGCCAACGTTGCGGTCAAGTGCGCTTGGTGAGCCAGATCACGCGCGGACGGCGCAAGCGGCAAATGCGTGAGACGTTCCTGCTTATCTGCATAGTGGGTACAGAGTTGGAGGAGCGGCCACTCGGCGAGCCGATCCAGGCAAGTGACGGCCAGCGAATCCAGTGGGCCAACCACGGCACAGGCATAGCGCAACAGAACCAGATCCAGCCACCCCACGCGAAAGCCCTGTTGCCACGCGCCAAAGTGGTTACAGGCGTCGGGCAGGGCTTGGGTCAACGCTGGCTCTTCTGTCACCAAAGGGCCAGCACCATGCCGGGTGGCATAGGCACGGGTAAGGCCCATCCGTGTCACCCGGCCCTGGTAGTTGGCTTCCGCCAACAGTTGCTCGGCATTGGCCAAGGTCGTGGTGCTCCAGGTGGTGTGTGGGTGAAAGCCAACCCACTCATCCAGTAGCACGCCTTGGGCCCCTTCAAACACGACGGTCCCGGGCCGGGCCAGGAGCGTTGCCAAGTAGGCGTTTGGCACCAACTGCGCCTGTGCCATGAATTCGCCATAAGCAGACATCAGCCAATCAGCCCAAGCCGGATCCAATAACAAATCTAGCTCGGGGTGGGCTTGTTCCAAGGTAGCCAACTTGGGTAGCAGCGTTACCACCTTTTGGACATTGACTTCGCGCAGAAAGGCTAACTTGGCAAATAGCCGATCCCGCTTCTGTAGATCACCAGCCACTAACACCTGCTCACCATAGGCCAATCGATCAACCATGGTCTCGCCGATCCCCATGCCACAGCTGCCATGCCGGTCTGCACCACGCGCCAATTCACGCAAGCGGTTGACGGCCCGCTGAAAGGGCGTGATCACCAACGCCTGGCTGTCAATCGTGGTCCGCCGGAAAGCATCGGTCACGCCGAGGCTTTGGAGATGGACTTCCTCGGCCAACATCGCCAATGGTTCCAACAACATGAAGCGGGAGAGATGAGTCGCAGCCCCGGCCAAGGTCCCCGCGCCAAATTGGGAAAAGACATGATCCAGTTCGCGATCACCAACCAACGCGACCACGCGATGCCCCGCTTGCGCCCCTCCATTATAACGAACGACGGTATGCGCGCCATGCGTGCGTGTCAGAAAATCGACGATGGAACCTTTGCCCGCGTCACCAAAGCCCAGATCCACCGTGAGGATTGCCTGTTGCATCTTTCCCTCCTCATACACCTGACAGGTTTTTGAAACCTTGTATCCTGTTGGCGCTATGGTCCCCACAACCGCCAACGAAAGACGCTGTCAAGTGTGGCCTCATTAATTCAACCGACCGTCCCGCCCGCGGTCGTTAGCCGCGGGAAGGAGCCCCGCCACCACCGGCACAAGTGGGGCTTGCCCGGTCGCATACGGAGTCAACGCGCTAGCGGCAGTGGTGGCGGCGCGGGCATCATACCCCGCCGCAATCAAGTCATCCGCGCCTTGGGCAAGATCATAAAGGGTGCCTTCACAGAGGCCAACAGCCAGGGCAATGGTCTCGCAGACCGCGGCTTCGTCTTCTAGCAACAAGACACGCTCGCCCAATAACGCTTGCCAGCAGCTCTGGATCTCGGCATTTTGGCCGTGGGTCGTGTGGGTCGGGATGATATGAAAGTGATGGTAGCGGCGCTGTACCTCTTGGCAGATGGCTTCGATGGTCAAATCGTGTTGCAAGGAATCGCCGATATGTTTGCGTACCTGCTGGCGCGCCACGACGGGATAGGGCTTTTCGTCGCCGATGGTAAAGAGATAGCCCTTTTTGCCCCGTTGATCGGCACAGTCGATCGCCGTATGCCGGGCCATAAAGTAGACCGCAAGCTCGTAACTTTCATGCACCTGACCGCCACCCCCACCTTCGATGAAAATCTTGCCAAGATCATCATCCATCTCCAAGCCGGATTCAAATTGGCCGATCTGCAAGGGGACCGTGTCACAGTGGGCATCACCCACCGCGCCAAAAAGCACTTGAGGATGAGCCACATAGCCTTTCTGCACTAACATCCGCATCAGCTTGCCCAACTTAGTCTGCAAAACACGCGGCACGTTGCCCATGGAGCCGGTCACATCAAAGAGCACGGCAATCGCCACCGAATCAGGATGGGTGGCACTATCACGGCTTTCCCGCGTCACGCCACGGGGATTCATCTGTTTATGCACCTGCTTGATACCACTGCTGCGTACCTGTCGATCATAGGTAAACGCGCTTTGGTTGGTTTGCTGACGATGATCCTGCCGCGCTTGGTAGGCGGCGTCACTCCAGTTAGAAAATCCCATGAGAAAACTCCTTTTTAGAGAACAATAACCAACGACTAATAACCAACGACTAATAAATAACCAAT
>JAHBVH010000102.1 GCA_019637645.1 Caldilineaceae bacterium
GAGGTCGTCCCAAACTCGGTTACCAATCTCGATGGGGGCTTCGTCACAAAGTAACTCAATATCACCCAAGCCGTGTGACTTTGCGAAGAGGCCGATCGTAGCGGCGCTATTAAACAATTGCACTGACGTAGCGGCGCTTCCCGAACCATTGGTATTGTTGAAATAGCGAACACCACCCGTATAGGCAATGCCAGCCGCATCGAGCGCCGTGGAGGCCACTTCATTGGTCCCCCGTAAAAACGCCAAGCCGCCATTCCCAATCTCATGGTGGGGTGAAATTACATCGACAACTTGATAGTCACCATTATAGAATTCACCGTTTCCTGGTCCTTCATTGTTGTTGACTCCCGATGAAGTCAGGGGTCCAACCGCACCGTTAGACTCAAGTTCAAAGACGCCATTATTGTTATAGGCACGGAGAAGATCACCACTGGTAACGCCGCTCTCACCTGCAACCCCATTCGGGAAGAGATTTAGGTGGCCCACTTGGTGACCCCAACGGTCGGCAAAGCCGATGAGCATGGAGCCATCCATATCAAATTCGATATCGGTCAACAGGGGTTGCGGATAGGCAAGTAACCCCACGATACAGCTTGTCTGAGGACCGATCAACGGTGCTGCGATATCGGTCCATACATTCCACTGGGTGGCGATCGTGGTATTGAGACAGCTGGGAGCGGCTTGTCCCTTCTGGTAGTCTAGCGGGATTTCAAGCACATTGGTAAAGCTGGCCAAGGTTGGGTCAAATTCATAGATGACAGCGGCCAGATCGTCACGATCGCTCGTGCTGGTGCCATCACAGGTGACACCTACATAAACTTTACCCTGATAATATTTGGTGGCAAAGGGGCGTGTATCATCAGGATCGGCACAATAGTCAGTTGGAATTGCATGCGCGGTTAGCGTCGTCGGTGCGGCGATCGGGATGCGCAATAAAGTGCGTTGGTTCAAGTTCACGGTGTAGAGCGTTTGGCTATCATCCGAAATATCAATATCGCCCAACCCGATCTTACCCACCAGCGGGAAGGCGGTTGGATCCGCATTGGGAGCACTAGGCGCGCCGGTCAGGCCACGTGTGGTGTTATCCCCGATGGTGCCGACATCTACCCCAGCAACGGTGGCGAGATCAATGAGCAGAGTGGGGGTACCAGCACTACTATTGGCATTGGGGATTTCATAGATAGCCCCTAGCCCATTGGGCCCCAACCCAACATGACGCTTCAAGAAAGCAGCTGTATAGAGGCTGCCATTTTGGCGATTATACGCAACACCCCAAGTCGAACCGATTTCGGCTTTCTCGGCAAGATTGGTAATGGTCGGTGCGGTCCCCCGATACTGATACGGGAAGCGCAGCAATGTATTATTCGGGGTTCCTTGCCCTGGATCGTTATTGATCATGAGCGGCACACACATATCCGGATTATTTTGACAATAGTCAGCCGGAATATTTACCCCTAGGTTGACATTCGTCGCATCACCGGCAGTAATGACAAACTGGGTGCTGGTGCCATTGTCTGCCCCCGCGCTGGTCGGCTCATAGCCAGCGGGCAGGTCGCTGAACTCAATGCGATAGGGGCCATCACCGGTGGGGTTGAGGGTGTACGCACCATTTGCCGCGGTCACGGCACTGCCCACGGAATTGCCAGCCTTGTCATAGGCCGTCACCGTCACACCGGGCATACCCGTGTCCGTAATCAACCCGTTGGCCGTAATCGCGCCATCACTGTTGAAGTCGCGGAAAACCATACCGCTGATCGGCAGGCTGGCGAGGGTAGCCGTGTTGGCGTTGCCCAGGGTCACGACCGCATTTGTGCTGCCACTGGTGCCGGGCGTCGCGGTGTAGACCGTGGTCCACCCGGCTGGCGTGCTTTCCGTCACCGTGTAGACCCCCTGGGTCGGCACGCTAAAGGTCAACACCTCCCCACCATCGATCTGTGCGGTCGTGCTGTAGTTGTTCGGCCCCGTGATCGTAATATCAAACGGCCCACTCCCTGTGCCAGAGATGGTCTTCGTCACCGTCAACACCTGAGTGGCCGGTTCGGGCAGAGGGGCCAGCCAGTTGGTGGCGGTCACGGTGGCCGTCACATTATCTTGAATGACAATGGCGGCCGGGCTGATCTGGGCATTGACCCAGGTGTAGCCACTCGGTGCCGCGGGCAGGTTTACGGTATCCTCTACGAAGCTACAGCGGGTCCCGGTGACCAAACCACCAGCGCTCAGCGGCGTGCCATTGGCATCCAAAGGCACGGTCGTCGGATAGCCCGCCGCGCCAAGACAGCTGACCACCACATCAAAGGTGCCGCTGACGCTCGGTAGGCTGCCATCGGTCGTCGTAATCGCTTTGCTGATGCTGAACCCACCTGGAACTGGCGGCGGCGCGATATTCAGAATTTCAGCCAAGCCGTCTACCGGCTCGGTAAAGCCGAAGTCCAGCCCATGGTTGTTCTGCCCAGCGCTACCGGTGGTGTAATAGATGGTCGCCAAGCCACCGATCAACACGGCATCGCTGTCGCGGGTGTCACTGATCGCATGGTTGCTGGAGACACTGGCACCACTCAACGCTTCCGCATTGGGCATGGTCAGCGCATAGCCACCGGGCACATTCATGGTCAGCGTGTAGGCGCTGTTGGTCTGCAAGTTAGTAAAGTAGTACAAGCCATCGCTGTCGGTCGTTGTGTTGACTGTGCCGGTCGGCCCTTGCAGACTTACCTGCAAGCCGCTCAGCCCTGGTTCACCGGGGTCTTGGATGCCATTGCCATTCAAGTCGTCCCAGACTCGGTTGCCGATCTCAAGAGGGGCTTCATCACAGAGGAGTTCGACATCGCCAATGCCAGCAGCTTTGCCGAAGGTCGAGTCATCAGCCGAAAAATAGAGACGGTAACCGGGGTTGCGTGCCAACCCGGTACGATTATTGAACCAATTGATACCACCTGAATCAACACTTAGGTTAAACGGATCCATGGATGTCACTGTAACTTCGCCTGAGCCAGGCAACAGTGCAAGACCACCATGGGAAGTCTCGCGATGGTATGGTGCAAAGTGCTCTTGGAAGTAATATTCACCATTACCTGGACCCTGGCCGTTGTTCGCACCACTAGTTGTATTCGGCCCAGCAGTGGCATTATTTTCCAACACAAAGGTGCCATTATTGTTATACGCGCGCAGGATGTCGCCACCAGCCATACCCGCCACTTCAGCCGACGCATCAGTCAAGGTACCATTATGCCAGCCCAACTGGTGACCAGTGCGGTCAACAAAACCTAGGATCAGTGAGCCATCCACGTCTACGGCAATATCCGTCAGCAGCGGGGTTGGATAGGTACGGGCGCCTATACCATTACAATCGGGCGGCACAACCGTAGTCCAAGGGAACCAACCAGTGTTGGATGCACATTCATTAAACGCAATGCCCTTTGGATAAGTCAGCGCGAAGTCCAAGATATTGGTAAAGGTTGAACCATCAAACCGATAAACCACGGCTCGCAAATCTGCGGCCGACTGCGATGTCTCGGCATCACAGACACCACCGACATATAAACCATTGCGGCTATAGGTTGTGGCAAAGGGCCGCCAATTCCCACCTGTACAACCAGGATTGGGGACAGGGTAGGTGCCAGCGACTACACCCGCCGCAACGTCTATGGCATATAAGGTCTGATCATTCAGACTCATGGCATAGAGCGTGCTATAATCATCTGACAATGCAATACCACCGATGCCGACTTTGCCAATCAGCGGGAAGACAGCGGGATCCGTGCTTGCTGCCAGAGGAGAACCTAATCCGCGTGCCGCATTAGTGGGTACACCTGCCTGGCCCACATCAATACCGAGCGCAACCAAATCGACCCATAAGCTGCTCGTATTTGCAATTGGATCTACAGCGTAGATCGCGCCCAAACCATCGGGCCCCAAGCCCGTATGACGTTTGAGGAAGGCAGCGTTATAGATGATCCCATCCCGACGATTGTAGGCCAACCCCCAAGCGGAGCCGATCTCAGCCTTGGTCGCAATCGTGGTAGGCGCAGGAGTTAAGCCCGATGAATCATACGCAAATTGGACTAATGCTTCTGTCGGCGCAGTTGTGCTCGCATCGCCGTTGACATACACATTACTACAGAGCGCTGGGTTATCCTGACAATAATCTGCCGGATAGTTAATCCCCAAGTTGACATTCGTCGCTTCCCCGGCGGTGGTGACAAACTGGGTGCTGGTGCCATTGTCCGCGCCCGCACTAGTCGGCTCATAGCCACTCGGTAGGTCGCTAAACTCAATGCGATAGGGACCAGCGCCGCTGGGGTTGATGGTGTAAGTCCCGTCGGCCGCGGTCACGGCGCTGCCCACGGCGTTGCCATTCTTATCGTAGGCCGTTACGGTTACACCGGGCATGCCGATATCGGTAATCACCCCGTTGGCCGTAATCGCGCCATCGCTGTTGAAATCGCGGAAGACGGTCCCAGTGATGGGCAGGCTAGCGAGGGTGGCGGTGTTGGCGTTGGCAAGGGTCACCACGGCGTTCGTACTGCCACCGGTGCCGGGCGTCGCCGTGTAGACCGTTGTCCACCCCGCTGGTGTATTTTCCGTCACCGTGTAGACCCCTTGCGTCGGCACGCTAAAGGTCAGCACCTCCCCACCGTCGATCTGCGCGGTGGTGCTGTAGTTGTTGGGGCCTTCAATGGTAATATCAAACGGCCCACTCCCCGTCCCACTGATCGTCTTCGTCACCGTTAACACGGTGGACGTTTCTGGCACAGGAGCCAGCCAGTTAGTGGCCGTCACGGTAGTCGTCACATTGCTTTGAATCACGAGCGACGCCGGGCTGACCTGGGCATTGATCCAAGTGTAACCACTCGGTGCCGCCGGTAGATCCAGCGTAACTTCGGTGAAGGTACAGAGCGTCCCGGTCATCAGATTCCCAACCGTGAGCGGCGTGCCATTGGCATTCAAACTCAAGGTTGTGGGATAGCCCGCCGCCCCGATGCAATTGACCACCACATCAAAGGTGCCGCTGACACTGGGGGTGCTGCCATCGGTCGTCGTAATCGCTTTGCTGATGGTATAGCCACCGGGATCGGGTACCGGAATGGGCGCGATGTTCAGAATTTCTACCAAGCCACCAACAGGCGGCGTGAAGCCAAAGTCCAGCCCGTGGTTGTTCTGGCCAGCACTGCCGGTGGTATAGTAGATGGTTGCGACAGCGCCAACGAGGGAGGCGTCACTATCGCGGGTGTCACTGATAGGATGATTACTTGTTACGCTCGCCCCGCTCAGCGCGGCGGCATTCGGGGTCGCGAGGTCATAGCCAGCCGGCACGTTCATCGTCAACGTATAGGCACTGTTGGGCTGCAAGTTGCCAAAGTAGTACAGGCCATCGCTATCGGTCGTTGTATTGACTGTCCCAGTCGGCCCTTGCAGGCTCACTGTCAGGCCGCTCAGCCCCGGTTCGCCGGGGTCTTGGATGCCATTGCCATTCAGGTCGTCCCAGACTCGGTTGCCGACTTCGATGGGGGCCGGATCGCACAGCAGGATCGCGTCACCCAAACCACCGGCTTTGACGAAATTACCGCCGGGGCTGTTGTCATATAACGTGGCCGCGCGGCGGGGGCTCCCATTGAGGTTCGAATAGAAGGCTACCCCTGAGGAATAGGAATACCAGGGATCTGAAGAGACAAAGAGTGTTTCTTGAGAGCCGGGTAAAAAGGCGAGCCCGCCTAACCCCAAGTCAGCATCATAGGGATAGCTTGGGGTGTTAATAATGGCACGTAAGGCTGCGGAGATTAGCCACTCGGTGTCATAGAAGGCATTGCCACCAGGCCCGTTGGTGCCCGTTCCGACAAGGGGCGGGGCGATGCCGTTGTTCTCGAGTGTGTAGGTGCCGCTATTATACGCCACGCGCAAGAGCTCGCCAGCCGAGGTATAGTTATTGTCGATGTCACCAGCGCTGCCCGCATCCGGAGCCGGTGATTCAAACCCCAATTGATAGGCGGTGCGGTCACCAAAACCAAGAATCAACGCACCATCCACATCAACCTCGATCTGCATTAAAATCGGTTGCGGATAGCTTGCTTCGTCCGCTCCGCTAACTGAGCCATTCTCCATATCGACATAAGGCTTCATCACGGCATAGTCGTCAGTCCACGGATGCCAGAATTCACTACCACCGTTATGACGCCAGAAATCACGCTGATGATTCAATACGATTGGGGTAGAGAGTACACTGCTCCAACTTGCGCCATCCCACTGGTAGACATAGGCAGTCAGGTCGGCGCAGGCACCGGTAGCGCTACAGGTCGTCGAAGTACTGGCATCACAAGTCACCCCAGCATAGACACCGTCGGCATAGGCTTTGACGGCCCAAGGTCGTCCTACACCCGTTGGGCTGGTGTCTGGATTTGCACCACAGAAACCAGCCGCTAACCAAGGTGGTGTCCCTAGCGCTTGCGCGGTAGGCGTGCCGACCGTATTAATGGCGTAGATATTGCGATCTGCCAGGTTACTGACATAGAGGGTCTGATCATCCAAAGACATGGTAATATCACCCAAGCCAGCTTTACCGACACTGCTAAAGACCGTTGGATCGATATTATCACAGCGCCGACAGGGACCTTCCTGGCCAAAGGATGTACCCGTGCCAGGGAAGCGCGTTGCGTCGTTGGGGGTCGTACCGCCAAAATCGTAGAATAAGGAAACGCTCGACGGATCAGCGGCATCGGCCTGTTGATAGATAGCGCCGATCCCGTCCGGGCCTAACCCAACATGCCGGCGCAAGAGCGCGCTATGATAGACCGTCTGCTCTGTCCGATTGTAGGCCAAGCCCCAAACACTACCGACATCCTGCACGTAGGTGCCGGTGATAACGTTCGAGGGAGGAGCGCCCGAAATCGCATAAGGATAGCGATAGACCGCCACCTGATTATTATTCGACACATGGCTTGCGCTACCATTATTGAGCTTACTCGTCATCACAGAAGGGTCCGCTTGACAGTAATCACAGGGCTGATTAATGCCCAGGTTGACATTGGTCGCTTCCCCGGCGGTAGTGACAAATTGGGTACTGGTGCCATTGTCCGCGCCCGCACTAGTCGGTTCATAGCCAGCGGGCAGGTCGCTAAACTCAATGCGATAGGGACCAGCGCCGCTGGGGTTGATGGTGTAGTTGCCATCCGCATCCGTCACGGCACTGCCCACGGCGTTGCCATTCTTGTCATAGGCTGTCACTGTCACACTGGGCATACCGGTATCGGTAATCACCCCGTTGGCCGTAATCGCGCCATCACTGTTGAAATCGCGGAAGACGGTCCCAGTGATGGGCAGGCTAGCGAGGGTGGCGGTGTTGGCGTTGGCAAGGGTCACCACGGCGTTCGTACTGCCACCGGTGCCGGGCGTCGCCGTGTAGACCGTCGTCCACCCCACTGGTGTATTTTCCGTCACCGTGTAGACCCCTTGCGTCGGCACGCTAAAGGTCAGCACCTCCCCACCGTCGATCTGCGCGGTGGTGCTGTAGTTGTTGGGGCCTTCAATGGTAATATCAAACGGCCCGCTCCCTGTCCCACTGATCGTCTTCGTCACCGTTAACACTTGGGTGCCACCGACAAGCTGAACGAGCGGCGCAGCAAACGGGGCCTGGATCGGCGCGGCCTCAGCCGCGGCTTGAGCCGCTGGCACAGCGGGCAACAAGTCTGCGATCGCTGCGGCAGCCTCGACAACGGGCTCAGCCAGTGTAGGCGGCAAGGTTGCCCCAACCAACAGACGCGCAGCATCTGAAAAAAGTGGTGGCGGGAGCAAGCCTGCCAATAAGGCCGCGACAACGCAACCATGTAGTACTTTGCGCAGGGTACGCCACTGGGCAGACTTACTTTTACAAAAAAAACGAATAATCATACCAATTGCTCCCAATTCCGTAGGGTATTGATAAGTGAGTAGGTCGAGTGAAGCATCTAAAATCACTATAGATTGCAACACAAATCCACATTGCACCAAATAATGCTAATCCAATGGACAAAGCGGTAGCTGAACCACGTCACTCAAAGAGAACAAGACCGAAGCGACCAAAATCTTTCTGCGGTGTACTTGGTGCTGTGTGTTGTAAAGCCGAAGCTGGGTTATTCAATTAGGCGTTAGACAGCTGGACAAGCCTAGAAAGGTTTGAAGAGCTGTTTAGTCTTTAGTTGCACCGACCATTACGTAAGCTCGACTCGATATCCTTCCATGATTTCAGGAAGAAGGCAGGAAATTTCTTCCACAAAACGATCGTTTTGCAGAATCATTCTTTTCGTAAACTATGTTAAGTTTCCTTTCTTCAATTAGAATTAAGGAAACTTAACATAGTTTACGAAAGACCAGAGTTTCATTGGCAATAGCCATGCCCAGATCTGAAAGGTTTTGCAGAACCGTCAGATTTGATTCAAGGGCATAACACCGATGAATATGAATTTACAAGACAATAGCGATTATGGTAGTTTGCAAGTGGAGACAGCATAAGGACGGCGGAGATAAATCCACCAAATAGGAGAGACCAAGCCAGACAGATAACACTTTGTGCAAGACAAACCAACAAAATGGCGAGCCAGATAGAGAAGCGGAATGCTCATAACCGTTGCTCCAGATCTCGTAGGAAGATTGATAGGTCGGGCAACCCTGGCGGAAATCTCCGCCAATAGCCTTAACGAAGTATAGGGATCATTTGTCCGTTTTCTCTAGAAATGACGGGACCAAAAGCGCCTAACCTTCGTTACCCGAGAGTCAATTCACAGAGAAATACTTCACATATTTCCATGCTGAGCGACTCAACGTAAAGCAGAGTGAAACTTATGAAATTGTTAGTATTGCTGAATAATTGTAGACAAATAAGCGGCAGTCCGCCTATCAAAACATATATGCTACGACAAAATTTTGGTCTTTGTCGTAGCATAATAATCTGAAAATTGGACCTACAAGAAGGATAGCCGGTTTTCTAGTTATGGGTAAGGTGTAAATTGTTGAACTCACCTATGTCCGTAGTACTAATTATTAACTATCTCCATAAGTCATTTTGTGCATTCAATTCAACATATTCGTTAGCAAATAGTAAGTTCCAACGAAAGATAGGCAACTTCGTTGATTACCTGCCGCTAATTTTTGAAGAGTAGTTAGAATTCAGCCTAACCAGCGTGGCGTGGGGAGCAAGAGGAAGAGGAGTATCGTTTAAGAGCAAGTCTAACGAACTTGGGTGATCGCCTGTCAGCTCGAGCGCATGTATCGCAACGAAACTGATGATAGGCGACCACCCAACAGGACCAAAGACGCACAACGTAATCGCATTAGTACATTGTTCACAAAGTTTTTTGGTAGACCGCCCCAGGCTGATGAAGATTACCCATTAAATTCGGTAAACCAGCGCGGATTGAAATCAGCGCCTGCTCGGTCAAGCTGCGCGAAAGCACACGAGTGAGCTCTACCGCTTTCATTGCTTACCCTTCATTAGCCGTTGGGCTGCCGAACGCCGCCGGCGAAAACCCGCGGCTGAAATGCAAAAAACCTTAATCAACCATGTTAGGAGTTACGCACTTAGACAAGACCTGACAGGTTTGGAAAACCTGTCAGGTCTCTGGTCAGCCAGTCAACTGCGTAACGGCTACATGTATAAGCCCAGCGCGCAGGCTGCCGGCTATGAGCCGGGGCGAGCGCTGATAAAGACCCAGTAATACTGATAGGGGCTGCCTGGCACTTGGACAAAGCCAATGCCATATTCGATCTGTTCGGCAAAGAAGCCTGTTTTACCAAGCAAATGGGTCGAATGCTTCTCCGAGCCCATCCAGGCATTCCACATACTATCCGCACCGTTGGGGCCAGCACCAATCGATTCAATGTTGTTACTTGTTAGCTCCTGTCCGTAACCATCCGCCAGCACATAGCCAGCCTGGCGTACCAAATAGTTGGGGCCGTGCCCATCCGGGTTAACATGGTTAAAATAGGCGCGACGCCCCATATCTTCGGCACGAGCCCGAGCCACGGCGGTGAGCTTCGCATTACAAGTAAGGCTTGTACGCTGCTGCTCGGCATGGGTGCGGAACAGCTCATCTAGGCGTTGCTCTTGTTCATTCAACTGACAGACGGTTTCACTGGCCTGGACAGATGGCCCGGTGAGGACAAGCGGGAGGAATAAATGGTGTTCTTGTGCCAGCGGATCGGCATAGACCTTGTCTGGCATCAAACATACCAACGTCACAACCACCAGGATAGTGGCCAAACTTTGGCGAGTCGAGGGATGGTGACAACGATGAGTTACCATTTTCTTTTCCTTTTTGCTACCTCGCTAACCAGGTACGGGATTGGACCCACGTACCTGTCTTTGATCATATAGCACTTGTGGGTGGATATCAACCGACTTCTAAATAAAATTTCACCATGACTGTAGTACTAAAAAATGCCTACCAAGCCGAACACCGTTCTGGCACTTTTGTCCTACTCTCAATTTCCATACAAATGTTGTAATTTTAGGAAATCATGACTTTGTACAGGAGAAAAAAACTAAAGAGAGCGAGATTGTATAGATAAATCAGCCAGCCAACCTATCACTCTTTTGAGAATATTTTGGACTATTACTCCAGATTTTGACTGAGGATATAGTACACAGAATAAAGTATCCTATCCGTGGACAATCAGGCAGGGCCGCCTAAACACGAAAGACTAATGCGACAAGTATAGCGAATTTTATTTTTTGTTTCAGTTCGCCCGCGCCACCATCGCTGCTTGGCTTGTCTACTACTGCTACCCGCTTCCCTACGCACCCACCTACGCCGAAACTACGCGCCAGCTACGGGTACTACATCCCCTGGCCCGGCTGCTTTCCATATCTGTATATCGTGAGGTAAACTAGGTTGCGCATAGGGTATTGCTGCCCAACACAGCATGGCGTGGGCCTCGCTCCTTACAGCGTAACAAGTAGGGACAGGTAGCGTTTCGGTGGCGAATTGGGCACAAGATAAGGGGTAGCAAAGGTAATCAGCATGGCGGTTGAGGAAAAAGGATTGGGCACAAACACGGAGACAACACATCCCACCCTATGGCAAGCCGTACGGACGTTGAAGCTCCGGGCGATCTTGATGCACGAATTTACCATTACCGAGGCCAGCGTCATTTTGATGGCTAGCTTTTTTACTTCGGCAATTTTGGGAGCACTACGGCAGGCCCTGTTTAATGCCCAATTTGGTATCAGCATGGAAGCCAATGCCTACTATGCCGCCTTTCGTCTGCCGGATACTCTCTTTACCCTGATTGCGGGGGGCACCTTATCCAATGCAATGATCCCGGTTCTGCTTGGCACACGGCGGAGCGAAGGGGACGCGGCAGGGGCGCGCTTGGTCAGCCTTGTCTTGACGACTTTATTGGTCACCATGACGCTGATTATCGTTGTGCTGGCCATCTTTACCCCCCTCTTCGTACGCTATCTACTCGCACCCGGTTTCGATGCGGAAACCGCCCAATTGACAGTGACGCTCACGCGCATTAAACTCCTCCAACCCCTCATCTTATCAATGGGTAGTGTAGCCACCGCGGTTTTGAACAGTCGCAATCGTTTTCTCCTACCAGCACTTTCGATCACCACCTATAACCTCACTTTGATCGGTGGCATCTTGGCTGCGCGCGCCTATCCGCCCCTTGGGGTCTATGGGCCGACGATCGGCACCGTCGTCGGGGCGGCGCTCCAAGTGCTGATCCTGTGGCCGGGCTTTGCCGCGCTGCGCCATCAAGCTTGGTTCACTTGGGACCCCACCGATTTTCACTTGCGTGCCGTAGTCCGGCTGCTCATTCCCAATGGGCTATCGGCCATGGTGAACTATACAGGGACGATTGTCGATACCGCGTTTGCCTCGCTGACGGCACAGATGGTCACCTTGCCCGCGATCTATAATGCCTCCTTGCTTGCCAACTTGCCAGTCACCCTGTTGGGCTATGCCGTTGGCTTGGCCGCCTTTCCGCGGCTCGCGGATCGGGCAGAAGCACAAGCTTGGCCCCAACTTGTGCGCCTTTTGCGGCAGGTGTTGGGGGTAGTCTGCTCCCTCTCCCTCCTCGCGATCCTGGTCATTTACGCGCTGGGGCGCTTTACCATCCGCACCTTGTTTGAACGGGGTGAATTCACCGCGGCGGCGGGGGATGCCACCTATGCCGCGCTCTTGCTCTATTCCCTGGGCCTCCCCTCTCACATTGCCACTGAAATTATGAGCCGGGGGCTCATTGCCCTGCGCGATACGCGTACCCCCCTCTTCACCAATATCGGGCAACTCATCAGCCGCGCCACCCTGATGGCGTTCTTTGTCCCCCGCATTGGCCTCTATGCCATCCCCGTGGCCTTTGTCACCTCGTCGATCCTAGAAACCATCGCCTTGGGTATTGTCCTGACGATCAAACTGCGCAGGCGGTTGGCAGAGAGTAGTGGGTAGTGGGGAGAGGAGAGAAGACAGTGGACAGTAGACAGAAGACAGTGGAACGAGGGCTGAGCTTGTCGAAGCTCAGCCCTCGTTGATTTTTCGCGTGGTGAAGCTGTGCGAAAGCACTCTATGCTTAATAGCCCGCTTCAGCGGGGCTTCGGCTGACAGCCACAGGGCTTCAGCCTGTGATGCTTGCCGGTTAGGCATGGAGGAGGGAACGGCCAGTCATCTCGGCGGGCGGTTCGATGCCGAGGAGATCAAGCACGGTTGGGGCCACGTCGGCCAAGATGCCCCGTGGGCGTAGATTGCGGTAGCCCTCACCAATAACAAAAATAGCGACGGGTTGGGTGGTATGATAGGTGTGGGGCTCACCGGTTTCTAGATTGATCATGCGTTCACAGTTACCATGATCGGCTGTCACCAGCGCGATCCCACCTTTGGCATTGATCGCCTCTACTAAGCGTCCCGCACACTCATCGACGGTTTCCACCGCCTTGATCGCCGCGGCGAGCACACCGGTGTGCCCCACCATATCGGGATTGGCAAAGTTCACCAAGATGAAATCATCCTCCTGCTCCTGCACCCGTTTGATCACAGCATCTACCAAGGGTCGTGCGCTCATTTCGGGCTGCAGATCATAGGTTGGCACTTTGGGCGAGGGTTCGAGGTGGCGTTCTTCGCCGGTAAATTGCTGTTCTTTGCCGCCATTAAAAAAGTAAGTCACATGCGCGTACTTTTCCGTTTCTGCCGCATGGAATTGGCGGAGCCCAGCCTTGCTCAACACCTCGGCCAAGGGATTGGCAATATCGACATCTGGGAAAAGTACCGCCGTCGGCAGATCATCGGCATAGGAGGTCATGGTGACCAAGTGCAGATCGGCTATAAAGTCGCGGGCAAAGCCATCAAAGTCGGGCTTGAGAAAGGCCGTCACAATCTGGCGCATTCGATCGGCGCGGAAATTGTAGAAGAGCAGGCAATCGCCCGGCTCAACCTTGACTGATTTATCACCGACATCGAGCGCAACCGGTAATACAAACTCATCAGTGACGCCAGCGGCATAGGAAGCCTGGAGCGCGGCAGTCAGGCTCGGCGCGGTTCTACCTTCCTCGCCCACATGAAGAGCCATCGCGCGGTAGCCTTTCGCGGTGCGCGGCCAGCGCTTATCCCGATCCATCGTATAGTAGCGACCACAGGCCGAGGCGATGATCCCAGGGTGATCGGTGAGATACGCCTCAAGTTGCTTAGCAAAGCCCAGGGCGCTCTCTGGCGGGGTGTCACGTCCATCGGTAATGACATGGATGATCGGCTCAACGCCATTTTGCTCGGCAGCCGCGAGCAGCGCATAGAGGTGACGACTTTGGCTATGCACTCCGCCTTCGCCCAGGAGACCGATGAGGTGGAGTTTACCGCCACGCGCTTTGACACCCTGAATGGCGTCTAGAAGTACGGCATTCGCAAAGAACGATTCATCCCGAATCGCCAGATCAATGCGGGTGAGATCTTGATAGACAACGCGTCCAGCGCCTAGATTCAAGTGCCCCACTTCGGAGTTACCCATCTGTCCATCCGGCAACCCAACGGCTTCGCCAGATGCATCCAAGATCGAACGTTCTAACTCCCGATTCCAGCGGTCGTAGTTGGGCGTGTTGGCAAGCACAACGGCGTTACCTTCCGCCATTTCGCGAAGGCCCCAGCCATCGAGAATAATGAGGGCAACAGGACAATAGGGTTTCATGAAATTCTCCATTCCTTGTCAGCAGTATGCATTTTCTGCATTATATCGACTCCACTTCCTTTGACCAAAGTGCAGCGCCAGTGTGCGTGTTACTGATCCGATTTGGATGCGCTAGGGGGTTATCGCCACCTGCAAAAGCGCTTCCCGAAATTGCCCCAACGCATGACCATGATAGGTAACCTCCACGGGCACCACGATCCGCGATGGCCCATTCGCGGGAAGGGTTGGGTGCGGGATGTCCTGTAGCTCAGCAGGCAGTGAAAAGGTGAACGTCAAACGCCCCGCGCGCTTCGGGGGGATGGTGATATGCGCTTCGGCGACGGCCATTGCCCAGGCCGCGGGCAAGATCGGTCGCGCGCTGGCGGTGCGCGCGGTCGCCGAATGGTTGGTAATCACCACCGACAACGTGACCGGCGCGCCGGGTGTGGCCACTTGTTCATAGGGCTCACAGCGAACCCAATGCTCATCTAGCCCATAGTTAGCATGATCCCATGGCACCAGTTGACCATATTGATCTTCGCGCAGCGCCAAATTAGCCCGCATGTGGCCGATTTCGTCGGCGGTGAAGTCAAACGCCGGCGCGACATGACAGTTGAAGATATGGGTTGGTTGCAAGCGCTCCATCAGCGCCAAACAGCGATCAAAACCAACCCCTGTGCCGAGTAAGTTACGATTACCACTGCAATAGTCATCGATGCCAGCCATGGTAAAGGAATCACCACTAAAAAAGAGCCGTACACCCCGGCCTTCCACCAACAGGCCGCCATGATAGTAGGTCTGGCCGGGGAAATGATAGGCTGTCATCTGAAATTCATTCCATTGCCAGCGTTGCCCGTCCGTAGTTCGCTCATCAATCCGCACCACGGTAGGTGAGATACAGGGCAACCGATAGGCTTGCGGCTCTGTCACCACCTCAGCGACTAGGCTGTCGGCATAGGTGGGACAGGGATAGAGCGCCTGGAATTGATCCAGATAATCCACATGGTCATCATGGTAATGGGTGACCCAACACCCCGTGACGCGGCGGATCGTGCCCTTGGTCTGCCACCGTTGGAGGGCATCTAACACGCTTTGTGCGCCACAATCCATGACAAAGGCTTCGCCATTGGCCGCGATAATGACCCAAGTGGTGCTCACATGGCGCAAAAAGTTCGGCACCGGTTTACCCGCGCGGATGGGCATGTGCCCGACGCGGTCGGCATAGTCGGCAAACAGGTCGGGGAAGTAATGGCGCAGGGCCGAAATGGCGACATAGTTGTCATAACACTGCTCCAGGCGCTGCCGCAACAGATCCACCGCGCCAGCCAGATTTTGGAGAATCATGCCATGCGTTGGAATCAACCGCAGCGGGTTGATGGCAACCAGGCGCGCCAAACCCTGGAGCACGCGGTGCCGGTCACCCAAGAAGCCATGATAATCGGTGATGCGGCCATTGCCTTTTTGCAGGCTATACAATTCCCATAGTTGCCCCGCCCCGTAGATCAGATCCCCACAAAAGACAAACCGTTCCGTCCCCATTTCCACCAGATAGGAGAGGCTGCCATCGGTGTGACCAGGCGTCTCCAACGCGGTGATGGTCGCACCGCCCCACTGGATCTGATCACCTTCGGCATACACCTCTTGCACGGGCACCGATTCCGCCAACATGAGGTTGTGGGGGTGGATATTATAGAGATGCCAGCGCATCTTGGGATCATGCCAGAATTGCTCCACCGCTTCAAACCAGGGCCGCTCTGCCGCCGGTACGCCAACCACGGTGGATGGGGTCGCCAACCGCGCGACGCCGGACGCGCTGTCACGGTGATGGTGGGTCAAGAGAATATGATCGATCGCTGTAATGCCCAGCGCGGTCAGGGTGGCTTGCACATCCCCATTGCCAGAATCAATGAGCAGCGCCCGGTCACCGACGCGCACAATACCCACATTGCAGCAGCCGTGATGGACAAAGATATTATCACTCAGTCGCGTATACCGTGTGGTCATGCCGTTGCTTGCGCCCCCGTCGCTGACCCGCCCGTTGCCAACCATTGAGCCAGAAAAGCCAACAAGGTCTGTGTGCTCATTTCCCCCACTACGGCCGCGGCATGGGTACGCGGGTCGATACCCACCAGCCCATAGCAAGGATGGCCTTGATACTCCTCCCCCATCCAGTTAATACGCTCGGTCGGCCCGCCAATGTCATCGGTGGGCGGAGCCTGGAGCGTCTCCAGCTTGACCAACGCCGGGTCCAGATAGAGCATTGAAGAGGTTTCATACTTGGCGGCATGATCTCCTTCAACACCAGGCACTTGATTTTCGACCAGCGCCAAGAGTTGCATGGTTCCACCCGCGGCTTGATAGGCGTTCACCGCGGCATCCAAATATTGGCTGCGATTGGGATAGTGGCCCGAAATGAGAATGGCATGGGTGTAACCATCGCGTTCAAAGCCCTGTAACAACTCGGTGACCAGCAAAGTCATTGCTGTCGCGCTCACCATATAGGAGTGCGGCCACTGGGTATGGCCACCACCCGATCCAAAGTAGAGTGGCGGATAGACTACACCGCCGACCTGCATGGCTAGCCCAACCAGTTGCTCATGGGCCTTGAGCGCATCCAGACCTACTGGGTTGTGATAGCCATGCCATTCCAACGCGCCAAAGGGTACATAAATCGCCGGACGCGCGGCCTTGGCCGCGTCGATCTGCTCAGGTCGCATCCGCTCCAGCCGAACTTCGGTTGTCAGTTGATCGCTATAGATTCCCATGCTAAATTCCTTTGTGTGGAACGTGATTCGGAGAAGGTGATTCGTGCTGGGTGGTTTATCACGGCACGTTCCCCGAATCACGGCTCACGGTTAGGCGCAGCGCACCGTATAGTGCGTGCCGCTAGTCGTCTTAATTTCCCAGAGCCCAGGGGTGATCTCGGTAGCTGGAATGGCTTGGCCTTGCGCCGTGATGTAAAGTGGCGCAGGGTAGCGTAGTCGGCACGGACGGCCTTGGTGGGAGATGATAGTAGCACTTTGGAGTTTACCGGCCTGCCAGGTTAGATCCACGGTAAAGCCACCGCGGGCGCGCAGTCCTTTCACCTGCCCACTTTGCCAAGTGGTCGGCAGGGCGGGCAGCAGGTGCAGTTCACCGGTGTGGCTTTGCAGTAACATTTCGGCGATGCCAGCGGTAGCGCCAAAGTTACCATCGATCTGGAAGGGGGGATGGGCATCAAAGAGATTGGCATAGACCCCGCCGCCTTCCATGATCACACCGGTCTTTTCGACCAGATTGAGCATGACACCAAGCATCTTGAGTGCGTGGTCACCATCCAAGAAGCGCGCCCAGAAGTTGATCTTCCAGGCCATCGACCAGCCAGTGCCGCCGTCGCCGCGCAATTCCAGGGAACGCCGCGCGGCCTGGAAGAGCGCCGGTGTGGCGGTCGGCGTCAGTTGATGGCCGGGGTGGAGGCCAAAGAGGTGCGAGACATGGCGGTGCTGGTCGTTGGGATCATCCCAATCCACCGACCACTCCTGCAATTGGCCGTGCTGCCCGATCTGGGGTGGATAGAGCCGTGGCAACGTTGCCGCGACTTGGGCCTGAAAATCCGCGTCTACCCCTAAAATGGTGGCCGCTTCCAACGAGTTGGTTAATAAGTCCCAGATGATCGCCATATCCATGGTCGAAGCAGCACTGACTGCCGCGTGCTGACCATCGGGCGTCGTGAACTTGTTCTCCGGCGAGGTGGAGGGCGCGGTCATCAGATACCCCTGCCCATCTTCGATCAACCAATCCAGACAGAATTCTGCCGCGCTCTTCATGACGGGATAGGCATGGTCGCGCAGATAGGCCAGATCGCCACCAAAGGCATAGTGCTCCCACAGATGTTGACAGAGCCACGCGCCACCCATGGGCCAGCATGCCCACACCGGATCGCCCTCGCCATAGTCGCCGACTTGGCCGGTATGCCGCCAGAAATCGGTATTATGGTGGGCCACCCAGCCGCGACAGCCATAGTTGACCCGCGCCGTCTCCGCCCCGTTGACACTCAGCTCCCGCACAAAATCGAGCAACGGCTGATGGCATTCGGCCAAGTTCGTACTCTCGGCAGGCCAGTAGTTCATTTGCGTGTTGATATTGATCGTATAGTTGCTACTCCACGGTGGCCGAACTAGGTCGTTCCAAATGCCTTGGAGATTGGCCGGTTGCGTACCCGGGCGTGAACTCGTGATGAGCAGGTAGCGACCATATTGAAAGAGCAAGGTCAATAGATGGGGATCATCGCCCTGTTGAAAGGCGCGAATCCGCTCGTCGGTGGGCAGTTCAGCGGCAGCCGTCACGCCTAGATCAAGCTCAACCCGACGGAAAAGCGCCTGATGATCGGCGAGGTGTTCGGCCAACAGAGTGGCATAGGGTTGCGCGGTGAGGGCTGGCAAGGCACTTTTCACCATTTCCGCTACCGCCGCTTGCGATCGACCGGGGATCTGGGTAAAGTCGATAAAGCCGCTGGCCGCGGTCAGGTAGATCGTCACGGCATCGGCATTGGTCACTTGAAGGCTATCGGCATTGGTGGCGAGTGCACCACCGGTGGTGGTTATTGTCAGCGCGGCGGCAAAGTTCAGGCCAGGGCCGGTCTCTGCATCGGCATCGATCACCGCGGGCTCAACTCGGCGATAGCTCGGCTCCACATGGGCCGGACATTTCCCCGTCAACAGGAGGATTGCATCTTTGGCGGTCGTCTGATGGCGCAACGGGCTGGTCAGTTGCGCCGTAAAGGTCAGCTGCCCCGGCTGATCACAGCTCAGGCGCAAGATGATCGCTTGGGCCGGTACACTGGCAAAGAGTTCGCGGGTATAGGTAACACCATCTACGGTGTACTTGGTCGTTGCCACCCCGCGGTCGAGATCAAGTTCGCGGCGATAGGCAGTCGGGCGAGCGCCGTGGGCAAAATGCAAATAAAGGTCGCCGAGCGGTTGGTAGGATTGGGTAAAGGCCCCTTGCAAGGCTTTGGCCTGCCGGTCCGCGGCTAGATAATCACCGGCTTGGATGGCGGCCCGAAGCGCTGGCAGGGCGGCTTGCGCGCCGGGCGTATTCCACTGACGGGGCGCGCCCGACCACAAGGTGTCTTCGTTGAGTTGGAGTTGCTCGGTTGCCACGCCGCCAAAGACCATCGCCCCGAGACGGCCATTGCCAATCGGCAACGCTTCGACCCACTGGGTGGCTGGTTGGCGATACCAAAGGTTGAGGTTAGATGATTGGTTCATAAGGTTCTACTCTAGATGATGCTTTAATATTGGATCAGTTTAGAGGCATTATGCCATAGATCAGCCTTGCGTGCGCAAGTTAGGCTAGCTGTTCCCACAGGATGGCCTGGAGCGCAGGCTCGGCAGTCGCGAGCCATTCGACCCATTGGCGCATCTCGCCAAGACGATTCAGTTGGATGGGTTGCGTGCCAGCCGCCAAATTGCGCCCCAGCCACCAGATGGTAGAAACGGCATTGCGGAGCCGGATGAGCCAGGGGATTGCTGTAATCTCGGCGGGTGTTAGCCGATGGTGATGACCATAGCCACGCGCAAAAGCCGCGGCATAGGGCAACGGTTGCGGGTTTTCCCATAGGCGCATGCTAAAGACCAAGCCGGCGGCCACATCCATGGCCCGCACATCAAGGCCAGCAAATTCAAAGTCGAGCACCGCGGTGATCCGGCCCGCGGCATAGAGGGTATTACTAGGTGCATAGTCGCTGTGGATCAGTTGCTGAGGTAACTGGTCATACGCCGTGTCGATCCAGGTGCGTAAGGCGACCAATTCGCTGCGCAGCCACGCAAATAAGCGCTCATTTTCTGTCGAAGTGGACAAGCCAACTTGGGTTGGGGTCAGCGCATAGGGATTGGGCAGTTGGGGATGCACTTGCTCGAGCGCGCGATAGGGTGTATAACCCGGCAATGCGGGAAAGGGGTAACGGGCCAAGCCTAGATGTAGTTCACCTAATGCCGTGCCTACGGCCTCGATCTCATCAACCTGGGTATGATCAGGGGGCCGACCCGGTAGCAAAGGCAGTAACAAGTGTTTCCCCCACGGTGTGTTCAGGAGCCATTCCCCTTGGTGCGTTGGCAGGGGTGCGGGAACCCTAAAGGAAAGTGCTTGGGTTTGGAGCCAGTTGAGCAACGCGATTTCAGCAGCCAGTCGGCTCGGATCAGGGAGCACCATGAGCGTTTTGAGGGCAAAGTCCCCCGCCCCTGTATGCAAACCGATGATGTGGTTGTTGACCCCACTAGGCAAGACAAAGGCTGTCACCGGCGGGGTCAAAGGATAGGCCGCCAACAAAGCCGTGTGTAACGCCGCGTCGAGAATACCTTGTTGATGTGCCATCAATAGATGCTCCTACGGTTGAGCACAATCGGCCAGCTAGGCCGCCAGTCGGTAAGACAGTAGGACAGTGGGACCGTCACTGTACTCACTGTCCTACTGTCTCACTACCCCGCCGTAAACTGGAATGTCCACGCGCCTTGTACCGTCGGCTGGGTCGCCCGCAACACCACCCGCGTGAGCGATTCTCCCCAAGTGCCACCCAGACGCTCATCGGTGATCGGAAGCCTTTCCGTGGTGACGCTAAAGCGGGCGGCGTCATAGGTCAGTTGACCGTGGCCAGACAGACGGTCAGCCAGGATCAGCCGCTCCTGAAAGTGCAGTACCCCTGCCGTTGTGATGTCAACGGCACAAGGCGTCACGAGACTGAGTTCGATCAGCGAGGGTGATTGGCGCAGCGCATATTCATCATGGATGGTCACCCTTTGGCCGCGTTGCAAGGTGATCGTACGCTGCCAGTGGTCGATGGTGGCGGCTGGTGGATAGGCGGCGGCAATATCCAGCGTCAAAGCGGCGCTCGTGTGATCAGCATGATAAGCCACCGCGTTCGCTTTGTATTCGGCACCCGGTAATTGTTGCACGCCATCGATGGTAGGCAATAGAGAGTGATAGGCCGACTGCATAGTCCAGATCGCATAGCGTTGTTCGCTAAAAGTCTTGGCTGTATAGGTCTCCACCCCGGCATCGACCACTACTGGTTTTCCGTCCACATAGATCACAAAGTTGCCAATATCATTATGGTTGTGGCTCTCGGCATTATGGCCCCCTTTGGCCGCAACAAAGAAGCCTTCGGTGCTGCCTGCCTGGTCGCGCGCCACCATCACCTCGATCTCAGGCAGCCAGGCATCGCGCGGCAGTGGTGGTGCTGGTGGCATAGGCGGTAGCAGTGGAACCGTAAAGAGCGCGGGGAGACGACGTGCCATGCTTGTGGGTACGTTGCGCTTTTTGAGCGCCCCCGCTTTCCGCTCGGCGCGCTCATCCGTGCCGCCACTTTGCACCTCTTGACGCTCAGCCAGCCAAGCCCCTAAATCTGCCATGGCTTCATCCCCAATCCGCAAACCATAGCGGTAGACCAACATAGCATCGGGGTAGACCAAGGCGGGTGCATCGGCAAAGTTAATGTAATAATCGTCGGCAATGTGAACCCGATGGATAAAGCGGCCAATCTCTTGCACCAGTGGATCGCCATAGACATCTATTACGCCGTTGGTCGCGCTGTAGAGAAGCTCGAGATTGTCGAAGAGGGAGGCCCCGGCCCGCCCCCAATAGCTGGGTCCTTCATCGCAGCCGCCATCGCGCGGATAGGGATCGATAAAGTTATCGACCGTGCGCAAAAGCTTGAAAACGCTTTCCTGGCGGCGCGCTTCATTAGTCTCGAGCAACAGGGTACAGGCCAGCCAGTTGGAGCAGATCCAGGGGTTCCAGTTATTGACGCGGCGGGCTGGGTTGTCAAAGCCCATCCAATTATAGTCATCCCGCTCCAGGCAGGGCGTGAGAATACGGTGATCCACCTCGCGCGCAATGCGCTCGCGCAACAAGGACCAAACCTGATCGAGCCGGTCGCCCAGCAAATAGCTGGCCCAGGCCAAGAGGGCACCGGTCTCGGCGGCAAAAAGATCGACAATCACTTCGCGGGTGTCGGGCAGGCCCTTCCCCGCGGCTTGGCGACTAATATGGGCGGGCACGCCCCAGAAGCTCTCTTCACAGATTGCCCAAATGCCATTCGTAATATCATCCAAAAAACGCCCTTGATCTTCCATACACTCGGCTAACACCAGGGTGTTGAGATGGCCGCGCCGTTCAAAGTGGGGAATCTCATAGTTACGGCGATTGCCATCACGGGCAAATTCTAAAAAGAGGGTAGCCGGTAGCGCCGGCCAGTCATAGCCAAGTAGATCCGCGCCGGCGGTCATATAATGCTGACGAACTTGGGCCGCGAGGGCCTCCCAGGCAGACCGGTCATGGATCGTGGGATAGGGTTGCCACTCGGCTTGGGGAATCAATATGGTGCGCAGTTGGTTCAGTGGATAACGCTGAGCTAACATGGTTCCTCCTTTTGCTGACGCTGTAAAACTAGGGCTTATTTCTGGGTAACACAGCTTGTCGGCCGCGTACCTGAAAGCCTAGTGTTTCATAAATCGGACACGCTACATGGGTTGCAAAGCGCAAGAAGCGCGGCGTTGTCATGTTTGGGATTGGGGCCTTTCCTTGGCGGCCAACAGGGCGCTGACCAAAATAAAGCCCGCACCAAGCCACTGCCATAACAAAAGCACTTCGCCTAAAAATAGCATCGACCAGGTGACTGACAACATGGTTTCCAGCGACATCAGCAAGGACATCTGTCCGCTACCTACTCGTTGAATTGCCGCATAAAAACAGAGGCGCGCCAGAAAAGTACTCACTACGGCCAGCACAATCATCATGATCCAGCCTTGTAGACCAGGCACGTAGAGATCGGCCCCACTCAGCGCCCACCAAACCGTGACGCCAACGGTCGAGATCAAGGCAATATAGTAGGTCACCGCGGTGGCTGGATATGGACGCAAATACCATTGGGCCAACGCCATCTGAACAGCGAAGCCAATCACTGACAAGAAGACCAAAAAGATCCCGATCGGATCAATGGTGCCAGCAGGACCGATCAAGAGATAAACCCCCAACAGGGCAAGCCCCAAACGCCAAAAATGAAGGGGAAGGAGCCGCTCGCCACGCAAGGCCAATAGTCCTAAGACGGCAATCGGGTTCACAGCAAATAACATGATAGCCATGGAGGATTCCAGCCGGGTGAGAGCCCAATAGTAGGTCAGAATATTGATACTACTGGAAATGCCCACAATCAAGAGCACCCACAGACCTTGGCGGCTTACCCGTAGATCAACGCCGCGCCCGATGCCGACCACAGCGGCGATCAGCAAGGTCGAAATCCACATACGGCCTAATAACATGGTAGTTGGATTCATGCCCAGGAGAATGGCATGGCGGCTCAGTGGGGTGGCTAGGCTAAAGAGTGTAGTCGCCAAGACAGCAAGCAGCAGACCACTCCACAGAGGATTGGCATTTGCCGACAGCAGATTGGCGCGAAAAAACAGGGACTTGCTTCTAAGCATGAATCGTTCCAGTGGTGATTGATTGATCAGCCAACAGGGAGAACGAACCGGAAAGGGTATTCTAGTGGCTGCACGTTGGCTTCATTATATCATAGACCCAATGTGGAAGCGCTGAATTGCTAGAGGATAACAGCAGCAGGTAAACTGACTAAGCGGTGATATGCGGTGACACGGTCATCATTGAATCAGAAAGCAAGGCGTTGCGCACTTGCTGAAGTAGGACTGCAAAATTGTAGGGTTTCTGCAAAAAGGCCACAATTTCCCTATCCTGAAAATGGTGGCTGACTTCCGTTTCATGATAGCCAGAGGAAAGGATCACCTTGACCCACGGATCGAGTTGGCGTAAAGCCAGCAAGGTCTCTTCACCACTCATCCCTGGCATTTTCAGATCCAGCAAGATCAATCCGACCTGCGGCTGTTGACGAAAATAAGCAATGCCTTCGGGGCCGCTCGCGGCGGTTTGGACCTGAAAGCCAGCTGTGGTGAGCGTATCACTGACCAGTTCACGGACAGCGGCTTCATCATCGATCACCAGAACCAGTGGTTTGGTAGCAGGCTCTGGTTTGGCCGCACTCTCGTTTGTACAGATAGCTACGACCTGCGCCGCCACAGCAGGGAAGAGCAAGGTAAACGTAGTACCAACGCCCAATTGGCTTTGTACTTGGAGATCGCCGCGGTGCGTACGCATGATTCCCAGAGTTGCCGCCAAACCTAGGCCATGTCCGCTCTTTTTCGTGCTGAAAAAAGGATCAAAAATGCGTGAGAGGGTCTTTTCATCCATGCCACAACCATTGTCACTGACCTGAAGCATCACATAAGCACCGGGGGTAAGCGGATGGCCTAGATAGCCGCTAATTTCAGCCGTGGTAAGCAGTTGAGACAGGGTACTAATGCGTACATAGCCACCGCCTTCCTGTAAAGCTTCAGCGGCGTTGATCACCAAATTCATCACCACTTGCTGGATCTGTCCCCGGTCAGCCTCAATCCACGCCAGTTCATCGGCTAGGTCAAGTTGTAATTCAGCACGATTCGGAAGGGCAGTTTCGATCAGAGCCGTCGTCTCACGAATCAATTGGCTTAGATCAAGCTGTATGATCTGAAATTGCCCCTTGCCAGCGTAGGCCAACAGCTGGCGCGTCAAATCGGCGGCGCGCTCCGCCGAGACAATCGCCCGATCAAGGTGCTTCGTGGCAGGCAAGCCACCTTCTAACTTAAATTTGGCAAGCGAAATTTGCCCCAACATTCCGGTCAACAAATTATTAAAGTCATGAGCAATCCCACCAGCCAATACCCCTAGGCTCTCCAATTTTTGGGTTTGGTATAGCCGTTCCTCTTGCAACTTGTCACCCGTAACATCACGGATAATCACTTGAACTTCATCATCCCCACTGGGCAACACCCGTGCTTCATAGTCACGTATGAGACCCGTTTGCCGATGAGGCATTCGATATTCGTAGATTTGTTCTGCACCAGTTGCCAATGCCTTCGCTGAGGTCGCCATACTAAGCTCAGCTATATCTGGCGGCAAAATTTCGCTAACGTGCTTACCAATAAAATCCGCACTTGGCATGAAGCGCCCAAAATGCTTAGCTGGTTTGAAATCCGTATAGATGCCATTTTGTTTGCGCCGTAGCACAATATCAGGAATAGTTTCTAACAGCGCACGATGGCGTCGCGCACTAGCCTGAATAGCAGCATCAGAACGCCGCCGTTCGTAAAAAAATTGCAGCACGCTATAGGCAGTCAGTAACGCGACAAGAGCCCAAATCAAGTTAGTGCCTCTCAGTAGTCTGGCAACATCATATAAAGCACCAAACCAACTGTCAAGGCGTGTATTGGAGGTAGCGTGGAGTGATGCAATCAGCCGGTCTAGCGCTGCATCCAAATCAGTAATTGTCTGGTCCGGCATGAATGGGGCAGTAGAAGCTTGCGGTTGGGTAGCGAATCCATCAAGCAGGTGCTGAAACTTTCTCCACTCGGATTGGTAGTTTTCTAAAGCTTGGTTCACCTCTACAGCGGATCTATCAATACCGCTGTACATGACCCTGAGCATCTGTAGATGGCTGTCAAGTTGATCACGTATTTGGTGATCCACGGCACCATCGTTGTTTAGGGAATAGGTGCGAACAGCCTCAACAAGTTTGAGATGGGAGTGCTGGAGAAGGGTAACTTTATAAAGGGAGTCATATTCCGAGCGTATCGCGCTTGTTTGTTGCGCTACAGCAAGGTATTGGTTCAAGACAAAGATATTCCCCAGCACTGCTATTAATAGAATTAGGGGTAAACTGCCAAGCAAAATAAATTGAGAACGTAAAAAAAAGCCTAGCAGTGCTCTACGATTAGTTTTTCCCGGCATCACCGACGTACTAAACCCTTCCACTACGAAATTGGCACTGAGTTGGCACTGAGCCTTCCATTATGAACATGCTACCATGCTTATCATAATGATCTAAATGATATTATAAAAGAATAATGTAAGGTATCAAAACAAACATTCATCTGATTAAATATGCCATTGTTGGCGATACTAATTAAAAGTACCGTTTTGTTACTGAATAGCTGATTCAACAAGAGGATTCGCTTAGAGATTAGGAAGAGGGTGTGAGGAAGAGAGAAGTGTGAGGAGGT
>JAHBVH010000103.1 GCA_019637645.1 Caldilineaceae bacterium
TATTATGCAGTTGGATAATGGCAATGCCCTGATGGGGGGTGCGGATCCGACCCAGCTCATCAAGGACTATCCCGGTCGCGCGGTGACAGTCCACCTGAAGCCCTACACCCAGGTTGCTGAGCCCGCCGACCCCGAGGCGGCGTTCCGTCCGCTTATCGGCCAGGATAGTGTACCTTGGGCAGAATTTTTTAATGCTTGTGAAACCGTTGGCGGCACCGAGTGGTATATCGTTGAATATGAGAGTGATGCCTACCCACCCCTAGAGGCAGTCGCCCGCTGTCTCCAAGCCCTCCGCGCCATGGGCAAATAACCTGAATCCAAGAAGAAGCCCAAAAGAAAGACGCAAAAGGAAAAACGATGCTAAAGCTGAAAACTTTGATCGAAGCTGGTGATCCCGAACGGTTAGCTACCGGCTTTCGCTTTACCGAGGGGCCTATCTGGCAAGCCGATGGCGCCTTGATCTTTTCCGATATCCCCGCTAACCGGCTCTATCGGTGGAGCGCCGAGACCGGTGCCCAAGTCTGGCGCGAGCCAACGGGCAATGCCAATGGCAATACCCTGGATCGCCAGGGTCGGTTATTAACCTGTGAACATTCAGGCCGCCGGGTCTCGCGCACCAACCCCGACGGCACAGTGACCACCCTGGTTGATCGCTACCAAGGGAAGCGGCTGAACAGCCCCAATGATATTGTGGTCAAAAAGGATGGCGTGGTCTACTTTACGGACCCACCCTATGGCATTCAGCCCGAGGAAAAAGAACAGCCCTGCAATGGGGTCTACCGAGTTTTGCTCGACGGCACGCTTGAGTTACTGGTAGACGACTTCGACCGCCCTAATGGCTTGGCCTTTGCCCCCGACGAAGCGACCCTCTACATCGATGATTCACCGCGCCGCCATGTCCGCGCCTTTGATGTCCGCGCCGACGGAACCCTGACCAACAGCCGGATCATTGCCGATATGGACCATCCCCAGCCCGGCTCGCCGGACGGCATGAAGATCGACGAAGCCGGTCATCTATACGTGACCGGCGCGACCGGCGTTTGGGTCTTTGAACCGAATGGAGAACTACTAGGCGTGGTGGTCACGCCGGAGCGGCCAGCCAACTGTGCGTGGGGCGATGACGATCGCCAAAGCCTCTATATCACAGCCCAAACGTCACTCTACCGGATTCGGACCAAGGTGGCCGGTTTAGCCGTGCGCTAAAGGGCCTGAACAGGAAATTAGGACGCGGATAAACGCAGATGAGCGCGGATAAAATAAATCCGCGCTCATCTGCGTTTATCCGCGTCCTTCAACCTGGTTTGGGTTAGTCAAACGCTTCGGTTGCTAAGAAGCCCGCACAGACCTTGGTTACAGCACCAGTCATCTGGATCGACCAATCATCACCGACTTCAATGGTAATCACACCACCGGGACAGTGAACGTTGATCGTCTTCTCACAGAGGCCGAGCCGATGGGCCACCGCCGCGGCCGCGCTACTACTACTCCCCGAAGCCAACGTATAGCCGACCCCGCGTTCCCAGATCTCGATACGAATGTTGTGCCGATCCAACACCTGCATAAACTGGACATTCGTGCGGTTGGGGAAAGACGGTGCATGCTCCAAATGCGGCCCCAAAGCATGGGCAAGGGCAGCGTCAACCTGGGCCATCACGACAACACAATGAGGATTCCCGACCGTCGCCGCGCAATAATGCAACGTCTGCCCAGCCACTTCAATGACTTCATTGATCACTTCGCGCGGCGGCCCCAAAACAGGAATGTGCGTACTGTCAAAGCTCACCTGCCCCATGGCCACGGTCACTTGTCGCCCTTCGGCCAAGACTTGCGCCGTGACGCGCCCGCCTGGTGTCATGATCGTAAAGGGATCGTTAGCCACCAAGCCTTCATCCCACAGATAGCGGGCAAAGATCCGCAACCCATTGCCACTCTTTTCAAACTCCCCACCATCAGGGTTAAAGAGCCGTAGCCCAAAATTTGCCCCTGTGCTGACGAATGGCCCTAACAAAATACCATCCGACCCCACCCCATAATGGCGATCACAGATCCGTATGATCGCAGCCGCACTCAGCCCTGCCGGGACATCCACAGGCGGAATGACAATATAGTCGTTACCCAAGGCTTGGTATTTATAGAAATGCATCAATCGTCTACTTACTTTGGTATCACCAACTTTGCCAGCGCCGTCCGAATTTTCTCGGGCACCGGCGTTGGCCGGTTCTCATTCCGGCGATCGACAAAGACGTGGACAAAGTAGCCCGTCGCCGCGGGCGCTTCATGCCCAACCGTAAAGATCCCGATCTCATAGCGCACGCTGCTATTACCAATGCGCGCTACCCGCAATCCCGCTTCCACCAACGCTGGATAGGCAATGGCGCGCTGATACTGACACAAACTTTCAATTGCAAAGCCGACCACGGGATCGGTCCGAAAATCTAGCCCACCATGATGGACCAGATAATCGGCGATCACTGTATCAAAGAAGGAATAGTATTGGACATTATTGACATGCCCATAGACATCGTTGTCCATCCACCGCGTTGGGATCTGCAAAAAATGGCGATAGGCTTGTCGAGTTTCGTTTGGTTTATCCATCGTCAGAACTTCGTACAAACCTAGGCTGGCTTGCGCTGATTGTCGCGCGGGATCGGGCGCTGGGGATGAACGATTTGGCGGCGCTCGGGGGTGAGGCGTTCCAACAAGGCAGGCGACACTTGGTAGCCGTGGCGGAAATTGCCCCAAGAGGGACCATAACGATAGACCACAATGCGCCGTAAGCCTGGCTTCGTCCGCTTGGCCGAGCCATGGGAAATCGCATCGACAAAGAGCAGCGCATCACCGGCGTTGAGATGAACCTCCATGGCACCCTCGATCCCATCGACCGACGCGCCATGGGCCATGCGATACTTATCAAAATCGGGATGTTGGAAGTTGGCCTTGTGGCTGCCTGGGATGATCATCGTACCGCCATCGCCCGGACCAATATCGGTGAGTGCCAACAGAATGTTGACCTGACCACACTGGAAACGGCCATTATGGTAGTGGAATTGATTGCGTTTGGTGTGCGTGTGTCCGCCCGAATGTAGACCAATCGCTTCGCCAGGGCCGCGGAAGTTCGCAAAATTCTCATCAATAAAGAGCGGGCCATGATTATAGTCAAAGCTACCTTCGCCCCCAACAAAGGTTTTAATCTTTTCTAGCCAGGCGGGGTGATCGATGAGCTTCTCAAAGGGCTCGCCAGCTTCATAAATCTGTTGCAAATTTAGGCCATCGGTGGTGCCAAAGGAATGCGCATGGACATCGCCCCACCACTCGCCTTGTTTCAACGGTGGGATTTCATCCAAACAAGCATTGCACGCATCGACCTCTTCTTGGGTCAAGGCGTTTTTCAAGACCAAATAGCCACGCAGGTCAAACAAATAGATCTCTAAATCGCTCGGTTTCATAACGACTCCTCGCATACCGCGCTTGCCCGCAAAACCAACGATCTCGTAAGCATCAGTTTCGCGTTGCATAAAATTAATTGTAAGATTGGTAGCGTATCTCACCCACAGGCTAGCCGATAGGCTAGTGGCAAAGCGATCGTAGCATGGGTTGGCAAAAGCTGCAACCACTCCTAGCTAGACGAGCCAGCAAGCGCAAGACCAGGGCTCATCAAATAAATCAATCATTTGTAGAAACAGCCACGCCTAGCATACACTAGGCTCTGTTGATAGTGGTTACGACCGGATCTAGCCGCTTTTGAACGCCGGTCAGGTTTCTCGAGCATGATTCACGACCAGAGGCCCATGATCTCTGCTGTCGCCAAAATACCAATCACTGGGGCCAGCCCGATGAGTGAACGTCTTTATTACACTGATGCCTACCAAACCGAATTTGACGCCCAGATCACGGCCTTCACAACCGTCAACCATCAGCCAGCGGTCGTCCTCAGCCAGAGCTATTTCTATCCAACTTCTGGCGGTCAACTCCATGATATCGGCACCTTGAATGGACACCCGGTCGTCGAGGTATTGGTCAATGAGCAAGGCGATGTGGTTCATCTGCTGCAAAGCGCGTGGCCGACTGACCAAGTGGGGCAAACCGTACATGGGAAAATTGACTGGGCGCGTCGCTATGATCACATGCAGCAACATAGTGGACAGCATCTGCTCTCTCAGCTCTTTTATCAACAGCTAGGGATAGAGACGCTCTCCGTCCACTTTGGCACAACGGAATCGACCTTGGATCTGGATTGCACCGACCTTACACCGGAGCAACTTACCGCCATAGAAACCGCGGCTATGCAGCGGGTCTATGCCGCGCTGCCCATCAAGGTCTATTTTGTCGAGCAAGACGGGCTGGCGACGCTGCCGCTGCGCCGCGCCCCCAAGGTTAGTGGCACGGTGCGCATTGTCGAAATCGATCAATTTGATTATTCGGCTTGTGGCGGCACCCACTGTCATACGACCGCCGAGATCGGCCCCGTAAAGTTGATCCGTACCGAACGCCGCCGTGGTCAGCTCCGGGTAACCTTTTTATGTGGGCAACGGGCTTGGCACGATTATCAACAGAAACATCAGCTCATTACCCAAGCAGCGGCGCTCTTTAACAATGAGATTGGCAATGTACCCCTGTTGATCGAGCGTAATCTGGAACAGCTCAGAGCCTTGCAGCAGACAATCGACAGACAGGAGAACACGCTGTTGGGCCTAGAGGCGGCTCAGCTCCTGGCAACGGCAATACAGGGCAATGGCTATCGGCTCGTCCAGCAATGGTTCACCGACAAAGAAGTGCCAACCGTCAAACGGTTGGCTCAGCAATTGCAACAAGAAGCTGGGATCATCTGCCTACTGGGCGTTGTTCAAGCGGAGAAAGCAACCTTGATCTTTGCCCGCTCCGCCGATCTCAGCCTCCATGTGGGGAATCTACTCCGTGATCTGCTACGAGAAGCTGGGGGCAAGGGCGGTGGGAAGGAAGATTTTGCCCAAGGCGGGGGGATTTCAGAGCCCCAGGGGGAGGCGCTCCTCAGCTTGGCCCAAGCGCGCCTGCTCCAACAGTGACGCTGGTGATAACCGCGCCGCCGCCCTATCGCATCACCACATGCAGCAGCGCAGTCAGCCATTGATAGGTTGGACCAGCAAAGACAAAGCCGATCAAAAGTAAGCCGATCCGTTGTTCCAGCTCGAGCATCTGTCGCTTCGTCCAGCGTAAAAGGATATGACGTTGCAGTGCTTCTTCGCTCAGGCTATTGGTCCATACCCAGCAGAAAACCATGACCGCCAAGAGCGAAGCACAAGCCAAGGCCATCAAGGCCAGCGGATAGGGCAGCATACTCTGGGGCGGGACGACATACCAAGTGAAGGCCCCCAAGGTAGCGAGCCCAATTGAGGCTAGATGAAAGCCCTGATCCACCAGGAAACAAAAGGGGGCCACGCTTTTGACATATCGTTGCTTGTAGGCATCAATAAGAAAATGGGCCACCCCTAGTCCCAAGATCAACGGCCAATAGCCCAAGGGATCTTGGATAGTCAAGGCGGTAATCGCGACGTAGATAAGCACATGGAGAAAAACGCCAACCAGACGCTCTTTTTTTAACTTCGCAATCCCATTGGTCTGAAGCGGAAAATCGGTTAGGAAATGAGCTAGCAGCAAGGTTATCAGTAGGTGCATCATTGGGTCCTTCGCGCATTGAACAAGAACACGGCTGATAGAGAGTGCAGCGATAAAAAGACAACAGGAACTCCGCCCGATTGCCTGTGGCGTAATCATATCACCAAAATAGACTGCTACTACGTCAATAATGACGGACGTGCTCTGCCATAATCGGGCATACTAGAACACGCTTAGGCGTTACGCACGTAGACCAGACCTGACAGGTTTTCCAAACCTGTCAGGTCTCTAGTCACGCTGATCAACTGCGTAACTTCTAACGCTATAGCGCTCTAGTCGTACCAACCAACGGCGTCACGCCTATTTCTATGCAATGTTAACGAGCCGATGAAGCCCATTCATTCTGACAAAGAACAGATTATCCGGATCATCAATCGCTTGCTAGCGCGTTCCGGGTTGAACATCGATCAAGTTGTCGCCCGTATGCAGATCGATGGTTGCCAGATTACCCGCAGCACCTTTGAAAATCGTTTTACGACGCGTGTCCACCAAAAACCGAATATTTCTGCCGAGTGGCTGCTTGCCCTGGTCGCGGCTTTTACCCAAGGTCTTGCCAATAATGAGCGCTGTCGGGCCGCGGAAGCCATTGAACTTGCTCAGCTTACGCGCGCCCCCCTTGAACTCCTTTCTGAGATCAATCACTTCTTTCCAGCCTCGGAATTTTCGGCTGCCATTGAGCAGTATGTGTCGCCGCTATCGGGCTGGATCGAACAGCACCCAAACCTCCCCGCTCTATCACCGGCCCAATCATTGCCGAAGCGGGCCGCCAATCACCCAGGCGTACAAGCACAACCGCCGCCGACAAGCAGCGAAGATTGGGGCGAAGCACCAGATACAACCTACTTCAGCGGTCGTGTGACCGAGCTAGCGTTGCTCCAACAATGGATCGGGGCGGCCCACTGCCGAGCGATTGGCATCTTTGGCATGAGCGGCATCGGCAAAACGTTGCTGGCGACCCGCGTAGCCGAAAGTCTCCGCCATGAATTTACGGCGATCTGTTGGCGCTCTCTGCAGAATGCGCCCCCGCTCTTTGATCTCCTCGGCGATTCGCTAGTCGCTCTGACCTCCTTAGCGCGGCCCGAGCTACCAGCCACCTTGGCCGAGCGCCAATCCTTGCTTTTCCAGAGCCTACGGACACGCCGGTGCATTTTCATGATCGACAACTTCCAAACGATCATGGAAGAAGAGAGCAGCAGTGGCCGCTATCGGCTGGGCTACGAGAACTATGGCCCCTTTCTTCGGCGCTTGGCCGAGATTCCCCACCGCAGTTGTGTGATCCTGACGAGCCAGGAAAAGCCTGTAGAATTGGCCTTGATGGAAGGCGATGGGCTACCCGTTCGCAGCCTAACGCTGGGGGGAATGAGCCCCGACGAAGCCCAGCAGATCTTACAAGGCAAAATGCTACAGGGTGATGCCGCGGCCTGGGCACGTTTATGCGCCCACTATTCTGGCAACCCCCTGGCCCTCAAATTAGCAGCCGATACCATCCGGGATCTCTTTGCCGGGCAGATTGAAACCTTTTTAGCCACTGACGCGACGCTCCTGCAAAATATCAGCGAACTACTCGACCAGCAATTTAGCCGCCTTGCCCTGCTCGAGCGCGAATTGCTCTATTGGCTGGCCATTGAGCGCGAACGGGTGACCATTGAAACGCTTCACGACCATCTGTTGTCAAAGGTTTCTCCATTGACGCTGGTTGAAGCACTCCGCTCACTCCAACGGCGCTCCTTACTCGACCCCCATCCGGCGGGCTTTCGCCTCTCGCATGTGGTGTTAGCCTACATGACCAAACGGCTCGTGAACTTGGTCGTCGATGAACTGAGCGCCGAAATGCCGATCTTGCTCGCCAGCTTTGCCCTTTTGCCGACCCAAAGCAAAGAGTATCTGCGCGATACCCAGGTCCGGCTGCTCATCAAGCCCATTCTGGCACAACTCCAGAGTGGACTCAGTACAGAAGAGGCATTCGAGCAAGTTGTCGAGAAAATTGAGCGTATCCTGTATCAGCACCAGCAGAGCCAGCCCCCGCCGGAAGATTATTGTGCTGGCAATCTGCTCAACCTGCTCATCTATCTACCCGCCGACCTCAGCCGACGCGATTTCTCACACCTCCATATTCGCCAAGCACACCTCCATCGCGCACTCTTACAAGATGTTAATTTTTCCCACGCGACTTTCCGCGACACCGCCTTTCTCGAAACCTTTGGCAGCATCTCAACAGTTGGCTTTAGCCCACACGGCGACTACCTCGCGACCGGCATGACCAGCGGTGAGATCCAACTTTGGCCGACGGAAGGCCAAAGACCCGTGCGCAAATTACAAGGCCACACCGACATGATTTGGGCAGTCGCCTTTCACCCAGATGGCAGCCGCCTCGCCAGTGGCAGTGAAGATCAGAGCGTCCGCATTTGGGATGTCGCCAGCGGTGAATGTCTTTTCCAGACCCATGCCCACAATGGTTGGGTCAAAAGTGTTTGCTTCAGCCATAACGGTACCCAACTGGCTAGTGGTGGACACGACGCACTGGTACGCATTTGGGATGTAGAGACAGGGGCTTGCCGGATGAGTTGGACAGCCCACGACGGCTGGGTTTGGGCTGTGGCCTATAGCCCCGATGATCGCCTGTTAGCCACCGCAGGGGAGGACCAGCAAATTCGGCTCTGGGATGCGGCAACCGGCCACTGTCTCCAGGTGCTGACCGGTCATCAAGCGCCCGTACGGGCGCTGGCCTTTGCCCCCCATCAGCCCTATCTGGCAAGTGGCAGTTTCGACCATACGATCAAACTGTGGGATCTGACGACAGGGCATTGTATACGCACCTTGGCTGGTCATACCAACCTGATCTGGTCAGTGGCCTTTAGCCCAGATGGGCGCTTGGTTGCCAGCAGCGCCGACGACCAAAGTATCTGTTTGTGGGAAATAGCCACCGGTCAGCTCTATCGCCGCCTTCAAGGGCACCACAACCGCGTTTGGTCTGTGGCATTTCACCCGAATGGGGAATTGCTCGTGGGCGGTGGGGATGATCAAACTTTGCGCTTTTGGGATGTAGCAAGCGGTCACCTTGTGCGCAAAGTCGCTGGCTACACCAACCAAGTCTGGTCGCTGGCGGTTGCGCCCCCGTCATCAACCAACAGTTGGCGGCTGGTCAGTGGCAGTGATGATGGGATTGTTCGGCTTTGGCAATGGCGGAATGGTCATAGCAACAAGCTCCTCCAAGGGCACACCGAGCGGGTCCGAGCAGTATGCGTTAGTCCCGATGGCCGATGGGTTGCCAGTGGTAGCGATGATCATACCGTGCGCATCTGGGCTCCACAGCAGGGGCTCTGTACCCAAGTGCTAACCGGTCATACCAATCGCGTCTGGTCGGTCGCCTTTCACCACACAAGCCAGACCTTGGCCAGCGCGAGCGAAGATCAAACAATCCGCTTGTGGGAGGTCGCTTCTGGGCGCACCTTGCGCACTATTCGCCACCGGCTTGGCCGGATCTGGGCCATTGCCTTTCACCCGTGGAGTAATCTCCTCGCTGGTGGTACCGATGAAACGAACGTCTGCCTTTGGGATGCCGAGAGCGGCGAGCAGATTCAAAGTTGGTCGGGCCATCAAAGCCGGATCTGGCATGTCGCCTTTAGCCCAAATGGTCAATGGCTCGCTAGCGGCAGCGCGGATCGCACCGTGCGGCTCTGGGAGATTACCAGCGGAACCTGTCGCTATGTCCTAGAGGGCCACCAGGATGCTGTTTGGTCAGTCGCCTTTAGCCCAGACAGCCAGTGGTTGGCTAGCAGTGGCGACGATCAACGGATCTGTCTCTGGCATGTACCAACCGGTGCGCTCTGGCAGACGCTCCAAGGTCACCAAGGGTGTGTCTGGACCGTAGCCTTTGCCGACAATAACCGGTTGGTCAGTGGCGGACAAGATGAAACCATTCGACTTTGGGATGCGACAACAGGAGAATGGCAGCAAAACTTGCAAAGTGAACGGCCTTATGAACGGATGAATATCCGCGGCAGCCACGGCCTCAGCGAAGCCCAGAAATCAGCCTTGCGCACTTTAGGCGCGCAGGAAAACCCATAAACCATCATCCCGTAATTACCCATGATCAGAGAGAGTACCATGAGCAAAAATGCAGCAGTTGCCCTAGAATCCACTGTGATTACCCACGGCCTGCCCTATCCACAGAATTTGGCCTTGGCCCAACGTATGGAAGAGATTGTCCGCAGCCACGGTGCAGCAGCGCGCACCGTGGGCATTATCGGCGGGGAACTGATCGCTGGCCTGACCTTGGCCCAGATGACCCACCTGGCCCAAAGCAAGCACGTCCGCAAAGTCAGCCGCCGCGATCTGCCGATCGTCACGGCACGCCAGGAAGATGGCTCGACGACAGTGGCGACCACCATGTGGATTGCACACCGAGCAGGCATAGAAGTCTTCGCCACCGGTGGCATTGGCGGGGTACACCGTGGCAATGGCTTTGACATTAGCGCCGATCTCCAAGAGCTGGCCCAGACCCCGGTGATTGTCGTTTGTGCTGGGGCCAAGGCCATTCTTGATCTACCGGCCACCCTCGAATATTTGGAGACCGTCGGTGTTACGATTGTCGGCTGGCAAAGTGCTGAATTCCCCGCCTTCTACAGCCGCAGCAGCGGTCTACCCGTGGATGTGCGTTGTGATAGCGCGGCCGAAGTCGTTGCCCTTTGGCGTGCAAAACGGGACTTACAGCTGCCAGGCGGCCTGTTGGTCACCGTCCCCGTGCCAGCCGAGCAGGAGATTCCCGCGGCTGAAATCGAGCCACTGATTGAACGAGCTGTCGCCGATGCCGCCCAACAGGGGCTCCGCTCGGCGCAAGTAACCCCCTATTTGCTCTCGCGGCTGGTCGAATTGAGTGGCGAACGGAGTCTGCATACGAACTTGGCCTTGCTGCAACAGAATGCCCAAGTGGCTGCCCAGATTGCCGTGGCACTAGCAGCCTGATTCGCTATCGCAAAATAAAAAGAGTCGTCTAGTGAATCACTAGACGACTCTTTGCACTTGTTCACGCCCCGTTGGCAATGAATAAGCATTTTGTGGTAAGCCACACCTTACGCGCTGGCGGGTGCGGGGCTCTCCAAGATTTTGAGGAACTCTTGGCGATCCAGCACTTCTTTCTCCAGTAGCGTCTCGGCAACGTAAGTCAACTTGTCTTTTTTCTCGATCAAGATGGCGCGTGCCCGGTCATAGGCCGAGTTGACAATGCGCCGCACTTCTTGATCGATCTTACGCGCCACATCTTCGCTATAGGAGCGTTGCTCGCCGATCTCCATACCCATAAAGGGGTTGCTGTCGCCTTGTTGCAATTGCAAAGGGCCGATGAGTTCGCTCATGCCAAAGCGAGTGACCATGGCTTTCGCCAATTTGCTGACCCGTTCGAGATCTTCCGACGGCTTGGTAGTTGGCTCCGCAAAGATGATCTCTTCGGCCGCTCGGCCGCCTAATAAAGCAGCAATAGCATCCTCATATTCAGCGCGACTGCGCAGCCGTTTCTCTTCTTCCGGCAGCGACATGACATAGCCAAGGGACTGACCACGGCTAACAATCGTCAGCTTTGCCACGCGGTCGGTATGTTTGAGCGCCTCGATGACCAATGCACGGCCTGCTTCGTTGTAGGCCACCACCCGGCGATCCTGAGCATCGAGCACGCGGCTACGTCGCGCGGGTCCGGCCATCACCCGCTCGATCGATTCCACCAACTCGTCCATGCTGATCGAACGCTTGTTACGGCGTGCCGCGAGAATGGCAGCTTCGTTGATCAGATTTTCCAGATCAGCGCCAACCATTCCCGGCGTTTGTGCAGCAATGATCTCCAAGTCCACATCCGGCGCAATCGGTTTGCCGCGGGCATGAACCTTGAGAATCTCTTCCCGGCCCCGGCGATCGGGCCGGTCGACAATCACCTTGCGATCAAAGCGCCCGGGGCGGAGCAGGGCCGGATCTAAAATGTCGGGCCGGTTGGTGGCAGCGATGATGACAATGTTGGTATCTGTATCAAAGCCATCCATCTCGACCAAAATTTGGTTGAGCGTCTGTTCGCGCTCATCGTTCCCACCGCCCATACCAGCCCCACGGTGACGACCGACCGCGTCGATCTCATCCACGAAGATGATACAGGGCGAATTTTTCTTGGCCTGCTCAAAGAGATCGCGCACACGGCTGGCACCAACACCGACAAACATTTCGACAAACTCGGAGCCGGAACTGCTGAAGAAAGGGACACCCGCCTCCCCTGCAACCGCCTTAGCCAGGAGGGTCTTGCCTGTGCCCGGCGAGCCGACCATGAGCACCCCTTTGGGAATGCGTGCGCCGAGCGCCGCGAACTTCTGGGGTTCCTTCAAGAACTCGACGACTTCTTCCAACTCTTGTTTGGCTTCGTCCGAACCAGCAACGTCTTCAAAGGTAACGGTGGGGCGATCCGCATTATCGAGCTTGCGAGCACGGCTACGGCCAAATTGCATGGCCCGATTTTGGCCGCCACCCCCGGCTTGCCGCATGATAAAGATGAAAAAGCCAAAGATCAAAATCATGGGCAGCATCATGATCAACCAGTTGAGAATGACGGCCGTATTGGGGGCGCTTTCAATCTCAATGGGTAGCGCTTCTAGTTTACTATTGTTGACGCCAAGGGCACGCAGGGTAACCAGCAGGCTTTCACTGCCTTCTTTGCGGGTGCGTAAGGGCTTATCATCGCCCTTCATTGTCAGCGTGACAGACTCACCTTGGACGGTGATGCTCTGAACCCGATCTTCGTTAATCAGTTGGGCGACTTCATTGAGGCCGATCATATCGCCCACTTCTGCGGAGGTGCTAAAGAGAAAGCGCGAGGCAAAGAGGGCCAGGATCACCAAAACGATCCAAAACCAGCCACGGTTAAAGAAATTGCCATTTTGCCCTTTATTATCAGGATCAGCGCTCGGTTTACGCTGTGGTTTAGGATTTTTATCAGATGCCATCAACTCATTCCATTCTGCTACATGCGATTCCGTCAGCGATCATACTCGGCAGACGCTCTTAGGATCCACAGCCGAATCCCTTGTCTAGTAGCCTAGCGTAACGTGCGCAATTTGTCTGCAATCGAAATGCCTATTCGGTGGGTTGTCATCCGATGAACCGGCAAAAAATTGGCGGCCAATTGGCGGGTCGGGCAGGAAGCTTCATAGGGTTTATCACTGAAGCAGAGCAGCAGACAGCCCCGCGCTTTCAGGGATTCGGCCAATTGACAAATCTCCTCCGTCAGCGTGATCTCCTCGGCCAGGATCTGCTCGACCGATGCATCATCCGCCATATTGCCCATGTGCGAGACCGTGCTGACAAATTCTTCCCGACGGAATTGCTTAAAGGGGGTTGGATCGCCAATCCGCTGGCTAGCGCGCACAGCTTCATGGACTTGGCGAAAAGCCTCGGTAATCCCGCCACGGCTCATCAAGCGCGAATCAACCCAGCGGATCAACTGCTCAAAATCTTTGAGACTATCATTCTCAATTTCACTCAATAGCTCTTCAAAGCGAATCAACCCCGTATTCAAAACCAAACAGATATAGGCCAGATAATCTTGATTATCAGCCGTCAAGGAATGGTAGCGCGAACGGTTTAGCGTAGAATATTGTTTCTCAAAGGCCGTTCGGTCGAAATCTTCGCCCAATACAGCATCCATCGTTTGATAGATCCCATCCAGACGGGCTTTATCGATCACGGCATCATTGCGACCTTTGGCACCCAGCAAGGTCTTGTCGATGTCAACGATAAAGACCGTTTGTTGGTCCAAGCGAAACCCTTGCTCGGCTAGGCTTTCGATCCAGTCGCCCAGGGCAAACCAGCGATTGGCATTATACAGTCGATCTTTTTCATCGATCTCGACCGATGGCTTTTGTTCCAACCGATCAGCCCCGATAAAGCACGCGCTTTGCCAACCACTCAACTTGAGCAAGTTACGATAGGCCTGGCCATCGTTCAGTAATGTATCACCGATAAACAGCATTTCACGCAACGGTACGGAGACACGGCGCAACCGTTGGGCCTCTTCGGCAAACCAGAGAGCTGCTTTAGCATAGCCGGGTTCAAACTTGCGCGGGATGGCGTCGTTGGTTAACCCCATGCGATATCCAGCCGATTTTAGTCCTGGCAACTTTTTTTCGAGGGGCTCTAAATTGCGGTAAATGACCATGTCGCCAAAGAAATCAGCCAGCGTCGCGCGTCCAAAATTCTGCAATTTCGTCTGCGCTTCAACTTCTACGAGCGTGGCTGTCTTCGATAAACTCATCTGGTTTCTCCTTATGAACGTCGCATCATTCAGCTTGCCTAATTCAGCTTTCCTCAGTTGGTAACCATCTTATCGAAGGATCTACTCTTCTGGCCGATTGTTTACCTACCAACTCTGACAGAATTTGAATCAATGCGCCTCATCCTATTCTCCTAGGAAGCACCTATGCGACGCTGCGATAACTGGACACGATACGCGTAGGGCCAGCTATCCATTGCGATGCACCATCGACTTCGGTAAATCCTCACCATTCTAAGAGACAATTTACAAAAGGGGTAGGGCCAGTCCACACCTGACAAGCGGATAGGGACACCTTTGTAAACCGTTTCTAAGCAGATTCTACTGCGCCAAATGCCAATTTCGCTACCTTTGTTTTTAAGCTACCTTTACCAAACAGTAGCCTACCTAGCCCAGTAACGTTAGCGGTCGTACTGCGCTACCAATCAATCAACCCTAGTTAGGCAGTGATGTAGCTAGCAACAACAATCAATCATCAACAGCCAGTCATCGGCCCATCCACTGCTTTTTCATCAGTGTAACGTGTCACCGACAATTTAGCAACCTTGGTAGCAAGTTCATCAACAGCCGTTACCTTCCATGATATAGCCCAAGCCTAACCAACTATCTCTCCCCCGATAGCCAACACGACAGTTCATCTTCTACCGCGGGGTCTTCTACCGCGGGGTCTTCTACCGCGGAGATGAGTCGCGGCTTGGGTTATATAAGGACAGAACACTATGGCAGAATCGCTAGGCTAACGCAAGATCACGAGCAGCTGCCATCCGCTCACTGCCCAAATATCCTTGGGCGACCAGCAATTCGGCATTTAACAAACTCCCACCAGCCGCGCCGCGGATCGTGTTGTGGCCGAGCACCAGAAATTTATAGTCGAAAATCGGATCAGGACGCAAACGCCCGATCACGGTTGTCATGCCTGGCACATTGCCCACCAGTCGATCTAAACGGGGCTGCGGGCGATCTTGCCGATCATCATAGAGCAGCGCCGGTTGCGGTGCACTGGGTAAACCCAACTGCTGGGGCAGCGGTGCATAGGCCTGCCATGCTTGTAGGATATCACCGGCAGTCGGTTTCTCGCCAAATTCAACGCTAACGGCTTCTAAATGACCATTGCGCACTGGCACACGGTTACAGTGCGCGCTGATCAGAATGTCTGCATATTGTACACCTTCTCCGGTAAAGACGCCAAGCAGCTTCTGGGGCTCTTTTTGCTCCATCTTCTCTTCTTCACCGCTAATATAAGGCACAATATTGTCCAAAATATCCATGCTACTCACGCCGGGGTACCCCGCGCCACTAACCGCTTGCATGGTCACCACAAAGGCCCGCTTGATGCCAAAGGCAGTGTGGAGCGGGTGCAAGGCACTGACAAGATGGGTGGTGCTACAGTTGGGGTTGGTGATAATAAAGCCCGGCCAGCCGCGGCGCTGTTTTTGGAGTTCAATCAAACCCATATGCTCTGGGTTCACTTCGGGGATCAAGAGCGGTACATCGGCATCGTAGCGATGATTGCGCGAATTGCTACACACAATATAGCCAGCCGCAGCAAAAGCCTGCTCAATCGGGCCAGCGACTTCGGTAGGGAGCCCACCAAAAACGATTTCACAATCGACATCGGGGGTACAGGGCTGCAAGATCGTATCGCGCAAGTGCAACGGCATGTCCCCCCGCAAATTCCAACGACAAGCATCGGCATAGCGTTTGCCTTCATTGCGTTCCGAAGCACACAGCACCGTCAATTCAAACCAGGGGTGGCCTTGTAACATCTGCACAAAGCGCTGTCCCACCGCACCAGTGGCACCCAACACCCCAACTTTAATTTTCTGCTCCATATCCAACTCTCCCCTCATCAGTAAAATTAGAGATATTCAATAAGCGTTGAGAAGAACCAGTCTCTAGTCCCTAGCCGCCCATCCCTAATCACTTAATTCGTATACGCCAATTCCATCACATCACTTAACACACCAGCAGCAGTGGCATCAACACCAGCACCCCGCCCCTGCACCACTAACGGATTGGGGGAATACCACTGGGTATGAAATTCAACTAAATTGTCGGTACCACTCAAGCGCCCCAAAGGACTATGGGCAGCGACGACCACCGGCCCAACCGTGCAGTGACCATCGGCAACGGTCGCGGCATAACGCAAGACCTTGCCAGCCGCTTTAGCTTCCTGCACCTGGCTACGGAATTGGCCATCCAGGACGGGCAGTGCGGCCATAAATTCGGCAACGGAGAGATTGCTCATCTCTACGGGATAAAGACCAGTCACCTGGACATCGGTCATATCCAACCGCCAGCCGATACCGCGCGCCAAGATCAGCGCCTTGCGTGCCACATCGATGCCGCCCAAATCGTCGCGCGGATCGGGTTCGGTATAGCCCAATTTGTGGGCTTCGCGTACAATTTCGCTAAAAGGCCGCTCGGCTTGCAAACCAGTCATGACATAGCCCAAGGTGCCCGAAAAGGTACCGGCAATCCGGGCAACGGGATCACCACTAGCCAGCAAACGGTTTAAGGTGACAATCACAGGCAGCCCCGCGCCGACCGTTGTCTCCCAACGGGCGCGCCCTAAGTGGCGAAGGGGTGCGGCCTCTTTCGTTGCGGTGTCGCCAGCGCTGGTCAGCCGGTCGTACACCGCCTGTTCGACAGTCAAGGGCTTCTTATTCGCCAAAACAATTCGATAGCCACGCGCTAACGCTAGGGTCAACGCTGGCACAGTCGCGGCACTCGCGGTGCAATCAACGACAATGGCATCGGCGCGCCCGGCAATATCCACAATCGCAGCAGGGTTCGCTTGGGGGCCACCCAACGGGTGATGGGCAAATTTACCTCCCGTCTCTTTGAACGCCAGCAATTCGCGCAACTGTGGATCGCTCAGGCCATTGGGTTCTATAATAGCCCCATCGCTGTCACACAGGGCATAAATTTGCAGGTACAACCCATAGGTCGTGGCATGGAATTGGCGTTGCTCGACGATTTGGCGCACAAAGGCACGCCCGACACCACCAACGCCAAAGAGAATAACCGGTATTGATCGCATTGTTTCTTCTCGATAAGTTACAAAGTCCTGCGGGATGAGTGCTACACGATAGGGTAAACTAGAATTCACTTGGCCTGTCCGCCGCAACGGCACAATTCGGCTCCGATTATATCACACGGCCAAGCGAAGCCATCATTCAGACCATTGCCCAACGCATCATTGTCGTTGGTTTCTAGACGTTGGCGACTAGACGGCGACAGCCTCGGTCAGCGGGCGCGTGCGGGCCGCGCTAGGCTTATCCAATTCAAACAAAGCATGGATCGCCCGTACGGCCTGATTGGCATCTGCATCCTCAACCACAAGGCTGACATTGGCCTCGCTAGAGCCTTGAGCAATGGCGATGACATTGATCCGCTGGTCGCCAACTGCCTTAAAGATGCCCGCGGCTAGGCCCGGTGTCCCACGCATGGCGCTGCCGACGACGGCGACGATCACAATTTTGTTGTGGCCCGAAATATTGTCAATATAGCCCCGCTCTAGTTCTGCCGTAAAATCGTCGCGTAAAGCTTCAATGACCTGCTCTGCAGCGGCTTGGGGTACGACAAAGCAGATGCTCTGCTCACTGCTGCTTTGGCTGATCATCAACACATTACCGCCAACCCGAGCCACACTCCCAAAGGTGCGGGCGGCAATCCCTGGCACACCAATCATCCCCCGCCCCGCAACGGTGATCAGGCTGAGATCGCGAATGGCGGTCACAGCCTTGACGGTACCCGCAATCGCTTGGTCGGCCTTTTCGACAATGCGCGTGCCAGGATGGGTTGGTTCAAAGGTATTGAGCACCCGCACGGGAATGCGCTTGCTAATCGCGGGCTTCACGGTCTTGGGATGGACGACCTTGGCCCCATAATAGGCTAATTCGGCCATCTCTTCATAGCTCAGTTGATTGAGGCTGCGCGCGTTGGGTACCACGCGCGGGTCAGCGGTCAACACGCCATTGACATCGGTCCAGATCTCAATTTCATCAGCATTGAGGGCCGCGCCAATAATGGCGCCAGAATAGTCCGAGCCACCCCGCCCCAAGGTCGTTGGCACACCGGTGACCGTTGCCCCGATAAAGCCAGTGATCACGGGCACAATGCCTTGTTCGATCAGCGGTAATAAGCGGGCACGACAGCGCGCCTCGGTCATCTCCATCAACGGTTCCGCTCCGCCAAAAACCTCATCCGTGACGACAATTTCGGTGGCGTCCACATATTCGGCTGGCGTACCGCTGGCCCGCAAGACCGCGGCCAGAATAGGGGCGCTCAGGCGTTCCCCCAAGCCGCTCACCACGTCCAAGCCACGGGCCGTCAACTCGCCGAGGACCGCAATGCTACTACAGAGGCGGTCAAAGTCGCGCAACCGTTCACCAGTCACTTGCCCGAGCTGGGCGCGCTCATCAGCATTTGCCACAAAATGCTCGATCACGGCCAGATGTTTTTGGTGAAGAGTTTCGGCAACCGTATGGTGGCTCTGTTCATCACCATCGGTTGCTTTGGTCGCCGCGGCAATCAACAGATTGGTCACGCCGCTCATGGCGCTGGTGACGACGACAACGCCGGGCTTGGCCTTGGGGGCCTCGGCGGCGACCTTTTCGGCAACAATCTGGGCTACCTGACGAAAGGCATCCAGGCTGCCAACCGAGGTCCCACCAAATTTCATCACGATCATAGCTTCTTCTACTCCTTGGTTATCAGTCAAAGCAACGTTTTTGGAAATAAAAAACCCCTCTCATCGGCTGGCGATGAGAGGGGTTTGCACCCGGGTCAGCGGCTGTGGTTCATTCGGTTGGAGACCAACGACACACAGTCTGCGCTCTCATCGCCCAGCTTCTCGTAGTCGTAGTAGTCCCAGTCATCACAGCAGCTATGTTCAAAATGGAGAAACCCTGATTTTGCTGCATCTGACGCTACTTTCTCGCTTCATCACCCAGGAAGCTACGAATCTACTAAATGCTACCGGCATTGGCACCGCTGCTCGCACAAGCACCCCTTGTTGCGAACCGGTTGCCGAGGCATCATCGGGCCGTTCCCTCCGCCTCTCTAGATAAGAGTATTTTGTTGGGGAAAAGTGTAGCAGGGAGATGGGGAATTTGTCAAAAAGGGGAGAGGATTGCTAACGCTTCTCGGCCACCCAAACAGTAGAAGTTGAACTTCTGCACTTGGCTGGGTGGCCGAGAAGCGCGTACGCCCGGCTGGTATCACTGCAATACCATGGGCAGGAAGATCTGTTGGTTAAAAGCGCCTGGTGTTTGCCCATCGCTTGGCAGCACCGGTACGAATTCAGCGCCACCATGCTGCGCCGACAGGATGGTCATCTGCTCTAGATTCATCAGTTGCATATCCATCGCCGCCAAGGAAGACTCGGCGTGTTGACTAGCCGCGTGCAGCGTTTCGCCAGTGGTGACGAAACGAACACGGTTGACCTGCATGGGCTGGTCTTGGCTGTTGATCAGGGTGATCGGCTCGGCCAAGCGGATATTCCACTCATAGGCCCCTGTCTGATTCTGGTAGTACTCAATGGTCAGTCGGCAAAGCTCCGAAGGGAGACCACTGGGCAGATCCATGATGCACCAGAGTTCGTCCCAGTTGATCAGGGCGCTTTGGCGGCTACCTGGCTGGCTGGCAAGGCGGTCAATGATGGTGTTATCCAGCAGATACTGAATTGCATAGGGCTGTTCGCCAAAAGTGGCCGTCAGTTCTAACCCGCTGCTGCTGGCCGCCATCGTCATCGTTGATAACGCATTGCCAGCCGTATCCTTTGCCGCAAAGCGACTCTGCATGGGCGTTGTGGACTGAATATCAAAGGCCATTTCTAAGGCGCTCTGCCAGAAGGTGGCTTGGCCTAGTTGGGAGGTCATAACCTCGTTGCCTTGGCGGCCAATGTTGGTCAACACGAGTTGCTGCGCTTGGTTAAAGAAAGCCTGTAGCCCGCCTTGCACCCGATGCACCATGCCCCCAAAGTCATAGCCAGCGTCCGCTTCCCCAGCCGCGGCCTCTGCGTCGAGGATCAAGTCACCAATCTGCGTTGCCAAGGTTTGGGTGCTGTGATTCTCATTGCGATTGGCTAAGACAACAATCACCAAGTCCTCATCCGGGTAGATACGGAGATGGGTGTTAGAGCCAAGTTGATTCCCACCCTTCCACAGCACGGTCGTACCTTTTTGCGTGCCGACCTGCATCCCTAGCGCATAGTTCCCCATAAAGCCCCAGTTGGGGTCGCTGCAATTGGTGGGGTTGGGGGCTAGTTGCAGCTCGGTCAGGGAATCGGCATTGATAATTGTGCCGTCGATGGTCTTCATGCCAAAGCGCAGCAGATCATAGGCCGACGCTTCGAGCCCACCACCCAGGATCTTCCAGCTAATGTTATCAGCAGCGGCCGCATTGTTATTTTGGTTATAGACCAAACTGCGATTCTCATCGCCATCGTTGCGATTCTCGCTCTGTAAGGTCGGCAGACCGAAGGGAGCGCTCAATTCATCTTCGACCAGCGTGTTAATATCTTTGCCAGTTGCCGCTTCGAGCACCGCCCCCAGCACGGTATGGGCGTGGGTACTATAGACACAGTCCGTGCCCGGCGTATAGAGCAGTTGAGTGCCTGCGACATTCGGGTTGTTGTCGGTATTCCAGAAATTCTGAGACGCGGCCAAGGCGGTGTTGTATTGCTGAACGGTCACATTATAATCGGGATAGTGACCAATACCGGCGCGATTAGAGAGCAGTTGGCGCACAGTATGGGTGTGGTGAGCCGGCAACGACGCCAAGATCGTATCACTGTCGGCATCCAGGTCGTCGATCACCCCGTTTTGCCAGAGACGCAGCGTTAAGACCGCGCCGACTGTCTTGGCAACAGAGGCCAGCCGGTTGAGGGTACGGGCTGAATACCAGACTCCGGCATCGACATCCTGAAAGCCAAAGCCGCGCATGTATTGAATTTCCCCATCCTTGGCAATCGCCACACTCAGCCCAGGTACGGTAAAGGTGTCGAGGTGGTTTTGCGCCAGGTTGTCCACCTGCTCGCGCAATGCCCAATCCGGGCGATCACTATTTTGGCGCCAGACCCCGGCATAGCGTTCCCCGTTAGCGGTGGGATAGACTTCAAAGTTAATCAAGCGGTAGCCTAGATCGCGCATACGATACCAGCGGTTGCGGTAGCTGCTCTCAGTCATATCGCGATATTCGGCCCAGCCACGCCCGTTCTTGTTTTCCACCCAAATGCCAGCATAATATTGCACCCCATTGTGGCGGTAGGATTCCACCTCCCACATGCGGTACTTACCTTTGAGTTCATTGAATTTTTTGGCAAATTCGTCGCTGCTCAAGTTGCGATACTCGGCCCAATCGAGCTGTTCGGTATTCTGAACCCAGAGCATGGCATAGCGCAGCCCCCCCGAGGTTGAATAGCCTTCGACATCAACCATGAGGTAGCCAGCCTCTTTGAATTCAGTAAATTTCTGGGAAAACTCTTCACTGGTCAAGTTACGATAGGAGGCCCAGGCCAGATTCTCCTTATTCTGCACCCAGATCCCCGCGTAGCGCCACTGACCACTCAGTTGATAGACTTCCTGATCGATCAGGCGATAGCCAGCCTCTTTGTAGGTGGTCCACTTTTCATGAAACTGATCCGTGTCCAGGTTGCGATGCTCGGCCCAACCGCGCTTATCGGTGTTCTCCTGCCAGACGGCGGCGACACGCTGTTCGCCGTCGATCTCATCAACCTCAATGTCAACCATGAGATATTCATCTTTCATGGCATTGAAGTGATCGGAGAAGGCACTGCTCGAAAGGCCGCGGATCGAAGCCCAGCCAATTTCATCTGGGTCATAGAGGCTCGATGGAAGCACACCAGCCGCAGCCACCAAATCATCAACCACACCGTCACTCTGCGCGGCGACAGTAGGATCAGCAGGTAATGAGAGCGCATCGATCGGGGCTTGTCTTGTTGGTGCGGCCTGGGCAACGCTGGGCAGCGTAGTTACAAACAGCGCAAGAATGCTTAACAAAATGAGGAATTTGCGGAATGGCATCATGGTGGTTGCTCCTTGATCGGCCCAAGTTCACGTTGTCATTGTGCCGCGTATCGGGAAGATACCGCACAAGCACAGCATAGGCGCAAGCAAACAACAACACGATACCCTAGCACACAGCTGCCCTGTGTAGAAGATCACAGAAGAGGGAGCTTGAAGCAGCTTCACTGTTCAGAATAATCATTGGGGACGCGGATAGACGCGGATAAAGAAGAATCCGCGCTCCTCCGCGTCTATCCGCGTCCTAGTTTCTTTCCCATTCCAACTCCGCTAGGTGATCGCTTAGCGCCAAGTCTGCTTGAGGATGCGTACCCAATTACCGTGGGCGATCTTTTGGAGGGCGTCCTTGTCAAAGCCGTGCTCTTTGAACGCTTTCATCAATTTGGGCAAGCCAGCCGCGTCTTTAAGATCTTGGGGCATGGTTGCGCCATCAAAGTCGGAGCCCAGGGTGACATGATCGATGCCGATCCGATCGGCAATATAGGCGGCGTGCCGCACGATTTCGGTAAGCGACGTTTCGGCGTCGGAGCGACCATCTTCGCGCAGGAAACCAATATGGAAGTTGATTCCGACAAGGCCATTCGATTCTTTCACTGCGTCGAGTTGTTTGTCGGTGAGGTTGCGTGGGGTGGCGGCGAGGGCATGGGCGTTGGAATGGGTTGCCACCAACGGGGCGCTGCTCAGCGCGGCCACATCCCAAAAGCCCTTTTCATTGAGATGGGAGAGGTCGATCATCACGCCGAGTTCATTGCATGCTTTGACCAATGCCTTGCCCGCGTCGGTCAAGCCAGGGCCGATGTCGGGCGAAGCCGGAAAGCTAAAGGGCACGCCATGCCCAAACGAATTGGGGCGACTCCAAGTAATCCCAACCGAACGCAGTCCAGCCTGATAGAAAAGATGGAGATAATCCAAGTTTGTATCAAGCGCCTCGACCCCTTCAAAGTGCAGCAGCATGGCAAAGATCCCCTGCTCTAAACAGGTCGTCAATTCATCGGCAGTACGCACAATCTTGATTTTCCCGTCAGACGCGGCTTCAATCGCAAACAAATTGCGCAACGCGCGCGTGGCAAAATCGAGCGCATACCGATGCTCCAACGGATCAGGCAGCGGGATATGATAGCCCCCCTTGTCGTCACGCTGCATGCCGGGGAAGCTCCCCATGCGCTTGGTATTGGGCACAAAGACGGCAAAAAAGCCACCCCCCAATCCGCCAGCTTGGGCACGCGGCAGATCGATATGGCCCGTGTCACTTTTCTCAAAAAAAGAGCGACCGCGCAGGACTTCGAGAATCGTGTCGTTGTGGCCGTCAAACACAAGCGGGTATTTCACTTTAGCCATGTCTTTCCTCACAGAACGTTTGTTTTGCTTTTAATTTGTTTGGCGTATAATACCATAGTTTGCCTGTTACAGGCTATCTGCCCATTTTGCGGCTTGCAACTTTAATCCCCTTGGTAGCAAACATTACAAGGACTAACTACTTTTTACGGTATATATTAACGATGAATACCAACAGCCAGCTAATTCACAATCAATCTATGCTTAGCGAACTGTCAGCGCTTTATGAAAATATTCGCCAAACCTACCTGCGCGATCACTTTCCCTGGGTCGTTGGCTATAGT
>JAHBVH010000104.1 GCA_019637645.1 Caldilineaceae bacterium
CGACGCCCTGGCCGATCTCGACCTTGCCGGTGAAGACTGTGATCGTTTCATCGACGTTGATCCGAATCCACGCGTCCAAGTCGGGGGTCTGTTGCAGCGCGCCCGACAGATTGGTCTGTGGCACAGTGGTAGCAAGCGCGGGGGCCTCGATGATGGCATAGATGGGATCCCAATGGGGGCGGCCAATGCGTAACTTGATCGCGCGGCGGACGCGGTCATAGACCCCACAGCGGCAGAGATTGCCCTCGAGCGCGGTGCGAATCTCTGCGTCGGACGGGTAGCGAGTGCGATTCAGCAACCCTTGTGCCGCGATGATCATGCCCGCAACACAGTAGCCACACTGAATAGCTTGTTCGGCCATAAAGGCTTCTTGCAATGGATGGGGCGCGGCGGGGGTACCCAACCCCTCAATCGTCGTAATTTGGGTACCGACTGCTTGTTTGACGGGCAGGTTGCACGAGGGCACATCGACACCGTCGATCAGCACCTTGCAGGCAGAACATTGTTCTAACCCACAGCCAAACTTGGGGCCGGTCAACCCCAGATCATTGCGCAAAGCATAAAGCAGTGGGGTCTCTGGATCAATGGAGAGCGTGTGGGTCGTACCATTGACGGTCAAGGCGATCTGGTCAGCGATCATCGTTATCCTCCCTGGGCTTGATGGGGACGCGAGCCAACGTGACATACCGTCCAATCGTAGCAGGATAGATGCGATCTGCCTAATCGGCTTTTGCTAGAGACCCGTGTCGCTATCGAGTACAAGGCGCAAGTTGAGGGGCGCAATTGGGCGATAGGCGTTGTAAGTTTAGTTCCGTCAGCGGGTTCGCTGCTTCTTGAAGCGAGCCGACGTGTGGGAACCGACGTGCCGGGGACGGGCCAGTTGTAGAAGCGAGCCGGAAGCGAAGTTCTGGCCCGTCCCCGGCACGTCTTTTCGGACGGGCCAGGATTTAGCTTCCTCTGGGGAGGCCATCGAAGAAATGGATCTCCCCGGTTTCCAGCGAATATTCGGCCCCAACCACCCACAGTCCTTCGCGCTCGATCAGTTCCTCTAGGATCTGAGAACCAAAGCGTAGATGGCTGACCGATGCTCGGATGTTAGCGCGCACGGCATGGCGGATCAATATTTCTGGTGTGTGACGGAGATCGGTCTCTATCAGGGTTTCGACGGCGGGCCGGATGCGATCGACAATCGAGCGGAGGTTCGGCGAGCGACTTTCGGTGGGCCGTTCGAGCTCTTGCAACGTTGTGAGCACCGCGCCACATTGGGAATGCCCCAAGACAACGACGAGGCGGGTGCCAAAGCGCTCTGCGGCAAACTCAATGCTGCCGATTTGGGAGGGCGCGACGATGTTGCCAGCCACACGGATCACAAAGAGATCGCCCAGCCCTTGGTCAAAGATAATTTCGGCGGGTACGCGCGAATCGGAACAGCCCAAAATAATGGCAAATGGTTCTTGGCCAGTTACTAGTTGACCACGGCGGGTCTGGTTGTTGAGGATGCTTGAATCATGCAGACCCGCGACAAACCGACGGTTCCCCTCTTGGAGACGTACAAGCGCTTCTTGTGCTGAGATCATGGCAACTGCTTTCTCTTTCTTTTCCTGTCCTTTACTGGTGAGCCGCGCTATGCGCATCCTGTAACTGTTCCCAGATTAGGGCAACTTCGGGGTGAGTGCGCATGGTTGTGAGCGGCTGCCAGCGGACTTCCAGTAATTCCTGTGTACATTCTCCCAGTTCTGGGTCACTACCGAGTTGCACTTCGCCTTGGCTAATTGTGCCACGATAGCAGTAGTAGGTTCCCTGACCATTGGTGCGGGGGCATTGTGCAAGGAGTTCGTGTAGTATAACGACCAAGCCGGTTTCTTCGGCAACTTCCCGGATGGCCGCGTCCCTGGGTGTTTCGCCAGGCTCAATACCACCGCCGGGAAAGGTCCAGTGGATGGTCCCACGATAGCGCTGCCGTACCATGAGGATCCGCCCTTCATCATATAAAGCGATACAAGCTCGATCTGCCATCCGTCTAGCTGCCTTGTTCTCCATTCCGTGTGCTATTCGCCTAGGGGATAGGGGCTCTCGGCAAAGGTGGTTGCATGATAGCCTTTGGTCCCAATTGTACAGGCTAAGGAACTGCGGAAATCTTCCCCGCCGCGTAACCGTTCGACGACATAGGCAAAGTCATAGCGCGGCTGCCAGCCTAGTTCTTGGCGCGCACGTGTATTGACATATACCCGATCAATGCTCGGGAACATCCGCCAGCCCCGTTGGGTATAGACATCCGTATAGCCCGGTACGCGCTGGCTGACGACGGTCGGTGCATGCGTGCGCAACGCAGCTAAATCAGTTTGCGTAAAGGGGGTGGTTGCACTGAGAATATAGCGCCGAAAGCCGAGGCGCGGGGCTTTTTCCAACGCCAATAGATGCGCATTGACGACATCTTCCAGATCGATGCGGCGGTGGAGAAATTCGTTGACCTTGGCATTGCTGTTGACATAGCGCTGGCGCATGATCGGATCATCATCGGCTTCGGCAAAAAAACGGGCCGTGCGCAAGATCAGGCAAGGTAGCTGTTGGTTGCGGTAAAAAAGGGCACAGAGATCTTCCGCAGCGGTTTTGGTCACGCCATAAATATTCTTCGGTACAGCCGCAACCTCTTCTGTGATCCAAGCCGCTGGGGAACCGGCTGGCGGCACGAGGGCATCGCCAAAGGCGCTGGTGGTGCTCGTAAAGATAAACGCACCGACCCCGTTGGCGACGGCTTCTTCCAACAGGTTAAGGGTGCCGGTGATATTGGTGTCGACAAATTGCTGGCGACTGTGGGTGCCCACATGGGGTTTATGGAGCGTGGCTGTATGCAAAACTGCGTCCGCACCAGCCAGACATCGTTTCACATAGGCGCGGTCGATAATCGAACCAACCTGCGTGGTAAAAGCGGAGGGGAGCATGTCCATTGCAATGACCGTATGATTCGTCGTCTGAAGCGTTCGCACCAACGCTTCCCCTAAATGGCCGGCGCTGCCGGTAACTACGATTTTCATGGTTGATTGTACTTCCTTATGCCGTTACAGTTTGACCAACTCTTCAATCGCTTGCAGATCGGCGAGGTCATCCCGTTGCTCTCCGGCTTCCTGTTGCACCATGTGATCGCCGTCCAAGCGGAGACTAATGACGCGGCTAATCCCATCATTGCCCATGGTGACCCCGTAGATTGCATTGGCCCCTTCCAGCGTACGTCGATTGTGGGTGACAATAATAAACTGGGTTTGGTCACTCAATGACTCGACCGTCAGCCGGAAGCGATCGACATTGGCCTCGTCCAGCGCAGCATCTACTTCATCGAGGACACAAAAGGGCGTTGGGCTCACCCGGAGAATGCCAAAAATGAGTGCACAAGCCGCTAATGTTCGTTCACCACCGGAAAGGAGGGCGAGACTTTGTGGGCGTTTGCCGGGGGGGCGGGCAATGATCTCAATGCCGGTGTTGGTGATATCATCGGGGGTTGTTAGGATCAACTGCGCTGTACCCCCATTAAACAGCAATTGGAAGAAATGAACAAATTGCTCAGCTACCTTGCGAAACGTTTCTTGGAGCGCGGCCTCCATCAGCAGATCAAGCTCTTTAATTACTTTACGCATGTCGGTGATCGCGCTTGCTAGTTCGGTGGCCTCTTTGCTCAAGAACGCGTGCCGATGGGCGGCTTCTTCGTATTCGCGCAGGGCTTCGGGGTTGACATTGGCAATGCGATTGAGGCGTGCCCGTGTCTCACGCACTTCTTCGCCAAAGCCTTCAGGGAGCGTTTCGAGGACACTGAGCTGCTCGACTAGGGTGGAACCACCTGCTTGGGAAGTTGTCATGATCGTATCCCAGGGCAGCGGTGGTTGCGTCGCGAGTGACTCGCTCTCTTCAAAAGCGACGAGCCCCAGATCCTGCTCGATCTCATTTTGTAAATTGTGGAGGGCATCTTCACTGCGCTGTAGCTGGAGCCGAGCGTGATTCCATTCACTTTCATCTTTACGGAGGGCATCCTGCATGGCGCGCTCGCTACTTTCTAGGTTGGTGCGTTCTTCTTCCAGGGTGGTCACAGCTCCGGCCAAGGGGTCTATCTGGCGTTGTAGGGCCTCAATAGCCGCCTGTAGGCTTGTTTCTTGGCTGGTGAGGCTGCGCAGGCGCTCGCCAAGTTCCTGCGCCTCTTGGGCAAGCTTGTGGCTGTTTTCCTGGCGGCTTTGTTGCTGGCGGGCCAATCGTTGCAACGTATGCTCTTGACTTTCCAGGAGTTGACGCTGATTGTGCAATTGGGTTTGGGCTTCGGCGGCAGCGGCGCGTAGATCGGCTAGCTGTTGCAAAAATTCATTGACGCCAGCCTGCTCTAGCACGGCTTCGGCAGCCGCCAGGGTGGTGGCGGCTTGGCCTTCGGCAGTTGCCACCTGGAGCGCTTCGGCGCGCAAACTACTGCTCTGGCTGGTCACTTCTTGCACTTCCGCATCGGTTTGTGAACCCTGCTCGGTGTGCCAACGTACTGTCTGCACGGCGCGATCCAACTGGCGTTGGCATTCTTCACGTGCTTGGCGCTGTTGCCGTTCTTGGCGGGCCAATTCGGCTAGCTGTTGTTGACTGGCGGCAATGGTGGCTTGCGTTGTAGCCAGTTCCGCTTGGCGCGTGGTGACTTGGCTCTGCTGCGTTTGTAGCTGCTTTTCAGCCCACTGAATGTTGTGTGGCAATTCACGCAATTCACGCTCGCGCGCCAGAATGGATTCGTCGCGCCGATTGTTATCATGACCACCAGTGACCGCACCACCTGGGCGAATAATCTCGCCATCGAGGGTTACCACCGTCGGGCGGGCTCCTTGCGCGCCGGGTTGCCGGTAGTTATCCAACGCACGGCGCGCCGCCGGTAGATCGGCGGCGACCCAAACTCGATTTAAGAGTTGAAGAACGGCATCTTCCACCTGGGCATCATATTCCACCAACGCCGCCGCATTGCCCAGAATGCCGAGCGCGTTGGGCGCGGGGATGGTTGGCAAGACACTGAGGCGATCCAAGGGCAAAAAGGTCGCTCGACCACGGCCACTTTGTTTTAAGAATTCGATAGCCTGCTGGGTTGCTTGCCAGGTTGTTGTAATCACATTTTGGAGGGCCCCGCCCAAGGCTGTCTCGATGGCCTTATCTAGCTCTGGGGGCACCCGCACTAATGAGCCGACGACGCCTAAAACGCCGGTGAGCGGGGCGTTGGCGCTGCTCTGTTCACGGCTGGCTTGGAGGACAGCACGCACGCCACTTGCATAGCCAGCCCCTTCCTCATGCAGCCGCCTGAGCAGATCATAGCGCGTCTGCAAGCGATCCAATGTGCGGGACGTGGCTTGGCGCTCCTGTTCGGCGGTGGCGAGTGCTGCCTGGGCTTGTGCGAGTGCGGCTTGGGTTTCGCTGAGCTGCTGCTGTGTTTGCTGGGCTAACTCTTCCGTCTGCAGCAACGTTTGTTGGGCCGTCGTCAGTGCCTCGCGCTGCTTTTCGGCCTCATGGGTCGCGGCTTGTTGGCTTGCCTGTTGTTCGGCCAGGCTCTTTTGCAGCCCCTGTTGGCGTTCGGCTAGCTGTTGCAGGCGGCTTTCGGTCGTAACACGCTGGCGTTGGGCCTGTTGGAGTGCCTGGCGGGCGGTCGTGACCGCTGCCTGTAAACCGGCCCGCTCTTGCTGGCGTTGATCGACCGCGCTTTGGATCGTCGCGACCGCGCTTTGGCGTTCCTGTACGGTTGTCGCTGCCACGGCTAGCTGCTGCTGCAACTCCCCATGGCGTTGGGTTTGGCTCTGCTGCTCGTTTTGGAGCGCGCTCAACTCTTGGCTAGCTTCGGCTAGCCGTGTCTCTAATTGATGGAGCCGTTCACGACCAACCGCCACCGCGCGTCCACTCTGCTCGGCTGTTTGCCGTCGCTGATAATGCTCTTGCTGCAACTCAGCCAGTTTGGCACGGAGCGTTGCGTGTTGGTTGCGAACGGTTTCTAGCTGCTGGGCCAAGCTTCTCAGGGCCTGGTGGCGTTGCGCCACGATGGCCTGGAGCTCGGCTTCGCGACGGCGGTTTTGGTCGAGTTGTTTGATCGTGGTATGCCACCGGTAGCCATACCAATCGCGCAACATCATCCGTAGATCGTTGGCGAGGGCGACATATTCCTGTGCGCGTTCGGCTTGGCGTTTGAGATATTTTAGCCGTGGCGTCAACTCGGCCAAGATATCATTGGCGCGGGTGAGATTTTGTTGCGTGGCCTCGAGCCGGTTGAGCGTCGTTGTGCGTTTGAACTGATAGCCAGTAATCCCGGCGGCTTCTTCAAAGAGACTGCGTCGTTCTTCGGGCGAGAGATTGAGGACACGGTCAATGAGCCCTTGGCCGATGACGGCATAGGTGCGCCGACTAAGCCCCGTTTGGGCCAAGAGGTCTGTGACATCTTGGAGCCGTACGCGTTTGCCATTGAGGAGATATTCATTGTCGCCGTCCCGATATGCGCGGCGGGTGATCTCGATTTCGGCAAAATCGAGCGGCAAGTCACCGGCACTATTATCGAGTGTGAGGATCACTTCGGCCATGCCTAGGCGCGCTTTTTTGTCGCTGCCGGAAAAGATAACATCGCTCGTTTTTTTCGAGCGGAGCATGCTGTAGCTCTGCTCGCCAAGACACCAACGAATAGAATCGACAATGTTGCTCTTGCCACTGCCATTCGGACCAACAACGGCGGTGATACCGGGGTCAAAAAGGAATTCTGTTCGTTTGGCAAAAGTCTTAAAGCCTTGAATGACGACGCGTTTAATAAACATAAGCGATGAATACTTTACGAAAATAGGACTTATGCAAAGCTAGAGCCGACAGATTGTCAAGATCTGCCAGATCTTGGGTGACAGACTCCCTTTGTTGCATAGGTCCTAGGGAAAATGAGATGGGTCATGATGAAATTGACTGGCGCGTACCCCTAGAGCAGGCTGACCAACGGGGTCCTATCTACCAAACGCGTCGCGCACGGACCATGTTCCGCACAGGAGGTGGTGCTGCTCAGCCAATAAACATTCCTGCCATGAGGCGCCATAGATCGGGCAGGAAAAGTTCCAGGAGCAAGCCAATCAGGAGCAAAGCGAACGTTGGGGTGATGAGCCAACGTTGCGTGCGCCAGTAGGCCGCTAGCTGCCAATTCCCGTTGAGCGCGGGCTGGCTAAGCAGGAGCACCAAGCCAGCATAACCCGCAATGCGACAAAGCGTCCAAAGGGGTAGTGCTAGGATGATACCGGGGAGGTTGTTGAAAGCAACGAGCAGCGTCCCCATGCTGTAGCCGGCCAAGTTGACACTTTTGACGAGAAACCAAACCCCAATGAGGCCACCGCTGACCAAGCTGCCCAGGATCACGCCCAGTAATTCGAGCATGCGGGCTAGTGGCTGGGCCATCAAGCTATCGGGACGCAACACACTTGCCGCGCCAAAGAACCAAGCGGTATATGCCATGCGATACTGAAATCCACCATGAATGGCGCGTTCGACATTACTTTCCAGCAGCCAAGTGAGGGTGCCCATCAGGGTAAATTGAATACCTAGCCACAGTACTACCACCAGGAGGGCTTGGCGGAGCATGCCTTGACGCAGTGGAATGAGCAGGAAGATAAAGAGCGCTAGCGTCTGTACGATCGGTAAGAAATTGGGTTGTCCAAGGACCGCTGGCAGACTCGTGGTTAAAAGGGCAAAGAAACCGACGGTTCCATAGTAAATGGGGTCATTGACAATCGAATAAGGACGTTCGACCATGAATGAGTATGTCCTTCTGGCCTGCTGCCGCAACTATGGACCTACGCTCTGTTTTTGAAGGTTTGCGGGGCACGACCCAAGTGCATCACCAGGGCTTACAGCGCGTAAGTCAACCGGATTGTAAAACCTTGCGATTATATCATTCTAGCTGGGCAATAGACAAAAAGAAGCGCTCATACAATCATGAGCGCTTCTAATGATCAGGTGATTCGCTGGCGGGCCAGGAGCCTAGCGGGTGCTAACTCAGCGCTGGCGGTTGGGGTCAAGCAACCAGCTTACCAAGCTATTCAGCTCTTCTTCGGACATCTGCTCGCCAAAAGTTTGGGGCATAATCCCGGCGATATACCCTTCGTTCACATATTCATTGGGGTTGACAATGCTATTGTGAACATAGGTTGTTGCGTCCTCACCCGGAACGCGCTCCCCAGCTGTCTCGGGCAGATTACCAAAATTGGGGCCAGGTTGTCCCAGGCTGTTGGCGGCTTGGGGCAGATCAAGATTATGACAACCACCGCAGCCGAGTGTCGCAAAGAGCACTTGCGGTTCACGGGGGCCAGCCGTTTCGGCCGGGGCGGCTGGCGTCGGCACGGGGTCCCCAGGCAATACCGCGATCCCATCGGCAGTACAGCTCTTGATGTTCAGTGCTTCCGGTGATTTGTCCCCTTCTTGGGCTTTGGTGGGCACCTCCCGGAAACATTGGAACGGATCCTCCGCGGCCGTTTGGGCCAACGAATCCTTTTCCCAGTTCATGACAAAGTTCACAAGATGCCCTACTTGATCATCCCGGAGGGGGCCACCATAGTGGCTACTCCAGGTCGGCATCATCTGTGCCCATTGAGTGTTTGCCTTGCTCGGGCGGCCCGCTGCAATGGTCAATTCCACATAGTCAGTGAGTGAACCTGCCCAACCAACATCAACAATGCGCTGGGTAAAGAAATACTTGCTGTGCAGCGCAGGGGCAACATTCGGCAACCCTTTGCCGTCCCCGCCATGACAATTGGCGCAGTTGTTATAAAAGAGTTCGGCTCCTTTTTCGACGCTGCGGCCATTCCAGTTACCCTCTTGGGCTGCCATTCGGGGCTCTTCGATGCTAAATTGGAAGAGGAGCAGGGCTACAGCGATCAAGGCCGCAATGGCACCGATAATAATCTTGGCCAGCGGCGACCGAATATAGAGAATGTGATACCAAGGTTTACGCATGGGTCCCTTATTCCCCTTCACTTGATTCGGTGAGGAAGCCGAAGTCTTTGCGCCCATATTGTTCCCAATAGAGCGAGTCTTCGTGCAGCCAGAAGTTGCGTGTGAAATTTTCCACAACACCGTCGTTGCTCAGCCAGTGTAATTCCCAATTGATGCGCTTCAAAGAGGGCTGTTCTTGGGTGATATTCAGCAAACCATAGGGCTTATTGAAATCAGAGACTTTCTCTTCCCAGCGCCGGATGCCTGCCTCATATTCGTGCATCACTTCGGCGAATTCGGCATCTTCATCGGCATGCACGGCTTCGAAGGGAATCACACCCTTATCCAGAAGTTGTTGGGCTTCATCATCCCCTAAGCGTTTCTTGAGCTCTTCAGTCGTGAGCGTCACATAGGAGCCAACGGGCATATGCTTGTAGCCAATTTCGCGTACCAGCCCAGCACCTTCTTCGGGCATCAATTCTTGAACGACTTCAACGGAAGGCGCACCTTGCACCGCGTACTGCGGCGTACCCATCCAACTCCAGACGATCATCACAAAGCCAGCCACGACACCACTAATAATGGCGACTTTACGGTCACGCAACCGACGGCTGGGATTGGGATCCAGATAGGGAATCAGCATTAACAAGACCAACAAGATCCCTGGTAGGATGACGCCAGCAATCATCTTATCCGCAATCTTGAGCAAGCCTTGTAGCCAGTAGAAATACCACGGCGCGACGGTGTGCATGGGTGTTGACTGCGGATTCGCGATCGACTCCAACGGTGCTTGGAAGAAGAAAGTGACGAGGAGCACCATGAGTGTCGTGAAGCCAATCAAAAAGCTGGCTTCATCGATCATCACATCCGGCAAGAAATAGACACGGCGGTCCGCTGGTACTTTGTTGGCGGTGTCCTGGCCGACTTCTTCTTCATTGGCGGGCAAGCTAATGCCAAAGTGAACCACTTTGTAGTAGTGGACAAAGAAGAAGAGAATCAAGATCAAGGGCAGGAACAAAACGTGCAATAGGTAGAAGCGCATGAGACCGTTGGCACCAATGTCGGGCGCGCCACGGGCCAACATGTTAACCGTCTCCCCAATGACCTGGGGTGGTACGGCTTCGGCCATTGAGGTCCCGATGGTAACCGCCCAGAAGGCCAGCTGATCCCAAGGCAACAAGTAGCCAGAGAAGCTGAGAAAGAGCGTAACCACGAGCAAAATAACCCCGGTAAACCACGTAAATTGCCTCGGTGCCTTATAACTACCGGTTAGGTAAGTACGCACCATATGGGCCGTTACGATGGCCACCATCATCTCGGCCCCTAGCCGATGCATATCGCGCATGAATTGACCAAAGGGGACATTGCTCAGCAACCGAATCATATCGGTATAGGCGCGTTCAGGCGAAGGCGCATACCAGATCATCAAGTAGATGCCGGTAATCGTCTCAATGAAAAATAAGTAAGTGGAGAGTAACCCAAGCCGGAAGGTGTGGGTAAACCGGGTTACACTTTCGTGGTAATAGGTTGGCTTAATATGTAATAGAAAGGTTTCGGAGTGGGGTTTCAGCCGTGGGTTTGGACGGCCAGGCGCCTCACCACGCAACATACGACGGACTTCTCCGGCACTGATGCCGGCAGTAATACGGGTGAAGGTATCATCCGCTAAATCCAGCACCGTATTGAGCAAACTCTTGTTTTTGACTTCAGGTTGGACAGCCATTCAGCTCTCTCTCCTCGGTACAATCGAATCTTGCCGTACAAGACTTTGTACAAATGAATAAATGAAATATTTGCGACCCATGCAACAAACGTAACTGCGCCTACGGCTGCCGTTTGCCACCATGTGCCATCATCAAAATGAGATCAAAGGCCATGCTGGCAGGGTTAGTTAGGCTGTTTGGATCCGCGCTGGCGATTCTGCACTGGAGCCGCCAATAATTTTACGGCCTGTATCAACGACAACCTGCCCATTCTCTTCGGTTAGGTCAAAATAGTCGAGTGAACGCGGGGCCGGGCCTTCAATGTAGAAGCCATCATGGCTGAATTTGGACCCATGGCACGGGCATTCGAAGCGGAAATTCGAGGGTTCCCATTTGTACAAACAACCCAAATGTGTACAAACCATGTAGATGGCTTTGGGCGCGCCTTCTTCGGTGGTCACCAGCCAGAATTTCCCAGGCGCATTGCCGACGGGGGGCGCATCGCTAGCGGGCACTTCGCTTTGGCTCAAGAAGAATTTGCCCCCAAACTCGCCGGCCTTAAACCGTGGGTACATAAAGAAATAGCTGAGCAATCCGCCCTCGACGGCGAGCAAGCCCAGCGTTGCGCCCCACGCATAGGTCATAAATTCGCGGCGGGTCATATCCGCGGCGGTGAGGGCAGGAGCCATGGCCTCTTCTTTGGCGGCTGGCTTAGGAGCCGCTGGCCGCGGGGCTGGCTTTGGTGCTGGGGCAGCTTTGGGGGCCGCAACCGCGGCTCCATTGGCGGCTGGTGCGTCCACGACTGCGGCCACTGGTTCGGCCACGGCCACAACTTCTGGCTCTTCTTCTGCTACTGCTACGGCCGCTTGTGCTTCGCCATGATCTTCGCCATGGGCTGCTTTATTCTTCGCATAAGCCGCCAGCATTTTCTGTTTTAATTCTGCAATCCGTTGTTCGCGTTCGCTACCGGTTAATTCAAAAATTGTCGCCATTTCGGTCCGGTCTCCTTTGGCTCTGCTTCCGGTCAAACAAAATTTTCACTATTACAGGTACATTGATACGATGGATCGATTACGGATATGATCTGGGTATTATAACAGCAACAGTGAAGTCGTGCGAGATTTCACAATTGCTGTGTTTTGCTTAGTTTGGTGTAGCCATCTTCGTTCAGCTTTATCCCCACCATCCTCGTCGTTTTCCCCCTTGATGAGCGTTGCCACCGCAAGGTCGAGTATCCCGCTGGCTATGGTGTTGATTCGTCCAAAATGAAATTGATAAGGCCACAGTTTTGTCTTGGCGACTATAGCACACCTGTGCGCGTTTGTCAAAATTATCACAAATACATGGTGCGTCTTTCGAGGTAGTTCGTGGCAACGAATTCTCTGCCAAAATCGCTGCGACTAGCAGTGGTCAATCGTGGATGAATCAAGGGTAGGCAGGAAAAGATGATTTTTCTGAAAAGTGCTTTGAAAAGGTTGCCTTTCCACCGGACAGGTTTTCTAAAACCTGTCCGGTGTGGGCTGTTCCAATCCACCTTTCAAACCGTCGTTTAGAACATACGTAAGCCGCATGTTGCGCTAGAGAACGCGCCTAGGAAGGTTAGTCGCGCAGACCGACCTGATCGGTCGTTTCGACGGTGGGCACGATGCCCGGCCCAGGAATGACAATGGTGGGGGTGGCCCCTTCAGGCGTAAAGATAATTTTGTCATTGGCATTGAGCGCGCTGGCATTGGCTTGGGCGATCTGATGTTGTAGATAGCCGGGGTTGGTGGCGATCAATTCTGCTTTGGCAATTTCTTGTGCGAGATCGGCCTTGGCCTGTTCGGCGGCGGCTAAGGCACGGGCTGACTGAATTTCCAGATCAAGTTGCGCTGCCACTAACTCATTGTTCTTTTCGGCCTCAATAACCGCTAGCTCGGCTTCCACGCGGGCTAGTTCATTGGCGAGCCCGGCTTCGATGACGGCCTTTTGGGCCTCAATTTTTTGGCGTTCTAGCTCAGCCAAGGTTTTTTGCTGACGTGCCTCTTCTTGAATACGGCTCTGCTCGACCCGAATCTGGCCTTCTTGACGTGCTTGCTCGGCAGCCGCTTCGGCTTTGGCCCGCAATTCATCTTGTTTGGCCTTTTCGGTTTGCAGGCGGCTTTGGACAATTTCGTCCAGGCGAGCTTGGGCATCGGGCAGCAAGATCACATCGGGAACCGCGACATTTTGGACGTTGAGGCCATAGTTTTTGGCCAATTCATCCAATTCGGTGTCGATACAATCGCGCAGCTGATCGCGAGCCGCGCCGATCACCGCATCATCAAAATTGCGGTCACCGACGCAGACTTTCATCGCTTGGCGTGCACGATCTTCAATGGCATTGCGCGCCACATCATCGTTAAGGTAGTGTTGATTGTATTGGGCCCATAACGTGCGGATCAATTCACGTTCAGCCAAGCTGGGGCGGAAGACATCCCCCGTTACCACCAGCCCAATGCGCTGTTTATCTTTTGTGATCAGCTCTTCATCTGTGACTCTGAAGGGGACGGCTTCGCTGGAGACGCGGCGCATCTCTACAAAGAGCCCTACATCGCTATAGACCCCTGGGCCAACGACATCGGAAATGCGGCCACTGCGAAATTTAACACCGACTTCTTGTTCTTGTACGCGCTCGAAAAAGTAGAAGAATTGGCTCGAAAAGCTGTACAAAATAAAAACGATGACAAGGCCGATGATGAACGTAATGAGGGTACGGTTTCCCGTCGCTCTACCTAGGTTTTGCATCACGATTCCTTTCGTTTAGGCATAATCATTTATTTTGAATGGTAGTACCTTGGCTGCTTACTGTTACAAGGTAAGTGTCAATGTTTGCAGCCGTAGGCGGACTGCGCTCCCTTTATAGTACGCATGGTTGTGCGCTTTGATTCAGCGGGCGGTCTACGATCAATCGAGAGAGACGTGGGTGGTCAGTACCAAGGCTGCCGTAACACGTTTTATGATGAATTTGGCACACCTCATACCCTAGCTTACAATAAGCTGGTTGTCGATTGACGTTTGTCTTGATGTAGGGGGCAATTCGTCCAATCGGTTGGCCCTTGCGGTGGATTGGATAGGGGTAGTCGTTTCTCTTTGATCGCCATTATCTGATATATCGTACCATACTCTAGCGAAAGTGAAGAAGATGCATGGCCCTGATTCGCCTACCTGGCCTAATCGATGCCCACGTTCATTTGCGTGAGCCGGGTTATGAGCACAAAGAAGATTTTGACAGTGGATCGGCGGCCGCCTTGGCCGGTGGTGTGACGGTGATGCTCGATATGCCTAATACTCAGCCACCCACTGCTACACCGGAATTATTCCAAGCCAAGGCGGCGCGGGCGCGGGCCAAGGCGCGTTGTGATATTGGCATTTTTGTCGGGGCAACGACCACTGCGCTCGATGCCTATCTGCCCGTTGCAGCCGCGGCTTGTGGGCTCAAAATCTATGTGAGCGATACCTTTGGCAGTCTGCGGATCGAAGATCTCGGGTTGCTCCACCGCTTCTTCCGGGGGTGGGCCGAGCAAGGGAGCACGCTTGGGTACCGTTCCGTCGCCAATCCGACCGGGATCGGGCCGATTGCCGTGCATGCCGAAGAGTTGATGTTACCGGTTTGTCTGGCCCTAAGCCACCTCTATGCGGTGCCGCTACATGTGGTGCATGTGACTCGTCGCAGCGAGGCCGAATTGATTCGGCGGGCCAAAGAGCAAGGCTATCCGGTGACTTGTGAAGTAACGCCCCACCATCTCTTTTTGACCACTGAAGATGCGGCGCGGCTTGGTCCGTTGGGCGATATGCGGCCCCGCTTGGCAACGCCCGATGATGTTGCTGCTATGTGGGAACATTTAGCTATTTTTGATATTTTTGCGACCGACCATGCTCCCCACACCCTGGCCGAAAAGGGGATTGGCGTCGCACCGGTGCCCGCCAATCCACCGCCAGGGGTGCCCGGTGTCGAAACCATGTTGCCGCTCCTCTTGACGGCTGTGCATGAGGGGCGACTGACCTTGGATGATGTTGTGGCCCGGTGTGTTACTGGCCCTCAACAAGTCTATGGTATTCCTTCCCAACCAGATACGTTTATTGAAGTCGATGTGGACGCAAGTTACCTGCTGCGTAACGAAGCGATGTTGACCCGCGTTGGGTGGACACCGTTTGCTGGCATGAGGGTCTTCGGTCGTGTCGAACGGGTAGTCTTGCGCGGGCAAACGGCTTTTGCCGATGGTCAAGTCTTGGCTGCACCGGGTAGTGGGCAAGTGCTTTTTTAAGCATGCGAAGTCGCACAGCGCGGACAGCTTTGCGAAACTTGTTCGTTCTGTGCGGTGTAAGTCCTATTCATATTCATATTTTTATTGGGTATTCTAGGAGTAGAACACAAATGTCACTTAATTTATCTATGAGTTCCTCCAACCGTACGAGCGGTGCTGTGCCCGCCGACCATGTCACGAATGGTTTTTATGGCCAGGACATTCTCAGCGTGAGCCAATTTAGCCGTGCCAATCTTGATTATATCTTTCGGGTTGCCCAAGAGATGCAGGTTGTCGTCGAGCGTTTTGGTAGCGCTGATCTTTTGCAGGGAAAGATCCTTGCCAATCTGTTTTATGAACCCAGCACACGCACTAGTTCCAGCTTTATGGCGGCGATGTTGCGCTTGGGTGGGCAGATTATTCCGATCAACAATGTACAATATAGCTCCGTGACCAAAGGGGAGAGCCTGCCCGACACGGTGCGTACCTTGGAATGTTACGCCGATGTGATTGTGTTGCGCCACCCCGAAGTGGGCGCGGCGGCAACCGCGGCCCACTATGCCAGCAAACCAATTATTAACGCGGGCGATGGGGTGGGCGAACATCCCACACAGGCGCTGCTTGATCTTTTTACCATTGCCCAAGAATTACAACAATTGGATGGGCTGAAGATCGCCATGGTAGGTGATCTAAAATATGGGCGTACAGTGCATAGTTTAACCAAGTTATTGGTCAACTACAACGTCGAGTTTGCCTTTGTCAACCCCGATATTCTAGCCATGCCAGAGGATGTACTCGCGGTTGTCAAAGACAAGGGGCGCTCATATACAGAGACCAAAGATGTCCACTCGGTCATTGGCGAAGCCGATGTCCTCTATGTGACACGCGTACAGAAGGAACGCTTTACCGACTTGGCCGAATATGACCGGGTGAAGGATCAATATGTCGTCGATGAAGCGCTGATGACCCATGCCAAAGAACGTATGGTGGTCATGCATCCGCTGCCCCGTATTCATGAAATTAGCTATGCCGTTGATCAGGATCCCCGCGCTGCCTATTTCCGGCAGATGCGCAATGGGATGTTCATCCGCATGGCCTTGTTAGCCGCTGTTCTGGGGAAGGCGTAAGCTGTGCCGTTCCCAACCGCTTGTCCCTGGCGCACAATATTACACGGGTGCAATGGGGTGATGCGCGCATGGGACAAGCGGTTGTTCCTGTTCGTTCTCTTGTTGGGAATGCTGCTCTACTCCTTCCAACCGAGTCGCCCCGCGCTGGCCCAAGCGGTGAACCAGGATGCCGAGCTAGTTTATCTCGATGCGCAGGGCTATATTCGCGTCTATGATCCCCTCCATGTGAATAGCCCTGCGGTCGAGTGGGTCAGCCCGGTTGGTGGGTGGACGGATTTTGCCCTAGGCGACTTTAATGGGGACGGCGACCGCGAGATTGTGGCGGTGAAGGGTGGCGAAGGGAGTGGTCAACTGACCATTTATGATCCAGTCATTGCCACGGGTGCGATCGTGCCGGGGCAACTGATCAATAGCATTCCCTGGCGCGTGCTCTATGACAGCGCCATTGCCGGCGTTCCCCAGTTGGTGACCACTGGCAGCCTGGATGCCGCTGTGGCGAGTGATGAAATCGTCTATGTCACACGCCTCAATACAACGGATAGCGATGATAGTAACCAGCGGAGCCAAATCGTGCTCTTGCGGGCCACGGAAAGTGGCGGCACTGCCTGGGCGCGCATGGCGGATTTCACTACTTCGCAGAGTGACTTTACCCAACTCGCAGTTGGCGATCTGGATCGCGCCGCCCCCGACGAGATCAGCGCCGTGGATAAGCAAGGGGCATTGACCGTTTACCAACTCCGTAATGGCGTCCTCACCCGCATTTTGGACAATGAAAGCAGCTCACGCCCGTGGCGCGCGATCCGGGTCGTCAACTTTTTTTCCACAGGTCTCCCTGGGCTAGCGGCTTCCCGCTCCTCCTCGCCCGGGTTTCATAGCTTTTGGGTCTTTGTCTACGATCCTGGCGACGATGGCATCTTCCGCGATGAACATAGCGAATACTTTCTCCCTGCGCCCGAGCATCTCTTTGCCGGGGATATCAATGGCAATGGGGACGAGGAGATCTTCTTCTTGCGCTCTGTGCCAAGCAATATCACGAATATTATGCGGCTTGTGATGCGTAACCGGGGCACCGATCAGCTACCCGCCTTTGAGCAAGCCCTTGATCCGGATAATGGCTACCAGGGCGGGGTGGCTGCTGATGTTGATGGCGATGGGCGTGCCGAGGTGATTGTCATGCGCAATAATCGCATCCGTACCTATACGCAGCCCGAGGTCAACGCGACCTTGGCTGACTATGTTCCCCCTGTCCTTACCAACGGGCGTACATTACACGCGGGGAATCTAGACCGCAATGGCTATGTCAAGACACCGACCTTTCAAGTTTCGCCAACAACGCTGGTTGGGGCATTAGCCGCCGGTGAAGAGAGCACCATCAGCCTCGTGATGTTAACGAATGTCGGCGAAGGTGGCAGCATCCCCTTTACCGCACGGAGCCAAGATAACCCTAATTGGCTGAAGGTAACGCAGGCAAGTGGGACAACCCCGGGCGCGTTTCAGGTTGCCTTTGATGCACGTTTCCTGGCGAGTGGGGTTTATACCACCCACATCCTGATCGAATCGAGCAATGACCAAGTGAGTAATGCGCCATTAATGGTGGATGTTCAGCTAACCGTCCGCCCCGGTTTGACGCCACGTTCCCTGTCGCTCGTCGCCGCTGTGCCTTGTCCCGCGGACGCTCCTGCGCTTGAGCTGCCCCTCCTTATTGATGGGCCGACCGGCATGACCTTTGTTGCCCAAATTGTGGCAGAGGGCCAAACGACATCCGCCGCTACCCAGGTCGGCTGGCCCTCTGCGGTTGATTGGGCTGCGGCGCAATCGCCCAATAGCGTTCCCGCCACCATGATCGTAACCTTCTACCCCCAAAATCTATCCGCTGGTCTAGGGCAAGCCACGCTAGAACTTGCTGCCGCCGATGCACAAGGCCAGCAACTGCGCCGCATTCCTTTGACCCTCCTCTGTGCCCAAAGCCAGCTCTATCTACCGCTGGTCGCAAAGTAGGCAATGCTCTCCTTGTTAAGGACGCGGATAAACGCGGAGGGACGCGGATTCACGATTGAATCCGCGTCCCTCCGCGTCCTACTTCTTCGCCTTCGACAGCTTTGGTTTTATTCAAGGATCACCTGGCCGATGAGGAGTGACTCGTCGGTGCGCCAATGCCAAGGTAGCCACCACGGGTCAACACGGGCCGGAACGCGCTGTTGGTCACTGGCGCGTAGCACGCGTAGATGGAGCGTATAATTGCCTACGGGTAAGTTAGGATCGAGCGGCAGCACTCGCCATTCACGAACGGGCAGCCCTGGCGGCCAACCACCACTAGGGTAATCCCAGCCACCTAACGCCGCTTCCCATTGGCCGACGATGGTTCCTGTGCTCTCTTGGAGAAGAAGCTGACCAATGTAGGTATCGCGATAGTTATTGTCGCGCGGGCGCCAGACTAGTTCAAGGGTGAGCGTTTCATCGGTGGTTGGTTGGGGTGTGGTCAGCTGGGCGTGGACTAGATCAATATAGCCAAAGCTAGCCTGTATCTTGGGGAGGATGGGGCGCTGCGTAGCGGGTGCGATGTGGATTGTGCCGAGCGAAAGGGCCTGTTGGGTGGGCTCACTTTCTGCAAGTGCAAGGGCTGTGCCATTCTGTGGATCATAGGCGATGACAACTAATTTATAGGCCCCCGGCACAGTTGCCACGGGAATCGGTAGTGCCAGTGGAAAATGATAGGGCGTGGGCCAAGCCGCTACCGGCAATGGTGGGGTGGCATCAGCTTGCGCCACCCGTTGTTCGGTCTTGTCATAGAGGCGTAGGCTAAAACTGATCTGGGGCGGAAGGTTGCGCTGGTCAACGGGTGGCTGCCACTGGAAATCGGCATAAAGATAGCTCCCCGCGGGGACGGTCGCGGCGGTGAGCGTCGCTTGTTGCAGCCATAGGCCACCCTGAAATGGGGTAGGCGGCAGTGGGAGCGGCATCTCTCCCATCGGCAGCGCCAAGGTTGATGGATTCGCGTAAAGTTGCAGACGCAGATAGTCGCGGCCTGGCATTGGGGTATCCATTTGCAGGGGATGCTCCTGAGCAAACCAAGCGCGGATGATCCCTTGTGGATCGCTAACCGTGTCATAGAGGCGATAGTGCCAAAGCCGCGGGTAATCGCGGCCAAGTTGATCAAGGGCTTGTTGGGCTACGGTGCGCTTCATGGCAAAGAAATCGCTGGCCGGATCGCCCCAGCCCAAATTGGCCGCGCCATCGACACTGCCCGTGCGGACGAGCAGCGCTGTCGATGGCGAGACTGTTGTATCTTCGTGTAGTTTGGGGTAGTCGAGCAGGCGGACGGGCGGGGCAAGGGGCGGTGGCAGCGCGGCATCGACGCCAAGGAGGGTAGTCGGCCAGTAGGTGGTAAGCGCCGTATAGACCCAACCCGCGTTGACTACAATGGCGTCGCCGGGCCGCCACGCTTGGGCAAGCTGCGCCACCGCCCCCCGGTGATCATCGGCTTGAAAGGCTGGCGTACCCCAAAAGGTATACAAGCTCCACCCGTTGAGTGCTACGAGCCCAATGCTGGTAAGGATGCCGACTCGTGGCTGCCACTGGTGCAGAAAAAGCAAGGCTGCTGCCAAGAGCAACAAAAAGGGAGGCGCATAGGTAAAAAGGTAGCGTACATGATATAACGGCGTTATCCAAGTGGTAATGGCATAGAGCGCGACAACCGGGATAAACACATAGCTACTGACGAGCCAAAACCCATGGGTGACCAGCGAAGGTAAAATACGGCGTTGGTACAGATAGGCGCAAAGCCCAATGCCCAGCAAGAGCAGCGGCCACGGCCAAGCGGTGGCCGCCGGGGTGCTCTGCCCACTGATCAGGGCACTCGCACCCTCTGCCACCGCCGCGAAAAAGGTCGCGGGGGTAGACCACGGCACGCGCCAAGGCGGCACGGGCGGCTCGGTTGCCTGTCGCCAAAAGATTGGCAGCCAAGGCGTCCAAAGGCAGAGAAGCGCGACTTGGGCACCGAGCCAGGGGGCGAGTTTGGGGCGGTTGCGCGTATGGCGTTGGCCCCACCAGCAGAGGAACGCGATCCAATTGAGCGCGATCAGGGTAAACAAGAAATAGTAGAGGGTATAAAGCCCAATGGTGCCGGCTCCGATATAGAGGAGCAGTGGGGTGATAACTGTTCGTGTAGCCAATGTTGGGGCCGTACTAGCCATAGTGGCGGCGACGGTTGCCGGCTGTGGTCTGATCCGCCACCACTGGGTGAGGCCCCAAAAACAGAGCAGACCCAAGAGCGCGCCCAAGGTATACATGCGCACTTCTTGGCTATACCAAATGTGATACGGATTGATCGCCGCCAGCCATAAGGCGAAGAGGGCGACTTGGGATGAAAAAAAGGCGCGCCCCAGGGCGAAGAGCAGCGCCATCAATAAGAGCCCAAAGCAGAGACTGAGCCAAGCATAGAGAAATTCCAGGCCCAAGGCGGGGATAGGCTGGGTAAGCCCTTGCCAGTAGTGGAGCAGTAAATAGTAGCCTGGCGGGTGAATGTCACCCGCGGTATGGCGCAGTAGGGCCGGTATATCCTTTTGGGCTAAGGCGACACTGACCGTTTCATCGTACCATAGGGATTCTGCTCCAAGGCGATAGAGGCGTAGCGCAAAGCCTACGAGAATTGCCGCTAGGCCGAGCAATCGTCGATTCGCTAGTGGATTAGCCAATAGATAGGGTGATAACGATGGAAAGCGAGCCCAATTCACAAGCTACTCTTCTCTTAATGGATTGAAAATTATGGACGGAAAATATCGACGGAAAATATCGACGGAAAATACAGCGGGCAGATCACTGTAACAATCGGGATGAATCGACAGGACGCTGATTTTATCTGGTTTATCTGTGTCACTGTTCTAGTTTTCTCATGAGATGCTACCATGTGCCGTTTCTCCCTGCCAAATGAAGCGCGACCTACTCCAGCCAATCTACCAAGATCAGACCGATTTCCAAACCTTGTCATCCGGTTGGCTCTGTCGCCCCCACAACCGCCAACGAAAGATGCTGTCAGTGCTCTGGCTACAGGGAGCAATTGCGTAACTTCTAACTTGGATTAGCTGCCGTCTACCTTTGGCATTCTGTCTTCCATCAGCTACAATAGCAGGCCATGTCTACCGTAACACTTCGCAGACACACTGGCCGTACCTTGACATTGGTCACTCGGTTGCCTATGCTCATGGCGGCTTCATCAAGTGGCCTCGTGCTCTTGGTATTGCTTTGGGGTGGCTGGTCATTGACGAGCAGACCCGTGCAGATGGTTGTCGATGGTGTGCCTGAAACTGTCTACACCCACCGCCGTTCGGTTGATGCCTTGTTGTTGGATCTGGGTTTGACCTTGCAAGCCAATGACCAAGTGGCCCCGCCGCTGACCACTGCCATCCATAGCCAACTCGCCATCACCATTGCTCGGGCGCGCCCCATACAAATTTGGGCCGACGGTCGCCAATGGGAGACTAGCAGTTGGGGGCAGACTGCTGATGCAATTTTGACGGAAGCTGGCGTCACGGTGGATCAGTATGATCAGGTGCAGGTTGGGGATCGCACCTATGGCATGGCCGAACCCTTGCCGCCGTTAACCCGAACGCCTTTGCCCCAGACCTATAGCCGTGGTTATGCCTGGGATGATTGGCTTGTCGAGCCATTGCAACTGCGGCTACAGCGGGCGATTCCGCTGGTGGTCAAAGATGGGGGACTGCCTTTTACGGTGCGTACCACCGCGCAGACAGTGGGGGAAGCACTACGGCAAGCGGAAATCACCATCTATTTGGGCGACGGCGTACAGCCATCCCTGGGCACGCAGCTCTCTCCTGGGCTACGCGTTCAGATTCAGCGTAGCAAGCCGATTGTTTTGCGCGTAGACAATCGCGTGATGAAAACCCGCTCCCGCGCCCAAACGGTCGGTGATGCGCTGGTCGAAGTGGGCGTGGGTATTTCTGGCTTGGATCAAGTTTCGCCTCCCTTGGACACTTTGTTGAAAGAGGATCTGGCGATCAGCATCACGCGTGTCCGGGAAACGGTGGAAGTGACCGAGCAGATTGCGCCCTTTGAAACGGTCTTTCAGCCCGATGCGAATTTAGCCATCGATCTGCAACAAGAGCGTACCCCCGGTGCTGAGGGCATTACGCGGCAACGCTATCGCGTGCGCTATGAAAATGGGCAAGAGGTCAGCCGGGCACTCGAAGACACCTGGACGGCCCAAGAACCGGCTCAGCGGGTAATCGTCTATGGTCAACGCATTGAACCCCAAACGGCCACCATGCCCGACGGTCAGCAGATTACCTATTGGCGCAAAGTGCGTATGTTCGCCTCTAGCTATAGCGCTGCAACCGCGGGGGTTTCGCCCTCAGAATCCTGGTATGGGCGAACCTATACCGGGGAGCCCATGCGCAAAGGGGTGGTTGCTGTTGACCCACGGATTATCCCCTTGCGCGCCAAAGTCTTTGTAACCGGCTATGGCTATGGGGATGCTTTGGATGTCGGCTCGGCCATTCGCTCACGCCGGATCGACTTGGGGTATGATAACGACAATTTGGTCCTCTGGAACCGTTGGGTTGATGTTTATCTGCTATGGCCGCCACCGCCCGCCCATCAAATCACTTGGGTTATCCCCAACTACCCACGCGTCCCAAATTAAAAACGCAACCAATCGACCTGCAGGGGCTTTCTATCTCCTGACTGTGGCTACAGCAATGGATGGGGCAGATTTATACAAATTTCCGATTTTCTGTCCGCTGATTGCTCGGTAAAAGACGTAGCTCTATATTAATTGTCTCGTAATGTTTTCTTAATTTTGTTGGGTTAAACTTCCCCTGGTATGATGTAAACGGCCAATCGGCGAACCTGACCGGTTTTCAAAACCGGTCAGGTTTGGGACTACGTAACTTCTGGGCTTCTGTTGTAGGAATCTTTTTGCTTTTCGCCATGGCTGTCACCCAAAGAGGGTCTCGTTGTACTAACTATGATAGACGGTACGTACAAAGACCTGACAGGTTTTCCAAACCTATCAGGTCTGGCCCAAGTGCGTAACTCCTATATCAAATAACCTGAAATTTTCAGCAGAGAGAATAAATAGCACGGCATGCCCCGCACGCAACAAGCACTTTTCACGCAACGCCTTGGCGTTGGATATCTACTGCTCATTCTCTTGATCGGTTTTACCCTCCGGGTCTGGGGGATCAATTTCGATCAAGGCATTGGTAGCCATCCCGATGAACGCAGCACCGCTTGTTTCTACGCCCCCAACATCGCGCTACCGACAAGCTGGGATGAGTTCTGGGATCCTCAGCGGAGCCCCCTAAACCCCCTGTGGGATCGGAACAACCAGCGTTCCCTGAGCTTTACCTATGGTCATTTCCCGCTCTATTTGGGGGTTGCCACCGGTGAACTCTTACACAACCTAGCGCCAGTGGCCGC
>JAHBVH010000105.1 GCA_019637645.1 Caldilineaceae bacterium
TGTGGGCCACAGAAGCCCACAATGGCAAACTACTTCGCTTTTTCTATGCCTTTCCGGCCCGTCCGATCGCGATTCGGCCAGGGCAAAATTCACCACTTCTTCACAATTTATCTACCTAAAATCCATATTTTCTTGGTATACTGTCCATAATTTGTTGTCGATGCGCCTTGCTTATGCGGGGCGCTTCATTTTGCTGTTTCGCGCTCACCTCAGAAATTGAACACCAGAAATTGAACACTAGAATTGATCACTAGAATTGATCACCATAGCAGATAGGTAGCTCTATGCACGCAACGCGCAAACTTAGCCATTTTCTCTCGCCCTATTGGCATTGGGCTATTCTTGCCCCCCTATTGATGGTGTTGGAAGTGGGGATGGATCTGATGCAGCCTCGGTTAATTCAACACATTATTGATGCAGGTATTATGCAACGCGATTTAAGCGTTGTTGTGCCAACGGGCCTGACCATGGTCGGCGTCTCCGTCATTGCCGTCATTGGTGGGGTCGGCTGTACCATCTTTGCCGTTTTAGCTGCCCAAGGGCTTGGTGCTGATCTGCGCAGTACCCTCTTTGCCAAGGTCCAATCCTTTTCCTTTGGCAATCTGGACAAACTAGAAACTGGCGCACTGATCACACGCCTGACCAATGATGTGACGCAGGTGCAAGAAGTCGTGATGATGGTCTTGCGGATTATGGTGCGCGCCCCGCTTCTGATGATCGGCAGCCTCATCATGGCGATTATTACCAGCCCTCAGTTGGCGCTTCTCTTTGTGGTTCTAATCCCGATTGTAGTCGTGATCCTCGTCATGGTGATCAACCGTTCCTATCCCTTGTTCAGTGGGGTGCAGCAGCGGTTGGATGCCTTGAATACGGTGATGCAGGAAAATCTGGCTGGCGTGCGGGTTGTCAAAGCCTTTGTCCGCATGCGTTCAGAAATTGACCGCTTTCGGCAGGCCAATACGCAATTCATGGAGCAAAATATTCGCGCCGTGCGCATCGTGGCAGTCACCATGCCCTTGAATATGTTGGTCTTAAATGGGGGCATTGTGGCAGCCCTCTGGATCGGGGGCGTTCAAGTCAATGCTGGTGGTATGCAAGTGGGGCAGGTCGTTGCTTTCATTAACTACCTGATGCAGGCGATGATGTCGTTGGTGATGGTCAGCATGTTAACCATGCGTTTTGCCCGGGCCGAAGCTTCGTCGGTCCGCATCTTGGCGGTGCTGGACAGTGCCCCAGAAGTGACCAATCAGCCGGGGGCAATGCCCTTGGCCACCACCCAAGGCCGCGTTGCTTTTGAGGATGTCAGCTTTGCCTACCAGGGCGCGGAGCACGAGCCGGTGTTGAAAGCGATTACCATGGTGGCCGAACCCGGCCAGACCATTGCGCTGTTGGGCGCAACGGGCGCGGGGAAATCCAGTTTTGTCCAGCTGATCCCGCGCTTCTATGATGTGACAGCCGGACGCATTACATTGGATGGGGTAGACATTCGTGAACTCGATGAGGCGACCGTACGGCGTAAAATTAGTGTGGCTCTCCAAGAATCGGTGCTCTTTAGCGGCACTATTCGCGACAACATCCGCTATGGTCGTCCCACTGCCACCGACGAAGAAGTGATCGCGGCGGCCAAAACCGCGCAAGCCCATGATTTTATTCAGGGCTTTCCCAATGGCTATGATGCGCTGGTCGGCCAGCGTGGGGTCAATCTCTCTGGTGGTCAAAAGCAGCGGATTGCCATCGCCCGTGCCTTGATCACCCAGCCCGATGTGCTGATCTTGGACGATAGCACTAGCGCCGTGGATGTCGAGACCGAAGCCAAGCTCCAAGATGCGTTGTTGCAGCTCCGCCAGGGCAAAACCAGCTTTGTCGTTGCCCAACGGATTAGTACGGTGTTGACCGCGGATAAGATTTTGGTCTTGGACGATGGCCGGATTGTGGCCGAGGGCACCCATGATGAATTATTGCAAACCAGTCCCATCTATCGCGAGATCTACACCCTACAGATGGATAGTAGAGTTGTTCCTTAATAAAAACTCACCTCTGGTGAGCAAAAATGGGTCTACTCTGGTACAAAGTTAATTAGGAACAACTCTAGTGACCCGACCCCAGTGGCCGCCCTGGCTTGACCGGCGAACGCTTACCGCTGGTGGGCGCTGGCCTGTTCGGGATTGCGCATGATCGACTGCACATCGACTGTACAAGGAAGCTGAGAAGGAAGAAGAGGGTATGACTGAGCAAAGTGCGCAGCGCCGCACAACCAATCAAACGGGAGCCGCGCCCGAAATGCCACCCATCATGGGGCGCGGGGGACCGATGGGGATGCGCCATCTTGGCAAAGTAGAGCATGCCAAAGATCGCCAGGGTACGGTATTGCGGATCTGGCACTACCTCCGCCGTCAACGAACCGCCGTGATGGTTACGACCATCCTGGTGATCCTCAATACGCTTCTCGCTTTGGTCGGCCCCTATCTGCTGACCAAAGCGATTGATGAAGCCATTATCCCAGGCGACTTGAACAAGCTGGCGTCGATCAGCGCGATCATGTTGGCGGCCTATGGGTTAAATTCATTATTTACCTGGCTCCAGGCCTACGTAATGGCTGGCGCGGCCCAACGCACAGTGAGCGAACTGCGTAATGATCTCTTTGATAACTTGCAGAGGCTCTCGCTCCGTTTTTTCGACCAAAACGCCCATGGCGACTTAATGAGCCGGCTGAGCAATGATGTGGAAAATGTCAATACGGTCTTGGCTGAAAGTGCCACGCAACTGGTCTCGGGCATTTTGAGCTTGGTGGGGGTGGCGATCATGATGCTCTGGCTCAACCCACGCTTGGCCTTGGTTACGTTGATTGTCCTGCCCCTGATGATGTTGCTGCTGACACGCTGGGTGGCCCCGCGCACCCGCAGTGGCTTTCGCGCCCAACAGAGTACGCTTGGGCAGTTGAACGGGCTGATCGAAGAGACTATAACCGGGCAACGGGTGGTCAAAGCCTATAGCCGCGAAGCGCAGGTGATGGCCGACTTCGACCGCGCCAACTTGGCTTTGCGGCAAGCCGCGACGCGTGCTCAGATCTTTGCGGGCTTTATGGGGCCGCTGATCAACTTTGTCAACAATATGGGTTTGGCGATTGTTGCTGGGGTGGGCGGGTGGATGGCCGTCCAAGGCTTGGCGACCGTGGGCGCGATTGCGGGCTTTATCAACTATTCGCGGCAATTTAGCCGCCCGTTGAATGAGATTGCCAATCTCTACAACTCGATCCAATCGGCCATTGCCGGGGCCGAACGCGTCTTTGCCATCATTGATGAAGAACCAGATTTGGTGGACGCACCAGTTACCCAAGCGCTGCCCCAAATTCAGGGGGATGTACGCTTTGACAACGTCAGCTTTGGCTATATCAGCACAGAACCGGTTTTGCAGAATGTTAGCTTGCACGCCAAACCGGGCCAAATCATTGCCTTGGTGGGGCCTACGGGGGCCGGCAAGACGACCATTGTGAATTTATTGACCCGCTTCTATGATGTGACAGCCGGAAGGATTACGATTGATGGGGTTGACCTCCGGCTTTTGTCCCAGGACGAGCTGCGTCGCCAACTGGGGATTGTGCTGCAAGATACCTTTCTCTTTGCGGGCACGGTGATGGACAATATCCGCTATGGTCGCGCCCCTGGTTCCCCGGCAGCCACGGACGAAGAGGTGATCGCCGCGGCCAAGCTCGCCAATGCCGATCAATTTATTCATCGGTTACCGTTGGGCTATGCGACTGTGCTTTCCGAACGGGGGAGCAATCTTAGCCAAGGGCAACGGCAATTGCTCTCCATTGCCCGCGCCATTCTCGCCAATCCACGCATCTTGATCCTGGATGAAGCCACCAGTAGTGTCGATACGCGTACGGAGTATCATCTTCAAGAAGCCATGCGCCGCTTGATGACGGGGCGGACCAGCTTTGTCATTGCCCACCGGCTGAGCACGATCCGCGATGCCGACCAGATCCTGGTGATCAACCACGGCGAAATCATCGAACAAGGCACGCATCAAAGTTTGTTAGGACAACAGGGCTTTTATTATAATTTGTACCACAGCCAATTCCGGGCTCAATCGCGCCGTACGCCTGTCAACGGTACACCGCACCATGGCCAGGCAACGCTCCCTGTAGGTCATGGTAAGTTGGCGCAAACAGGATAAGCAGTGCTAGAGCTGACAGGTTTACCAAATCTGGTTGGCTCTGTGGTTCCCACAACCGCCAACGCTAGACGCGGTCAGATCTCGAGCTACCTTGCTTGCGTAACTCCGATAGATAATGGATTTGTGAACATGACACAGCCAAACCACTAGGTGAGGAGATGATACGTTTATCGAAGGGGATTCCGTCAACGCGGCGGCTTCAATTGGTGCTATTAGTTGGATTGTTGCTGGCTCTTTTGATTACCTTCTTTTTTGGGGAGCGTGCGTTTCGCCGCTTTATCGATCGGCCCACTGATGAACCAATCCGTGCCTGGATGAACATCCCGTATGTGGCCCATTCGTACCGCGTGCCCCCCCATGTGCTATTCCAAGCGCTGGATCTGCCGGTAGAGCATCCACCGAATCAGCGACCTATTAGTCGGCTGGCGCGTGAACTCAATTTGTCGTCGGAAGAGGTGATTACCCGCATAGAGGCCGCCATTGCACAGGAGCGAGCCGCCAAAGCGCCACCGGGACAACCACCCCCCGAACCACCACCAGCGGCAGCGACTCCCTTGAAACCACCTGGCCCCTGAGCCTTGGGCAGGAGTGCAATTGCATAGAAACCAGATGAGAGCTGCATGGATCTACAAACAATTTTGCTGGATGCAATGGCCACCTATGGTGTCTTTGCTATCTTTGTCGCAATTTTATTGGCTTCGCTTGGTCTTCCCCTGCCTGCCAGCTTTTTGCTCGTGGCCGCTGGCTCGTTTGTCATGCAAGGTGAGATGGATCTGTCTTCTGTGGTGGTAGCCAGTGTATTGGGCGCGGTGCTTGGCGATCATATCGGCTATAGCATTGGCCGGATTGGCGGACGCAACCGGGTGCAGAAACTGAGTCGGCGTTTTCAAGCCGAGCACTTCTTCGTCCAGGCCGAAACGACCATGAATCGCTGGGGTGGGGTGGGGATTTTTCTCAGCCGGTGGCTCTTAACCGCGGTCGGGCCCTATGTCAATCTAACCAGCGGCCTCATGGGCTATCATCTGTTGCACTTTGCTTTTTGGGATATCTTGGGTGAAGCCCTCTGGGTGATACTGTATATCCAGGTGGGGCGTTTGTTTAGCGATCAACTGGCGATCATTAGTGATGCTTTAGGGGATCTAACCTGGGTGGTGCTGGGGGTCGTGGCTATCGTGGTGATCGCCTACAAACTCATCCAAACCTTGCGGCCAACCCCGGTCCGTGAACCGGTCTATTGCCAACCTGATCTTCCAGCACCCGAAGTCATTGATATCGGCTAGGGGCTGGGTACTCTGTCTGTGAAGTTGTTTAGAAATAGGTTAAAAAGATCGCCTGTACAGCGAACAAGTTCTGAAAACTTGTTCGCTGTACAGGGCTTTCCAACGCCGCTATTTCAAGTACCGATCAAAGAAGGCGATTGACCGTGCCATAGCTGCATTAAAATTGACGGATAGATTATGGTTATCGCCAGGGTATTCATAGTATTCAACCGTCTGGCCCACCGCCTGCATTTGGGTGTTGAGTTGTTGAGAATAGGCAACGGGTACATCCGTATCTGCTGTGCCATGGTGGAGCTGTAGCGGCCCGGAAATTTCGCTCAAGTAGGCATTGGGGGAAATTGCGCCCCAAATTTCGGGTGCTTCTTCTGGAGTTCCCCATCGTTCGACAATCTCTTCGCGCCAGCGGCGGCGACTGGCAGCTGTAGCGGCATCGACGGGCGGCGTACTGGATGGCGTGCCGCGCTGGTTGTAGAGTTCGGGATAGGCGGCCACCACGCCTGCCCAGATCACGCCGACCTTGACATCCTGCGTGGTGACCATGGCGCGCAGGGTGAGCAAGCCACCCATGGAATGGCCCCACATGCCAATGCGCGCCGGATCGGCATCGGCGTACTGTTTCATGGCCGCGACGGCGTTGAGCACATCAACCGTATAGGCTGGGGAGCCACGGCTGCTGGTGGGCTCGCCTTCGGAAAAGCCATGACCCCGATAGTCCGAGCGGAAGACGATATAGCCGTTGCGGGCAAAGCCATCTACGTAGGCCACATAGCGCTCGGTTGTACGGTAGATTTCGGGCGGGATGTAGCCATGATTAAAGAGAATGACCGGCCAGCCGGTGGCCGGTTTCGTGCCCTGTGGTACTGTTAGCAGGGCATAAATTTTGTAACCCTCCGAGCGATAGGAGACAATATAGCGATGGTAGTTGATGCCTGGGGCTAATGTCTCTTCAAAGACCAAATCGCTACCGGGGTAGTGCTGGGCGCGCATGGATTCCACCATAAGCGGATGCATTTCCGCTAGCTCGAGGTCAAGCGTGGGTGGGGTAAGCCAGATCCATGGCGTCGCCACGGGTGTTAGGGCTGGGCGTGGTGTGGTCATCGCCTGGGGCGTAGCACTGCGCAGGGGGGTGGCTGGCAGATTCGCCGCTGGTACACCGCTAGTCGTGGGAATACAGAGCTTCCAGCCCACCTTCAGGGTATTGGGATTGGTAATGGTGGCATAGCTACTGTCCACTGCTGCTTGGGCATTGGTCGCGGCCACAATGGCCTGATAGGTTAGCTGATTGCCAAATTGCCGACCGGCGATCAAAGAAAGGGTGTCGCCTGGCTGGACGATCACCGTGCTGGCACAAGTCGTACGCGCCTGGGCGCGTACCGCCTGGCAGAGGGCTAATCCTGCCACCACCACTAGCACACCACTGACGAGCAAACGACCTAGGGAAGAAGGAATAGGCATACGATTCTCCTCTCCATTCACTTCAGGACTTTTTCCAAACCTGATTATATCATAGGGAGACTGGAGACTGGGCCCCAATGACCAATGACCAATGACCAATGACCAATGACCAATGACCAATGACCAATGACCAATGACCAAAAATAGAACTAGAGGAAAGTAATGGAAAAAGTATATCGTGCGTTATATCGTGCGCAAGCCAAGGCGGGGTTGGAGAGCGGGGCCGCGACACATTTTACCGCGGCTGTTGCTGGATTGCAGGCACGGTTGGCTGCGGGTGATTTGTTAACTATCTCCCTTTTTCAGTGGCGCAACCAATTTTTTGCCTATTGGGAAACCGTGCATTCAACCCTGTCGCCCGAAGAACTCTTTGGCCCGATGCCGGAATGGTTGGAAAGCTGGCCCGGCCTCGCACAGCCCCGCACCTTTGTTCCGATGATCGACATCTTTCATTGGCAGGCTCCCGTGGATCGCGCCCATTGGCAGCGCAAGCAGCCGGTCGAACGTCCCATCGGGCGCATGACCCGTCTGCAGCCGGAAATGGCGAGCAGTTACATCTTTTATCACTTCCAGCTCCAAGAAGAAAAACCCGGCAGCAATGACAAATATGGGCTTATTGCCATGCACGAAAATCTGCTCTTCTTCTACCAGGAGCTGCCCGCGGTGGTGGAAGAAGCACCCTACGTGGGCAAGCTGTCCACCCAAAACACACCGGGTGATTGGCATGGCCTGATGTTTCCCCATTTTATCCTCTGGGACGATGCCCCAGCCGGTGAGGAGATCTGGCGACATGCCGAGGTGCTCTTTCATCTAGGCTAAGTCCACTGTCCACAAAAGTTTTGGGCAGCCCGCCCGCGCCCACCGGCCTCCGAAAAGCCACCGGGCTAAGGAACAACGCCAGCTCAAGCCGGCGTTGCTCCCGAGTACCGTCCCTTCAGGGCGGTGCGCACCTGATCATTCGGCTAGTCGCCGCCCAAAGGGCTTCGGCGGATGACAAAGGTATGGTATGATGATTTTTGATTTCACCCTGTTCAACGCATAAGGCATGAAAGCATTGCTACACGACCAACAAAAGCGCGCTATGGCTGGGGAAGCTCGGTACTCCCAAGGGTATGACGAGAAGTTACACAAGTGGCCTCAATCGTCCGCAAGCGCGGACGGGTTTTCAAAACCTAACCGCGCTACTCCTCCATAAGTCCTAACTGCCATGGCCCAAGCACATAGCCGTAACCAAGAAGGAACCTGCTATGAAAATTATCGACCTCAAGTGTGCCGTGATCGGCGGCTATCCGGTTGTGCGTATCAAGACGGATGCGGGCATTGACGGTTATGGTCAAGCTGAATCGCCCAAGGGTGGTTATCTCAAGCCCCATCTCCTCACCTATCGTGATGCCATTCTAGGCGAAGATCCAACCAATGTCGAGCGGGTAATGCTCAAGATCCGCCGCTTTGGCGCGTTTAAACCGTGGGGTAGCTCCGTCAGCGCCATTGAAGTGGCGCTGTGGGACATTGCTGGCAAGGCTGCCAACCTGCCGATTTATAAATTGCTCGGGGGCAAGATCCGCGATAAAGTGCGGGTCTATAACGGCGCGATTCGTTTCCCCATGAACGGCCAATCGCCCCAAGATTATGCCGAAAATGTTCAGAAAATGAAGGAGCGCCCGGAAAAGTTTTGTATCATCAAACAGGGGATTGCCTATCATAGCCAGATGGTGCAACAGGTGCCCGACTTCTTCTACAGCGAAGTGCGCACTGGCATGCGCTATCCCAACTCGGGGACGATTACCGAGAAGGGCTTCAAGCAGATGATCGCCTGCATCGAAGCCATGAAAGAGGTCTTGGGTGATGAAATTGGCTTGGCGCTCGATTGTGGCCCCGGCTTTACCGTGCCGGATGCGATTAAGCTGGCTAAGGCAACCGAAGGGTTGAATCTGATGTGGCTAGAGGATATGATCACCGGTGATTATACCCCCCATGTCTCGGCAGATCTCTATCGCGAGGTGACACGCAGCACTTCAACGCCCATCCATACGGGTGAGCAGATCTATCTGCGCCAAAATTTCAAAGAACTGATTGAAAAGAAAGCTGTCAACATTATTGGCCCCGACCCGCTTGACATCGGCGGCATTGCCGAGCTGAAATGGGTGGCCGAATATGCTGACCTCCACGGGATTCTCATGGCACCCCATGGCACCGCCGACGGTTTGATTGGCCTAGCTGCCCTGGTGCAGGTGTCGGCAACCCTGCCGCAGAACTACATTGCCTTTGAATACCCAGTGGCGCGGCCGGAATGGTGGTATGATATTGTAGACGGCCTGCCCGACCCGATTGTGGTCGATAGCCACATTGCCGTCTGGGATCGCCCCGGTTTGGGGATTACGCTCAACGCCAAGGCGGCCCAGAAATATCTAGAGGCCGCCGATAAAGACTTTTTTGACTAAGAACTTATCCTGAAATTGGTTGTGGGTTCCGTCAAGCCCGCTGTGGCGCGCGGTAGGTCCCAGAAATTTCAGGATAGATACTAGGTGCAAAAGGCTTGTCATCTGGTTGGCTCTGTGGTCCCCACAACCGCCCAAGCCGCTGTCAGGTTGACCAAACCTGACAGCGTTTTCCAGATACGCAACACATAAATTAAAGGAACCCATGACTGAACGTCCGACCAAGAAGCCGTCTACCCGCGCACCGGCGACAGGCCGCAAGCGCAAAAGTACCAAAGCGGCTACGTCATCCACCAGTACCGTGCCGGTTGTGGCCCCATCTGTTGCACCAGAAGCAACTGTACCCACCACCACCGGCGTCTTGGCGCTGCTGCCCAAGGGTGGTGGCTTTTTGCGTAGTTTTGAAACCTCCTTTCGCCCGACTAGTGAAGATGTTTGGGTTCCGCCCCAACTGATCCGCGACTGCGGTCTGATTGCCGGGGCCTGGGTCACGGGCAAGACGCGGCGTGGTGATAAGGGGATCCAACTCGCCACTGTTGATAGCATCGGTGGGTTGACGCCAGAGCAGTTTCGGGCGCGCACAACTTTTGATCGGCTGGTGGCGATTGATCCCAACGAGCGCTTTCACCTGGGGGATGGCGGCAATGTTTCCATGCGCATTGTGGAGCTGATCGCGCCCATTGGCAAAGGCACGCGGGGGTTAATCGCCGCGTCGCCCCAATCGGGCAAAACCCAGATTTTGGAACAATTGGCCCATGCCATTCATAGCACGGCGCCGGACACGCGCATCATCGCCTTGCTGATCGACGAGCGGCCCGAAGAAGTGACGCATTTCCGTCGCCAAGTGCAGGCAGAAGTGTTAGCTAGCTCCAACGATGAACCCATTGAATCCCACGTGGCCCTTGCCGAATTGACCATGGCTCATATTCGCTGTGAGCTGGAATGTGGGCGGAACATGGTGGTGCTGATCGACAGCATTACCCGCATGTCGCGGGCCTTTAACCTGCATGGCGCGGGCGCCCGGCGGACGATGTCGGGCGGGATAGATGCCAAAGCGTTGGAAATTCCGCGGCGCTTCTTTGGTCTGGCCCGCAATATTGAAAAGGGCGGCTCGGTCACGGTCATTGCCACCGCCCTGATCGACACCGGTTCGCGCATGGATGACTATATCTATGAAGAGTTCAAGAGCACGGGCAACAGTGAAATTGTCCTGGATCGGTCGCTGGCCGAAGCGCGCATTTTCCCGGCCATGAACCTCCTAGCCAGCAGCACGCGTAAAGAAGATCTCCTCTACACGGCTGATGATCTGGCGCGCTTGGTCACTTTGCGCCGCTGGTTGGCCGGTGGCAATTCCAAAGCGGCCATGCGCGGCATGTTGAAGCTGATCGAAGCGACCAAGAGCAACAGTGAGTTGCTCCAACGGCTGAACCCTAGTTAAGCGTGAATGGAAAACGGATAATAATTAACTTACATGGTTCACAAAGTTTATTGGTAGACCGCCCAAGGCTGAAGCCGTTGGGCTACCGAACAACTTAATCAACCATGTAGTAACTGTCTTCTATTGCTGCTCAACACGAGGAAACCTGTTCTGGCCTGATTGCTGCGGCGGTGCAGGAATATATTGCCAGTCGGCGTGTAGCGGAGATTACTGAAGCCTAGGGGGTTGAGGCCAAAAATCTTGTTGCCAACAGACCAAAAAAAGAGCCACGGGACCATATAGTCCGCGGCTCTTTTTTTGATCGCTTTGCGTTAGGTCGAGGCCATAAGCAGATGCTGCAGATGGGCAAAGAGCCGATCGACCTCATGTTGGGTTTCGGCGTCGAGATGATAGCCCACGGGACCGCGCACCAGCGTGTTGGTGAAGATCCCGCGCTTGACCAGCAGATATTTTTCGACAGCCAGAAACGAATCGAGACTGGTCTGGATTGCAATGAGGGAGGAGATGGGCAGCGATAGCTGATAAATGCGCTCTTCATCGCCCGCCGCTAAGGCTCGCCAGAGGGCAACCAGCGCATCGATCAGGTCTGCGCCCGGCATTGTTCCGACAATGCCGCGGCGGTAGCTATCGACCAAGGCAATGCCGCCCGTGCCTTCAAAGACCGGTGCTTGACCACCGGTGGCATCGCGCAGCGCCGAGAGGCGCGGGCCAATCGGCGTCGCTTCGGGTTTGAAGAGGACACGGTCACCATATTCGGTAAAGAGCCCTGCTTGCATGGCAATGGACATCGGCCGTCCTACATAGCCACTGGCATCCTGAACGACGACCGGAATGTTGATCGACTCGATGATGGTGGCATAGTAGCGGCGCAGATCCGCTTCACCCACGGCGACTGAGATCGGCGGGATCACCATGACCGCGTCGGCCCCCACGGCCTCGGCCTGCTGGGCATACCGGACCGCGGTGTGGGTCGATTCGGCCCCGGCGCTAATGATCACCACGCCGCGCTCCCGACCATAGCGACAGGCCGCCGCTGCCAATGCTTCGCGTTCCGCGGTTGCGAGGCGCAGGGTCTCCGAGACCATGCCCATGACAATCCCATCGGCACCTTGGTCGTAGAGCCAAGCAATTTCCCGTTGCAGCGTAGCAAAGTCAATCGAGAAATCGGGGTGAAAAGGTGTCTGAAAAACGGGTAAGACGCCGCGTAGAGGACGGCTGCTAGATTGTGACATAAGCGTTATCTCCTAGATGCAGGACCGACGCAATACCAGAGCTGACAGCATCTTGCGTTGGCGGTTGTGGAGACCACAGAGCCAACTAATAACAAGCATCTTGCGTTGGCGGTTGTGGAGACCACAGAGCCAACTAATAACAAGGTTCAAGAGAAACCTGTCAGCTCTCAAAGGGATAGCTGTGCTAAGAAGCAGGTCATTTACCCTAGGAGGATTGCTTTCAGTCGTTCTAGCAAAATTTGTTCTTCCCCGTCAACCAGGGTCATGGGATTAAGATAGATGATATCGCTTCCGGCTTGGGCCACTGTAATTGCCGGTGCTCCGGTTTCGAGCGCGTGTACCACTTGATCCCGGCTGTGGCGGGCTTGGCTAGCGTCGATGGTTACTTTGGCCCGGGGCAGTGGTTGACCAGCTTCATTGGGAAAAGAGCGTTCGGCCTGGATGCCCGGAAGGCGATTCAACTCGGCACACCAGCCCGCCACTACTTCTTCATCTTGCGAGGCCCGCGCTTCGTGATCGAGCTTCAGATACAGCTTCACCGCCGTGAGCACGCCCACCATCTCCTCTTTGCCCACCTTCATGGGGCGACCAAAGCTGTGGTTGGGGCTGCCGTTGACGCGACAAGCTTCGATCAGATCCTTGCGGCCTAGGACCAACCCCGACGATTGGGGACCGCGCAGATCCTTGCCGCCACTAAAGATGGCGAGCGCCGCGCCCATTTGGGTATAGCGCCAAAGATTTTCCACGGGCGGCAATTGTGCCGCGGCATCAACCACCACCGGTACATCGAAGCGGTTGGCAATCTCGATCACCGTTTCCAAAGGCAGATCGCCTTTGCCGGTCATGGCCCCTTGAAACCAGAAGATCGCCGCGGTTTTGTCATTGATCGCTTGTTCAAGGTCGGCGGGCTCGGTGTGGGTTGCTGTGCCAATTTCCACGATCTTCACGCCCACTTGGCGCACGGCATAATCATAGCCATTCCGGTGCGACTTGTGAATGATCACTTCGTCTTTCAGCCCGGTGAGATCGGGAAATTGGGTGATCACGGCTGGATCGCCGCGCGTAATGCACGCGGTTGTAGCTAGGACTAGCCCCGCGGCGGCCCCGGAACTGACATACGCGGCTTCATTGTGCGTTAATTCCGCAATACGTTCGCCGACCCGCCGCTGTAATTCATCGAGATTGACAAAATGGCGGGAGGCATCGACCATCGCATCGACCACTTCGCGGGGCATCAGTGAGCCACCGAGGCGGGTTAAGGTTGCGCTGGCATTGATCAGGGGGCGAACGCCCAGTTCATCGTAGACGCTCATGGGTTTGGTATCCGTTCTGTAGTGTGGTGAGTGAGACGTGGAGTAAGAATGTAGTTTGTGATTCGTGATCCGTGATCCGTGATTCGTAAAACGTATTACACGAATCACGGATCACGGATCACAAATTATGCTACTTGTTTTGCTGCTTCCGGCCAGACGAGGTCACAGGCTTCCGGGGGCATCCAGTGGGCGTCCTGGTTGTTCCACTTGACGTTGCAGCCGATGGGGTTGGTCAACGGCGTGCTGATAGCCTGATCGGCCAGATGAGCTGTCAAGGCATTTTCCAGATCATTGACCGTCATCTTGCTGGTCTCGCGGGGGTTATCGACGCCGCGGCCTGTATAGACGAGGCGGCGATCGGCGTCGAAGACATAGAAGTGAGGGGTGCGCAGGGCGCCATAGGCAAGCGCGACCGCCTGATCTTCATCGCGGAGGTAGAGCCAGGGGAAGCGTTTCTCCTGCATCCGCTCGACCATGTGGGGGAAGTCATCGTTGGGGTGGGTAGTTTTGCTGTTGGCATTGATCCCAACAAATTTGACCCCGCGCGGGATAAATTTCTCCGCAGTCTGGCGCGTGACTTCGTCTGAACCGACAACATAGGGGCAGTGGTTACAGGTGAAAAAGACCACCAATACCGGGGCGTCGGCAAAGTCAGCGAGTTGGTAGCGCTTGCCATCGGTGGCGGGCAAGTTGAAATTGGGTGCTTTATCGCCTAGTTCCAATGTAAAAGCCATGAGTTTCTCCTTGTCTCGGCAGAATCGATTCGGCCACCGTGTTGCCTGGCTGATCCAGGCGGTTGGTGGCAGTGGGCGGCTTTCCCACTCTTTTAATTAGTACCATCTTTCTGGATGTATGGCAAATAGAGCTGTTCACTCTGATCCGGCGGCACGGTGGGCATGGTGGGGACCTGGGTGATGGTTGGTGTCACCGTCGGGTTGGTTGGGGTCGCCACGCGGTAGATGATCCCTTCGCCGCGGCTGGCAACGAAGAGTTCACCGGTTTGGTTCTCCCCAAAAGTGCTGGGGCTGTTCATGAGCTTGCCATGTGCGGTGGAAATCCACTGTGCTTGGTCATTGCGGATCACGCTCCAAAATTTCCCGGAGCAGTAGTCCGCCACGATGTAGTGACCGACAAGGGCCGGGTAGGCACTGCCGCGATAGACAAAGCCGCCTGTGATGGAGGTACAGGGGGCGGACGGATTGCTTTGATTTTCGCTGCTTGAATATTCAAAGATCGGATCGACATAGGGTCCGCCCCCAGCACAAGCGGGGGACTGTTCGCCGGGGTTGTAGTCGTGCGCGCCTTCGCGGCAATCCCAGCCATAGTTTTCGCCACCGGTGCTGTTGGCCGGTTGAAAGCTCACCTCTTCATAGGCCCCTTGGCCTACATCACTGATATAGAGATCATGGGTTTGGCGGTCAAAGCTAATGCGCCAAGGGTTGCGTAACCCAGAAGCCCAAATCGCGGCTCGTGTATTGGGGTTGCTGTCGCTGGCATAGGGATTCCCCGTGGGAATGGTATAGGTGGGGACGCCGGTGACGTTGATGCGCAGAATTTTGCCAAGTAATTGGCTCAGGTCTTGGGCGTTGTCGTTGGGATCTCCACCCCCACCACCGTCGCCGAGGGGAATGTAGAGAAAGCCGTCTACGCCAAAGGCGAGATCCCCAGCGTTATGGTTGCTAGCTGGCTGATCGACTGTTAGCACAATCTCTTCGCTGTTGGGATCGGCGATATTGGGATCGGGGCCGGTCACCTGGTAGCGGGCAATGATCGTATCACCGGTATCCTTTTGGGTGTAGTTGACATAAAAGATTGTTGTGCTATTGGGCGCAAAGGCCATGCCTAACAGGCCCTGTTCGCCGCCTGTGATGATCCGGTCGCTCAAATTCAAGAAGGGGGTGGTCAAGACGGTGCCATCGGCTTGGACCACCCGAATTTCGCCACTTTGTTGCACGATAAAGAGGCGCTCATCACCCGCGCTGGCAATATCGACTGGCTGGCTGAGTCCGGTGGCAAAGGGGGTCAGGGCGAGCGTAATCGCCTGCTGTTGCCTAGCCGCAGCGAGCGATGGCGTCGGTTCTAGCACCCCAAGCGCCAGCCAAGCGGTACTGAACAAGAGAACAAGGGTGAGGAGGAAGGTGATAAAAGGGGAGCGTGGTCGTAGTGATGGAAACCAACGGGTGGTTTGCACAGAGAACTCCTTTCGGCTCATACGCTATTCAGGGCAGTCAGCACTGCTGCTACCCTGAATAGCGTAATGCATCGATTGGCCAAAATTCGGCGAGCAAGCTAACGATTGGCCAAGAACGGTTGCCATAGCCTAGGTGGGCCAAAGGGGGGGCTGGTCTGCGCGGCTATGGCGCAGGGGTGAGTTTGCTACTTTACTACAGTTTTGCGTGTAGTGCTCTCTGTTCGTTGGTTGCTATGGCTACTGCTAACAGACGCTTTTTCAATGGCTAGCCAACAGATGCGCTTTCTTCTCGGCCACACGGAAGCAAGCGTACTGATTTTTCTGCATGAAGCGTTGGGCCAGATTCATCGCCCCATATTCAGACAAGAGACCTTCTTGCACTTCGGCTTGCAAGGTGCGGGTGAGCCATTGGCGGGCCTGATAGGCGTAGGCAACCGCTGCTGCCGGCCAAAAGGTATCACCGCCAAAGATAAAGAGTTTATTGGCGGGCACGGCATGAATATAGCGGCGTACAAAATCGCTGGCTGTATAGGGATCAATACTCCAAGCCCAACAGAGATCGACATAGACATTGGGATAATGTTTTGCCAAAGCAAGTAGTTCGTCGCTATAGGGGTAGGCAATATGCATGAGGACAAAGCGGGCATCGAGATATTTCGCCAGCAGCGAACAGAGATTGCCGCTCCGAATATAATCGACGGGCATGCGGCTATGGCCAGCATAGTAGCCGGTGTGGAGTTTGAAGGGGAGATCATGCTCAATGCCTAATTCAACGCCGCGTGCCCAACACCAGTCACCCAGGCAGAGACGCTCTGCCTCGCTGAGACTACTCGCGTCTTGCAAATAGCGATCGAGGACTTGGGCGGCTTCGTGGTCCGTCCGCGCTTGCCATTGTAAGGTGCGCGAGTAGGCATGTTGGGATTTAATGGCAATGGCATAGGGCGCATATTGGGCGAAGATCCGCGCCATGGCTTGGTGCAGAGTCGCTAGGTCGTGGATATCCACATTGGTTTCGGCCCGGAGCTGCTGGACATCGAAATTAGCACTGCAAAAATTCACCCAGGAAATATCATAGAAGAAAAAGTCTACGCCCGAGGGATCCGGCGCACAGGTGCGCGTAAAGTCGTCGATTTGCACATGATCTAACTTGGCGCGGTCGCGTAACAGGTGCAGCCGTTGGCCGGGCGCGCGCAACGCGGCGTGTTGCGGCAGGGCTGCTTCAATCGTTGCCGCGCTGATCTCCTCGATCCCATAGACTTCACGGGCAATGAGGCGAACCGCCTCGCCATAGCCAGTATATTGGACGGCTTCCCACGCTGCTTGGATTCCCGTGAAGCGGGCGGAAATATCGGGGTTTTGCTTGTCTAGCAAGGTTTTGACCGCGTCTGGCGACGCCCCGGCGACGATCAGATCGGCGGTGACATAGTTGTCAAAGAGGCTTTGCAATAGGTCGGGGCCATCATGGACATAGCGTTCTTCGTAGCCTAGGTGTTCGTGGGTGTCGCAGAGGGGCGTGGCTTGGATAAATTGCGCTAGTGCGGTAGACATAGAAGCTCCTTTGGTTGCGATAGGGGGCAGTTGGGGAACAGGAGGCAGTAAAAAAGCCGCCCAAGTGGACGGCTCTTTGTATACAGCTGCTGAGGGCAAGGCCGTGGTTACTAACCTTGGGGCCACTAACCTTAGGGCCGTTCGAGGGACAACACTTCGTTGACTTTGTCCTCGATCACGCTGGCATGTTCTGCCCAACCAACTTGGCCTTCCCAGATCAGATCGATCTCGTTGAGGAAGACGTTATTGGCTTCGGTAAAGCGGGTGTTCTTGGGCATGGGGAATGGTTCGATCCCAGCGGTCAGCAGGGCATCGGCCACGCCGAACATGCGGTTGACTTCATTCACCTTGGCATCCGTCCAGGCCGATTTGTGTCCATTGGGCTGGAGTTTGCCTTCCGTGACCATGAGCACGCCAGCTTCGCCGGAGGAATAGAGCTTAAGGAGTTCCCAGGATTCTTCGGGGTGAGCGGTCGCGCTGTTGATCATGTGTTGGTTACCGGAGTAACAAGTACCCTGGCGTCCTTCGGAACCAATGGGCAAGAGGATCGCGTCCATCTCAAATTTACCGTCAATGAGGTTGAGGTAGTTTGCCACATTGCCAACGCTGCTGGCATGGGTGACCGTTAAGCCAGCGGGGAACAAGCCACCATCAACCAAATCAGCCTTGCGTGGCGCCACTTTGCTGTCTAGCAGATCCAGATACCAAGCGGCAATAGTCCCATGTAATTCGGTGTTGTAGGTGAGCTGGGTGCCATCTTCGTTCATGACCCAACTGTCGCGCGTCTCTGGGCTGCCCCAGGAACGGGAGACATTGCTGTAGTAGTGGAAAGAGTTCATGCCATCAAAGCCCAAGCCAAAGATCCCAGCAGCTGGATCGGCAGCGGCCTTCGCCAATTCCGTCCAATCGCTAAAGGTCCACCCTGCTTGCGGTTCGGGTAGGCCCTTTTCGGCTAAGAGCGTCTTGTTGTAGTTGACAGCAATATTGCCGCCAGGATGGACAACCCCGGGGATGCTGAAGTTCTTGCCATCAAGGGAGTTGCCAGCCATAATGCTGGGATAGATATCGTCAAAATCTTCGGGCGGGCTCGAGGCCAGGAGATCATCGATCTCGAGGTAGATGCCCTTGAGATAGTTGATGAAGAGCCAGCGGTGGTGACCGTAGAGCAGATCTTGCAGGGTGCCCGAGATAAAGCCGGTTTGGGTTTTGGTTTCGATCTCGCCATAGATGGTCTCTTCAATGACCACCTGTACGCCTGTATCCGCTTGGAAACGTTCCGCCATAATACCTGGCATTACGCTTTGGCCACCTTCCGGCGCTGCTTGAACGCGCAACGTCACATCGGTGGCTGCTGGAGCCGCGCCAGCAGCCGTTGTGCTGGGCGCGCTACCGGCAGGGGCAGCTGGTGCTGGACAAGCGGCCAACAATGCAATGCTGGCGGCACTCAGCCCTGTAACGGCCATACCACGCAGAAAATTTCGGCGGGTAACATTCGTTTTGAGCATCATTGATCTCCTTCATGAGAAAATGAAGTTGGAAGATGGATAGCGGTCTGCCAAGTAACGTGTAGAATCGACCTTGCGTATGGGCTCCCGAGGTTTGGGACAAAGTGGATTTACACAACTTCGTGAGGTAATCTACACAAGCTAAGATTACCATATTGTGCGGTATTACCATAAGAATGGCAATAGCGTGCATCGGTGAAAAGACTGTTGCACACTTTACCATTTTCTAGCGCGTAAGTCAAACTGCATTTTCCCAAAGGCAGGAATCGATTTTTGGTTAATCATGCATAAAGGTTACGCACTTGGGCCAGACCTGACAGGTTTTCAAAACCTGTTAGGTCTCTGGTCACGCTGATCAACGGCGTAACTTCTAACTGCATAAATAATCTGGCCGTGCGCTACCGTGTTTCCCCGCTACCGTGTTTCCCCGCTACCGTGTTTCCCCGCTACCGTGTTTCCCCGCTACCATGTTTCCCAATGGAGGACTTCGGCTAGCGGTTTACGTTGTGCCGGTTTGAAATCATCACCAAGGTAATAGGCCACGGGGAGAAGGGCGGCCTGGGTGATGGTGGGGGGGATGCCGAGGAGCGTGCCAATCTCTTGTTCATAGGCCAGATGTAGGGTTGTCCAAACCGAGCCAAGCCCGCGTGAACGCAGGGCTAACATCAAAGACCAAGTCGCAGGCAGGATCGAGCCATAGAGGGAGGCTTGTGCCATCAGCCCGGTGGTTTCGACACGTCCTTCAATACAGGGGATGATATGGACTGGTGCTTCGTGTAGATGCCGCGAGAGGTAGCTGGCTGATTTTAAGATGCGCGTTCCCTTGGTGCTCTCTTCGTTGGCGCGCAGGGGGTCAAGTTCGGCGGGCTGCTCGCTGCCCAGATAATGCTTAAAGGCTTGGCGATAGTAGCGGGCAATGATAGCGCGCTTCGCGGGGTCGGTAATCACCAAAAAGTGCCAGCCTTGGCGGTTAGAGCCACTCGGCGCTTGAATGGCTAGCTGTAAACACGCTTCGATGACTGAGCGCTCGACCGGGCGGGCGAAGTCGAGCCGTTTGCGCACCGAGCGAGTTGTCGTCAAAAGATGGTCAACCGTAGCAAGATCCATCCGATCCTCCTGATGGGTTTCTATCGCTGTCGTTAGGGATAGGCGTTACGCACGTAGGCCAGACCTGGCTGGTCCGGAAAACCGGTCAGGTCTCTAGTGACCCAGCCAACTGCGTAACTTCTAAGCTATTCTCGTCGTAATAACAAACACAGCAGCGGCGCAAGAGTTGCTCTGGAGAGACCGTTACAATGTCGGGTTACGGTTGTAGCTTCGTCTCAATCGCCTACCGCTGCCTGTCAGCTTCTGCCCCATCATCTTGTGCGAACTTTTCTACCAAATAGGAGTCAGTTTCGTATCCGCTTTCGATTGCTGTTATACTTACGGAGCGAATTGTGAGAGGTTGCCCTCCACCTTTATCCTGCACACTGCCACCTGTGGAGCAAAGGAATACAGATTATTAATCATTCTTTAATGGTTTGCGGCTATCGTGAGACAGTTTCGCTATACAAAGCGTTGATCCTCCATTGCTCTGGTGCCATCGCCCTGGAAGCTAGCATGAATGGGGCATGGTGGAGCAACCGAAAGTAGGCCGCTGGTGCTTACTCTTTGGTCAGTCGATCGCCAGACTTCCTTTGTATAGAAAATTTTTCACAAAAACAAAGTCGGTGAAGGAGTCAAAATGAGTGATATTAAGTTTGGCACAGATGGCTGGCGTGGGCGCATTGGTGATGATTATACCTTTGCCAATGTGCGGCGTTGTGCGCAGGGGTTTGCCAACTATCTAAAAGCGCAAGGCAAACAAGGCAGTGTGGTGGTCGGCCACGATCGGCGCTTTCAGGCGGAACATTTTGCGGCGGCCACTGCCGAAGTATTGGCTGGCAATGGTTTCCATGTCTTTCTGACCGACAAGGCTACCCCGACACCAGTGATTAGCTTCAGTGTGGGGGCCAAAGGCGCGCTGGCGGCCATCAACATTACGGCCAGCCACAACCCGCCCGAAGATTGTGGTTTTAAGGTGCGCGATGAGTTTGGCGGGGCGATTGCGCCTGATGGGCTGAAGCAGATTGAAAACCTCGTACCTGCGGCTGGTGACGCTGCGGCCATCCAGCAACTGCGCTTAGATAAAGCCTTGGCAGCCAAGCAGGTGGAATACTTTGATGCCAAGCCCGCCTATTTGCGCCGTGTGGCCGAGTTGATCGATGTCCGCCCAATTCAGGAAGCTGGCCTAACCGTGGTTGTGGACAATATGTGGGGCAACGGCGCCGGCTGGTTGACCGAAATTCTCGGCGGCGGCAAAACCCAAATTATTGAAGTCCATGCCGAGCGCAATCCCATTTTCCCCGAAATGAAACGGCCCGAGCCCATTCCGCCCAATGTCGATGCTGGTTTGGCCGTGGGCAAGGCGCGCGGGGCGGATTGTGTCTGTATTATGGATGGGGACGCCGACCGCTGTGGCTTTGGCGATGAACACGGGAACTTTATTGATCAACTGCGCGTCTATGGACTGTTGGCCTATTATCTGTTAGAAGTGCGGGGCGAACGCGGTCCCATTGTGAAGACGCTGAGCACGACCTCCATGCTGGACAAGCTAGGAAAGATCTATGGCGTGCCGGTGGTCAATACCGGCGTAGGCTTTAAATATGTCGCACCCGCCATGATGGAGCATGATGCTTTGATCGGGGGGGAAGAGAGCGGTGGCTATGCTTTCCGCGGCCATGTGCCCGAGCGCGATGGGATTATTGCGAATCTCTACCTGCTTGATCTGATGGTCCGCACGGGCAAGAAACCGACCGAATTGCTTCAGCTGCTCTTTGCCAAGGTGGGCGAACATTTCTATGATCGGATTGACACCCGCCTGCAAGACGATGCGATGAAGAAGCAAGCCAAACAGCGGTTGGACGCCATTAAAGTGACGCCCACCTTGACCTTGGGTGGGCATGCCGTCGTGCAGAAAGATACGACCGACGGTTATAAATTTGTGATGGACGATGGCGGCTGGCTCTTGGTCCGCTTTTCGGGCACCGAGCCGCTGATTCGCGTCTACACCGAAACAACCGATCAAGCCGCTGTGCCCGCGATTCTAGCGGATGGTCAAAAATTGGCGGGGATTGAGTAGCGGTTCGCTCGTACACCGTGAGGTTCGTGTGAGGAGAACTCTACCTGCTGACAGGTTTTCAAAACCTGTCAGCGGTGGGGCATCGCCCTTTCAAACATTTCTAATGCAAGCGCTACTACGGTGGTTGGCAGAAGTATGTGATAAAATGAACAAACGAAAAGATAACCTTGCTTCACCGTGTAGCGTAAAGCGGTAGGGACTGTTGTAATGGCGAGCATGGAAACGAATGATGGGGCGCTCACCCTGGTAGATAGTCACTGTCATTTAGATGTGGAACAATTTGATGCTGATCGGGATGCCGTTTTGGCACGGGCATTAGCGGCTCAGGTCAAACTGATTGTCAACCCTGGGATCGATCTGCGCCATTGTCGGCAAGCCGTTGCGCTAGCCGAACAACATCCGGCTGTCTATGCCGCGGTGGGGATTCACCCCAATAGCAGTGCCGACTTTTCGCCCCAAACCCTGGTTGAACTACGCCAGCTAGCCCAACATCCCAAAGTGGTTGCAATCGGCGAGATCGGCTTGGACTATTATTGGCAGCAGGTTGATCCTAAACAGCAGGCCGTTGCGTTTCAAGCCCAGTTGGCGCTGGCTGCCGAGCTAGGGCTACCTGTCATTATCCATAACCGCGACGCGACTGCGGATACGGCTGCCTTGTTAGAAGCTTGGGTCCAAGATCCAGGAACACAGGCTTCCCCTTTGGCCGCGCGTGAATTTTGGGGCGTCCTCCACGCGTTTGGCGGCGATCTCGCCCTGGCGCAACAAGCTTATCGTTGGCGTTTTGTTTTGGGGCTAGGTGGCCCCATCACTTTTCGTAATGCACGACGTCTACAAGAAGTAGTGGGTGGGCTAAAACTCGAACGGTTGATGCTCGAAACAGATGCACCGTATTTGACCCCCCATCCACATCGTGGTCAGCGGAATGAACCGGCTCACGTCACGCTCGTTTGTGCGCAGCTCGCGCAATTGCATGGCGTTACCCCTGCTGCCATTGCGCAGGCAACGTCGGCGGTCGCTTATCGTTTCTTTGGTCTTTTGTAGCGAAAGCAAACAACCCATGTCACTCTTGACTGTTTCGCCCCCGCTTGCGCAACCCTCCCTTGCGCAACAAAGTGGACTTTACCCAAATGGCCCTATGCAGACAAACCAATGGATGAGCTTGGTCCGGCCTGGCCTGCAACTGGTCGAGGCCAAGA
>JAHBVH010000106.1 GCA_019637645.1 Caldilineaceae bacterium
AATATCCTTGAACCTCAAGATGCAATCAATAAGCTTCGCTCGAGTAAATATCAACCCAGTCGCGGGATTGAAACTATCCCTTCTTCCAACCACTGAGCACCTCGCGCTTAGCTCGAGTAAATATCAACCCAGTCGCGGGATTGAAACACTCTCCGCTCGATTTTACGCAAGAGCTTGGCCAGGCTCGAGTAAATATCAACCCAGTCGCGGGATTGAAACTCACGACACATTCTTCGCCGCCGCCGACCTCGAGCTGCTCGAGTAAATATCAACCCAGTCGCGGGATTGAAACCAGCCGCTAGGCGCGGAAGGTCGCCGTTGGCATCGCTCGAGTAAATATCAACCCAGTCGCGGGATTGAAACAGTTTACTTGTGCCGACCGGCTGAAACCGGTCGATGCTCGAGTAAATATCAACCCAGTCGCGGGATTGAAACTACGACCACTCGTAGTCACAGTTGCGGCACTCGGCGCTCGAGTAAATATCAACCCAGTCGCGGGATTGAAACACGAACACATGTCATGACTACTGGCGGCGGCGCAAGCTCGAGTAAATATCAACCCAGTCGCGGGATTGAAACTTGGACGGTCTGCCAAGATGCAGGATTCGGCGATGGCTCGAGTAAATATTGAAGTTCCCCCGAATGAGTGGAGGGAGAGATAGAATCCTTCTACGGAAGGAAATCAGGGCGGATCAATGAGTAAAGAACGTAGAACGGCTACCAGCGAGTTTAAGTGCTAGGCGGTGAGTTTGGCGTAGACAAGCGACAAAACGATGGCGGATCTGGAACGGGAGTTGGGGTTACGCAAAGGTTGCTGAAGCAGTACATGCGCGTAGAACGTGGGGAGATGTATAGTACATCCACGGTCAGCATTGCGGGGATCAGCTGCTGGTAGAGTCTCCAGTTATGTTAGTAGCATAACTGGAGACTTTATTGATAGGGCTCCAAGGATTATCGGATTACTTAGGCGGCTTATACAAATTGCTCAGTCGTGGCTCTGCCTCTCGTGCTCTTCCAGCGTTGTCTGAAATGCCCGCAGTGCCGCTCGCAACGCTTCTGACGTGCCACCGGCTACAACCGCTTGTCGGCCCAGCTGTTCCTCCAACAGGCCATCCAAGTTGACGATGACCCGGCGGTGGCGTTGGTAGCTACCGCTGTCGCCTACCCGCAGTGGCCCGGCCGCGGCGGCGGTTACCGCGCTTTCGATGACTCGCTGCCGACTGATTTGCCAATGGTTGGCCATGGCATCCAATCGTGTCAAGTCGGCCTCATCCAGCCATAAATCAAAATGTCGGCGTGGGGTTGCTCGTCTAGCCATCTGCCTTGTTCTCCTTGCCTCGGTTTGGATGGGAATGCAACCGTGCAAAGGCCAGCACCGCGCGCCACGGATAGCGCATGGCTAGGCCGTGGATGGCGTGGTAGGTGAACCAGCCCAAGCGCGTTTGTGGACAGGGGATATAGCCTACGCTAACCCACTCATCGGGAATGTCAGCTGGGTGCCAACAGCGTTCGCGCGGCGGGTTCATCGCCTTGCGATCAAAGCTGCGCGCCGTCCGTTCCAGATACTGCACGATGCGCTGGCGAAGCGTGCTAAAAATGATTGGTTTGTTGAGATTTGTTAGTTCGCTCATATGTCACTTTTCTTCATAAACAAACAAAAGCCCAAGCACTTAGTACATTGTTGATTCAGTTCTTTACCCTTGTTGTGCGCACCGCCCTAAAGGGACGTTGCTCGGTAGCCCTGTGCCTTTCGGGTGCCCGTTGGGTGCGGGCGGTCTAGCCTGACAAAGTAACCGACTCTGTGTCGTTAGCGGCAAAAAGAAAACGCCTCGACAAAAGGCCGAAGCGTTTTCCATAGTAGCGAGTAATGTTGCGCTGCGTAAAGGTAGCACGCCTGGAGGGATTCGAACCCCCGACACCTGGTTCCGAAGACCAGTGCTCTAGTCCGCTGAGCTACAGACGCTTATGGTAACTAAGTTTACCATGCATCCCCCATTTCGTCTAATGGCGTAAGGGCTTGGGAGGGATTGGCGACCTATTCAACCTTAAGCGATTCAACCTTAAGTGAAGGGCAATGGGGTCGCCGCCGCATTGCCGACCGCAAGCGTGGCTGTCTTGAGGCCGACGTAATGCTTAGGACCTGGATCTTACAAGAAATTGTAAGGGTTCTGTCAGAAGAAAAGTTCCCTTCCCAGTGCTACTATTGACTGTAAAATGGTTTATAACGTTGTTATTCTTGCGCGCAGTGTAGTACAATAATAATGCTTCTAAAGGGTGTACTAGAGACATATGACTGACTTCCTGCGCAATTCTGCCTGCTGATCAACTGGACAAAAGGTATTGTGTCCAGTGGCTGGTATCCTCGCTGCTTTGAGCCTGTACCCATCCCAGCGCCATGTTCCTGAGGCTATCTTGCCAGTATAAAGTCGCATGTGTTCCACGGTGATCGGTGGATCAGGCTGAAACGAAACACGTTATGAGGACAACAGCACAACCGTCAGGGGAGCCGGAGGCTTGGGGAGTGGGATGAAAGACTATTATGCGATTTTGGATGTGCCAATCACCGCCACGCGTGAAGAGATCCGGGCACAGTATAAACAATTAGTACGGGTCTATCATCCTGATCGCTTTCGCGATGCGGATGACAAAGCCTATGCCGAGGAAAAACTCAAGCAGATCAATGTTGCGTTTCAGGTCCTCTGTGGTACCCCCGTCCAACAACTGCCAACTGATATGGCCAGCGCACCCGCACCGTTGCTCTCGACAAACTTGCTCGATTTTGGTGTACTTGCCCCTGGGGCAAAGCGCCGACTTGCTTTCCAAGTGGACAATGGCGGCGGTAAGGTTACGTCATTGCAGATTCGACCGCGCGGCAGTAGCAAATTTTTCCGCGTTTCACCAGGGAAACGGCTGGTTGAAGAACAGCCTTTCCCCTTACGTTATGAAGTTACTGTTGATACGAAACAGGCCACGCCAGTTGCTCTGCACCAGGAATGGCTCGAAATCGATCTAGATGGGGTGGTTGCCCATGTGGAGCTACGCCTCCAAGTTGCGGCAGCTTCGCCACACCATGGTGGGAAAAAGCGCCAAGGCCCGCCGCGTTGGTGGGCCGGGATCGCTTGCGCGGTTGTGTTATTCAGCTTTGCAATGGGCATGTTCCCCACCATGCAATCTTTCTTGCATAAGTATCAATCGAATCTCAGTGGGATTTTTGCCCAACCTCTACAGCGCATGACTGCCGACCAGCTCCTCTTTACTGTGCAAGAGCAGAATGCCCCTGTGCTCTACTTAGGGCAGGGGGGTGGGGAGCAGCCGGTAGGTCTGGGGATAGAAGGCCGCGATGCTGTTGGCAGTATGGTGGCCCAACAGGTTGCCTATGTGAACGCTCAAGGGCAAGTGGCGTTAGCTGGCCTTGTGGACGGTGCGCCGCAGACCGTGATCCAAGACGGCGCGACCAAGACTATGCTGGCCTGGTCGCCCGATGGCACTCAGCTGGCTTATCTGGTTGGCGAAGGCACTGCGCGGCAGATTGGACTCTACAGTGTCGCAACGGGGACTACACGCTACCTCCCCGATGAGGGCTTGTCCGGCGTGAGCCACTATGCTTGGTCACCGGATAGTCAGGTGCTAGCCTTTGATTGGTGGCAGGCCGGTGAGCGGCGGGTCTCGCGCATTGCCATTGATGGCACGGCGTTGCAACAATTGACGACTGTAGATAGTTGGTCGCCGGCTTGGTCGGCTGATGGCCAGCACCTAGTGGTGAGTACGGCCCAGGGACTCTATCAGTTGGATAGCCAGGGGCAGACCATGACCCAACTGACAAACGTTGTGGGCGAAGCCCCGAGTTGGTCCGCCGACGGGCAATGGCTGGCCTACCTCACCCCAGCGACTGAGGGCACAGGCCAAATTCTGTGGTTGCTCTCCTTGGCTAGTGGCGAAACGATTGCCATGGCGCCAACCGCCATCCACTACGCCTGGCATCCCACAATGGCACAGGTGGCTTATGTCACTGGTCGCATCACCGGCGGCACACCGTTGCTTTATTTATGGACCGCAGCACCGGGGAAGTCACCCACGTTGGTGGCCGAAGTGAATGATCCCCTCTTTGCATGGATTCAGTAGCTTTGCGCTACTCCTGCTGCGCGCGAAAGCGGGTCAGGTAGCTGCGCAAGGCGTCTTCGGCATTGAGATCGGCACGATGGGCCAAGGCAACGATTTGCCAGAGTAATTCACCAAGCTCTGCTTCATCCAATGGTGATGATGCCCAAGCGGCTAGGCGCGGCTCGGCTTGGACAAGGGCCGCCCGCTCCAAAAGTCCTGCTTTGGTGGCTTTGGCTTGTAGTTCACGCGCCCGCTCCAAGGCCGGTAAGGTCGCTGGTACACCATCCAGAGGATGACCTGGGCGTTCTCCTTTGGCGGCCTTTTCTTGGGCTTTGATGGCATCCCAATTGGCCACCACTGTCTCGACGCCATCGACGGCCACATCGGCAAAAACATGCGGGTGACGGCGAATGAGCTTGGTGACAATGCTCTGCATGGCCGCGGCCATCTGAAACCGCCCGGCATCGGTGGCAATCTGTACCATTAACACAGCAGCCATGCAGAGATCACCCAATTCTTCGGCAATGTGATCCCCATTATCACCAGCGCTATCCAAGTCAATCGCTTCGATCACTTCGGCACACTCACCCAATAAATCTTTACGCATAGTGAGCAGTGTCTGTTTGCGATCCCAAGGGCAGCCTGCCGGTGAGCGCAAATGGGCGACAATGGCCTGGAGGGCCGAAAAGCTGCTACCCGCGGGTAGTGGCGGCACACAAAGCAGCGCCGTCTCTGCAAACCAAGGTATGGTTGCTACGGTCGCTAGGGTGGCTTGCGCTACTTCACCTGTCGCACCGGTCGTTACCCTAGTTTCGGCAAGGATAGTAACGGCATGGTCGTGTGGGTAGGCATTCTGCAAGATGGCTGACAGCCGCGCCAGAGTCTGGGGTGTACAGCCTGTAATTACTAGGGGTAGCTCCACTTCTACCACAGGGTGATATGCGGGCAATAAATAGGTTGCTGGGACACACTGGAAGCCTGCTCTGGGGTCAAGTCCTGCGGCGGTCAGTGCCGCGAAAATAGCTGTCGGATTCGCTTGTGCTGGGTTATCCTGTGTCTGTTCTGTTGCTTGTGGCATAATGCTCCTTATTTCCGCAAAGCGAAAGAAAATTCAGTGATCTTGCGAATATCCTTCTTCAAGTGATCCTATGATATACTTGTACCGATAGATGAGCCAGGAGTGAAGCAGGCTCCTCTTTGTTCGGTTATAACCGGTTCTCGGTGGGCTTTGTCTCACAACCCGGCTGGTCTCGCGAAAGGTTCTACTGATGAAGCGCAAGAAGTATACTCGGAATGAGATTATCTTTTACTCATTGAGTCTCATTATTGTCTTTAGCATGCTCTTCGGCATGATTGCTGTGGCCGTGACACCCTTTTGATCGCGCACACGGCATCACGGAAAAATAGCTAGGTTTTGTTGCTTGCCAAGCGCATGTCGGTGCTTGTTATCTTTCAACCCTAAACGCCCAGTCACTCTGATGCAATTGGTGTGATAAACCGCAACGAACGTCTTGGCATCCTCTATGTTGCCATCGCTGTCCTTTTTTTTAGCACAAGCCCGGTCTTTGTGCGTTGGGCAGCGGAAAGCTTATCGGCCTATGAGATTGCAGCCGGCCGTCTTCTGACGGCTGGCATTGTTATTTGTGGCCTTGCGTTCTACTATCGCCAGCCACTGCCCAAGGGCCGCGCTTGGTTTCAGTTTGCCCTCTTTGGCTTGGTGACTGCCCTCCACTTTGGATTGTACATCGGTTCCTTGGAATTTACCACGATAGCCCATAGCTTGGCGCTGGTTTACACCGCGCCGATCTTTGTCGCGCTTTTTTCTTGGTTATTTCTCCAAGAAGGGCTCACCTCGCGCAAATGGCTGGGGACGCTCGTCGCCGTGGGGGGCGTGGCGGTCTTGGCGGGTTTCGAGCCCCAAGCCGACCAGCGTATGCTCTGGGGTGATCTACTGGCGGTGGGCAGTGCGGTCTGTTTTGGCCTCTACAGTGTCTTTGGGCGCAGTCAGCGCAATGCCTATGCCCTCTTTGCCTATGCCGGTGTTGTCTATTTGCTCGGGGGCCTTTGGCTATTGCCCACGGCCTTGGTGAATTTCAGCCCGGCTGGCTATACTTGGCAAGCGGTGACGAGTGTCTTGGCGCTAGGGTTGTTCCCGTTGGCGTTGGGCCATACGCTCTATAATGCCGCGCTGCGCCTGACAAATGCCACGCTTGCCAATCTCGTCGCTACCCAAGAGGTGACGGGTGGCATCTTGCTGGGCATCTTGTTGCTGAACGAGTGGCCTAGCCTCCAAAGCGTGATTGGTGTCCTCATTACCCTGTTTGGGATTGTCTTAGTGGTTTTGTGACGGTGCTGTGCTGACAGCGAAGGAGCTTCTATCCCTTGGGCAACGAAAAACGACTCGAACTCTTTCCGCGTTCCACGCAAGTCACTACCGATGGTAGCGCGCTGACCGTGGCGGGCTGTGATCTCAATGCGTTGGCAACGGCCTATGGGACACCCCTCTATCTCTATGATCAAGCGACCATGGATAGCGCGGCTGCGGCCTATCGTCAGGCGTTAGCCCAGTACTATCCAGCCGCGGCGGGGGTGACCTATGCGGGGAAGGCTTTTTTGTGCACGGCTGTAGCCCAGTGGGTACAGCGCCAAGGCTTCTGGCTCGACTGTACCGGCGCTGGCGAACTGCATGTTGCGGCTGCCGCGGGGCTTCCGCACGCCCAGATTCTGGTCCATGGCGTCAATAAAAGTCCCGACGATCTCATCGCAGCAGTCGCCCAAGCCGGTGTGCTCGTGGTGGATAATTTGCCCGAGCTGCATCGCCTCATTCCCCTCCTGCAGGCGGGGACAATACCCCCTGCCTTGTGGATTCGGGTGCGGCCTGGCGTGGCGGTTGACACCCATGCCTATCGCCAAACTGGACAAGAGGATAGCAAATTTGGTATGGGAATCGCCGAGGCTGCCCAGGCTCTCGCCCTCTGTCAACAAGCCAAGCTGACGGTCACTGGGCTACATTTTCACCAAGGTTCACATTTCCATGATCCCGAGCCGATTGCGCCAGCCCTGGATACTGTATTGGATCTGATCGTTGCCTTGCGTGACCAGTTAGGCTGGACGCCCCAAGTGCTCTGTCCTGGGGGCGGGTGGGGCGTGGCCTACCACGAAGCGGATCTGCCGCATCCGACCATTGGCGCGTATGTCCACTTTGTCGCCCGTTATTTGGCTGCTGGTTGTGCGGCGCGGCAGCTACCCTTACCCCGACTGCAATTGGAGCCAGGCCGTAGTCTTGTCGCCCAAGCGGGTGTTGCCCTCTACCGGGTCGGCGCGATCAAGACGACCGCGGCGCGGCGTTGGCTGATGATCGATGGCGGGTTGGCCGATAATCCGCGCCCGGCGCTCTATGGTGCGCGCTACTCGGCGCTGCCGGTGCAGTCGCCTTTGCGGCCAAACGCGGGCGCGACTTGGTTTGCTGGGCCTTTTTGTGAGAGTGGCGATATTTTGATCGAGGATCTGCCTATGCCTGCCGTGGCCGCGGGGGAGTTGGTGGCTGTGCCTGTGGCCGGGGCCTATCAACTTGCCATGGGCAGCAATTATAATGGCGCGTGTAAGCCCGCCGTGCTCTGGCTCAACGATGGTGAGGCCCGCCTCATTCGGCGGCGGGAAACGGTGGCCGACTTAGTGGCACGCGATCTGCCGCTCTTTTAGCGAAGTGCGTAACGCCTAAGGGTATGGATAGAACGCGGATTTTGTTTCCCCGCACACACGAAGAGCAAAGCGGCGCAGTCACTGTGACTGCGCCGCTTTGCTGCATTCGGTTTCGGCTAGGGTTGATAACGACCAAAGAGCTGCCAGTGGTATTTGCCAGGGCCGTACTGCTCGACATCTTCGCAGCGGGTGAGGGTGAAGTGTTGCAAGGCGTGGCGGGCGCTGGCTTCATCAAAATAGTGATGGGGATGGCTGGCTTCCCCTTCACCGGGAATGATAAAGATGTTCGGCTCGATCTCGGTGCCGCGGCCATAGCGGTGGTGGCGGGTGGAAAGCAGGGTGCCGGTCAAGTAGCCGCCCGGTTTCAGCACCCGTTCCATTTCACGGATGGTCTGTTGAACATAGGCGGCTGTGCCATGATAGATCACATTCCAGGTGACGATGGCATCAAAAAAATCGTCATCATAGGGCAAGGTTGCCATATCACCGGTGGTCAGCTGGATGCTGACCCCCTCACGCGCTGCCCAACTTTGGGCATAGGCGAGGCCGTTTTCGCTGGCATCAATCCCATAGACGGCAAAGCCCGCTTGGGCTAGCAATACGGCATGACGGCCTACCCCAAAGCCAAGATCAAGAACGCGGTGGACCCCAGCGGCTTGAAGATGGGGGATCTGCTCTACAACAAAGGGATCGGGCGTGAGCCAATCTTGCCGACCGGCTTCGCTGTTCCATGCTTGGTTCCAGGCTTCCATGGTGACAACCTCCTGATGGGTATAAGCGCTACGCACTTCCTAACCTGACCGGTTTGGCAAAACCGGTCAGCTCTTTCGGTCACGTTTTAGAAACCGCTAGGGGCATTCTGTGCTACCCGCCGGATAGAGCGTAACGGGATAGCGCGTGCGGTCCACCAGCCCTTCACCGCTGGCCGCTTCCTCATAGGCCCCGACTAAGACTGGTTGTGCGGTGGTAACGTCGGGCTCCAGCGTCGTCAAAAATTCGGCGTACACCCCCAAATTGCCCCCCATGGCATTGCTCTGCCCCATGACGGCTCCAGCCCGATCCGCCAGTTCAACAACCAGGCTGGCTTCAAAGGTATTGGAGTACCCGGCCGCGATGATCGGTGAGCAAACAGCCTTGCCCGGCGTCAAATTGGTTAGATCGATGACCCGCTGACCAGGGAGCAGCTTCAGTGGTATCGTCACCACATTGATCTCACTACCATTGCGGGCGCTCGTCTCAAAGACGGCGAGCGTACCAGTAACGGGCTCGGTGACCGTAAAGCGGAGATAGCTGTGGAAGAAGGCAAAGCCATCCACCGAACCGCCAATGGTGCTTCGTTCGGCCAGGATATTGCCTTCGGCATCGCTCAACCGTAAATTGACATTGCCTTCAAAGGTCTGCGAAAAGCCGATGACCTCAAGCGGGCTATGGTAAAGACCTTCCCCAACTGGCGAGAAGAGTTCGATGGGTTGCTCTGGTGCAGTCCAAACAACGTCGGTGACGGTTCCTGTGGTGGTCGCCACGGGTGTCACGGTGACAGGCACCGTGGTGGTCACCGTTGTGGTTACTTCGGGTGTCACTTCCGGCGTTGCTTCAGCGGTGGGGGTTACAGTGGCCGTGGCGGTGATCGCGGCGGTGGGGGTCGGGCTGGCCGTGGCATCGGGTACCGTACTGCCTGGGGTTGGTGTCGCTTCCGCGGTGGCTTCTCGGAGTATGAGCGTCTGCCCTGGATAGATGTAGTCGGGATTGGCAAGGTTGTTCAGGCGTAATAAAGTCGATACGGTTGTATCAAAGCGCCGGGCAATGGAACTCAGGGTGTCGCCACTCTGGATGACATAGGTTGTTGGCTCTGTCGTGGTGCTCTGCCGGTTCTCGGCTGCGAAGAGGGGTTGCCAGAGCAGCCAACTCGCTAGACAGAGGGTGAAGAGGAGCGCAACGCCCAGGGGTCTCACTTTGGCAAATGTAGACATACAATCTCCTTCTGGATGTAAGCAGGAATAGGCTGAGGCACAGTAATAAGGGGCTCGGTGCAAGGAAGCCGCAGCGCGGCACAACGCCCCGCGCGTGCGATCCTAATCCCTGTGCACCCCTCGATTGCTCTCAATGCTCGTACTTGGTTCAGCCTGGCACTCTCTTCCCAAGGAACGGGTCATTGGATGAAATGCACCTATCGCCCAGTGTATCACTGCAAAGCTTGTTTGGAACAACTGTCGCCTATAGTATAACATGTGAAAAAGGATTGAACGCTACTAAGTGCAGGCAAAAGTACACTTTGCGTTATCCTGGGCGTTATCCTGGGCGTTATCCTGGGCGTTATCCTGGGCGTTATCCTGGGCGTTATCCTGGCAAAGCATGAATGATCAAAATCGATACAAAACTTATTAGGGCGTGTGTGCGTGCTGCATTCCTCGGCTGGCTAAGGTGCGGCCTACAGACACCGCTGATGAGCATTATTTTCCGCAAAGAATGGTAAGCAAGAACGGAGTGGTTCTATGAGTTCATCACTGTACGATGTTGCAGTCATTGGCGGTGGGGTTGTGGGTTTGGCAACGGCCATGGCATTGACCAAACGGCATTCTATGCTGAGTTTAATTGTGATTGAAGCAGAAGACAAACTCGCCAAACACCAAACCGGAAATAACAGTGGTGTCATTCACTCTGGGTTGTATTACAAACCAGGGTCGTTGAAAGCGCGTAATTGTGTCGCGGGCCGCGAAGCGCTCTATGCCTTTTGTGCCGAACACAACATTGCCCATGATCGCTGTGGCAAATTGGTCGTCGCGACCTTGCCCGAAGAATTGCCGCGCCTGGAAAAGCTAGAAGAGCGCGGGCAGGCCAATGGGCTCCAGGGCATACGCCGCTTGCGGGCTGAAGAGCTGCAGGAGTATGAACCCCACGTGGCTGGCTTGGCTGGCTTGCATGTGCCACAGACGGGCATTGTGGATTATGTGCAAGTGGCGAATACCTATGCCAAGCTCATTGAACAGGCGGGGGGTGTCATCAAAACCAATACGCGGCTGACGGGCTTTCGCCGTGAGCCCAATGAGTTACGTCTCACGACGACGCAAGGCGAGATTCGCTGTCGTAACCTGATCAACTGTGGCGGTTTACAGTCCGATCGTGTGGCGCGCCTTTGTGGGATCGACCCAAAATTGAAGATTGTTCCTTTCCGGGGTGAATATTACGAATTGATCCCTGCCAAAGAGTTCCTGGTGAAAGATCTGATCTATCCTGTCCCCGATCCCGCTTTCCCCTTTTTGGGTGTTCATTTCACGCGTATGATCCACGGTGGCGTGGAAGCGGGGCCGAATGCAGTACTGGCTTTTAAGCGTGAAGGCTATACTCGTTCGAGTTTCCGGCTGGGCGACGCGGTGGAAATGGCCGCCTACACTGGCTTTTGGCAGATGGCGCGTAAACACTGGCGTATGGGGATGGGCGAATTTTATCGTTCGTATAGCAAGGCCGCTTTTGTCAAGGCGCTCCAGCGGTTGCTGCCAGAACTGACCGAGGCCGATGTCCATCCGGCGGGCGCGGGTGTCCGCGCCCAGGCATTAGAGCCAAACGGTGCCTTGGTCGACGATTTTCGGATTGCCGAAGGTGAACATATGGTGCATGTTCTCAATGCGCCGTCGCCAGCGGCCACGGCCTCGATCAGCATTGGCCAATCGATTGCCGAGATGGCCGAAAAGAATTTCCGTCTGCAAAAATAAGGAGTTTGTTTTGCAAAGGACTGACGCCGTTGGTTGGTACGACCAGAGAGCGGACCGGTTTTGAAAAACCGGTCCGCTCTCTGACCAAGTACGTAACTTCTATTGTAAAACAAACTCTTAACAAAAAGGACCGGTTTCCCTTAACAAGCGTCACGTAGAATCGGTATTGTCACACCATTTGTGGGGAGCCAAATGCGTTGTGGCACGCCATACTCTCTTCCTCTGGTTCTTCCTCTAGACGCAAACATGCGGTTCCTGAAACACGGCTACGTCCACAGCGTAGCCGTGTTTCTTTGTGTGTGCTAGCGGCCACCTAGCGCTTATTCGGCAAAGGGTTCCAAATGGCGGCGGAAGTGGGTCACTAAGACCGCTGCATAGTTGGCTTCATTGGCCGCGAGCACAGCTTTGAGTTTGGTCCCATATTCATCGAGGGCCGAGCCAAAGGTAACATGCAGCAGTTGGCGGGCATCAAATTGATCGAGCAGGGCTGGCAATTCGGCGTCACTCAGTGCGTTGCTCTGCGGGACCTTTTCCTGCTGGCAATCGAGGAAGTAGCTTTTGCGATCTTTGGCAAAGCGTTCATGGCCCAAGGTGAGAATACGCCGGAAGAGCAGGGGATTGACTTGGGTAAGCACGCGCAGGGCCTCTAGGTAGCTTGTACCCGCCGTCTTGACATGGACCAAACCACTGGCCTGACGGTGGACAATGCCATAGATGCTAAACTTGTCCGAGCCGGTGTGGATGCTCAGTTTGTAGCGCTGAAAGTGGCGCATAATGGCGACATGTTTGGTCAATTCGCGCTCGAACTCGGCGAGATCGCCGATGTAATCGACCCCTTTTTGGAATTTGCCCACAAAGCGAGGGGCCAAACTAACCACCGGCACCGCCTGTCGGAGCAATTCATTGGCGATGAAAAAGTGCTCATGGGCCGAGGTCGGCGTATCGGTTTCATCGACCGACATCTCTAGATCAAAGGGCCGATTGCCCACTTGGCGTTTGATTGCCGCCGTAATGGTGAGCGTATGGGCAAGGGCGCGGCCATATTTACCCAAGGCCCGCAGCAGTGTCTCTTCGTCAAAAATAAGCGCTTGACCAGCCAGGGCAAAGGGTGTCGTGCAGTACCGATCTTGCAGGGTGGGGTAGTCGCTGCCTAAAACCGACCACGGTAATTGCTCCGCTTTTTGCCGCAGAACCTCTATGCTGTCTGTTTGGGCTGCGTTATCGACATGATCGCTGGGGTCGATGGTATAGAAGGTATAGCCCGCCGCGACGAAGGGGGCAACATGGGCCACTTCTTTGACGTGATCGGCGTCGGCACCCCAAGGTGTGCGCCAGTCAGTCTGAAAGACACCCCAGGCCGCGTCATCCATCACTTGTTGGGGTGTGCGGCCAATGCGGCTATTTTCGCGGACGGATTGTTGGGCATAGATCGGCGCAATGGCACCCCCAACGGCCCGCATGGCCGCCACATGGCCGGGTGTGGCCAGCCCAATGCGGTCGCCAAAGCCAAAAGAAGTCTGTTGACCAAGCGGCTGGGGTGTCAACCAGGGCAGGCGGCTGCGCAAAACAGCCAGGTTGTCGGCGTTCGGCAGGCAGTGTAAAGCACCGGCCTCGGCGCTGCCATGGAAGCCTTGGGTATTGCCCCGCACCACAAGCTGTTTTGTGTGGTTGGGCAAGGTTGTCAGGGTGTAGGTCGTTCCCGCTTCGGTCACAACGGCGGTGTGATTAGCTTGGGTAGTTGACATTTTTTCTTGGGACATGTTTAATTTCCAGAAACCTTTATACTTACGCTGGCAGCATGCCTTGTCAGGGATGGGGTAATGTTGCCGTAGATAGGACAGATTTGGTATGAAAGCGTGGTTCAAAAAGCTGTTGGGAGGAACCAAACCGGAGCGCCCAGCTGTGACTGTTGTTTCGGGGCTACCGCGATCGGGCACTTCAATGATGATGCGCATGTTGGAGGCTGGTGGGCTACCGCCTTTGACCGACAATCTGCGCACGGCTGATCTGGATAATCCCCAGGGCTACTATGAGTTTGAGCGGGTGAAGCAATTGAGCCGGGGAGATACGGCTTGGCTAGCCACGGCGCAAGGCCATGCCGTGAAGGTAATCTCGGCGTTGCTGCCCCATCTGCCGGATAGCTATAGCTATAATGTCATCTTTGTAGAACGGCACATGAATGAGATTTTGGCTTCCCAACGCAAAATGTTAGCCCATCGTCAGGAAGATACCAACGCCGTCGATGATACGCAAATGACCGCGTTATTTCAAAAACATCTCCAAGAGACTCAGCAGTGGTTGGCTCAACAGCCGAACTTCCGTGTGCTCTATATCCACTACAGCGATCTATTGCGCGACCCCGCGACCCATGCTGCTCAGGTCAATCAATTTCTCGGCGGCAAGCTGGCCGTCACCCCGATGGTTAGCATGATTGATCCGACCCTCTACCGTAACCGCGCGTAACTACCAGTTGCATAAAAACCTGGCAGGTTTGTCAAACCTGCCAGGTCTGGCGTTAGGCCGTCGCTTCATCTTGGGGTACTTCGGGTTGATCATCGCGGTGACGCAAGTAGAGCGTTGCCGCCGACGCCACAATGACCACTGCCGAAATGATATGTACCATGTTGAAGGGGGTTCCTGCAAAGAACCATGAATCGGTACGGATAAACTCAATGCAGAAGCGCCCTAGCGGATACCAGATCAGATAGCACAAGAAGAGATCGCCGGGGTGTAGCTTCTGGTCAAAGCGTCGTGAGAGCCAGAAGATCAGGCCAAAGCCGATGAAATTCCAGAGCGATTCATAGAGAAAGAGGGGATGAAAGCGGGTGTCGGCGGAAAGCGCATAGTATTGGGCAATGCGGTGTTCAGGGTCGATGCGCAAACCCCAGGGTAGGGTCGTCGGCGGGCCATAGAGCTCCTGATTGATAAAATTGGCCCACCGCCCAATCGCTTGGCCGAGGGGGATGCCAAGCCCTAGGCCATCTAAATAGATAGGCAGCGGGAGCTTATTCCAGCGCGCAAAGAGAATAAGCGCCAATCCACCTAAAATGAAAGCGCCATAGATATGAATGCCGCCGGTCCAGATCTGGAAAATTGAGATGGGGTTTTCTAAAAAGCGGCCTAGCCCTTCCGGCCCGCGCGGCGATTGGATGAAAACGTAATAGAGCCGTGCGCCAATGAGGCCAGGGATCAACACCCAGACCAGCATATCCCACACTTTTTCCCCGTCTTCGCCTTTGCGTGTCACATAGCGGCTGGCAACCCAAGCCGCGACGATCATGCCGGTGACGAGGAGAATGCCATACCAACGGAGGGCGAAGGGGCCGAATTGTACAATAATTGGATCAACGGGTGGATACATGAGAACTCCATCTTTTCAGTGAAGGGAAAGGTGATTGAGCGAGCAAGCGATCACTCCAAATAGCCCAAGGCGCGCAACCGGCGATTGAGTTGAGGATCATCTTGTTTAAGGACTTGATCGGAAGCAACGGCGGCTTTTTCGGCATCACGCTCAAAGGTGCGCAAGGTTTCGCGTAACTCGCGCGCCACTTCGGGCTGGCTGCCCGCCAAATTGGTCATTTCTTGGGGATCCGCAAGGAAATCATAAAGCTCGAGCTGATCGGGGCCGGTTTGAATCAATTTATATTGATCGCGCCAAACCGCTCGCCGTTTTTGATCGGTGCGGTGCGCTTGCACCAAGTCGGGCTTGTGTTTGATCATCAAGTTCAATACATTCTGCGGCGTTTGGGCTTCGGCAAAGACTGTGCCTTGATCCGGGTCGTTGGCGCCCAGGTTGTGGAGGGCATAGGCGGCTTCGGTTTCGCTGGCAAGGCCCGCTGCGGTGAGCGCGGTCTGGCAAACGCGCCGGGTCGAGACATTCTGTTCTACAACCTGACCAATCGGCAATGCCCCACTGGGGTCACGCACAATCAACGGCACATGGGTCAAGACATTATAGAGCGAGACGGTATGGCCGAGCAGATGCTTTTCGCCCAAGTGCTCGCCATGGTCGGCCACCACCATCACTAGCGTTCGATCCAAAGCGCCGCTGCTGCGCAATTTGCCAAAGAACTGGCCGATCTGTTCATCCTGAGCCGCCACCTCGGCGTTATACATGCCATCCAAGAGCGCTTTGTGCTCATCGGTCAGCGAACTGCTGAGTGGTGCCAACCAGCCAAAGACATCTCCATTAAAGCGCTGGAGATAGCGTTGGTTGGCCTTATTGCGCAAGAGTTCCGGGGCAAAGCGTTCGATGTACGGGCGGGGCGGGTGGAAGGGCATGTGGGTGCCCATCAGATTGATAAAGGTGAAGATCGGTTGATCGGGCAGAGTTTCTTTGCGCCGGATCAAGAGCCGCGCGGCATCGTTCAGCGACTTGGCCGTATTGCCCTTAAAACTCAGGGCCGTCTGCCAGAAGGGGACCATCAGTGGCGTAAAGGCAAAATCGAGCAAGGCATCCGAGCGCGCAAACGCATCTTGCATCTGGTGCAAAACGCCACCAAGCATGCGCTTAAAGAGTTGGCGGTAGCGGCCAAAGAGCGTCACCGGGCGCCCCGCTTGGTTGGGCCGGTTGGTCAGCCAGCCACTATAGTTGAGAAAACTGTAAAAGCCGCGGCGTAAGCCATTGTTCACCACGCCAACCAAGGGATTGTTACAAAAGGCTGCGGTATAGTAGCCATCATCGCCCAGCCGTTCGGCTAGCAACGGCAAACTTTCGGGGACGACCGAAAACGATTGTTGCGTACCATGGACGGAGGGATACAGGCCCGTAAAGAGGGACGTGTGCGTAGGAACCGTCCATTGGGCGGCGGAGAAGGCGTGGCTAAAGCGGGTTGCATCGGCGGCAAAGGCATCCAAATGGGGAGTCGTCGGCTGGGGATAGCCATAGCAGGAAAGCCGGTCGGCACGCTGGGTATCGAGGACAAGTAGAACAATATCAGGACGGGTAGACAAAATAGACTCCTTGCATATCAAGTAATGCGCTTTCGGGTCTATGGTGTAAGGCGGCAATTTCCAGTGGCGTGAACTTCGCTGGGCTATCGGAACACTGCCAAGTGAAGTGTGGACGATAGCTACATCTTGTTACACCATTGGGCACACCGGCATGCCGCGACCGCCAATGTAGCTGGGAAGATTTCTCGGAAGTGGCACTAGGTCACCTGATTCAAGGAGGTTGTTCCTTGCTACGGGCGTCATGGATGCGAGGGGGCTGTTCGCCCATAAACCCTTTTCTCTCTGTTGCCACAAGTATAACGTGATTATGATCGCGCGGCAAATCAGTCGGTTTTACAGTGAGGAGTTAGCGCGCCCCAAACCGGTCAGCTTTCTGAACAGCCGCGTGCCGAGGCGCTGCCAGTTCTCGCCCTCTTTTCACTTCATCCTTAGGTACAGGTATAATCCCAATGCGGCAAGCATTACCAATCAGTAAGGAAGCTACCAAGCAAGGAGCGATAAAATTGTATGAAGGTCATTGTGCGCACCATGCGTGAGCAAGATGTTGCAGAGATGGTCAATGTATTTGATCAAGTTGCCTCGGACCACCCAGGCTATATTTCCTTTAGTGAACTGCAGGAGGGCGTTGCCCTAGACGAACATACGCTCGGCCCCCACCGTCGCGAAATCTGGCAGGCAGAATTCACCGACCTCTGGATGACCTATCCACAAGGCCAATTTGTCGCCGAGGATCTGGAGCGCAGCCAAGTAGTGGGTTTCCAGGTGATGGAAAAGGCCGAACGCCGCTACAGCCGTTATGGTATCTTACAAGATTTCTGCCTGCTGCCCGCGTATCGCGGCGGCGGGATTGGTCAACAACTCTTTCAAGCCGCCTTGGATCAATTACAGCGCGATGGGATCACACGTGTCTTCTTTGAATCTGGCTATGAAAATCATTCCTTTCATGAGTGGGCTGCCCGCTGGGGTTTTAAGCCCATCTCCGTCTACTTTATGGCGGATCAGCCCCAACGCCGGTAAGAGAAGTGATAGGGGCATGATTCGTGCTACGTGATTCGTGAAAGGTGTGTATGGGCTATATTGCTCTACTGCGCTACCCACCAAGCCCTGCGCTTCACGCCGCACGAATCACGCGGCTCTTTCTCCTATGCCTCCTGTTCAATCTGTGATAAAATAGAACCATACGCACAAATGTTCGCAAGGAGCATTGTCTATGGGATCTAACCAACAACCAATGTCAACGGCTGATCTCTTGGCTGCCTTCCTCCCGCCGACGCGGGCTTGGTTTCAAGCCACCTTGGGCCAGCCAACGCCGCCACAGGTGCATGGGTGGCCGGCCATCCAGCGCGGGGAAAATACGCTCATCTTGGCCCCCACGGGCTCGGGCAAAACCCTCACGGCTTTTTTGTGGGCCATCGATCAGCTCTTTCGTACCCTGACAGCCGCTGAGCCGGCTACGCCACCAGCGATCCAATTGATCTATATCTCGCCCTTAAAGGCGCTCAACAATGACATTGAGCGTAATCTGCGCGTCCCTTTGGCCGGGATTCGCAAAACCGCGCGCGAACAGGGGATCGATCTCCCTGAAATTAACGTAGCAGTGCGCTCGGGCGATACCCCTTCCCGCGAGCGGCAGGCCATGGTACGCAAACCGCCCCACATTCTCATTACAACGCCCGAGTCGCTTTACATTCTCTTGACCAGCCCCAAAGCGCGCGAACTCTTTCGCCCGGTGCGGACGGTGATTGTCGATGAAATTCACACCTTGGTGGGCTCCAAGCGGGGCGTCCATTTGGCGTTGACTCTGGAACGTTTACAACAAGTTGCTGAGCAGCCCCTCCAGCGCATCGGCCTTTCGGCTACCATCCGCCCGCTGACCGAAGTGGCCCGCTATCTGGGGGGCAATGCTTGGCAAGGGGAGGGCACAGAACGAACGCTGGTCCCGCGCCCGGTGACCATTGTCGATGCTGGCTACCGCAAGCCGCTCGATCTTCTGGTCGAGACGGTGGTGGAAGATTTCCGCAACTTGCCCGGCGATTCGATCTGGCCGTCGATCATCCCGCGTGTCTTGGCCCAGATCCGCCAACACCAAAGTACTTTGATCTTTGTCAACAATCGCCGCCTAGCCGAGCGTACGGCTGACTGGCTCAATGAACAGATTGCCGCTGAGCAAGGCACGAGCGCAGGGCTGATCGAGGGGGGCGTTGCCAAAGGGTTGGGGATGTTTGGGGCCAGCCGGGGTGAACTAGAAAATCCCATTCGCGCCCACCATGGCAGTATGGCCAAAGAAGTGCGGCTGGCCCTGGAAACGGCGCTCAAGGCGGGCAAATTACCCGCGCTGATCGGCACCTCCTCCCTGGAACTTGGCATTGATATTGGCGCGGTCGATCTGGTGGTGCAGCTCCAATCGCCCAAGGCGGTCTCCCAGGGGCTTCAGCGGGTTGGGCGGGCGGGCCACTTGGTGGGGCAGACCAGCAAAGGGCGCATCTATCCCACCCACCGCGAGGATGTCATGGAGGCCGCCGCGGTGGCCGGTGGCATGTTACGGGGCGAAGTGGAGCCGCTCCACACCCCGCGCAATGCCTTGGATATCCTCGCCCAGCAGATCGTCGCCATGGTTTCGGTGGAACCCTGGTCGGTACCCGTTTTATATGATTGCATTCGCGGGGCCTATCCCTACACCGACCTCACGTGGCGGGCCTTTACGGCTGTGATCGAGATGCTCTCCGGGCGCTACCCCAGTGTGGCTCATCGTCAACTGCGGGCGCGGCTGGTCTGGGATCGGATCAACCAACAGGTGGCTGCCCTGCCCGGCGCACGGCTGCTCGCCTTGACCAATGGCGGCACCATCACCGACCGCGGCGCGTTTGGCGCGTACTTGGGCGATGGCAAGACCAAGCTCGGCGAACTCGATGAAGAATTTGTCTACGAAACGCGCGTCGGCGATACCTTGCTGCTCGGCTCGCAGGTGTGGCGGGTCATTGAGGTGACTGATGACAAAGTGCTGGTGGCCGATGCGCCAGGAGCAACGCCACGCATGCCCTTTTGGCGCGGTGATTTCCCGTGGCGACCCTACGCGCTCGGGCAACGGGTGGGCGCTTTTCGCCACGCCGTGGCCGAACAGTTGCGTGAGCTACGGCAAGCGCGGGGGCTTGCCAGCTATCGCGCCATTCTGGCTGAACGTGACACGGCTGCGGTCCAAGCCTTGTTGGCCTGGTTACGCCAAGCATACGCACTCGATGAGCATTCGGCTTGGTCGGTCATCGACTATGTGGCTGGTCAGCTCGATCATGTGGGGGCTATCTCCTCGGACCGTGCCATTATTGTCGAGCTTTTCGAGGACACGCTAGGTGACCCGCGTTTGGTTATCCAATCGCCCTTTGGTGGAAAAGTCAATGGGCTATGGGGCTTGGCCCTGGCCGGGGCTCTGCGTGAGCGGACTGGCGTCGAGGTGGAACTGGAAAGCAATGACGATGGGATTCTCTTCCGCTTTCCCGCGGCGGACACCGCGATCCCGTTGGATCTGGTGACAGCGCTGACCCCCAGCGAGGCACGCGAGCGGATTTTGCAAGAGTTGCCGAGTTCCGCGGTCTTTGGTGCTCAATTCCGCCAAAATGCTGCCCGCGCGTTGATGTTGCCGAGCGCGGGGAAGGGCAAACGAACCCCCTTTTGGTTGCAGCGGCTGCGCGCCAAGGATCTTTTGCAACTGGTGCGCACCCTGCCCGATTTTCCCATCGTGGCCGAAACCTACCGTGACTGTTTGGAAGAGGTGATGGATCTGCCCAATCTGGAGCGGGTGCTCACGGCTATTCAGCAGGGCGAGATCCAGGTGCAGGTGCTAGAGTCGCTGACTCCTTCGCCGGTGGCCCAAAGTCTGCTCTGGGATTTTATTGCCTTTCACATGTATGAGTGGGATGCGCCCAAGGCCGAACGCCAATTACAGACGCTGGCGATCCACCGCGATCTGCTCCAAGATCTGCTCAAGGATGTCAATCTAGCCGATCTCCTCAAGCCCGAAGCGGTAGCCGCCATCCGCAGCCAATTGCAGCGCACCGCACCCACCGCCCAAGCGCGGACCCGAGAAGAGCTAGCCGCGCTTTTGCTGGAACTGGGGGATCTCTCAACCCGCGAAATCGCCCAACGCACCACCGTGGATCCTGCTAGCTGGATTGGTCAACTGGCTGGTGCACAACGGCTTGTTCAACTTGACCTGCCCACGACTACCGGCTTCCAAGCGCGTTGGGTCGCGGCTGAGTATTTGTCCGAATATCAGGCTGCCTTTCCCGCAGCGGCCACGCCGCCTGTTGCCCAACCCACAACCGAAGCCGCCTGCCAGGCGATCCTGGAACGCTTCTTGCGCCAAACCGGCCCGGTGACTGTGGCGGCAATTTTGGCGCGCTATGCCTTCCCCGTGGCTTGGCTGCAACCGGCCCTGGCGCAGTTGGTGGAAAGTCGCACGTTGGCCCATGGGCAATTTACCCCCGTGGATCTGGCGACGCCCACCAGTGAAACCGCCGAAAATCTCAATGAATATATTGACCGTCATACCCTGGAACAGATGCATCGGCGCACGCTAACCCTCCTGCGTAAAGAGGTGCAGCCCGTCTCCCTGCCCACCTATGCCGATTTCCTGGCCCGTTGGCAACATCTCCATCCTGCTACGCAACTGACGGGGGAAGGAGCACTGCGTCAAGTGTTACAACAACTGCGCGCCCTGCCGGTCATTGGGCGGCTTTGGGAACAAGCGGTCCTACCTCTGCGGCTGGCTCATTACCAATCCGCAGAATTGGCAGCGCTCTGTCAAAGTGGTGATCTCGTGTGGGTGGGCGCCGGTGGTGTCGATCCGCGCCGGGGTCGCATCCGCTTCGTCTTCCGTGGCGAAGGGAGTGTCTACTTGGAAGCGCCACCCACAGATCACAGCGGACTGAGCGCCGATGCCCAGGCTCTTTTGGCCTTTTTACAAAGCGAAGGCGCGGTCTTTGCCACCGACCTTCGGAGCGCGCTCGACTGGAATGAACAGACTGCCGACGCCGCGCTGCTAGAACTAGTGATGGCGGGATTGGCGACCAATGACAGCCTTTGGGCACTGCAGCGGCTGGTCCAGGGCAAGGTGGCGCGCCCCGTGGCGGCGCCCCGTCCACTTAGCCGCTTAGAAGCGCAACTGGCGGAACGATTGGGCGACCGTGAGGCGCGCGGGCGGGTCGGCCAGCGGCCACGGCGCGGCGATCTGCAAGCGGCCCGGCGGCGGGTTCAGCAACGGCTGGAACTGCAAGATGAACCGGTTGCCCCGCTGGCGCAAGAAGGCCGGTGGACGCTGGTGCATCGCTTTGGGGTCTTGGGTAAAGCGCCGACGCCCGCGGCCCGGGTGGCGCAACAGGCGCGCCAACTCTTAGCGCGCTGGGGCGTGGTGACCCATGAAAGCTTGACCAATGAAGTCGGTGCCTGGGATTGGGGCGAGCTTTATCAGGAGTTTCAACGGTTGGAGATGCGCGGGGAAGTGCGCCGTGGCTATTTTGTCCAGGGTTTGGCCGGTGTACAGTTTGCCCTGCCGGAAGTAGTCGAAGCCTTGCGGCAGAGCGACCCAAGTGCTGGGCATGCTGCCGCTGAACTGGTCTTGCTCAATGCCTGTGACCCGGCCAATCTCTATGGGCCAACCTTAGCCGATGGGCCGCTGCGCTTTGATGGTCAGCCGCTGACCTTTGCGCGCATTCCTTCGACTTGGCTGGTTTTACAACGGGGTTTGCCGGTGCTGTTGATTGAAGGCAATGGCTCTCAACTGACCACCGGCCAAGGGGTCGATGAACAGGTCGTGCAGGCGGCGGTGGCCTGTTGGGTAGCACACCTGGCCCATAGTGAACATCGCCTTACCGTCGAACAGTGGAACGGCGAAGCCATTCTTGGGAGTGCTGGTCAACCTTGGCTCGAAGCTGCCGGTTTCTACCGTGAATACCCAATGATGGTCTGGTCCGCACGCTAAAAAGCATAGGACGCGGATGGACGCG
>JAHBVH010000107.1 GCA_019637645.1 Caldilineaceae bacterium
TTGTCCAACGGCGTAAATTCAACGTGGTGGTTATGGTAGCCCGTAACCATGCCATGGGGGGCTAATTTGTCGGCCAGCGTATTGAAAAAATCAGCGAGCTTGCGCCAATCCGCGTGGCTCTGGCGCAGCTCCGCAGGGATGCCTGGGATGATGAGCTTATGGTTCCCGAGAGTTTTGTGAAACGCAATGGTCTCGGCCAGCTTGTCATCCTGGACCAGGGCAAAGGGAGTATGCCAACCACAGCAGATCAGCCCTTCTTCGGCCAAGATCGCGCTGAGTTCTGCCGCCGGATGATTGGGCATACCGGCAAATTCAACTCCCGTGTAGCCCATCTCGGCGACAGCATGCAAGGTGCCACGGACATCTTGTTTTAGTTCATCGCGTACCGAATAGAGTTCTAAGGCAATGGGGATTTGGGTCATTTGTCGCTCCTTTGATTGAAATGTACGGCGTGCTGCACCGAAACTTGCATATCGGTCTGACCTAGTTGTCGATAGGCCATGCCTTCCGCCTGACCGGGCACGGGTTTGTCACATTAGGCAAGGCTGATAATGCGATTTTCTTCGACCGATTGGTACGCTCCTAAGATAATCTGCAAGGTGGTTGTCGCTTCATCCACGGAGTGCAGCGGCTCATAGCCCCCTTCAATGGCATCGACAAAATGTTTATAGTCACTGACGATCTCGGGATCGGTGCCAATTTGGGCCGCACGTTTTTCGGCATTCTCGCGTGAAACATCCGCAACCGCCACGATCTCGGCTTGGTCAGTAACTTTCTTCCAGCCTTCAACGTGGGCTTGCGTAATACCACCACAGCCGATCAGTCCAATTTTGAGGGTCATGGTTCCACCTTTTCTTGCTTGTTGAAATCCTTGGCTTGTTGAAATCCTTGGCTTGGGAGCTTTATTTTGGTGTGCTATAGCGCGCAGGATAGGGGTAATGTTCTAAGGCTTAGGGTAGAAGGGCGCGGCTACAAGCTGGGCGACGAAACGTTGGCTATTGCAATGCAGCGTTGGCTGTTGCCGTCACTACCTAGCGCGATCATACCCCTTCCAGGTATAATGCGCAAGTGCCAATGGCGCACGCCACAGAACCATCATGAAGCTGATAAAAGCAGGGTTAAAACCCGCGACTACCCGTGAGAAGCGCCTGTCGGCGCTCCAACCGAGGCGCACGCCCTGTCAACACGATTGGCGAAATCTATAAGGAAGCAGAGGAGCACTGATGCGCATTACCAACGTCGAGATTGTGACGACGACCCGCCCCCCAAGTGACAACCCCAAACGAGATGCTTTACAGGCCCTGCCGGGTTCCGGTTCGGTGAAAGTAATCGTCACAACCGAAGCGGGTGTGCAGGGGGTGGGCGATGCTGGCTTTGGGCGGATTGCCGGTGGGCCGCAAGCCTTAGCCGCACTGATTGAGTATGAATTAAAGCCCCTTATCCTCCAGCAAGAGCTGACGATGATTCGCGGTCTCCACCAAGCCATGCTGCGTGAGACCGAATACCATGGTTCGACGGGGCTGGCCATGTTTGGGATCGCTGCCGTGGATACAGCGTTGTGGGATTGTCTGGGCAAAACCCTGGGTGTTCCTTGCTGGCAGCTGTGGGGACGGGTCAATGATCGCATTCGGGCCTATGCGATGGTGGGGTGGCTAAACTACGATGAGCAAGCAGTCCAGCAGATTTGCGCGGAAGCGGTAGCCCAAGGCTTCCGCGCAGTGAAGATTAAGGTGGGCTACCCAACTCTCCGCGAAGATATTCGCCGTGTCGAGACGGTGCGCGCGGCGGTTGGTGAACACGTGGAGATTATGATCGATGCCAATCAGTCGCTCACCGCGGCGGAAGCGATTCGCCGCGGCCGCGCTTTTGAAACATTGGGGTGTACTTGGTGGGAAGAGCCCATTCCGGCGGATGACATCGAAGGCTATGCTGCCCTGACACGTGCCTTAGATATTCCGGTGGCTACTGGCGAAAATCTCTATACCCCCGCTGACTTTGCCCGTTTCTTGCAACGGGGCGCGGTTGATATTATCCAGCCCGATTTGCGCCGCGCGGGGGGACCGACGGCGCTGCTCCACATTGGACTCTTGGCCGATGCCTTTCGCATCCCATATGCGTCCCATGGGGGTGGCCCTGAACAGCTAAATATTATGGCCTGTCTCCCGAATGCGCTCTATTTGGAAACCGGCTTGATTGGTCCAACCTCGCCACTCAAATTGGTCGATGGTTATGTTCAGATCCCAACGGGGGCTGGCTTTAGCTGGTAGTGCGCTTGTGCTGTGCTGGGCAAGGAGAAGCTGGCAATAAAAAAAGCAGGGATTCGACCTATGGATCAAATCCCTGCTTTTCGTGTGCAAAGCAAAAGTCAGTTAGCTGTAGGCTACTTGACTTGGCAGAGTTGCTTAGACTTTCGAGACGCCTGCTGCCGCCGGACCCTTGGGGCTTTGTTCGATGCTGAACTCAACACGGTCACCTTCCGCCAGGCTGCGGAAGCCGTTGGCGATAATGGCCGATTGATGAACGAAGACATCTTTGCCACCCGCTTCAGGGGTGATAAAGCCAAAACCTTTTTGGTCGTTGAACCACTTCACGGTTCCTTTTACACGGTTGCTCATTGTTGGAAAACTCCTTTTCCGAACTAGATACTAAAAGAATGGTGACTACAACGTACAAGAATGAGAATGTTCCCCAACAATCAGGCAGAAAAAAACCGCTCGGTTGTTGTATTCGAGCGGTCCTAATCGGTACTCGTAAAAGAACTTACAACATCTTGCGTCAATTATTATAATACATTGTGAGGGAATTATGCAAAAAGTGATTATCACTGGTGAACGTCAAGCCGAACTCGTAACTGTGCCGGATCCGACGCCAAAGGCCGATTGGGTCGTTGTCAAGATCTATACGGCACCAATGTGTACAGAATATAAAGCCTACCTGGCCGGTCAGCCGCTGACCCAATTGGGCCATGAAGCCGCCGGCGAGGTGGTGGCGGTGGCCCAACCGGGGCGGGTGAAGGTCGGTGATCGAGTCGTCGTCATGCCAACCCATGCGTGTGGTCGCTGTGAGCTTTGCCTGGGCGGTGATTATATTCATTGTGAAGATAATATTGACTTTGCTGCTTTGCACGGTACCCGCGATGGCAGCGCAACTTATGCCCAATATCTACTCAAACCGGATTATTTACTCGTACCAATTCCTGATGGGCTTACCTATGACCATGCTGCGATGGCCTGTTGTGGCCTCGGGCCAACGTTTGGGGCCATGCAAAAAATGGCGGTCAATGCCTTTGACACGCTTTTGCTTAGCGGCTTGGGGCCTGTGGGCCTAGGCGGCGTAATCAATGGCGTCTATCGCGGTGCCCGTGTCATTGGGGTTGATAGCAACCCGTGGCGCGCCCAATTGGCCCTTGAATTAGGGGCCGCCGCTGTAATCGACCCTACCCAGCCAGACGCCCTGGCGCAATTGCGCGCGTTGACGGCTGGCAAAGGGGTGGATAAAGCCATCGATTGCGCGGGGGTTGTGGCCGCTCACCGCCTTTGTATCGATGCAACGCGGCGTAAGGGTCAGGTGGCCTTTGTTGGCGAATGTAGCGAGGAAACCCCCCTGCGCGTTAGCTCGGATCTGATCCGCAAAGGGCTTACCTTGATTGGCTCATGGCACTATAGCGGTCGTGATACGTCTACGCTGATGACGCTAATCGGCAAAGTAAGCTCACCACTTGAACGCTTGATTACCCATCGCTTTCCACTGGACCAAGTGCAGGACGCTTGGGAAGTGCAACGGACAGGTCAAAGCGCCAAGGTGTTGCTAAAACCCTGGTCTTGATTGACGAGATCTAGTCTTCTGTTGATCTAATGTAACGCCGTTAACTACTTAATATACGCAAAAATTAGCAGTACCTTAGTACTTTGAGCTTTATACTTTTGGCTGATGTAAAAAAGCCCCGTTTGCAATAGGATCATAGGCACAGCTAACGCTGGCTCATTATCCCCGGATGGGTCAATGGTAAGCCTAGAGACATAAGCCTATTTTCTGTTCTTGATCGCATCCGCCAATGACAGCGCTTTCGGTCCATAGACGGGTGCCTGGTCACGCAAACCTTGGGAGTGCAGAACGTTGCGGCTTGGTGAGTTTTCTCTTTGCAGAGCAGTTTTCAAATGGCTGGCTATCCATAGCAATAAATAGCTGGCTGAGGTGGACACCTAGTGATGATATACAGGTGAATAAGTACAGTTGAGTAAGTACAGTTGCGTAAGTACAGTGACGAATTAATCGGAACTGTACTTACCAATCTACCACCATTGCTGCCAGTGCAACGTTACACGCTACTTCACACCCACACTGTTGCTCAGGTAATGCATTGGGATATTTCCTGAACTAATCTCCACCTTCAATCTTATTTGCGAATACAAGGATCAATCACTACCGACGTTTATGGGCGCTCTTTCTGTCAAGAGTAATCCATAAGCTGAGGACTCAGTTATGCAAAATCTGAGGAATGATTGCTTATTCATCTAAGGATCATCAATCCCATTTTGCATAAGTGAGCGAGACAACAAAGTTTTGTGCATCCGCTGCCCCTCTTGCCTTAGTCTGCTAGGAAACTGTTTGCATCCCCGCGCATCCATCCTGAACTAGTACTGGGTATCTTGAGTGGTATGAGTACTCTACTGCTATTGCGTATGCTATTGCGTATGCTATTGCGTATGCTATTGCGTATGCTATTGCGTATGCTATTGCGTAGACTACTGTTGTTTCGTAGATCGGTATTGAATTGCATCAAGCTCTGTCGCTATTCTAGCCATCGAACCCTCACCCATTCTAGAACCCGCTGGGGATGGAAGAGTTTGGAAATTCGGTTGGGCTTTGGGCAAGAAAACAAGCGTACGGCATCGTCGCAACGTACTCATCTGCAGCTTCTGGTTTGCATGATGCACACAAACGGTAATCACTTTCATCAAGCATTAGGAGCTGCAAAGTCATGTCATTTCCTCTTCTCACGCTACTTCGGCGTTTCCACAAGCTTACCTTGTTACTCGTTGCTACGATTGTCATCCTGCTAATGGCAGGGATTATTCCTGTTTCTGCCTTATCCATGGTGAGCAGCTATCTCATCCCTTCCCACCTAGCGAAGGAGATCGCCGACTTTTTTCCAGAAGCAAGAATTGCCCAAGCTGCTCCACAGTTTGCACCAACGGTGCCTACTGTACCAACGGTGCCTACTGTACCAACGGTGCCAACCGTACCTACCGTTCCCACTGTTCCAACAATTCCAACGCTACCGACATTCACGCCGACTGCTACGTCGACCCATACGGCTACGCCGACTGCTACCCATACGCCAACCGCAACGCCCACAGCAACCACAACACCTGCAACACCAACGCCTACGGCAACCGATGAGTTATTGCCAGATCTGGCATTGGTCAAAGAAGCGATAACCACGGCTGTTGTGCCTGGTGGGTTGATAACTTATACGTTGACCTATAGCAATGAGGGTGACGCGCCTGCCTTTAGTGTCGTTATTACAGATGTCGTTCCTACCCAAACGACCTTTGTGGCAGAGTCGAGCACCCCCGGCTGGAGTTGTCCGAACGGTTCGGGTGAGGGGACAGATTGTGTGTTTACGGTGGGCACTCTGGTCCCAAATCAGCGTAATACGATCATCTTTGTTGTGCGTGTCAATGTAGATGTGCCACCCGATACGCAAATCATCAACTACGCTGTGATTGGCTCTCCGCTTAGTCAGCGAGAAGACGCTTTGCAAAACAATAATGGTGTTGCTGCCGTGACTATTCAAAGACCGACGGCGGAAGATTCCGGAGAAGAACCGCGCAGACCGCTTCAACAGATCTTCTTGCCGCAAGTGTTCCAGTAAATCATATTGCAAAGCTAACGATAAACACTCCTAGTGCTGCGTTGCTCTCTGAACAGTAAGCAGACGTCCTTGGCAGCGAAGGGCGTCTGCTTACTGACTTAGGCTAAACTTTCTCGTTGCCGCAGCGCCAAGCTAGTGTTCTGTTGTCTGATCGGCGGTAGTCTCTCCTCTCTTGTATAGCAGGCACAATGTGTTGTCCCTCTTTTCATCGGGTTGCTCTTTTCTTGGACTTATGGTATACCTGTTCTATACATCAGGGCTTGCGCAAACCTAGGTACGCTCGCTTGTTACAGCCAAGTAATAGCTAGAACCCTATTGCTATTTGTGCGTATGTCCTACATCTATCATTTTATTGTTGCGCACAACCAAACCCATCCGAGCTGATTGAAGATAGGAGAAACTGCAATGATTCCCTTGGCGACTATGCGTGTAGCGCGGCCATCAGGCAACCCGCTATTGGCCTCGATCTATGCCGGTGTTTTGACCGCGCTGATTGCTTATGCGGCTGTCTACTTTTTGCAAAGTAACCAATTAGTTCCGTTTGCGGTTGCCTTGTTGCTAACAGGTATTGGCCCTGTGTTGGGCTATGCCTTTGCTTCTGGTCGCATTGGGGCAAGTATTCCAGGGTTGATTGGGGGTATTATTGGCAGTATTATTCCCCTGCTCAGCGTCTTGCTGTGGCCGATTTTCGTAGGTGCCTTCACCAGAACCCAATCAATTGGCAAACTATTGGTTGGCAGTATTATTGGTGCCATTCTCGGTGCTGCGGTCTTTTTTGGCATGGCTTCGGCGTTAGGACAAGACCCAAGCTGGTTTGGTGCCGGCGTCATTCTCACCTTTGCGGTTTGGGGTGGTGCTTGCGCGGCAATTATGACGGCTTGGGCGAAAGCTTAGTCGCTAATCGAGATGATACCGGCGCATGACACCATCGCACGGTAGCCAGTGCTTTGATAAACTCCATGAATAAATTTTCATGGGCAAAGAATGCGTCTATTGCTAGATTGGCCTTATCCCCTTTGCTTACAAACGTTTCTGTAAGCAAATAAAAACAGCGACTGGTCTACACCAGTCGCTGTTTTTATTTGCAGATGAGTTGTCAGTGGATTGATAAAATCCACTTGCCAAAAAACAAACAGCTTTGTTGTATAATTTGCATAATACAAATTTTGTGAATTGCAGAAAAAGCGTTGATTGTTATATAATTCACATGCAAACTTGTGCTATTTGGTAGATGGCAAGCCGATCTGTGGCAAAATTACCCCTATTTCTCAGAAAAGCTTTTCTTGGATACCTCCTAGAACAACCGGACGGCGGATGAGCCATCCGCGGTATTTCTAGCGAGCAATACCTCTTACCAGTGGACATGCCATAGATGTCCATCTAGATAGTAAGCAGCCTGCTGTGGTTTATTGAATTATTTCAACTCCTAGGTTAGTTTGGGCATTATGTACAAAAATGTTGTAACTCTTGATGATGTCTTTCGTCTGGCACTGCCGCCAGATACCCAATTATTAGTGGGCGAGGATTTATTAGATCGCACCGTCAGTTGGGCCTGTAGTCTACGCCCAAGCCCGCCTGCCTTTCCAAAGCTAGACGGCAATGAACTCGCCCTGATCGATCTAGAAGACCTGCGGCGCCTTGATCCCAAAATGCAACTGGCGCGTGTTGTGCGTAGCCTAGAAAATGCGCGCATTTCGGCGATTGCTGTCTCAGGTCCTGTTGATGAAAATGCTGTTCTTGCTGCCCAGGCCAATCGGATTGCGCTGTTTCAACTTGCAGATACTCTATCGCTTGTTCAAATTGAGCGAGCTGTGATTCGACTGATTGTAGACCGCGCCGGTTATATTGCGCAACGTTCTACGGATCTTCAACACGAACTAAACCAGATTGCTCTGGACGGCGGCGGCATCGTGAATCTGGCGCAACATATCGTAAAATTTGCGCAACAGCCGCTCATCCTCTTGCGCGAAGACGGGCAAATTGCTACCTATGCCGGTTTGGAAGTAATCTCTGATACACGACGGCAAAATTTATTTGGCATGTTGCCGAATGTAACCACGCTACGGAGTTGGGCGGCCACCCAGCCAATTGCCAAATTAAGCAAAACAGTGGGTACACTCCCCCTGAATGGAATGGGCGATACCGCAGGCTTTAGCCAGGTGGTCATTACACCGATTGTGGCGGTCGAATCCGTACGGGGTTATTGTCTCTTATTGCGCGCTGCTGGGAATGCTGGTCAGCCTATCAGCGCCGTAGAAGAGATTGCCGCGAGCCAAGGGGCAGCCGCGGCGGCTTTGGAATGGGCGAAGCAAAACGCGGTCGGCCTCGCTGAAGAACGAATGCGCGCCGCCTTTGTGGACGAACTGCTGGCGGCAGAAATTGCCGATGAACAGGCCTGGATTCAGCGTGGTGCCTCGTTGGGCTATGACTTAACGCGGCCACACGTGGCTTGGGTGGTCGAAGCCAAGCAGACGCCGGAGTGGCCTGTCCCTCTGCTGCGCTTCCTCCGCGAACAAGGCATGAATGTGCCGATTAGTCGGCGTGATGAAGGAATTTTGCTCTTTTGGCCGACGGATAATCCCAAGAGCGGGCGTGATCTGAAGACGGTGGCGAATGCCTTTGCCGAACGCTTGCTGGGCCAATACGCAAAAGCCCAGATCGTCATCGGCATTGGGCGACCAGCTGTCAAACCAAGTGATTGGCTCCACAGCCAGCAACAGGCGCGCGAAAGCTGGCGGCTAGGTAAAGAATGGAAGGGCGCACCCGTTACCTACTTTGGCGACTTGGGGCTCTATCAGCTGCTGACCACATTAGGTGGCAATGCCGAAGCCGCTCGTTTCTATCGCCGCACCTTAGGGCGCTTGTTACAATATGATGACGCTAAAAATGCCGAGCTTGTCCAGACCTTAGAAGCCTTTTTTGAATGTCATGGCAATGCCAGCCAGACGGCCAGTCGCTTGCATATCCATCGCAATACACTGACCTATCGTCTAGAACAGATCTCGAGTATTACCCAACTGGATCTGGACGATCCCGATGCTCGCTTCTCCCTGCAGTTTGCCCTCAAATTACGCCCTGTCATTAAATAAATTAAGGGCTTATGCAAGGGGGGACCTGACAGGTTTGCCAAACCTGTCAGGTTTTTATTTACTCCACTGCTATGCTGGGCGCGGATGATGTGCGCCATCGGCCAGGGCCTGGCCTAGTTGACGCACCGCGGCTACGCCTTCTGCACTCCCTGCCGCTTTCACCAAAGCGGAACCGACAATGACCCCTTCGGCCAGCGCCCCAACGGCGGCGGCTTGTTCGCGCGTGCCAATCCCAAAGCCAACGGCAAGTGGTAAATTCGTGTGGCGACGGACGCGTTGGACAAACGCCTGTAGATCCGGGGGCAATTCACGGCGCGCGCCCGTGATCCCAGTAACACTGACCAGATAGATAAAGCCGCTGGCCTGGCGTGCCACTAACTTGATCCGCTCCTCGGTGCTGGTGGGGGCGAGCAGGTAGATCATCCCCAGTTGCGCTTTGCGACAGGCCAACGTAACTTCCTCCCCTTCCTCTGGCGGCAAGTCGGGTATAATCAGGCCATCAATGCCAGCCGCGCTGGCATCTTGGATAAAGCGCTCAATCCCATAAGCAAAGAGCGGGTTATAGTAGGTCATGGCGCAAAAGGGTTGGGTGACCCCTTGGGCGCGCAACTCGCGCACCATCGCAAGACAATCTTTTACGGTTGTCCCCTGGGTAATTGCCGTATAGGTGGCGGTTTGCACAACCGGGCCATCGGCTAGTGGATCGCTGTGGGGAATGCCGATTTCAAAGAGATCGGCCCCGGTTTCGGCCAAAGTGGCAATGATTTCGAGGGTGGCCGCGCGGCTTGGGTAGCCCATCGCATGGTAGGGCATAAAGGCGGCGCGACGCGCCTGCTTGGCTTGGTCAAAGGCCGCCTGTATTCGTTGCAATCCCGTGCTAGTTTCTGCTACTGTCCCGGGCGTCTGTAAATTGCTCATAAATTGAATGCTCCCTTACTAATCCCCAAAAACCACTGTACTATATTGGAGAAATATTTGTTCTATTCACTTGGATAAGGTATCGCACAATTGGCTGTTTATTGCGTAAACTTGACACGTTCTCAACTAAGCTGGTGAGGTTGCGGTTGTCCCTCGCCACGTGCTTCCTCTATTCATTACAAGATCATCACTACTACATGAACACATCAATCCAACCACATTCTGCCACTCCTCATCCGCTTAGCCAATGGCTCAGGCGCATTGGTGCTTTCCTACAAAGAACAGGCATCTGGATTCCGATCCTGTTTCTGGCCTTTATGTTTGCCCAAGATCCCTTTTCGAGCGCTGGCGACTATGATTACGATGAAGGCATTAATTTGATGAAAACTGCTCTTTATGAGCAGAATTATCCCCTCTACGATGTTGTCTGGAGTGATCAGCCGCCCTTCTTTACCATTTTGCTGGGGAAATGGTTTGATATTGCCGGTGAATCTACCGCGTCGGCCCGCATCTTGGTGGCTATCTTCTCGGCCCTGCTCCTGTGGTGCTTCTATTTGGTCACGCGTCGTTCGGTGAGTGCCTTTGCTGCTACGGGGGCTTCGCTCCTCTTGGTGCTTAGTCAGTTCTATCTACGCCTGAGCGGTGCTGTGATGATTGGCCTACCCTCGCTTGCCCTTGCCCTTGCTTCGATCACTTTGTTGGTGCGTGGCAAGCAGCGCATCTGGGCATTGCTCCTCTCTGCCGTCGTTATGGCGCTGGCCCTCGAGACCAAACTCTTCGTCGCGGTGCTCTTCCCAGCGATTGCCCTCCATTTTTGGTTTGGTGAGACCCTCTCATCGCGCCGCCCATGGTGGCAGCCGCTGGGGCGTTTTGTCGGTTGGCTTCTCCTAACGACGGTACTCTTTCTCGCCATCAGCGCCTATTTCCATGCCTTAAATCTGGAAATGTTGATCGAGACCCATTTCGGTGCGCAAACGCAGACCCAACGGCTCTTTGTCCAGGGTAGCCAACAGTTTATTGCCGATATTTTTCGCCAACAACCTGTCTATTTGCTGGTAGCGGCGCTCGGCATTGTCTTTGCTTGTGGGCAACGCCGCCGTGCTGTGATCCTGCCGCTGGCTTGGTTTCTGACTGTGATGTTCGTCTTCGTCTTTCACCGTCCTTTGTGGTACCACCACATTATGCTGCTAACCATTCCTATGTCCTGGCTTGCCGCCTTTGCTTTAGAGGCTTGGCGTCAACAGTTGGACAAGTTAGCTGGTCAGCACTTTGCCAGCCGTCTGCTCCGTTCGGCGCTCTTGGCTGGTAGTGCCGTTGCGCTCTGTTTGGCGATCCTCTACTATCCATCGCCCTTGGGCCAGCGGCTGGATGAACAATCCAAACTCTACCGGCCCCTCTATATTTGGGAAATGGTCCATCAATTGAGCGCCGATGCCAAGGCCGAGCCAGGGTTTGTCTTTACGGACCGGCCCTTTTATGCTTTTCAAGCCGATCTACCCGTAACGCCGCCCATTGCTGCCATCAGCCGTAAACGGATGGAATCGGGCATCCTCACCGAAGAGGATATGTTGGATGCCCTGATCGAGTACGAACCCGAATATGTGATCTTGCAACGCTTTACCGACGACTATAGCCCAGCCGTGATGGAAGAGATCAACGAACACTATGACTTGGTGCTCGAGATTCCCCCTGGCCGTTACTACCGGCGCGATGAGGATAGCTAAACCGTAGTCCTATTCAGGGTGGGCTGTAATTTCCACAACTTGTAATGGGACTAGGCTCTGACCGTCGGTCGTCAGCACCGGTTCAAGGCTGTCGGCGTGGTAGATCAGCAGGAACAACGTATACGTTCCTGGTTTAGCATCGGGGGGGATAAACAGGGGCAACGTCATCGTTGCCGTGATCGTGGCGTCTTCCTGGGCGATCAGATCGCCTTGCTCATTGATCAGGCGTACCGATACCTTATTGGCCCCATCCAGCACCCCTTGCCACGCAAATTCGACAGGCAGGACTGATGCAATGGTGCTGGTTGGCAGGCTGCGCAACACGGTTAGCTGTTGCGCGGGCCAAGCCACGTGGATGGGAAGTGCCCGCGGGGTTGGCACGGTTGCTAGCAGTTGTGTCATCAGCGCCCGCAGATCATAAAGCCGCGCGAGTGTCAGGCCATGACTACTCACCGTATAAATGGGTTGTTGTCGGCGGAAATAGTCAACCGCTGCCCAAGTTGGGATGCCCCGTTGCACTTGGTTGGCATAGAGCACAACATAATCGGCGTCCAACCAGGGCATCCGCGAGCCGTAGAGCACGCTAATCGCATCGCCCACAAAAAAATAGGAAAGCGGGCCTGTGGCATACCAAGCCAGCACCTGCTTTTCGGCGGCGGCTGGCTGACGGTTGAGCCAGGCCCCGACTTGTTCTAGTCCTTCTCCCCAGCCAACAAAGAGCACCTGTTCTGCGGTCTGCGCGCCGCCCAACCATGGATTGTAATAGGTCATATAGTAGGGATAGTGCTGGGCCGTAAAGAAGCCATGTAATGGACCAAGGGCTACGACTAAGATCGCACCACTGGCCCACCAAGCCCCTTGGTGCCACCAGGGCTTGACCATGGTCTGCACAGGCCGGAATCGTCGATAAGTCGCTTGGCTCAGGGCTACCCAGCCTAATGCTGCGATCACATCCAGGGCGAGAAAAGCGGGCAATAGATAGCGATCAAACTTCTTATCAATCACCGTCATAACAAGGGCAAAGACGAGGGCAAAGATCAGCATCCCCCCCGCGCTTTTGCGGACGAGCCGCTGGCAAAAGAGCCCCTGCTGCCGCCAGCTAGCCACGCCCGCGAGCACCAATCCGATCAAGGTGGCGGGTGTGCTGCGGAGGAGATAGGCAACGGGATAGAAGAACGGCCCCGGGTCATCCACCACCTGTCCCCAAAAGAAATTGGGATTGGCATGGCCGTCGGCATATTTGGTCATCGTGGCCCATATGTGCTGGAAGCTCCCCACGGGATCAACCCATAGCGCAGGCCATAGCGCGAAAAAGGTCACACTAGCCAACAGGCCCCATCCCACATAACCCACCAGCAAAGTCTGCCACGGGCCAAGCAGTAGCGGAATCGCCTTGCTCTCTTGCTGATTTCGGTATTTTTCCAAAGACGCACTGAAAAGGAGCAGCGCGCCGGTTGGTACCAACAGCGCCGCCGGAATTTTCGTCAGCCAAGCCAGCCCCATCATGCCGCCCGAAATCGCTAGATCACGCCAGCGTTGGCCGGTATAGAGCCAGGCGAGAAAATAGCTCAAGGCTGCTAGGCAAGTGCTGGCCAACAGGCCATCGGGTTGTAACTGCCGCGAAAAGGCCACGGCCATAGGTGACCACGCCACGAACAAGAGCGTAACAATCGCGTTCCCGCGTCCCACGAGCCGCCGTAGCGGGAAGTAGGACGCGGCCAATGTCAGGGCCACGGCCAAGGTCACCCACCAGCGCGTCGCCGCTAATAAGGCTAAGGGGGTGACACCCGTCGTCATGCTCAGCCAGGTTTCCAGGGGTTGGCGATAGCGCTCTGGGTCAGTGAGGATGCGCTGCGCATAGTCGGGAACGCGTTGCAGCAGCCCGAGCACGCCCAGCCACAGCGTTGTGACCCCCGGATGCTCCAAGCGAAAGGTCATGGCCCAATCGCGATGGATGAGCCCATCGGCAAAGGCGAGCGTATGGTCCAGCCAAACCGGCTCATCGATGGTGACGAACGCGGCCAATGCTGCGACCCGCGGTGCCCAGATCAGGCCGCAGAGGAGAAGAAGAATCACCCCTTCGACCAGGATTGCGCGCCATACTTTCTCTTTGGCCGGCTGCTTCACCGACCCGCCGCTGCTCAACGTTGGAGCGCCTGCATGACCGTATTGAGGTCTTTGTCCCCTCGCCCGCTGAGATTGACCAAGATAATCTGATCTTTATCCATTTGGGGCGCGAGTTTCAGAACATGACCAATGGCGTGGGAGCTTTCCAACGCCGGAATAATGCCCTCGAGTTGGCAGAGTAGTTGGAAACCTTGCATGGCCTCGTCATCGGTGCAATAGGTGTATTCAGTGCGCCCGAGATCGCGCAGCCACGCATGTTCTGGCCCCACGCTGGCATAGTCCAACCCGGCGCTAATGCTATGGGTCAGGGCGATCTGTCCATCTTCATCTTGCATAACATAGCTCTTGGTGCCTTGCAGAATGCCCAAGCGGCCAATCTTGGGATCGGCAAAGCGCGCGGCATGTTCGCCCCCTTCAATCCCATGTCCACCGGCTTCGACGCCAATCAGCCGCACCTGCTCATGCTCTAGGAATGCGTGGAAGGCACCAATGGCGTTGCTGCCGCCACCAACACAGGCCACCACCACATCGGGCAAGCGCTGTGGGCCATCGGCGCTCTCCTGCATTTGGCCGACGGCTTCCTGCCCAATGACGCTCTGGAAATCGCGCACCATGGCGGGATAGGGATGCGGTCCCAAGACGCTACCTAACAGGTAGTGGGTGTTGTGGACATTGGTCACCCAATCGCGGATGGCTTCGTTAATGGCATCTTTGAGCGTCTTACTACCGCTCTCCACGCCGCGCACTTCGGTACCCAAGAGGCGCATCCGAAAGACATTGGGCTGTTGGCGCGCCATATCGACCGTGCCCATGTAGACCACACATTCCATGCCTAACCAAGCCGCAACCGTCGCCGTTGCCACCCCATGTTGACCCGCCCCCGTTTCGGCGACAATGCGTGTTTTGCCCATTTTGCGCTTCATGAGCAGTGCTTGGCCCAAGGCGTTGTTGATTTTATGCGCACCGGTATGGGCTAAATCCTCGCGCTTGAGATAGATCTGGGCCCCACCCAAATGTTGGCTGAGCCGCTGGGCATAGGTCACAGGCGTAGGGCGGCCAATAAAGGTCCGTTGGAGATAGGCCAATTCGGCCATAAACTCTTTGTCATTCCGTGCTTGGAGATAGGCTTCTTCTAACTCCTCGAGCGCTGGCATCAGTGTCTCTGGCACAAATTTGCCGCCGTAGGGACCAAAGTGGCCATTTTCGTCGGGAAACGCCTGATAGTTGATGCGAGTTTTCTCTGCTGTGTGTGTCATGATCTTCCTTCATCCAAATAAACTTGATTAATGCATCTGGCAGCCAGTGTACACCAGCCCAGCCCCCAGCCGCAATTGTTGGCTCTTTTCCTGCCATAGGTCGCTAGCTATGGTGTGGCCCACCGCGATCTAGAACCATGGGATCGAGCACAATTTCGAACGCAGCAATGGGGGTCCGCACGCCCCATGCTGTTAATACCTGCGGTGATAATTCTCCCAAAAAGCCTAATGGCGTGCCCTGGTTGTTGATAATGAGGCCGACCCGTCCTTCGATAAACGAGGGATGGGACCAAGGGCGCACTTGAAACGATTGATGAAGATTGCCCAGCAAGGCATAGACCACGGACTGAGCACTGTCAAAGGAGGCTTCATCACTGGCGATCACCGCGGCGACGCGCGATTCTGTGCGCGACCCCAGGCTCTGGGTTGGATCGTATACTGCCACCTCGCCTACTTCAAAGATGCGATGGGGATAGAGCGCGCCAAGCGAGTGGGCAGCAATCTCGAGCAGGGACGGGACGATCCAATCGCGTAGACAGGCATAGTTGCGGTTCATCACATTGGCAATCTGCACGACCGCACCTTGTGTACCACCGTGAAAAGGGGGCGCGCCAACACTGTTCGTCAAGTCCATCCGCCCGTGCAGTTGCTCAAGGCTAGTCAGAATATTACAGAAGGCTTCCTCAAAGCCGAAGCCGATCATCAGGTCGCGCACCAGATCCTCAAACTCGGTCAGCGGATGCAGCTTACCAACGGTGAAGTCGCTGGGCATGGCGATGGCGAAGTGTTCATAACCACGGCTGATGGCGTAGTCTTCAATGACATCGACCCCATGGAGATAATCTTGGCGATAGCTGGGCGCAGTCGCCTGGATCGACTCCGCTACGACTTCCGCTTGTATGCCATAGGCGGCTAAGCGCGTTTGCACTTCGGCCAGCGTGAGTTCTTCCCCCAAGAGGCGTGCAAACTCAGCCACGGGTACCGTACAGGTGCGCGCTAGCGGATGGGGCGCTGTTACCTTGGTTCCCCGCGCCGTTGGGTAGGGATAGTGAGTGGTGACTGGCTGAATCGTCCAGCCGCGGTCGGCGAGATTGGTAGCCAAAATGTTGAGTGTCAACAGTACCTGATCTAAGTCGGTGCCGGTCGCTTCTACAAAGAGGGCCGGTGTGCCAGGTTGTACCCGCCCGAGATCAGCGCTGTTGATAATCGGAGGGAAGGAGAGCACCTGCCCGGTCGCATCCAGGAGTATTGGCACTTGGTCCCAATCGGCGACAATGGCCCCATATTCACGGCCCGTAGGATGTTGCTCAAGAATTTCGGCAGGTGTCAACGCCACCCCTGTCGGCCACTGCGCTCCCGCTTCGCCAGCGGGGGCTAGCGGTTCAAAGCGCAGTGCCGACCGGCCTACTGCTTGATAGCGAATAGGGAAGGCCAGTGTGTCGCCGCGATAGAGCCCAATCGAGACACTCTGGCGTTGCTGGCCGAAGTTGCGGGTTAAGGTTTCCTGCGCCTCAATAAAGGCCAGAAGACTCTCTTCGGTTACGCTTTGTCCCGTCGCCAGAAAACCGCCGATATAAGGCCGCCAAGGAGTGAGTTGTGGATCAACCTCAATCTGATAGGCCGTGTCAGCAGCCGTGAAAAAGGGATAGTTGTTGCCAGAGCCGCGCTCATGATCACGCAACTGCCGCGCAATCCCCTCGACGCTCCAGAGGTCAGGGCGGTTGGTATCGTTCAGTTCAATGCGTAAATCGAGCCCCGTTTGATCCGCCCTCAGATCCGCGGCCGCCGTGCTCACCTTGCGTCCATCGTGGTCCCGTACATTTAATTCACCTTTGACCAACGGCAGACGTTCCTCCAACTCGGTCAGAGTAAGAGCTGGTGAGAGCCCTGCAAGGGTATAGAGGGTCGTTTTTTCGACCGTAATAGTGGGCATGGTCTTGCCTTTCTTCCACGTTGCTTATGCGCACGGTAAGGTCTATCTAGGTTGCATCTCGCTTCATGGTTGTGCTATTCCGATTCTCGGCTAGCCCATTCGGCAAGTTGTTGGTGAAGAGATGCCGAATATCATCTTTGCCGAGGGCCATCATCGCCATGCGGTCGAGACCGAGACCCCAAGCGATGACGGGGACCTCAATGCCAAAGGGCTTGGTCACTTCGGGCCGAAAAATGCCGGAACCGCCCAATTCGATCCAGCCGAGGGTTGGGTGGCGCATGTGGACCTCGACCGAGGGCTCGGTAAAGGGAAAGTAGGCTGGCACTGCGCGTACTTCGGTCGCTTGGGCCACCTCACGGGCAAAGATCATCAGCATCCCCAGGAGGTGGCGCAAGGTCATCTCCTCCGAGAGGACAATGCCCTCGATCTGGATAAAGTCGGGCGCGTGAGTGGCATCGACGGTGTCATAGCGAAAACAGCGCGCCATGGAAAAATATTTGCCTGGAATTTTGGGTTGCTGGCCTAACTGGCGCGCCGAGAGCGCTGTGCCTTGGCTGCGCAACACCAACCGATGGCTGCGCTGTTTGTCAAAGAGATAGCCCCAACCGCGGCTGTCACTCGCCGCACGCCCTTCATGTTCTGCCGCCACATTGGAAAGATAAGGTTCGGGCAGCGTATGGGCGTGGGTCGGTTCCTCGACAAAATAGACATCATGGATCGCGCGTGCCGGGTGGAACTGGGGCATGAAGAGCGCATCCATGTTCCAGAACTCATTCTCCACCAAAGAGCCGCGCATCTCTGCAAAGCCGAGCGCCAGTAGCGTCTGTTTGGTCTTGTCGAGAAAGCGCCGGTAGGGATTGCGATACCCCGCAACCAACCGCGGTGGCAGGCCAATGTTGTAGTGCCGGAAGCGTTTGCCTTGCCAACTGCCATCTTGTAGCATGGCTGGCGTCAGCCGGCTGATCTCATCCTTGGCCGCCGTGGCTTGGGCGCGCAGCGCAATGCCACTTGCCGTCAACCGATAGCTGCGGGTCTTGGTCTCATGAAAGCTGAAGAGCGGGCGCAATCGTTTGTCTTCAAGGCGCGCCTGATCTGCAGGGGGAAGCTCGTGGCGCGTCACATTGCCACGCATCCCGATCGTTTCAACCAACTGTTGCCGTGCCATAAGTTCGCCGAGCTCAGCCTGCTCGGCCAGGGCGACCTGGTTGTTATCAATGACCAACAAGCCACTGCGTCGCAGCGCACCAAAGGCTGCCCCGGCTTCCGCCCGCTCCAGATCGTCGCGACTTTGTAATGTGGCTGCTGGTAGCGAACCTTGGTCCTGTAGAACGGCGACCAGACGTAATTCGGGGATCTGGTGTACACGACATTGTTGACCAAAGTCACTCAGCGTAATCTGTGTGTCAAGCTGTTCGGCGGTCTGTGCAACTGCTGCACGTAATTTCAGTCGCTCGATGGCCGAGCGCGCTTGAGCTAGGTCAAGCTCACTGCGTTGGGCGAGCTCGGGGAGCGCTAATTCCTCATCAGTCGATGCAAAGGCCAGCAACATTGCCGCTTCGTGTGGACTCAGGGTCGGTTCGGTTGTCATGATCTGCCCCTTTCTTTTCCTCGTGTGACTGGCAAGATGGCGTTACGGGCGCGCTTCCAGAAAGGGGTACAATCATTGCGCAAAGGTAAGCCACTCCCCGCCCCTTCCTGGAAGACTGGGTTTGCATTCTGGATAGGAATCCAATCGTTAAGCGACGATGCGCAAATAATTACGTTTTCCGGCGCGCAGAATCTGTTCTTGGTCTCTGGTCGGCTGGATTGTTACTTCTACGTCGGTGACGACTGCGCCGTTGAGCCGCACGCCACTTTGTTGGATCAACCGGCGGCCCTCACTTTTGCTCTGCACCAAACCCGCTTCCTGCAATAACTCGACCAAGCCGATGGTACCCTGTAGGTGAAAGACCGGTGCATCACTCGGTGCGTCCCCTGCATACATTTTGCGGGCATCGGCGGCAGCTTGGTTGGCCGCCGCGTCACCATGAAAGATGCTGACGATCTCCCAAGCCAATTGCTGCTTGAAGTCACGCATGGGGAGGATACCGCTTTCGACTTGGGCCAGCCGGTGATTGATCTCTTCTTGCGACCAGCGCGTCACCAATTCGGCGTAGTTGCGCATAGCCGTATCCGGCACGTTGATTACCTTCGTGTAGATAATGCCAGGCGCTTCATTGATGCCAATATAATTTCCCGTAGACTTGCTCATGCGTTTGAGGCCATCGACGCCGACTAGGATGTCAAAGGTCAGGATGACTTGGGGTTTCATCCCTTTGGCTTCCATCAGCTTACGCCCCGCCATGAGATTAAAGAGCTGATCGGTGCCGCCCACTTGCACATCGGTTTCTAGTACCACGGCATCTTGCGCTTGCATGAGGGCATAGAAGAATTCATGCAGCCAAATGGCGTCGCCCTTGGCAAAGCGTTGGCTAAAGTTGTCGCGCGTCAAGAATTGCTGCACCGTAAAGTGGCTAGCTAACTCGATCACCTCGGTGAAGCTCAGTTCGCCCAGCCATTCATGGTTATAGCGAACTTGGGTCTTGTTCGCTTCGAGCACCCGCCAGGCTTGTTCCGTGTATGTTTGGGCCGCGGCCAAAGCCCGTTGCAGGGTCTGTTGGCTACGCACGCTTTCCTTGTCGCTGGGATCACCGATGGTGCCGGTGAAGCTGCCAATGAGAAAGACAACCTCGTGGCCGAGATCCTGAAACTGGCGCAGCTTGCGCATAGGAACGGTGTGGCCCAAATGGAGGTCAGGCGCGGAGGGATCAAAGCCACAGTAGACGCGCAAGGGTTTCCCCGCATTGTAGCTCTCGGTCAATCGGGCGCGCAACGCTTGTGCCATATGTTGATAGGTGAGTGCGTCGCCAAAATTGACGCCCCGCATCAGGATCTCCATTTGCTCATCAACACTGGGAAATGGGATGCTTGTCATCGCGCCTGCTCCTTTGTGTTACAGATCTCTTAGCCAACGAGCCGCTCCTGGAGCGTGCTAATTTCGCGGCTGCTTACACCGATAGTATGTAAATACGTTGCCACATCGCCATAGTGCTCATCAACATAGGCCAGCATATTATAGATCTGCTCGGGGGGGCAGCGCACGCGTTCCAGGGTGGCCGCCTGCTCATCGGGAAAAGCCACCAAATAGGGCTCGCGTAGCTTCTCGGTAGAGAGCCCATAGTCCTGAACAATGGTCTCCGTTTCTACCTCCACCAAGGCGAGCAGGAGGGCGGCGACCACGCCGGTGCGGTCTTTGCCCGAGACGCAGTGAAAGAGCACGCCACCGGCTGGCGCGGCAGCAATCGCTTGGAGCACGGTGCGCAGTTCACTTTGGAAATGTTCTAACACGAGATTGTTAAAAAGCTCCTTGGGGCGATGGGGCGAGATCGCACGCCAGCTATCTAGGCTCTGACCCAACAGGGAGATATGCTGATGATGCAGCCTGTGCTTCCGCTTGTGGAAGAAATTAGGGTGGGTCTCGGCATCGACCGGCCAGCGCAGGTCGATCACGGTCTGCACCCCATAATCCAATAAGGCTTGCTCTCCAACTGAGTTGAGGCGACAGAGGTCATCGGTGCGCAGCAACGAATGCCAGCGCGTTGTCTGGCCGTGCTTGGTGTGGCAACCGCCCAAGTCGCGGGCGTTGAGCAGATCTGGAAAATGTAGATCACGATTCGTCATTAGATTATGTTCTCCGTTTGGCAAAAACAGCTTCCGCCGCGGCCCGCATGACCGCGACCGACGGCTGCTGGCCGGTCCAGCGTTCAAAGGCAATTGCCCCTTGCCAGATCAACATGCCAAGGCCGCCTATGGCCTGCGCCCCGTCCGCCGCGGCTTTCTGCAGCAGACGCGTCTGCGGTGGGTTATAGACGAGATCATAAACAACCTGGCCGGGGCGAAAAGGAACGGCTTCGGCCCACGGTAGTCCTTCCACCTTGGGCGTCATCCCCAAGGACGTACAATTGATGATGATCGCTGCTTCCTGGGCCAGGAGCGCAATCTCCGCGGGCATCGTATGGCCGGAAAGCCGACAGAAGGGAAAAACGGCCCGGATGTCGGTCGCCAGATCGTGCGCCTTTTCCACCGTGCGATTGAGAATGGTAATGGAAAGGCAGCCAGCCTCGGCCAGCCCATAGACGATGGCTCGCGCCGAGCCACCTGCGCCCAAGACCAACGCCCGTTTACCCGCGGGATCAACGCCGTGCTCGCGCAGGTCGGCGACAAAGCCGCGCGCGTCGGTGTTGTCACCCGAAAGGCGGCCATCTTCTTCGACGCGGATCGTATTGACCGCGCCAATCGCCTGGGCCGCCGGGGTCAGCCAATCCAAATGGGGCATGACGGCCTGTTTGTGGGGCACCGTCACATTGGCCCCGCAAAAGCCCAACGCCCGCAACCCGCGCACCGCTTCGCCAATGCGTTCGGCGGGTTCCGTTGGCACCGGTAAAGGCACATAGCCCCAATCCAACCCCAAGTCGGCCAAGGCCGCATTATGCATGGCTGGGCTCACACTATGGCTCACCGGCCAGCCGATGACGCCGACCAGCTTTGTTTTGCCGGAGATCGTTATCATGATCCTTTACCTATCCTTCTGTGCAACAAAGACGGCTAGCCAATAATCGCGCCACAGGCAATCGACATGGCCGAAGCCGACTTCAGTGAGGTAATGAAGATAGCTTTCGAGTGCTTCACATTGATTCCCTTCGGCGGCTTGCTTCGCTTGATCGGCTTGCAAGAATGCGCTCATCGCTTGTTCATCGGTTGGCTCTTTACCCTGACTCGCCAATTTGATACGCCCGCGTTCCCGTCCGATCAGCTGATCGATCAGCGGCGATGCGCCAGCCATATGATCAGCAATAATGAATAGACCGCCAGGCGCCAGCACCTGAAAAATTTCATGAAAGAGTTGGCGCTTCTGCGCGGCATGATGAAGCGCCATGGAACTGACCACGGCTCCAAATGATCGGCCCTGATATTGCTGGGACCAACCAGGGCTCGTGAAATCGAGGAGCCGAAACTGAACCGTTGGTTGAAACGGCGCGAGCTGCTCCTGGGCAATCGCGAGCATCGCTGGCGCACCATCGGTCGCTTCGACCAACGCAAAATGTTTGGCCGCAAGAATGTTACGCGTAAAGGCCCCGGTCCCGGCCCCTAATTCAAGGAGGGATGCCCCTGGTGGGGTGAGTTCGAGTAACAGACGCAGCGCAACGGTGAGCATTGTCTCCTTCCGTTCCGGGTCAAAGCCACTGCGTGCATGATAGCTCTGGGCGCGCTCCTGGCTATTGTAGGCTTGAATGCTTTGGGCATGCATTGATCAACATCCTTTGCGATGGTTAGTACTGTGTTGATACAATTTTTTGATATTGTGGGACCGCCCTGGCCTAATGAAGGGTAACCATTAACTTTGGTAAAGCAGCGCT
>JAHBVH010000108.1 GCA_019637645.1 Caldilineaceae bacterium
AAGCGCGCCAGCCAGAATGGGGGCGCTGCCAATGGCGACCATCGTGCCCACGGCCACGCCGGTGCGGGCCACGCCGGTGAAGAAACAGAGTTGGTAGAGCGCCATACTGGCCGCGGCAGCCAATGTGGCCCCCGCGGGCCAGCCCTGGCGCTGGCGAAGTCGCCCACGCAAGGCGGCCAGGAGCACCAGGGTTACGCCGCCAATGGCTAGCCGCACGGCCCCAATGGCTAGAGGGTGGGTGTTGGGCGGGGCAAAGGCTTGGGCGGTGCCGGTGGTTCCCCAACAGACGGTTGCGGCCAGTACCAGTAATTGGCCGCGCATTTCCGGTGAAAGGACGAGCTGAGTGCGTTGGGGGCTTCCTTCCGCTTTCAAATGACCCCCTTTGTGCGTAATTCTGCTATTGCTTCATTCGTGTAGCCAAGCATGGTGGCAAGGATCTCTTCACTCTGTTCACCTAATAGAGGTGGGGCTCTGCGGATGGTTGGCGGGGCTGCCCCGAGTTTGAGGGGTGAACCGATGAGCGGTATGGGGCCAGTGACAGGATGGTGTACCGTTTGGAGCATTTGGCGTGCAGTGGTGTGTGGGTCGGCTAATACGGTCGGAATGTCATTGACGGGGCTACAAGGTACCTCCACCGCCATCAACAAAGCATGCCACTCACCTTTGCTCCGCCCACGAAAGATGGTTTCTAGCGCCGGAATGAGGGTATCACGGTGGGCAACCCGCGCTGGATTGGTGGCAAAGCGGGCATCGGTGGCCCAATCTGGCTGATCGATAACCTGGCAAAGGCGGGCAAATTGGCTGTCATTGCCCACCGCCAACATAAGCCAGCCATCCTGAGTGGGCATGGTCTGGTAGGGGACAATGGCGGCGTGGGCATTGCCGTAGCGCTTGGGGGGCTCGCCAGAGACTAAGTAGCTGCTTGCCACGTTGGCTAGCCAGGCCAATTGGGTATCAAAGAGCGCGAGATCCAGATGTTGTCCCTCGCCTGTGTGATGGCGATGCTGGAGGGCCGCTAAAATGGCGATCACGGCGTTCATACCGGTGGTGATATCAACAATGGCAACCCCAACTTTGTAGGGTTCGCCGGGGCCAGCCGCGCTATCGGCTGGCCCCGTAATGCTCATAATGCCAGCTTCCGCTTCAATCGCAATATCATAGCCAGGGCGCTGGGCATAGGGGCCGGTTTGGCCATAGCCGGTAATTGAGCAATAAATAAGCCCTGGATTCAATTCGTGTAGTGAAGAATAGTCTAAACCCAAAGTTGCCATCGTCCCTACTTTAAAGTTCTCTACCAACACATCGGCCCGTCGCACCAATTCGAGTAGAATCGCTTGTCCTTCGGCACTCTTGAGATCAAGCGTTAGGCTCTCCTTATTGCGGTTCACACAGAGAAAATAAGCGCTTTCACCATTTTCGGTAAAGGGTGGACCCCAGCGCCGCGTATCATCCCCCCGCCCCGGTTGTTCTACCTTGATCACGCGCGCGCCTAGATCCCCTAACATCATGGTGGCATAAGGGCCAGCCAAGACACGGGTCAGGTCAAGAACCAATAGATTAGAAAGGGTGCCATTATTCATGGTTGCTTACTCGTTCCGCAATTGCTTGTACACAGCAGGTGATGGTTACTTTGAAGCTAATGTTACTATCAGATCCTGCTCTCATGAAAATAGGTGGAAGAGGAAATGGTAGAACCGTAAAACAGGTAGAGCGGTAGGATTTGATGTTCCTACCGCTCTACCTGTTTTACGGATTTTATTTATCTATGGGTCTACGGTCTTACGCTTGCAGAAAAGCCAACAGATCGGCGTTCAGCTGATCTTTGTGGGTATCGGTCAAGCCATGGGGTGCCCCCGGATAGACTTTGAGCGTGGCATGCTTGATGATCTTGGCTGAGGCCAACCCTGCTGCGCCAATCGGCACGACTTGGTCATCATCGCCATGGATGATCAGGGTCGGAATATCAAACTTTTTGAGATCTTCCCGAAAGTCGGTCTCGGAAAAGGCTTTGATACAATCATAGGTGTTCTTATGGCCCCCCATCATGCCTTGGAGCCAGAACCAGTCAATCGCGCCCTGTGATACCTTGGCACCGGGCCGGTTAAAGCCAAAGAAAGGTCCACTGGCTAAGTCTTTATAGAGCTGTGACCGATCAGCGACAGAACCCGCGCGAATGTTATCAAAGACTTCGCTAGGCAGCCCAGTTGGGTTATCCGCCGTCTTGAGCATTAAGGGAGGAACCGCGGAGATCAACCCGGCCTTGGCTACGCGGCCAGTGCCATGCCGGCCAATATAACGCGCTACTTCGCCGCCACCCGTCGAAAAGCCAAAGAGCACAGCCTTGTGTAGGTCCAATGTTTCGATCAGCGCGGCGAGGTCATCAGCATAGGTATTCATCTCATTGCCGCCCCATGGCTGGCTGGATCGTCCATGCCCGCGTCGATCATGTGCAATGCAGCGATAACCATGCTCGGCGAGAAAGAGCATCTGCGCCTCCCAACTATCCGCTGTCAGCGGCCAGCCGTGGCTAAAGACCACCGGTTGGCCTGTTCCCCAATCTTTGAAATAGATTGTCGTGCCGTCTGTTACAGTAATTGTACCCATGGTGAGATCTCCTTACCATCACGATAGATTACGCTGTTCAATAACCACTACTCATAGCGATAGCGGCGTGTAAGCGCGCTACACTTGCTCACTTTCCAGTGGAGCGGGGCCGGTGGAACGGGGCAGTCGGTGAGCTGGCCGCAGAATATAGCCTAGCTCAGCCAGCTTCTTGCGAATGGTCGCGACACAGGGCAAAGACTCAACGGAATAGGCCTTTTCTTCTCGCAATTGGCGACGAATTTGGAGGACACTAAGCCCCAGCACGAAGCGCCGCACCGGTGATTGGGGAGAATGTTGGGGAGAATGTTGACCATCTTCTGTCGGCACAGGAGCCATCCCCCCATTTTCAGAAGCCCCATTGTTGCTGAGGGCCTGCTCGATTAATGTACCTAAATCGGTGAGTAAATGAGGTAAGCGTTCCTCTATTCGTTTGCGGCCGCGCGCCGAGAAGCGATCCGAATGGTGGATTCCACTCTGTAGCTCGCTCAACCCTTTGCGAATCGTGCGGCGATTCCAACCAAGGGTCCGTTCGACATAGCGCTGACCACCATGGCCTAAGGTTTGGACAATCCGTGCCATATAGATGCGCCGCTCACTGCCTTTAAGGGTTTTCGCCGTTTCTTGATAGATGTGCCGCTCTGCTTCGGTCAGTTCGATCATTGTTGCACTTTCCATCGGGGGTAAAACCCTTCACGAACAGGGCGAAGTGCCTGAGGGCGCTTTTGACTGTTTGCTGCCGGATTTATCCGATGCTTATAGGTTGAAGTCTCTATAAAACTATGGTACGATCGGCGTTACCCACGGCTACTCGACTGTATCTATGGGTAACGCAAGCATATCCTGTTTGGCCCAGGATGTCAGTGTGTTTCAGTGTGCATTCAGCGGATCGGCTAGTGTGCTTCTGTGTGCATTTTATCAGCGTAGTCCAGCCTCTCCATTTTTTCCTCAAAACCAAGTTGTTCGCGTGTTCAGCAAGCAATGATAAGAGATGATAAACAACGTAGAAAGTGAGACGTGGATGCCATGTTGGGATCATTTTTTCTTTCAGACCTTGTGAGGAAACCCCTGTGACACCGAAGCCGCGTTACCCTGTTCGGAATTATGCCGTCGGCCAACTTTTATTTACCCTGCGCCGCCGCGCCCAACTTACCCAAGCTGAGTTGGGCGCGCATGTTGGCGTGCATCGGCGCAGTATACAGAAATGGGAGAGTGGCGAAACCTATCCAACCGCCGACAATTTGCGTACACTGATTCAGGCTCTCCTCCAATTAGCGGTCTTTACACCAACAACCGCCCTTGATGAAGTTACCGCGCTTTGGGAGCTGATCAGCCAACATTCGCCGCAACAATTTCCGCCCTTTGATCGCACTTGGTTTGTACAGCTATCCGCGGTTGCGTCGGAAGGGCCACCACAGCTGGCAGAGCCAGCACCCACCACAAAGCCAATGCAAGAACTGCCCATACAAGGCATGCCGCTGGTGGGGCGTACATCTGAACGGAAGGCGATTGCCCATTTACTGACGAACCCGGCCTGCCGCCTCCTGACACTGCTCGGACCAGGCGGTATTGGCAAAACGCGTTTGGCAGCGGCCATTGCCGCCGAGCACCGATCGTTCTTCCGGGATGGGGTTGCCTTTGTTCCGTTGGCGTCGGCTGTTACCCAAAACCAAGTTATTACGGCGCTCATCGAAGCTCTGCCCCTGGCCCTCACGGCCCAGACGCCTGCCCGCAGCAATCCGCTTACGGCCTTGCTGGATTACGTACGCCCCTTGCAGATGCTTCTCGTGCTTGATGATTTTGAGCATCTCCTGCACGAGGGAGTTGACCTCGTCTCTGCCCTGATCCAGGCCGCCCCACAGCTTACGATCCTAGTCACCTCACGGGCGCGCCTGAATCTTCAGGCTGAATGGCTCTTTGATGTCAAGGGGCTTCCTTACCCTGTTAGCGATAGCCATGGTCACCTGCCGCTGCTCAGCACGGCTGAATGGCACAGCTATAGTGCTATCGAACTCTTTCTGCTGCGGGCAACGCAACTGCAACCCGACCTTGTCCCCTCGGCGGCAATGTTCGCTGCGATCGGGCGTATCTGTCAGCAGGTAGCTGGTATCCCACTTGCCATTGAGCTAGCCGCCGCGACGGTACGCACCCTGCCGGTAGCCGAGATTGAGCAGGCCATTGGCATTCATGTCGATAGTTTGGCGACAACTTTTCATGATGTGCCCTCCCGTCATCGTACCTTACGCGCGGTCTTTGACCATTCTTGGCATCTCCTCAGCGAGGCCGAGCGCATCTTAGTCAGTCGGTTATCGATCTTCCGTGGCGGCTGGAATCAGACCGCTGTAGAAGCCATTTGTCATCACCTATCTCGGCAAAATGAGCACAGTTGGCGCTTCTCCCCCCCGATTTTGGCCGCGCTAGTCGATAAGTCCTTAGTCCGCCGCGAGGTGAGCACGGCCCATTCCAATGATACGTCACAAGATGCGTCACGCGCTGCGGGGACAAGCCAACCGCGCTTTGGCATGCTTGAGCCTATTCGTGAATATGCCTGGGAACAGCTTGTCGCCCTCGGTGAGGATCGACTGTTACAGCGTGCCCATGCAAGCTATTATCTCACCCTAGCCGAAGCCGCCGCCGCGCAATGGGCAGGACCAACGGCAGCTGCCACCATTGCCCAACTTGACCTAGAACGGGACAATCTGCGCGCCGCCCTCCAATGGACGCGCGATAGCCAAGAAGCCGTCGGTGCGCGCACTCCCCAATTCCTGGGTCTACAGCTCGCTGGCGCACTGGTAAAGTTCTGGCGACGGCGTGGTCTGCTCACCGAGGGACGTGCTTGGCTCGCAGAGTTCCTCGCGCTCACAGAGAAACAGTCACAGGATACGGATTCACCCGATCCAGGCTTTTATGCCGCCCGCTTGCGGGCCCTGGTTGGCGCGGCTTGGCTGGCATCTGATCAGCACGACTATGAGCGGGCCACCCAGCTTTTTGAAGAGAGCCTGCTCTTGCGCCGGGCCTTAGGCCAGCGCGAGGAAGATACCCAATTACTGGTCAATCAGGCCCTTCAGGCGCGGTCAATGGGTGCCTATCGGCGTGCGACTACCCTATTGGAAGATGCCTTGGCCCACCAGCGCGCCTTGGGCAATCGGGGCAGCCTAGGCAGTTTTGGCATTGGTCAATCGCTCTTCCTCTTGGGGTTAGTACGGCGTGAACAGGGCGATTTTACACAAGCAATGGCCCTTTTTGAGGAATGTGTACAGCTCCATCGGGCTTTGGCGGATCGGGAGGGATTGGCCATGGGCCTGTTAGCCCTGAGTGACATTGCCCGCGATCAGGGTAACGCAGCCCAAGCGCGCCACTATGCCGCGCAAAGCTTGCTGATCTTGCGTGAATTGGAGGCCAAGTGGGCGATTGGCTTTGTGCTCAATAATTTGGCGTTGGCAGCCTACCAAAGCGATGATTTCCCAGCCGCACGCCCTCTAATCAATGAGAGCGTTGCTCTCTTCCGCGCCCAAAAGGCCGCTGGCAGTCTTGCAGAAGCGCTCATTACCCTCGGCCAAATTTTGCAAGCACAGCAACAGTGGGCCGCGGCCCAAACAGCCTTGCTCGAATCTCTCCAGCTGGCCTGGTCCGTCGGGCCGCGCCTGATGATCGCAATGGCGCTGGAAGCCCTTGCGCGTCTGACTGCCCAGCTCACCACCCAGCGCATCATTGCGCCGGCCAGCACACAGGAAACAGCGCTGGCCGTGTCTATGCTCGCCGCCGCGGCCATGTTACGGGTAGAGATGGGGACGCCGCTGCGCCCAGTCGATCAAGCGGCAAACGAACAGACTTTGGCTACATTGCGCAGCCGCTTGGGCGCAACGGCGGTCGCTACCCTTTGGGCCCAAGCCAGAACCTTCCCGCTAGCCGATCTCATGGCGCGCCTACTGACAACCGGTACGACTATCACTGAACAGCCCAACGAACCAACCCCGCCCCTCACTTTGCTCGCGCGACCAACTTTGCCCGAGCAGTCAATGGCGCGCGTTGATTGGGGATTGGCCCAAGATGTGCCCGTGCTCTATGGGCGCACCGATGAACTGGCAACGCTAACGCATTGGGGTGTTGGCGAGCAGTGTCGGGTTATGAGTATTATCGGGCTTGGCGGCATTGGGAAAACTAGCTTGGCCGTTACCTTTGGGCGTCAGCACCTAGCGCACTTTTCGGTTATCATCTTCCGCTCCTTAGGCGAAGCCCCACCCTTGCTGGATCTACTCGACCAGTTGATTCACGGCCTTTCCACCGGACAAAGTGTGGCACCAACGCCGCTTGGCGAGAAATTGGCTCTCCTGATCACGCTCTTGCGGCAACAACGCGCTTTGCTGATCTTAGATAACCTGGAAACGCTTTTGCAGGCTGGGGCAACGCACGCTGCTTACCTGCCGGGCTATGAGGGGTATGGAACCCTCTTCAAGACTATCGGCGAGACGGCCCACCAAAGTTGTTTATTGCTCACCAGCCGTGAGCGCCCGCACGAGCTTGCTGCGCTCGAAGGACCGCGTAATCCTGTGCGTAGCCTACGGTTAACTGGACTGACAGCAGCGGCATGCCAAGCCTTGCTCGCCGACCAAGATCTGGTTGGAACAGCGGGCGAGGCAGCCGCCTTAGCACAGCGCTACGGTGGAAATCCACTGGCCTTAAAGTTGGTGGCCGAACCGATCCGTGCCTTGTTCAGCGGGAATGTCGCGGCCTTTCTCACCGAGGGCGATCTCTTTTTCAATGGGGTTGGTCAGCTGTTAGCGCAACAGATCAGCCGGGCAACCCCCGTGGAGCAACAGCTCCTCGCCTGGCTAGCCATTGGCCGCGAACCGATTACCCTTGAACAACTCATGGCCGCCCTCGCTGAAAGCGCGCCGCGCGAAGCGACGCCCCGGACGTTAACGCGCGCCACCGTCTTGACGGCCCTCCATGCCCTCTGGCAGCGTAATCTGATTGAACTAGGTCAAACGCATTTGACCTTTACCTTGCAGCGCGTGGTCCTAGAATATCTGACGGAACATCTGATTACAAGCATCTCTGATGAATTACTCAATCATACCTTCGTTGCGGTGTCCCGTTACGCGTTGGTGCAGGCAACGGCCAAAGAATACATACGCCATAGCCAAGAACGGTTACTTGCCAACCCTATCTTGGAACGCCTAGTCGCCTTCTACGGCGGTTCTGAACAGTTTGCCGAAGAAATCTTGGCGCGGTTGGCAATGCTGCGCGCCAAACCCCTCATGGAACAAGGCTACGCACCAGGCAACTTGATCAATTTGTTACGTCTCCTACGGGGACACTTACGCGGCTTAGATCTCACTCGTCTCGCCATCCGACAGGCCTATTTACAAGGCGTTGAGTTACGCGATAGTACCCTAGCGGATGCCTTTGTTCGAGACACCCTCTTCACCGATACCTTTGATGTCATGACCGCGGTCACCATCAGCCGCGATGGTTCGGCTTGGGCCGCGATTAGTCGCCGTGGCGAAGTGTGGATCTGGCGGGCTGATCATCATCCCACTGATCATCATCCCACTGATCATCATCCCACTGGGCCTATCACCTTTCACCGTACTTGGCAGGCGCACACCGCCCTAGCCTGGACCTTAGCCTTCAGCCCTGACGGTGGAACGTTGGCGAGTGGCAGTTGGGATGGCACGATCAAGCTATGGGAGGTTGCCACGGGCACATTGCGGTGGGTAGGGCGACATACGGGTCAAGTGAATCGAGTTGCCTTTGCCGCGGATGGTCACCGTGTTGCTAGTTGTGGGAGTGATGGCGTGGTTCGGCTGTGGGATGTACAGAGCGGACAGTTGCTGCAAGCGTTGGCTCATCCTGATCCCGTGGCGGTGATTGCTTGGTCACCAACCCACCAGTTGCTGGTTAGTGGTGATCTGGCTGGTGTGTTACGCTGTTGGGCGCTTCAAGAGGCATCCGCGGTAGGAACCTGTGTGCAGACGCTGCGCGAACATACGACTTGGGTGGATGGCTTGGCCTTTACACCCAATGGCCTTCTCCTCGCCAGCGCCAGCTATGACGGCACTGTCAAATTATGGGATCTCGTGCCGCCACTGCACAACCAGGCATCGGCAGAACCCAAAGTGTGGCTACGCCTTCAGGAAACGCTTACTACGCAATTAGCTTGGGCGCATCGGCTGAGTTGGAGTGCAGATGGACGGCTTCTTGCCAGTTGTAGCTTTGATCGCATTATCTGGCTTTGGGATAGAGAAGCGCGCCATTACCGCGTTCCACTCCAAGGCCATTTGGCCGTCGTCTACGATATTGCCATGACGCCAGATAGCACGCGGCTATTTAGCTGTAGTGAAGATGGCTCGTTACGCATCTGGGATTTGACCAATGGTCAGTGCATGCATGTCATGACGGGCTACACCGGAGCGCTCTATGATGTAGATTGGAATCCCAGTGAATCTCATCAAGTTGCAAGTGTGGGAACCGATGCCAGTGTGACACTCTATGCGGTTATGACGAGCGCCGCCGCAACAGATAGGCTGCAGCCGCCCGCCCAAGTATTGCGCGGGCATACCAATAGTGTCTTTGGCGTCAGTTGGAGTCCCAATGGGCGCTGGATCGCTAGTAGTGAATTGGATAATGCCATTCGGCTTTGGGATACAAAAGCCCCAGGAGGCGTGTTGGTACTCCAGCACACTGCGGACCCGACCAACCTGTTCTATGGCATTACGTGGAGTCCCGACAGTCAACGGCTGGCGAGTGGCACGGCAAAACATGGCATTATAGTATGGGATATCCAACGACAACAGCCGCTCTGGCAAGGAGCGCCGCCGCTGAACAAGATCCGCCAAGTGGCCTGGCACCCGACGGTTGACCTCATTGCTGGCGGTGGCGAGGATGGGATTGTCTACCTCTGGGATGCTGCTACGGGCGCAATCGTGAACCAGTTGCGCGGCCACGAGAGCATGATTACCCGCCTTGTATGGAACCCTGCTGGCACCCTTTTGGCCGCTAGCGCTAGTGGTAACGAACATGGTGAACTATCGGTATGGGATATTGCTAGCGGCACGCTCAACGGCGCTTTTATCGATCACCCTGGCCCTGTGAATGGGGTTGCTTGGGGTTGGGCTGCTATGCCAGGAGAAGCGTTACCCTTGATCAGCGGTGGTGGGGATGGTTTACTCCGTTGGTGGGATGTTGCCGCGGGACGCTGCCTCCGTTGGCAAGCTGCCCATGAGGGGGCTGTCCAAGCGCTCCGGCGCAGTCCCGACGGCAAACAGGTAGCCACTTGTGGTGATGATGGCACTATCAAGATCTGGGAACTGCAAAGCGGTGAATTGCGCCAAACCCTACGCCGCGACCGGCCCTATGAACGGCTAACGATCCGCGGGCTAACCGGCCTCACCATCGCCCAACGCACCGCCCTGCTTGCTCTCGGCGCGCTTGAATAGAGAGAAGGCAGAGGACAGAGGACAGAAGAGAGATTCTGCTCGCTGACTGCTGTCCGCTGTCTTCTGCTTACTTCTCTTGCTGCTTGACGGCCCAGTCGAGGGCATAATCGGCAACTTCTTCCCAGCCTTTACCTGCCATAATGGTATAGTGGGTGCGACCAGGGTACTCTTTAAAGGCTGTTACCGCGGGGGTCTTGGCATAGCGTTTATAGTTGGCCCGATTCACGCCCGCCGGGATAATGTGATCTTTTTCACCGGCAATGATGAGCAAGGGGGAACGAGGGCGAGTCCAATCCACCTTGGCATCACTCGTCAGCGCACTGCGATAAAGGCCGCGTGACTCGGGGACGATAATCTCATACGCCTTCTTCTGTTCCGCGAGTGGCAAGGTATGGACCCAAGAGTATTGAAATTGGGGGAAGGTCATATACCATGGCTTGGTCGCCGCAATGAGGGGGTTGACAGCGGGCCAAGTGGAGCGGAAGAACGAAAACTGGGTGGGCAGGACACCCATCGGCGGGGCGCCGTCAATCGCCACCCCCACTGCCCCCAGATCGCGCTGCAACAACAATTGGGTCAACATGCCCCCAAAGGAATGCCCCATAAGGATGGGCTTTTCAGGGAGCGCTTGAATCACTTGCTTGAGATGCGCGACGACCTCGGGTAGCGTGATCTTGCCCAGAATCGGATCGTCTGGATTTTGCTTCAATTCGGCAAGCGGCTTATCAAGACCAGGGTGATAGGCTGGCGTAATGATGGTGTAGCCACGGGACGCATAGCGGTCAGCCCACTGTTGCCAAGAATGTTTACTCACAGATAGCCCGTGAATGAGAACAATCGTTTTACTTGTCATCAATCGTATTCCTCTCGGTTAGAGCCTTGAAAGGTTCATTTGGGTAACAGAAGCCCCAATGCGCTAAGGGGAAGTCGCCTTGACAGCTTTTTCAATAAACTTAACGACATCTCCCGGTTTAGAGATATAGGGGACATGACTTGCCTTGATTTCTACGGTGGTTGCGCCCATCCGCTTGGCTAAGAAACGCTCCATAGCTGGGCTCAGGGCCTTATCCTCTTTTGCGATCATATACCACGACGGGATGGTCTTCCAGGCTGCGGCGGTTAAGGCTTCGCCAAAGATGCCGCCAAAGGCCGGTTTTTGGGCCGCCGCCATCACTTGGGCGGTGGTGCGATCAACATCTGCGGCAAAAACCGCGCGGAAGCGTGTCCGATCGAGATAAGCAAAGCCCGCGGTGTCGGCGACTAAGATGTTGCCTAGCTCAGTCGGGTATTGGCCTAACAGTGCGCCAATCGGTTCCCCTACCTCTGGTGCAAAGGCTGCAATGTAGACAAGCGCCTTCACATTAGGATTGCCTGCCGCAGCACCAGTGATCACAGCACCGCCATAGGAATGACCGACCGCAATCACGGGTCCCTTCTGCCCGGCCTCATCTAGTACTCGTTTGGTGGTCGCCACATCATCGACAAGCGAGGTGAGCGGGTTCTGGACCGCCGTTACGGTATAGCCTTCGCGGATGAGCCGTTCGATCACGGCTTGCCAACCAGTGCCATCGGCCCACGCCCCATGGACCAGCACAATATGCGGTTTCACTTTGGGCTTTCCGCCAGCCTCTCCTGCTTGGCCCTGACTTTCTTGGGTTTGATCTGCTTGGCCTTGTTCTTCTTGTGGGTTGGTGGTCACAGTGGCTGTGGTGCCGTCCTGTTGGATCAGCGGCAAAAAGACTTGGGGATTCGATTGGGTCTGGCCAGCGGCGATCACTGATAGTAAAACAGCGAGCGCGATCAAGCCCGCGAAGCCAAGGCGAACAACATGACGAGCAAACCAACGAGCATACATGGTTTTGATCTCCTTTGTAAACAGTGTTGTCTCTTTTGGACGGACATCATAACTCGACAGTGGATGGATGATGAGTAGGGCGCCAGGAACAGCGATACCAATACAATACTGGAATTACCTGTTGTTGTCAGTGTGTCCCAGTGTGCATTCAACGCGGGCGGTGGTGTGCTTTGGTGTGCTTTACCAAGAAGGGATAGCTTAAGGCAGGATTTCGATGGTTGTAACCGGGAGGGCGTCGCCTAGCGGTTGGCCATTCGTATCATAGATGGGCAACCGTGTCCCATCAGGCGTAACAAGACCAACCAAGAGCGAATAGACGCCGGGGCGGACATCGGCTGCAAGGGGAATATCATAGCGGTCGGCAATGGTGGTTCCAGGCACCCAAGTGGTGGTAGGGTAGTCATTACAGCCGGGTTGCCCATCGCGCTGGCCTGCTTTGTGGAGATCGGTGAGATCAATTAATTGGACAAAGACGGCATAATCTTCGGCAACTGGCGTAGTTGCTTGCCAGTAGAACGTCACCGTAAAGGGATCACCGGCCAGCGCGGTCGGGCCTTCTAGACGAAAGCCGACCAAGCTAATCTGCTCCCCAAAGCGTGCGACAAGCGGATTGGCGAAGGTGCGCTTGCCAATGGGGCCATTCTGCTCAAAGTTGGGGGTAGAGAGCTTGCGGTCGAACAAGACTGCATAGGGCTGGAGCAAAAATTGCTGAGGTGGCCCGTCCGTGGGTAGGCGGGTATAGATCTCCAGCCCTGGCTGTCCTTCGACCACTACCGTGCCAAAAAGTTGGTGATCCGCACGCAAGCTATTGCGTAATTCAGCCGTTTCATCGGCTAGCGTCGGCTCAACGGGGTTGGTGAGAATGTAATAATTGGGTTCGTCACGCGGGCAATTCCCGTAGCCACGCGTATACCATTCCGCGATTTCGTCGCGTGTGTTGGTGGCGTAGGGTCCGGTCAAGGCGCCCTGCGCATAGAGACCAGCAACCGCTTTCCAGCCGTTGTTCAGGGGGAAGCCAAAGATCGCGATCTCCACAGGCTCGGCATAGGTCGTCCAATAGCCCGCTGGGCGGTTCACCGGCCAAGTCCGCAGTACTTCGACCCCATGGTAGACAAAAAGCTGATATTCATAGAAGCCAAAGAGCACAATCAGCACAGCCGCCCCGGTTGCGGCGAGCCCACGTGCCAGCGGCAGCGCGCGCCACTGGCGTAGCCGCTGCCAAGCCTGTTCACTGATCATGCCCATGAGCAGCGCCCAAGGGATAAAGAAGCTGTAAACATGGGTATTGGGAATTGCGGTCAGAAAAAGGGCAATCAGCAGGATGCCGCCAAACCACAGCCAGACCAAGCGCTCCGCTGGTTGGCTGGCCCACAGCCAAGCGCTGAGTAGCACCCAAAAAAAGAAGAGCCCCGTATAATCTTGGCCGTTGACTATAAACCAAGCCGGTCGATAGATTGTGATGGCTAGGCCGACCAGAACGAGCGCGCTTGCCAGCCAGCGCCCCACCGGTGGCAGCGCCCGCCGATACAGTTGGAACAAGGCCATCAACGTTCCCAAGATCAGCCACAGCAGATAATAGGTCGAGCTATAGAGCGTGGTGCGTTGGAAAAAGCTGGCGAGGTTGTTATAGAGCCCCCCCAATCCCAGTCGGTAATCCACCAGATAAGCACTCGTATCCGAGAACTCGGGATAGAGGGCAAAGGGCAAGTAGAAACTGGCTAACAGGAGCATGCCAATCCCCACTGGCACCAGGGCGGCGCGGATGAGCGGCCATAGCCCCACCCGTTGGACAAGCTGCCAAAGCAGAAAGAGCGCCGGAATGCCCACGAGTAAGACCTCGTAGTGGGCGAGCAGTCCTGTGACAAAGAACAGAACCCCTAGTCCCAAGTAGCGCGTCAATGTCTGCGCTGCCATGCGCGTGCTACTGACCCGTTGTAGGATCAGGATCAACAACAGCGTTGTCAGGAGCACCATGCTCTGGTATTGTACCACGCGGCCAAAGGCAATGAGGTAGCCGTCCAGCGCGATGACGAGGGCCGCGACCCAGCCCGCGAGGGGACCAAAGAGCCGTCGGCCCAAGAGGAGCATGGCGAAAATGGCCGTGAAATTAGCAACAGCAAAGGGCAACCGCGCCGATGCTTCGGTTAGATGGTTGGTCAGCGCATAGATAATGGTCGGCAGCAGGATCTCGACAGGCCCTTTTTTGTGGACAAAGAGCGTGCCCTCATATCCTTGTAGAATCTCGGCGGCGCGTAGGGCTAGGCGTGCTTCATCACCCTGGAATTCGGCATAGCCCAGGTGGACAAAACGATACAAGCCACCGACGAGCAGCAGCACCAATATCCCTGTTGGCAGCCAGCGGTTTGGGCGCGGCAGGGCGTCCGGTCCTGTGTCCACTGGCTGGGCTGGGCTGGGTGCGGGTGAGAGCGGGGCGGAGCGGCGTGCTCCTTGCTGAAGGCTGTAGCAGATCAAGAAGAAGACTAACCAGCCATTAAACCACAACAGGGCCTGGCCCTGCACAATTGCACTGGGTAGATAGCTCAAGGCGAGCATGGTTAGTGTCAGAAAACTATAACCAGCACCGATGCTATAGAGCCAACGCTCGGCCACTGTCGGCGGGACCGTGCTTGGGCCGATAATCAGTTGGACCAACAGGTAGCCCGGTAGCAGGCCAAAGAGGAGCAAGATCGCTGCGGCCTGCCCAATCAGGGGCAGGCCGGGCAAAAGGAAAAGCTGGAGCAGCAGTGCTCCCCCCCACAACCAATAATCACTATGCCTTGGCCTTGGGAGTGTTACCTGCTGCCACCCAGCTTTTATGATGCGAGCTACGTTGAGCGCTATGATCTTCATGCCGCGCTTGGTTATGCCCAACGGCTAACGCCGGTTTCATTGGGGTGAATCAACCCGATGTGACGGGGGCGAGCGCGGACGCCAAAGCTGAGCACGCCACTGTCGCTTGGCGCGACTTCCGCTTGGTAGATCAGGGCTCCGTTTTCTTGACCAACAGCCTGCATCGGCGTGACTTGGGGATTGGCTAACTGATTCTGACCATTGACTGTGCCAGCTAACAATTCAACCGCCACTCCAGCTTCGGACAGACCGTTGAGCCAGACGCGGGCGATGATCCGCACGTTGTCACCAACTGTGACTTGGTTGACACTTTGGACTTCGGCTTGCAGATGAAGGGCTTGCCACTGTTGAGCTAGGCGTCCTTTCCAAGCGGCGACATCGCGCGCCAGGGCATAGTGATCAGCGGTGAAGCGTTCCTGATTGGCGGCGGCAGGCAGGTAGTATTGGATGGTGTAATCTTTCACCATCCGCTTCATGCTAAACTGTGGTGCGCAGGTGCGAATGGCATTTTTCATCGCTTTGACCCACGCCACGGGCACGCCTTGAGCATCGCGCGTATAGAAGAGCGGGATGATCTCATCCTCCAAGGTTGCATAGAGATTGAGGACATCGGCCTCATCTTGGGTTGCTTCGTCTTTATATTCGCGCTCTTCACCAATCGACCAGCCGTTCGTGCCATCATAGCCCTCAACCCACCAGCCATCAAGCACACTAAAGTTGGGAATCCCACAGAGCGATGCCTTTTGGCCGCTGGTGCCGCTGGCTTCGTGGGGCCGCCGTGGGTTATTGAGCCAGACATCCACGCCAGCAATTAACTGGCGGGCAATGTGCATATCATAGTTTTCGACGAAAACAATCTTCCCCCGAAATTCTGGGCGTTGGCTGAGCTGATAGATCTGTTGGATCAACCCTTTGCCGGGTTCATCCGCTGGGTGGGCCTTGCCACTAAAGACAATCTGGACGGGCCGTTCGGGGTCGTTCAATAGACGGAGAAGACGGGCTTCATCGCGAAAGATCAGGGTTGCTCGCTTATAGGTTGCAAAGCGCCGCGCAAAACCCAGGGTCAGCGCATGGGGGTTGAGCAGCTGCTCCGCTTCCTGGATACGGCGTGTGCCTTCGCCATAGCGCAAATATTGGCGACGCGCGCGCTGGCGGACCATGGCAACCATTTTCTCTTTGCGCTCTTCATGAACAGCCCATAGCTCGCTATCCGGAATTTGGTCAATGCTAGCCCAAGTTGCCGGGGTATCCACCTCTTCTAGCCAATGCGGCGGCAGGTACTGGCTATATAGCTTTTTCAGTTCCAACGCCAACCATGTCTTGGTATGGACACCGTTGGTGATATGCCCAATCGGCGTCTGCTCCATCGGCGTATCCGGCCAAAGGAATTGCCACATCGCCCGGCTCACTTCCCCATGCAACTTGCTGACGCCATTGGCATGGCTGCTCAGGCGGATGGCTAGGACAGTCATGCTATATTGGGGCCCCCAAGGTAGCTCTTGGCGGGCAAAACCAATAAAATGGTCGCGGTCGATGCCTAACTGTCCCCAATATTGCCAGAAAAATTTTTCGACCATTTCAAAGGCGAACGCATCATTCCCGGCTGGCACGGGGGTATGGGTGGTGAAAAGGGCATTGGCGCGTACCACTTCCACCGCTTCTTGGAAAGAGAGCCCTTGGCCCTGGACCAATTCGCGGATCCGCTCTAGGCCCAGAAAGGCACTATGGCCTTCGTTCATATGCCAAACCGCGGGGCTATAGCCCAAGGCGCGGACGGCCCGCACCCCACCGATCCCCAACACCACTTCTTGACTAATGCGCATTTCCCGGTCGCCGCCATAGAGCCGCGCGCTCAGCTCCCGATCCTGGGGTGCATTGCGGGGCACGTCGGTGTCCATTAGGAAGATAGGGATGCGCCCCACTTGGATGCGCCATACTTTGGCATAGACAGTGCGGCCAGGGAGATCGACATTGATCAGGACTTCGCGCCCCTGGGGATCGAGCGCGGGCGTCACCGGCATTTCGGCAAAGTCGATCTTCTCGTATTCCGCCTGTTGTCGCCCTTCAGGGTCGATGCGTTGCGTGAAATAGCCTTGGGGGTAGAGAAAGCCTACTCCAATAAAGGGCAGGTTGAGGTCACTCGCTTCTTTGCAGTGATCACCACTGAGGACACCCAGGCCACCACTATAGATGGGTAGGGCTTCGTGGAGGCCAAACTCGGCGCTAAAATAGGCAATGATCGATTGGCGCTGATCGGCATGGTTGCTACTAAACCAATCACCTTCTGCGCAAGACATATACTCATCAAAGCTCGTCAACACCGCGGTATATTCTTGCCGATAGGTTGGATCAGCCGCGGCCTCATCTAGGCGCTGTTGGTGGACATTGCGCAAAAACTTAACCGGATTATGGTTGGTTCGTTCCCAGAGCTCGGTATCAATCCGCGCATAGAGGGCTTGCGCCGCCGGTTCCCAACTCCACCATAGGTTGTAGGCCAACTCTTGTAGGCGCCCAATGGTGTCAGGGATTTTAGGGAAAACCGATACTTTACCAATAATATTCATGATAAAACAATCACTCCTTTATCCAAGGCGGGTGGGGTAACCTATGTGCAACGAGCGTCATGCCAGCGGTTACATCCTTAGCAAAAGCTTATTGTACAAAAGATGAGGGGAAAATGCGAATTTTTTTGGAGGCTGGAGGCTGGAGACTAGAGACTTACACGCTCTAGTCTCCAGTCCCTATGCTAACTGGCGTAATTGGGGTGTTTTGTAGATGACAATGAGGGAGAGCACTAACGCGATCAGCGCGCTACTGGCAATGGCCTCGCCGAGGCCCCACTGTTCTGCCACCGCACCGATAGCCAAGTTGCCAAAGGGTGTGAAGCCAAAGAAGGTCAAGGTATAGAGACTCATGACCCGTCCCCGCATTTCGTCGCTAATATTGGTCTGGAGCAGAGTGTTGATCAGGGTGAATTGGCTCATAAAGCCCATGCCCAAAAAGACACCCAGGATCAATGCCACAGGGTAGGAGCGGTTGAGGGCAAAACCACAGAGTACAATCGGAAAAGCAATGGCACTGATCGCGAGCCATTGGCCGCGTTGACCATGATCGCCATAGCGGGCAATGAAGTATGCCGTGATAATCGCGCCTATCCCAGCGGCTGTATTCAGCGCGCCAAAGGCTGTGGCATCTTGTTGCAAATTCTTATCCACAAACGCGGGTAAAATGGTGCTGTAGGTAATGCCAAAACAACTGATAATAAAGGCCATCATGAGCAAGGCACGCACTTTTTCAATGCTATTGGCATAGGCTACCCCACTCTGTAGCTGTTGCCAAGGTGACAACCGCAAGGCGCTTACTTGGTGTGGCGGCAACCGCATGGCGATGAGCCCTAGGATCACGGCCAAGAAGGTGAGTCCATTCCAAAAGAAGCACCACCCAGCCCCAACCGCGGCCAGGAGAATGCCGCCAATGGCCGGACCAAAGATCCGCGCCCCGTTAAAGGTCATTGAATTGAGCGCAATGGCGTTAGGTAAATCCTCGCGCCCCACCATCTCTACGACAAAGGCTTGACGGGCGGGGCCATCAAAGGCGTTGACAACGCCTAGCCCTACCGCAAGGGCGACTACATGCCAAACCTCGACAATGCCCATCATCGTCAATGCGGCCAAGATAAAGGCAAAGATCATGGAGGCCGTTTGGGTAATAACCAGTAGCGTTCGCTTGGGAACCCGATCAACAATGACACCGCCCCACGGTGTAATAAAGAGGGCTGGCAAGGCCGACGCAAAGCCCACAATGCCCAGCGCTAGCTCGGATTGGCTCAGTTCATAGACAAGCCAACCTTGGGCAATGATCTGCATCCAAGTGCCCACGCTGGAAATGAGTTGGCCTAGAACAAAGAGCTGGAAATTGCGATGACGCAAGGCTGCAAAGGTCTTTGGTAGGCGAAATTGCCGCGCCCGGATTGGCAGCACTTCCGGCGGAATATTGGGCAGGCGCGGGGGCTGAATCTCCGGTGCCGTCATGGCGACTTCCAAGGTACTCTGTTCGATCTGCCCCTCTTTCTCTGACATACGCTGATCTTGTCCTGATCTCGCTGCACGCGGTCGGCTCCGTTGCTGTTCCTCCAAGATGGCACACTCCCATTCTAGTCTATTACACAGAAAAATAAGATTGGTTTTCTCTCAAGCTGGTATCGTCAGCTCAAGGCCCCAAGGGAACCGCTGGTAGCACCGCGCGTAGGAGTGTCAGCGCCTCGATCACTTGGGCGCGTTCGGCTTCGGATAGGTGGACAAGGCTGGCCGCCAATGTGGTACGTGCATTGTCGCGGACGTGGGCGAGTTGTATTGCGCCTTGGTCGGTTACTTGGAGCGCGACATAGCGTCGATCCGTCGGTGACGTGGTCCGCGCAATCAGGCCACGCTCAACCAGATTGCTAACTTGGGTAGACATAGAGGGGAGGGTCAGCCCCACATGCTCGGCAACCGCAGAGAGGGGTGCGCCAGGGCAGTGGGCCAAGAAGGCCAACGTGCGCAATTGGAGAACCGAAAGGTCGTGCCCGCGTTGGTGGCGCACGTGACGCCGAATCACTTGCATTACTTCGGGCACAACATCAAGCAGGGCATGGGCACAATCAGCGGCAGTGGGAGCCATTGTTCTCTCGATATGTTCTCAAGCTAGGGCCAAAATACTTTGGAATCCTAATTACTTATTCCAGAGTATACTGCCGATGCGGTGTCGTGTCAAAGATGTAGGGCAGTGAGACAGAGGGGAGAGGGCAGAGGGTACATTCGTTTACAGCCCTACGGCCTCACTGTCCTACTGTCCTACTGCAATAGGGGAACAACTTCATCCAGGAACAACTCCATGCCAGCCGTGCTAGGGAAATCGACGAGGCGGACAATGAGGTAGGTGACGCCGAGATCGACAAAAGCTTGGAGCTTGGCCGCGACTTGTTCGGGCGTGCCATAGATGGGCGCGTTCTGGTAGGGGGTGGCTTCGATAAGGCGCTGTGCTGCGGCCTCGGTTTTCGCGACGGCGACACATTCCGCCGACCACGTTTTGACGATCGCGTCAAAGTCACGACCGATGGCGTCACAATGTTGGCGCAAGACGCCCAATTTATGGGCATAGTTTTCCAAGCTACCGCCAGGAATGTTCCACCAATCCGCGTATTTGGCAACGACGCGCAGCGTCAACTGTTCACCGCCACCACCGATAAGCAAGGGCGGAATCGGATCGGGTTTAGGCATTAGGTAGGCGTCGTTGATTTGATAGTACTTGCCTTGAAAGCTCGCGGGTGTCTCCTGCCAGAGTTTATGAACGATTTGAATGGCTTCTTCTAGTTGGGCAATGCGTACGGCTGGTTTGGGGAAATCGTAGTGATAGGCTTGGTATTCTTCTTCCATCCACCCCGCGCCCATGCCAAAGAGAAAGCGCCCACCCGTGAGCCACTGGAGATTGGCTACCATCTTAGCCATGAGCCCCGGATTGCGATAGGCTTGGCAGAGAACGCTGCTACCCCATTTGAGCCTGGGATAGCAGGCGGCTAGGTAGGCAATGGTGGTCATACATTCAACATAAGGGGTATCATTGCTCTGGAACTTGGCCCATGGCCAGAAGTGATCATCAACCCAAACCGAATCCACGCGGTCTTGCAGCAGATCCAGCATCATTGTGGTCTGCTGCATAAAGCGATTGGCATCACTGCCATCAACGGGGAATGAGTGCATGTGCCAGCCAAATTGGAGCGGCATGTTGGTTTCTCCTTTTTTGTCATGTTGGGCCTATGCTAGCTTGGTTGCGCAGCGCTCGCTTTGCGCAATTGCTAGACGGTTTCCAGGATGGTTTCCAAGGCTTCTACGCCAAAGAGATATTGTTGGTGACAAAAATAACAGTCAACCACCGCTTCACCTTCGGCTTGGAGCTGTTCCAAATCGACCCGCCCCAATGTGCGCAACGCCTGCTCTGCCCACGCCCAACTACAGGTACATTGGAATGCCAGGGGCCTGGTTTCCAGCACTTCATAGGCGATTCCCCTAAAGAGCGCGGCTAGGATCGTCTCGGGGCTATCGCCCGCCACGAACTGTGCCGCGATGGGCGGGAGGTCATCCAACCGCTCGGCCAGGTTGCGCAAGGTGGTTGGTTCGGCGTCGGGGAGCAATTGCAACAAGAGGCCACCCGCAGCGTGTAGCTCGCCGTTGTCTTTCATCTGTACGCCAATTTCTACGAGCGTTGGGGACTGTTCCGATTGCATAAAGTAGTAGATCAGATCACTATCGAGCTGACCACCCTGGCGGGGTACAATGCTTTCTGCCAGCTCCTTGAGCCCCACATCACGGACGACGGTGAGGAGCCCATGCTGCCCCACGGCCGCCCCAAAATCAGTGGGCGATGTGGTTGGGGGCAAGGTTGCAGCCGGATTTGCCACATACCCACGCACGCGGCCATAGCTGTTACTTTCGGCCACTAACTTGCCAACCGGCCCGCGAGCATCCACCTTAATCGCCACCCGTTGCTGCACCTTGATGAGCGCACCTAGCATGGCCGCGGCGGTTAGCCCCTGTGCTAGGGTCGCCGTTGCTGTGGGCGAGGTCGCATGGCGGTGCGCGCCATCTTGCGCTAGATCTGTCGTGACACAGGCTAGGCCACGTACCCCCGCCTCTTTGGCTAAAATGCGTACTAGATAATCGCTCACGCCCTACCCCTTCTATTTTCACTTACGTAGATATCGACCGATTGATTACTCTTTATTGTAGCATAAGCTGGCGACGACAGGGCTATGGGAGTTCCTTGCACAGGCGCGCAAAAGCCGTCTACGCGTAGACGGGACAGTGGTCATTCTAAATACTACGAAACAAAGCCGAAGAGGTAAAACTTGGTGCTGATATCATCCCGCGCCGGTGATGGCTTCGTCGCTGTCAGGGCTGGGCGCGGGCGTCTGTATTTAACTCTTTCAGTTGACCTGTTACGCGATAGATGACGCGCTCGGCAATATTCGTTGCCAAGTCGCCAAAGCGTTCTAACTCGCGGGCGACACGCAGCCGCTCATAGCTGCTTTCGATCTCTTCGGCAAGATTATCATCGGCCATTTGGTTGACCAACTTGCTAAAGACCTGTCCGTAAAGCTTGTCAACTTCATTATCCTGAGCCGCAACCAGGCGGGCCAAGGTGACACTGTCACTGGCATAGGCTTGCATCGACTGCCGTAGCATTGTTAAGACCAGGGTCCCCATCTGCTTGAGTTCCGGGAGGGGGAGCAGCTTCTGCTGTTGACGTAGCCGTGGAATGACCTTGGCAATCCCTTTGGCTTGGTCGCCCATGCGCTCTAGATCGACGATAATATTCATCACCGAGACAATCGTGCGCAGATCACGCGCGGCCGGCTGCTGTGTGACGATCACCGTAAAGCATTTTTCCTCGGTCTCAAAGCGCACACGGTTCACCTCATCATCCATCGTATGAACCTGTTGCGCCAGTTTGACATCCATGGTCTCCAGGGCCTGTAGCGCGACCAAAAGCTCCTCTTCGACCAACTTGCCCATGCGCAGAATATCATCGCGCAACTCTGTCAACTGTTGCTCAAACCGTCCACGTATCATCCTCTTTG
>JAHBVH010000109.1 GCA_019637645.1 Caldilineaceae bacterium
CCGAGAGATCGAATCATTCATGAGCCATTCTGCGCAATCGCCGACACCGGCTGGCCGAACCAACCAAGCAAGCCCCGATATTTCAATTATTTTGCCCACCTACAATGAGCGTGACAATATCTGTGATCTCATTGACGCCATTGATCGAGAATTAGGGGCACTGGCCTGGAGCTTTGAAGTGTTGGTCATGGATGATAATAGCCCCGATGGAACGGCTCAAGTCGTTGCCCAACAATATGGGCTCGATCTCACCGCGGCCGAGGTCGTTGGCAGCAGTGGTCATAGCAATGGTCAGGTGCGGCTCCAGGTACGAACCCAAGACAAGGGATTAGCCAAGGCGATCCGGGCAGGGCTCGAACAGGCCCGCGGGCGCACCCTAGTCGTCATGGATACCGACTTTAACCATGATCCGGCCATGATCCCCCAGATGGTCGATTTGCTCCGTTATTATGATCTAGTGATTGGGAGCCGCTTTGTCATGCGCGGGGGGATGGAAGATAAGTGGCGCTATCGTGCCAGCTTGATCTATAACTTCTTTTTGCGCCTGCTCTTTATGACCCAAATTCAGGACAATCTCAGCGGCTTCTTCGCTGTCCGTCGGGAACGTTTTTTTCAACTAGCGCCCCTCTTTGATGCGATCTTCTACGGCTACGGTGACTATTTTATCCGCTTGCTCTATGTAGCTTGGCGCAAAAATTGGAAAATTTTAGAAGTACCGGTCTTCTACATTCTCCGTCGCCATGGCGACAGCAAAACTGGCTTCTGGTCCATCTTCCGGGACTACACCGGGGCAGTACTACACTTGCGAATTTTTGGGCTAGATACCTGAAAACTATTTGAAAAGGGAATGTATAGGGAACCTTTTCAACAGTTTCTAACCGACAAAAGAGTGAGTCTATCTATTCATGTCGAATCGTGCTTTAGGGCTATTAGTCCTAGTGGCGCTCTTGTGGTCGGTCTATGTACTGACCAGCGCCGGTAAATTTCATATTGTCGATGAGGTCAGCCTCTTCGCCGTGACGGAATCGTTGGCCACGCGGGGGAATGTCGATACCAACGCGATTGCCTGGACCCAATGGGTGAATAGCCCCGGCGAGGTGTTGGGCGCTTTTGGCCCCGATGGGGAAGTCTACAGCAAAAAAGGGCCAGCACCAGCCGTGTTGGCGGTCCCTTGGTATCTGCTCCTCCAGACCATTGCCCGTTTTCAGATTGGCATTGGTTTGGTCCAAGGTACGCTCCTCTGGAATGGTTTGATCACTGCCGTAACAGCGGCGCTCCTCTGGCTGACGACCATTCGCCTCGGCTATCGTGACCGGGCTGGCCTGGTGATCGCGCTTTTGTTTGGCCTGGGTACCATTGCTTGGCCCTATGCCACGCACTTCTTTGGCGAACCCCTCAGTGCACTGAGCCTCTTGCTCGCCTTCTATGGGATTCTCAGCTACCGCGTCAGCGGCAAGCCCGGCTGGATGTGGTTGGCGGGTGTGGGGGCAGGCATCGCCGTGGGAACCGTGGTTGCCCATAGTATTCTGTTGGTCGGCCTCGGCTTATATTGGTTGATCGGCAGCCATACCGACCTAACAGCCACGGATCCCACTGTCCGGTGGAGAGCGTGGCGACGCACGCTGATGGCCGGGGTTGGGTTGATCACCCCGCTGTTAGTGGTGGGCCTGCTCTTGCTTGCCTATAATTTTGTCCGCTTTGGAGCTTTCTTTGACACGGGCTACCATTTTGACCGGGGCGAAGGCTTTACAGCAGCGTTGAGCGCTGGGCTATGGGGTCTTCTCATCAGCCCCTATCGCGGTGTCTTTTGGCACACGCCACTCTTCCTCACGGCCGTGTTCTTCTTTCCCGCCTTTTGGCGGCGTCATACCGCCGAAGGCACTGTCATTCTCGTGCTCAGCCTACTCCTCATTGGGCTGTACAGTCGCTGGTGGATGTGGTGGGGTGGCTTTGCCTGGGGTCCCCGCTTTTTGGTACCATTGACCCCTTTTTGGATCATCACCCTTGCCCCAACCATTGAACGATTGACGCAACCAACCGTACACCCAACCGAAGTAGGTGTACAGCGTTGGCGGCTCCTCCTCCGTCACCTCGGCAAGAGCGGGATCGCATTGGTGGTCATCACCTTCCTGTCGGTGGTGGTACAACTACTAGCGGTCAGCGTAAATTATGTAAATTATGAGATCAGACTACGCTCGCTCTTTCCCACCGACTGGTCGGATCCTTTGCGCTTTGGTCCCCCCGCCCAACGCTTAGCCGATTGGCTGGCTGGCCCCGTCTTTGGTCAGTTCCAATTGTGGCGCGAAAATTTCCGGGCGAATACGGATCTGGCTTGGTACCGCGCCGATGGGACAACGGCGTACTTGACGCTCTTTGTCGGCAGCGCGGCCATCGTCACCCTGGGCCTGATTTTGTTCAATCTCTATCAAGCCAACCGGCCCGGCACCGCGGCCAGCGACACCAGCCGCTTGGTTGTCTGGCTCTTACCCTTAATTCCGCTCACCGTGACAGGCGTTTGGCTGGGCCAAGCGGCCAGCGATCCTCACTATGGGACGCCCGATCAGGGCTATCGGTTGGTGTTGAGCGAACTTTGCCAACAGTTGCAACCCACCGATGTGATTGTCACCATTGCACCCTTTGCCTATCAAGTGCCCATGAATTGGATGAGCACCCTTTGTACGGAGCCAACGCCGCTCTATGGCTATGCCACCGATAGCATGACGCATGCCGAGGCCGAACAGACCATGGTACGGCTCCTGCAAAGCTATGAACGGCTGTGGATGGTGACAGGTGGGCTCCCCGCCAATGATCCCGAAAACAGTGTCGAACGCTGGCTGGCGAATGTGGCCTATGAGGCCGACGACCGCTGGTTTGGCGACTACCGGCTGGTGCGCTATGCCACGCCGCTCCGCCTCCTAACGGGCAGTAGTACCCAGCTCGACATTTCGCTCGGCACGGGGTCAACACCACAGGTTACCTTGTTGACGACCCATGCCCCCACCCAAATTCAGGTCGGTTCCATTCTACCGGTTGCCATTGCCTACCAGCTCGAAGAACCGATCGACGCCGATCTCCATTGGTTTGTCCAGTTGCTATCGGCAGATGGATACGCGGTCGCCTTGGTGGATACGCAACCCAGCCATGGCTATCAGACCTTTGCAGGCTTGCCGGTGGGCGAAGTGCAGATCGAACGGGTGGCGCTCCAATTGGAAAGGACAATTCCGCCGGGTACCTATCAGCTCATTGCGGGTTTATATGATCCAGCCGTGGCTGGTGGCCAGCGCTTGCTGTTGCCCAATGGCCGCGATTATATTGAACTGAGCACCGTTGAGGTGCTGCCGTGAAGCCTGACGCGCCAAGCACCCATTCCCGCCCGCGGCATTGGCTGGCGCTCAGTGGGTTTCTGCTCCTGGCCGTCATCTTCTATGCACCCTTGGTGTTGACGCTGCGCACCTTTCCCGATGGCGACTTTACCCATCACTTCCTCCCCTTTAGTCTTTTTCAACAAGGGGCATTGCGGGCTGGCCAGCTCCCCCTTTGGAATCCCTACACCTACAGTGGTCATCCCTTTTTGGCCGATACCCAGGCCGCGGTCTTTTATCCACTGAGTAATCTGCTCTTGCTGCTCACCTTGCCGTGGGCTAGTGTGGCAGATCGGCTCTATTGGCTCCAGATCGAGGCAATCGTCCATATTGGGCTGGCGGGGAGCTTTGTCTATTGGTTGGTATACGCGCTCACTCAGCGGCGCTTGGCCGCGTTTGCCGCGGGCTGCGCCTTTGCCTTCTCCGGCTATTTAACTGGCTATCCCCCCTTGCAGTTGGCTGTGCTGCGGACCGCGATCTGGCTACCTTTGCTGCTCTATCTCTTGCTCCGGGCCATGGATGCCCCCACGCGTTGGCGCTGGTGGCTCGGTGCGGCGCTGACTGCGGCGGTGGCCTTTAGTGCGGGTCATCCCCAGACCTTTTTACATAGCAGTTATGCCGCTGCCGCCTGGGTGCTCTTTTTGCTCTTGCCGAGACGCCGTCCGGTTGAGCCCGCGCCGCGGCTCATTCACCAACTGATTGGCCTTCTGCTTTTCCTGGCATTGGCGCTAGGGCTCAGTGCGGCGCAACTGTTGCCGAGCCTGGAGTTCAGTCAACTGAGCGTGCGCGCCCAAGTAGACTATGCCTATGTCAGTAGTGGTTTCCCGCGCCAGGATACTTGGCAGTTGCTCCTGCCCGGTGTTCTGACCCAATTTTCGCCGCTCTATGTCGGCGTGGTTGGGCTGGGTTTGGCGCTTATTGGCTTCACGCATGGTAGCCGGAAAGCTGTTCGCCTGTTCTTTATGGGCCTAGCCCTGGTGGCACTGCTGCTGGCCTATGGGACGAACGGTTTTCTCTATCCACTGGCCTACCAATATGCGCCGGGCTGGCAGCTCTTTCGCGGCCAGGAACGCGCGGCCTTTCTGGTGGCCTTGGGGCTGAGTGTTTTGATTGGATTGGGTATGGCCGCGTTGCCCAGCTTATCGTATGCCGCCCGGCGCTGGCTGGCGCTGCTCTATGCCATGGGGGTCGCGACGGGGATCTACGCCTTTGGCCTCTTCTGGCAACTGTTGGGAGAGAGTGCCGTTGGCGAGGGGCAATATCTCTGGATTGCCGGTGTGACCATGCTCCTGGCATTGGCGGTTGTTGTGCTCCTCCTCCGGCCAGGCTGGAGCCAACGGCGGGCGGGGCTCCTCGTTGGATTGGTGCTGCTAAACTTGTTTTGGGCCAATATCACGACAAACCTCGCCCCCTTTGATCCCGTCCGCAAAACCATTCTCGCGCCGGAAATGGAAGCCTTGGCAGCCGCCGTGACCCCAGGCGGCAACCAAACAGAAGGGCTGCCCGGGCGGGTCTACAATGAGTTTCGTATCTATGAAGATTATGGCATGCGTCAGAGCCTTGAAGATGTGTGGGGCAGTAGCCCTTTGCGGTTGGCGCGCTATGCCGCGCTCTTCGACAACTTTCCCCTCGACCGCCTCTGGCAATTGACCGGCGTGAGCCATGTGTTGACCTGGCGGCGCGAGCTCTTTGCGCCCAGCACCTTATTGGCCGAATTTCCCCAAGCAACCGACAGCACCTATTTACACCGCCTAACCGAGCCCAATCCCCGCGCTTGGCTTGTCTACCAACTCCAGCCCGCTACCGATGAGCAAGCCGTCGCCCTGCTGGCCGACCACACCTTTGATCTGACGCAGATTGGCTTGCTGCCACCAACCAACCTCCCGACCGCGCTAGCACTTCCCACTGGCGCGAGCACCATCCACCTGGAGGCCGTCGCACCAGGTCAACGGCGCGTGCAGGTCACCAGTGACACGGGGGGCTTGCTCATCTTGAGCGAAAATTGGATGCCGGGCTGGCAGGTACAAGAGTCGCGGTGTAGCGACAGTACGGCGGCCACCACCCCTTGCCCCACAGAGCCCTTGGCCGCGACGCCCTTGGCCCTCTTCAGCGTCCAGCGGGTGAATCTGACCTTGCTCGGCGTACCCATTCCGCCCGGCACAGTAACTTTTGACCTCGTCTATTGGCCCCAGCGTCTTCAGCTAGGGTTGTGGATTAGCGGTGGAACTCTCCTCTTGTTGGTGCTCCTTGGTGGTTGGCATTGGCGGGCAAAGCGGTGGAGTGCAGCGTCATGAGGCCCAGGCGAGACCACGCGTTCCTGCTGCTGATCCTGTTACTGGGCTGGGGACTACGGCTGGGGTGGCTCGATTTTCAGGAATTGCGCGGGGATGAAGTCTTTGGCTACTTTTTCAGCCTGCGCCCCATGGCCGACATGGTTCAGGCCACCGTTGATCTCCAAGAACCCCATCCCATTGCCAGCTATCTGGTGCAACAGCAATGGCTAGGGTGGGCAGGCCACAGTGAATTTGCCCTACGCTTTGTCAGTGTCTGGTTTGGGATGCTGGCGGTTGTCCTTCTTTGGTCGCTTGCCCGCGCCCTGGGCCTCATGCCCAAGACAGCCCTAGTCGCTACTCTCTTGCTAGCCATCAATCCTTATGCCATTTGGCACAGCCAAGATGCGCGCATGTACAGTATGAGCTTGGCGCTAACCCTGGCTAGCACTTGGTGTATGATCGCGTGGCGGCAACGGCAACGCACGCCGTGGGCCGTTGCCTATGTGCTCATCAGTTGGCTGGCGCTCCACACCCACTATTTCACCGTCTTTGTTCTCCTGGCCCAAAATCTCTTTATCATCCTGCGGCTCTTCTTACAGCCTATGACATGGACGGCACGCCGATGGGTGCTGAGCAACTGGCTGACCTTGCAGATCACCATTGCCTTTTTCTATGGGCCCTGGCTCCTGCGCGTCCAAGAGACGTTGACAAGCTACCGCGGCAATGGTGATTCACCGCCGCTGACGGCCATGCTCTGGCGCGCGGGTAGTGTCTTGCTCGTGGGCGAAAGTGTCCCCGCCAACCAACGGCTCTGGTGGGCCTTGCTGGCCGGCGGGGTGCTACTTTGGGGCGTAGTGACCTTGGTGCGTACCGGCGGCAATGAGCGACGGGCGTTGACGCTCTTACTGCTCTATCTGGGCATACCGCTGCTAGCAACGTGGTGGAGCGCAACGCAGCGCCCAATTTTCAATGAACGTTATTTGGTTGCGGCTACGCCACCCTTTTTGTTGCTCTTGGCGGCGGCGTTGACATACCCGTGGCACCCCCGCGCGCATCAATGGCCCCCGCTGGGCAAGGTCGCTAGGCTCGTCAGCTTGTGGATTGTCTTGGCGGGCATGCAACTCTCACTCTTCCAACACTATCGCGACCCAGCCTATAGCAAAACACGAGGTTGGCGTGTCTTGGCCGCCACCCTCACCGCGTGGAGTGCGCAACTGTCGCCCGCGCAAGTACGCATCGCGCAGAATTTCCCCGACCCAACGCTTTGGTACTATTACACCGGGCCACTGCGCCATGTTGTACTTCCCCCAGGGCCACAAGATGAAGCTGGGGCATACACGGTTGTCCAAGCCCTGGCCACAGAAGGGGTGCAGCGGGTGATCTTACCCCAGCAACCCGCGCCACAATGGGATGATCAGGGTTTGGCCGGGGCGGCGTTGGCAACAGCCTATCAGCGCGTCGCCGCGGCTACGGTTGGCGTTTGGCCGGTGCAGCTCTATGTCGCGCCCTTGCCCTTGACACCCCACCATGTTACTTTTACCAATGGGCTTACCCTAACTGGCTTTGCACACCAACCAGCCACCCTCACCCCAGACAATGTGCTGGCCGTTCAATTGGGTTGGCAGGGGGCGGCCACCCAACTCACGGGTAGCGAAAAGGTCTTTGTGCAATTGCTGAATGAGGCCGGTCAACTGGTGGCCCAAGATGATCAACCATTCCCCCCACCCGCGACTTCAACCAGCATGACGCATATCACCGCGTATGGTATACTATTACCAACGGTACTACCGGCAGGTGACTATACCTTGATCACGGGGCTCTATGATCCCAGTCTACCTGGAGCACCACGCATTGCGACAACAGCAGGCCGCGATCATGTGGTCATTGCCACCCTTCCGGTTGCGGAGTGAGGGTAAAGAAATTATTTTTACAGGAAGCGCTATGGACTTTGAACAGATGGAACGGATACAACGGATCGCCGTTCGCCGTTGGGTTAATCGCTTGGGCGGCACGGCCTTGGTGGGGGCCGGACTGTTGACCGCCACGATGGAGCGCAGTCGTTAAATGGGAACAGCTGTCCAAACGCTGCAAGCCCTCTTCTTTTCGCCAAGCCGCCTCACCCGTGGGTTGGCCTTGGGCTTGGTGTTGCTGGTTGGCATCGGCGGGATCAGCCTCTTTGTTGGGATCGCCGGGCCGCTCTTGGCGCTTGTCGCAGCAGTGGCGATCATTGGCGGGACCCTCATTCTGCTCGACACCCATTGGGGCTATGTGGCGTTGGTGGGGGTGGTCTTTGGGCTGCCCTTTGCAAGCCTACCTTTTAGCATTGGCTTTAAGCCCACCTTCCTGGATGTCGCGCTGGGGGCGCTCTTCTTTGTCTGGTTTTTCAAGCTGATCATTGGCGTAGAGCGCGATTTTATCGCCTCGCCCCTTGGCGGGTTGGTGGGGCTCTTTATGCTCATGGCGCTCTTCAGCTTTGCCTATGGGCTCAACCACAGTAGCGCCAACAGCTTTTTTATTCGGCGTTTTGGCGAGATCTTGTTGGGCATTAGCCTCTTCTTTGTCACCATCAACACCGTGCGCACCCAAGCCGAATTGACTTGGGTGGTGCGTTGGGTGGCGTTGGCTGGGTGGGGCTGTGCTTTGCTCGCGGTCGTGTTCTATGTGATCCCCCAGGAAAGTACCGTGTGGGTGCTCAACCGGCTGGCCCGCTTCGACTATCCCGGTGGCTATGGGGCGCTCCGCTTTATCGAAGATGACCCCAACGGCATTATGCGGGCAATGGGGACGGCAGTGGACCCCAATGTGCTGGGCGGCATGATGATCTTGGTGACGGGGCTGTTGGCTCCCCAACTCTTTGCGCGGGTGACCCTCTGGCCGCGCTGGTTGACCTTGCTCATGTTGGTTACCGCCGCGTTGGCGCTCTACCTCACCTATAGTCGCTCGGCCTTAGTAGGCATGGCAACATCCATTGGCCTCCTGGCTATGTTAAAATATCGCAAGCTGATTCCCTTGGGCGTGGTCGGTCTGCTACTGTTGCTCTTACTGCCCCAAACGCAGGAATATGTCGCCCGCTTTCAAGAGGGGCTGACGGGAGCAGATCTGGCGACCCAAATGCGCTTTGGGGAATATAAGGATGCGCTCATTCTGATCAGTCGCTATCCGCTTTTCGGCGTTGGCTTTACCGGCGTGCCTGATATTGATATCTATTTGGGCGTCAGTATGCTCTATCTCATCATTGCCGAAAATATGGGCCTGATCGGTCTGGGCATCTTTCTAGCAATTATGCTTGGCTTTTTCGGCATGGTGTTCCATTCTTGGCGGCGGGGCTATCCACCAGCCCTAGAGGCCATTCTGCTGGGGTTGGCTGGCGCGGTAGCTGGCGCGTTGGTCAGTGGGATCTTCGACCATTATTGGTTTAATATGACCTACCCCCACATGACCGTCCTGCTGTGGCTCTACATGGGGCTGGCGACGGCGACTATCTTGATTGCCCGTCTTACCCAAAAAGAAGGCTCAATCGAAGGAGCAATTACTTTTGGTGGCTCGCTTCAGTCATCCGGCTTAACCTTGAAGCTGAGAAGCCAACGAAAAAGGTAAACGCGATGCTCACGAAAGCAACGATTTTGACCTTCCTTGATGCAAATCAAAAGCAACTAAAGGCTGAAGTTGTCCGCATGATCGAGTTAACGGACAATGCAGGACAGGATAACAATGTCAATAGATAACCAACACACAACCACTACCAATCAATTTGGTACCATTACCCTCGAACCCGCCCCAACCTATCATCCTGTCAATCAGGCTGGGCAGCTTACGCGCGGGCGGCGACCACCGTGGCTGCGCGTCAAGGCGGCGGATAGCCCCAAATATCAAGAGCTGCGCGGCCTCTTCCGCGGCAAGCACCTGCACACCGTCTGCGAAGAAGCGATGTGTCCCAATATGGGCGAATGTTGGGGACGCGGCACCGCGACTTTTCTGCTCATGGGCGACACCTGTACCCGCAGTTGCGGCTTCTGTAAGATCAAGACCGGACGACCGGGTGCGCTCGACCCCGATGAACCACGCCGCGTCGGCGAAAGTGTTCAGGCCATGCAACTCAGCCACGCCGTGTTGACCAGCGTCAACCGCGATGAACAGCGCGACGGCGGGGCGTGGGTCTTCGCCGAAAGCATCTACTGGATTCGGCAATTGGTCCCTGGCTGCACAATCGAAGTGCTGATTCCCGACTTCAAGGGCGATCAGGCCGCGCTCCAAGTGGTGATGGAGGCCAAGCCAGAGATTCTTAATCACAACACCGAGACAGTCCCGCGCCTGTACAAAACCGTCCGCCCCCAGGCCAAATATCAGCGTACACTGGAGCTATTCCAGCGGGCCAAAGCGATGGACCCCCTGGCGCTGACCAAGTCCGGCATTATGTTAGGGTTGGGCGAAACTTGGGATGAGATTTTGCAGGTGATGGATGATATGCGCGCCCATGAGGTGGATATCATTACCATGGGCCAATATTTACAGCCCAGCCGCTTCCACCTGCCGATTGAACGCTACTACACCCCAGACGAGTTTGCGCGGCTCAAAGAAGAGGGCGAACAACGGGGCTTCCGTTGGGTGGAAAGTGGGCCACTCGTGCGCAGCAGTTACCACGCCGATGGGCAAGCCCATTTGAGTCAGCGGAATGATCTGTCCAATAATCAATAATCAATGGCTAATTGCTAAGGGTCAATGGATCTCGTCGAATCGCGACCTTCTTCATTGACCATTCTTCATTAGCTATTGATTATTGCTCATTCCCTAGGCTGTGCCAAACTGACGGTCCCCGGCATCACCGAGGCCGGGCCAGATGTAGCCCGAGGGGAATTCATCGTCTTTATTGGTGAGGCGTTCATCAATCGCAGCAACATGAATATCCACATCGGGATGGTGTTGGTGGAGGGTTGCCACGCCTTCGGGGGCGGCGATCAAGCCCACAAATTTGATCCGCTCGACGCCCCAACGCTTGAGCACCTGGACAGCCGCCGTGGCGGAACCACCGGTAGCCAACATGGGATCCAGAATCAAGCAGAGCTGCACGGTTGGATCCGTAGGCAGTTTGTTATAGTATTCTACGGGTTGCAGGGTATGCTCATCGCGATAGAGACCGAGATGCCACACTTCGGCTTGGGGCAATAGACGCCAAGCGCCTTCCACCATGCCCAAGCCAGCCCGCAAGATCGGCACCAACCCAATCTTCTCGCCCATGAGCGAACAGCGTGCGGTCGTTAAGGGAGTTTCGATCTCATGGGGCAACAAGGAGAGATCCTGGGTTGCCTCATAGATCATCATCATCGATAATTCACTAACAAGTTCACGAAATTTTTTGGGCTCGGTGCTTATGCGCCGCAATAACGTCAGCTTATGTTGGGCCAGCGGATGGGCGGACGGATATACATTGGCAGACACGGGTCGGCTCCTTGCTGTGATTGGGAAATTGACAACCGAAAAAGGTGGAGCGTATAGGGACTCAAGCCCCTATTTCCGCGCTACCATCACTTGCTTACCACTGAATCTGGCGCGTATTGCGTCCGCGCCGGCTAAGTCGCTCGACCTCGCTCTGGCACGAAACGCAGAGCGTAGCATCGGGTTTTACTTCCAAACGACCGGGCTCGATCGGTTTACCACAACGGGCACAAATGCCATAATTGCCCTTCTCGATCGAACGGAGAGCCGCCTGAATATCCTGAAGCCGATTTTCTAGAACTGCAATCAGCGCCGCATTCTTCTCACGCTCGGTAATCTCGGCATCTCCTTCATCGGGATCGATATCCACTTCGTCTAGCATGAGTTCGCGCAAATGGCTCAACTCATCCAACACTTGCTGCTCTTCAGCTAACAGGCGACTCTTCTCCTGTGCAACAGCATCTTGCTGTGCCATAATCACACTTTCCTTCCATTTTCACTCGCTTCAAATGCGCCGGCGCAGGGATCATTCAGCTGGCGCAGGCTATGCCTTCTACCTTGTCAGAGCAATACGGGTAGGACCAGAAAGGTTTTCTCAGGTTGGCTCATCGGTATAACGTGGGAATGATGACAACTTCCACGCGTGTTGCCAATGGGTTTGCACACCACTAACAGATTAGGCCCAGCTCTGCCTACTCATAAACTGCCAAAGCTACCTAGCTTGTTCCAACTGTGCTACACCAACGCACAATTGGGCAAAGATGGGCCTAATGGGCAACTGTTCTGACAAAAAAGTTAGACAAAGGTTATAGCAGTTTTTCTACAAAAGGTCAAACTAGCACAGGAGAGAAAAGCAGATGCGCGGCCAAGGTATCCTCTGAAATTTATTGATGATTTGGGCTAGCTCTCTGCATCTGGTATAATAGAGAAATTAGAACAAACGTGCAACTTGCGCGCCAACCTGTAATAGCACACGAATGGCCGTATAGGCTACCCAGAGCGAGTAGCGCAACTTGAGCTAGATAATTGAGGGACAGATGGCGGACGAACGGAGTATTGAAGGGCGCAAACCGACCGATGCGCGCCCAACCCCAGAACGTGCAATCGCGAGCGAAGCCCAAGGCAACGAGCAAAAGGTTGACCATGCGCTCCGCCCCCGCTCCTTGAACGAAATGATCGGACAAGAACGCCTACGCGAAAAGATCGGCATTCTTGTGGAAGCCGCGCGCAAACGGGGCGAGCCACTCGATCATGTGCTGCTCTATGGCCCGCCGGGTCTTGGCAAAACCACGCTAAGCCATATCTTAGCGGCAGAAATGGAGGGCAACCTCAAAGTGACCGCGGGGCCAGCGATTGAAAAGGCAGGTGATCTCGCGGCGATTCTCACCAATTTGCGCAAAGGGGATATTCTCTTTATCGATGAAATTCACCGCCTTGGTCGCGCCGTCGAAGAGATCCTCTACCCTGCGATGGAAGACTTTGCCCTCGATATCGTCGTCGGTAGTGGCCCTGGCGCGCGCAATATTCGGCTTTCCCTCCCCAAATTTACCGTTGTGGGCGCAACGACGCGGCTCGCCCTGATGACCTCGCCCCTACGGGCACGCTTTGGGGTGGTGGAACGCTTTGATTTCTATACGGTTGAAGCCTTGCATGAAATTGTTACTCGCGGCTCCGGCCTGCTGAATGTCAAAATTGAGTCTGCGGGCGCCCAAGAAGTGGCCCGGCGCTCGCGCGGCACGCCTCGGATTGCCCTGCGCCTCTTGCGGCGTGTCCGTGACTATGCCGAGGTGCGTGCCGATGGCCGCATTACCCAACCCATTGCGGAGCAGGCGTTGGGCATGATGGAAATTGATTGGCTTGGGCTCGATGATTTAGACCGCCGCGTGCTATTGGCGATTATCGAAAAATTTGGCGGCGGCCCCGTCGGGCTGGAAACCTTAGCCGCCAGCATCAGCGAGGAAGGTGACACCATTATGGATGTGGTAGAACCGTATTTGCTCCAAATGGGCTTTTTGGACCGCACACCGCGTGGCCGCATTGCCACCCGTTCGGCCTATGCTCATTTGAATATTCCCTACCCCGAACGGACCGAACAGGGCAGCCTATTCAACGGGGCGGCTGGCTAGCCCAGCCATATATAGACGCTGGAGGTTGATCATATTTTGCGCGCGACACGCGGTCGTGCGCCGCGTGCTCGGCAACAAGGAGTCAGCAATCGCCTCAAGTTGGGCAAAGGGCTCAGCACGTTGGGCAAGGGGGAGCACGATGCGGCGTAATCCATGGACATAAGCCACATCGGCGGCGAGACGCTCCATCATCTCGATGGGGTTGCGGCTCAGCGTACCCACCCGTGGGATATAGAGTTGAAAGCGCCGCTGTTTGACCAATTGTGCCAGCAAGCGTAAGGTCTCTAGCGCGGATTCGCCGGTAGTGTTGGTGGGAAGCGTCGGCAATAGCATGTCGCTCCCATAATCACCGCCACAGATGATGCCCAAGGCAGGCAAGTAGATCACGGCACTGCTCTGCTGGGTGTAGAGATCCAGAAAGTGTTGCCCAATCCGCACATGGGCTACGCCCCCGGGCTGGGTTTGCAGTTGAGAGAGTCCGGTGGCCGTGGGCGTACTGGTAAAGAGGACCGCCGTTGCGGTAGGCAGCCGAAAACGTTGCGCCACATCGGCCGGTGGATCGATCAACAACAGTTGCTCTTGAGACGGCTGCAGTGGATCACGCTCGGCGAGGGTCGGCTGTCCTTGGACAAAGAGGGTATGGGCCAGCAGGTCACCTGCGCTAAAAAGTTCGAGCTGGTCAAAGAGTTGGGTAATTTTGACACCAGGCTCAGCCTCCAAACGGAGATTGATGAGATCACCCATGTACGGCCCCAGTTTCCGTAGCAGTCGCAGCCGCTGCCGTGGTAGCTATCCCCAAAGCAGCCAAGAGCGGTGCTAATTCTGCGGGTAGATCGGCCACGACAACGCGACCATCGGGCAGGATATAGATCTCTGTCTCAACCGGCAGCAACGGCCACGGTTGCAACGACTCCTCATTGGCTGCCGAGATGGATGTGGCTGTCTGTGCCATACTCATAATATTCACCCGTGTGGGATGCCTCTTCAATCTTGCCTAATTGTTCCAACAACGCGCTAATACTCTCACAGGCACTACCTTTGACACCCTGAATCGTATATTCGATACGACCATCGGGCAGAATCGTAATCTCAATTTCTTGCTTTTGCATAAGGCTAACTCCAACGTCGCACAGTCAACCGAATCACCTGATCGCGCCCGGTCTTTTCTTCGACCAAGGTAAAGCCAGCCTTGGCCGTCTCTTCAAGGACTTTATGGTAGGCATAGCGCTGCTGGATCTGCTCCATGGTTTTGCGGATGGTAGCCATTTGCATATCATCCCCAATGACTTCATAGGTTGCCTCCTGGTCCAAACGGAGCGCGAATTGAACCCATTGCTGGTTGATCAACAGCGGCACTTCGCCCCGAAAGCCACTCCAAGTGTGGACATAACGGGCATTTTCTTGATAGGTGATTTTCAAATCATCGAGCGAGCGTTTGATCAAGGCCAGATCACGCAGTGCGGTCTGGACACGGACGAATTTCGACATATCATCCTCATTTCTGAATCAACTGCCCTCAACTACTCATAGCCATAGGCCATTGCCAAGAGTTCCATTGTATGGTAAAGCGGCAGAGACTTGCCCTGCGCCTGGAGATGTGTGTTGATCTGCATCATACAGCCAATGTTACCCGTCACCACGGCTTGTGCGCCGGTGGTAAGAATGTTGTTGGCTTTACGTTCCCCCAATTGGCGGGCGATTTCGGGCTGTTCCAGGTTATAGGTCCCTGCCGAACCGCAACAGAGTTCACCTTCTGGCACCTCGCGCAGCGTCACATTCGGAATGGCAGCCAACAGTTGCCGTGGCTGGCGCGTAACCCGCTGGGCATGGGCCAAATGACAGGCATCGTGATAGGCAATGGTCAAGGGTTCGGCCAATGCGCTGGGCGTCACAAGCCCTAATTCCTGTAAAAAGACGCTGACATCCTTCACTTTGGCCGCAAAATCGCGGGCGGCGGTCTCCTGCGACGTGCCCGCAAAGAGCAGGCCATATTCTTTCATGCCAGAACCACACCCCGCGGCATTCGTCACAATGGCATCGACATCTTGGGGGAAGATCGCCAAATTTTTGCGCGCCAGGGCCTGTGCTTGGCTGGCCGCGCCGGTGTGCATCGAAAGTGAGCCACAGCAGCCTTGACCAGCAGGAATGACCACCTCAACCCCATTGCGGGCCAACACGCGGATGGTCGCCCAGTTGATCGCGGGTGCCAATACCTGTTGCACACAGCCTGCGAGAAAGGCCACTCGCGCCCGCCGCGTACCTTCGGCGGGATAAAAGGTGGGGAGAGGCTGTGCCGCCGGTAGCTCCGCTGGCAGCAGATCGAGCATGGCCCCCAGCTTTGCTGGCAACAAGGGGCGCATAGGCGTGGCAAAGCGCCCCAAGGTCGCGGCCAAGCGAAAACGCCCTGGATAGGGCAAGGTCTCACAGACCAAGCGGCGGGTGAGCCGATCCATGGGCGTGCGACTGCGCTCGGCCTCGGCCTGGGCGCGGAAAGGAGCGAGCAGTTCCCCATATTCAACGCCGGAAGGACAGGCCGTCACACAAGCCATACAGCCCAAACAGCGATCAACGTAGGGGGTCACCTCATTGAGTTCAAGCGTACCCTCTAGTTGCTCTTTCATCAAATAGATGCGGCCGCGCGGTGAATCCATCTCTTCGCCCAACACTTTATAGGTGGGGCAGGCAGAGAGACAAAAGCCACAATGGACACATTTATCAACGGCGTGGGCCATCGCAGGGCCTTGTGCGCCTAGGGTTTCGAGCGGAATGGTATGTTGCATAGTGTGTGATTCGTCATCCGTGCTGCGTGATTCATGCTGCGTAATTGAGTAACCCCAGCCAGCGCGACCTAACGCGTCGGCAACCGGTGGGCCGGATCCAGGGCCTGCTTGAGCCGCTGGGTAAAAGCTTGACCGTGGCGCACTCCCAAGAAAGGTTGGCTACATTCACCGCGGATCACTAAACCGCTTACCCCCTGTTCCGTCAACAAGGGTTCAAGCGCGGAGAGGGCGGAAGGCCAAGCTAGCCAGAGCAGGTTCCCCCCTACACTATACCGCCGGGCAACGCCCGTAACCGACAAAGCCGCTTCTAGTGCAACGATTTTGTCAACCGTGGTCGCGACCTTGACGAGGGCCGTTGCGGGCGGGACCCAGTGAAATTCGCGGTTGGCATGCCACCAAGCCGCCTCAGCTTCGGCCATCAATCGTTCAGTAGGTACGGCCTTGCCAGCACCGATCATCGTGTGAAGCTGATCGAGACGCTGGGACAATACGTCGGGCAACCCGCCAAGGCGGACGAACAAAGTATAAGGGGATGAAGTCGCGGCGTCGACTACAAGGTCGAGTGCATAGACATCAAAGTGTGTATCGATCACCCGCTGTAGGCCAACCAACGCGGTACGCATATCGGTATACTTGACTTGCAGCGTGGCATAGGCTTCCGGTCTGGGAAAGACCTTGAAGCTGACTTCGGTGAGAATACCAAATTGGCCGAGGCTACCAACCATTAATTTGGGCAAGTCAAAACCGGCAGCATTCTTGACCACCTTGCCGCCACCGCGCACCAAGCGGCCCTGACCATCGATAAACCGGACCCCGATCAAAAAGTCCCGCACGCCGCCGTAGCGATAGCGTCCTGAGCCACTGAGCCCAGCTGCGACAGTCCCACCGAGCGTTGCACCAGCATCGACCAAGGGCGGGTCAAAGGGCAAAAATTGATGGTGTACCGCCAAGGCAGCTTCGATCTCGCGCAGAGGCGTGCCGGCCAGCGCGGTGAAGGTGTACTCGCCGGGCTCATACTCCACAATTCCCGTCAGGCCGCGCATATCAATAATGTGGCTAGGGCTAGAAGCCACGCAGAGCGCGTTTTTACTCCGGCCACTCTGGATCATAAAGCGCTCGCCCTGTTGGACCAGCGCTTGGAGTTCCGCAACCGTCTTCGGTTCAATCGTTTCAAGTTGCACTAGATCGTTGCTCATTCGCGTGAAATAAGACCTTGCTTTTCCAACGGGTGCGGACCATGGTGCACCAAAGCTGGGGCTTCACCACTGGGTAGCATCTTGCCGCGATTGGCTAGTTCTTGGGGATCAATGGCCTGCCGAATTTCGCGCATGACGGTGAGGTCGGTTTCTGTAAACATCACCGGCATATAGTGGCGCTTTTCCATACCGACGCCGTGTTCACCTGTGATCGAGCCGCCCAGATCAATACACATCTGAAGGATATCACCGGCGAGAGCCTCGGCCCGTTCGAGTGCGCCTGCTTCCCGCCCATTATAGAGAATCAGTGGATGGAGGTTGCCATCTCCAGCATGAAAGACATTGGCGACGCGGAGGTTATATTGGTGACTAAGCGTTTCAATGTGCGCAAGTGCTTGGCCTAGATGGTTGCGGGGCACCACGCCATCCTGCACAATATAATCCGGACTAAGGCGACCCACGGCGGAAAAAGCACCCTTGCGCCCTTTCCAAATACGGGCCCGTTCGGCCTCGTCCTGAGCCACGCGCACTTCGGTGGCGTCGGATTCCTCAATCACCTGCAACAGATGGGCAAACTCAGCCTCCACTTGCAGCGCTTCGCCTTCCAATTCCACAATCAGCAGCGCCGCGACATCAGGATACCCCGCGTGGACCGACGCCTCAGCCGCTTCAATCGCCAAGCGATCCATGATCTCCATGGCGCCGGGCAACAAACCAGACGCCACAACACGGGCAACCGCATCACCAGCAGCTTGGAGGCTAGTGTAAGCAGCCAAGACAGTCCGGTAGCGCTCGGGCTTGGGCAACAGGCGAAGGGTTATCTCCAACGCGATCCCCAAGAGCCCTTCGGAGCCCACAAAGAAACCGGTAAGATCCGGCCCAACGTGCTCCAAGCTTTCCCCACCCAGGTGAACCACTTCGCCGTCTGGCAGCACGGCCTTGATGCCCAGGACATGATTGGCTGTCATGCCATATTTCAAACAGTGGGCTCCCCCAGAATTAAAGGCCACGTTGCCCCCAATCGTGCAGATCAGTTGGCTAGACGGATCAGGGGCATAGTACAGGCCATAGGGGGACGCGGCTTTGGAGACATCTAAATTGACCACACCGGGCTCTACCACCGCGATCCGCGCCTGTGGATCAAGGCGGAGCAGGCGATTGAGACGGTTGAGCGCAATTACAATACCCTCGGCAATGGGCAAAGAGCCACCCGAAAGACTAGTACCGCTACCACGCGCGACAAAGGGAACCCCATATTGATGACAAAGCCGCACTGTTTCGATGACATCGGCCTGTGTTTCGGCCAACACGACCGCGGCTGGCCGCGAGCGAAACGCCGTGAGGGCGTCGGACTCATACGGTGCTAATTGGGGTGACGTGCGCAAAAGCTGCTTCGCGGGGAAACGCGCTGTCAGCGCCTGCAATAGTTCTACTGTCTTCATGAACAACCCTTGTCCCCTAGCGGTATGGCTGACCAGAAATTTCCTGTCACCCGGCTGGCATCGTCAAGCGGCACGGCACATCCTTGGCCGGATGCCATGATCCTTATACAGGAGCAAAAATAGAGCTAGAAGAGGCTCAATTTCTGTAACGATTGTAACGTACATTGGGAAACTCTGCCAATTCCCCTAGCAGGGATTCCACCCCGAAAGGAAGGGCTTAAGCGGAGCCTGCTAGCATGGGAAGGCGCGAGTTGCGGACCGATCATCGATGTGTCTACCGATCCACCTACCCACGGCACCCCTTCTTTCGCCCGAGAATCGTGAAACATAAGGTGGAGATCGCCTTACAAATGTCTCTTACAAAAATAGAAGAAAGAGCAGGTTATTCGCCGCCGCTATTAGAGTATACTTTACCGGTAAACTATTGTTCATCCTTTGGGATGGTATAGCGCAAATCACAAGGTTGTTGTAGCTTTTAGAAGTTACGCACTTGGGCCAGACCTGACAAGTTTGAAAAACCTGTCAGGTCTCTAGTTCCCCAGCCAAGGACGTAACGCCTACCTTTAACAACTTGAGTCTATGCATGGCGTACCATACCGCTTGTCAGTGTTGCGCGTCGCCCACTAGAAGGTATTGTTGCTATGAAAATCAACAAATATTCGGCCCGTTCTGTTTTTATTTTTCTGGGTTTGCTCCAAATCCTGATGCTGGCCGCCTCTGCTTTCCCCCCCACGCCTCGCTATGCCGCGGCCCAATCGCCATCCATATCACCTACCACAGTGGATTGGTCTACTGAGATGGCCCAATTAGTTGCCCAAGCCGATCTTGTTGCGCGGGCCAAGGTGGTTGAGTCGCGTAGCCAATGGAACGCGCAGCATACGCTCATTGAAACAGAACATCGCCTAGCTATTTATTACACCTTACTAGGCAAGCAACTCACAACCGTGACGATTCGCACCGACGGTGGCTTTCTGGCCAAGGAAGGGCTCGGCCTATATACTTCGCATACCCCACGCTTTGCACCAGAGGAGGAAGTGCTGCTCTTCTTGGCTCAAACGGAAACTGGCTACCGCCTTGTGGGTGGAGAAAAGGGTAAGTATTCGGTGATCCAAGCGACCGCGGTCAGTGCCTACTACCACGCCGAACAGCCCCTGGAGCAGACCATCACGACCATTGTTCACGCGGCAACCCAACAAGGGCGTACAGCCACTGTGCCCGCACAGTGGCGTGCTACCGAAGCCGACGTAGCGGCCCGTCAGGCGAAGCCAACCATCACCACGTCCCTCATCAATCAGCCCATGGCCGACCCCAAGTGGCCGGGCACAAACCCCAAAGTTACTATTTATGCCAATCTAAACTCTATCCATATTGGTGCACAGGGTGGCAGCGCAGAGCAGTTTCTTACCGCGATCCGCAACGCCATCCGCACCTGGAGTGTCGTCGAAACCGCAACCATTACCTTGGTCTATCAAGGTAGTACCACTTCTACCAGTACGGGGTTCAACAACAAAAATGAAATTGTGTTTATGCGCAAAGGCGCGGGAACGCAGTTGGGCCAAGCGCAGATCTGGTTTACCACAGCCGGTGTTATTGTCGAAGCCGATATTTGGATCAACGAAGATTATGCCGTTGATGCCACAACGAATCTCCAAGGCGATGAGGTCGATCTAGAGAGTATCGTCCTCCACGAACTCGGTCACTGGTTACCCTTGAATCACCTAAACAATCCAGCCGCCGTGATGCATGCTGTCCTAAGCGCAGGCGTCCGCAAAACGGTTTTAACGAACGATGACATTGCCGGTGTTAATGCCCTTTATCCTTGTCCGGCTACTCCTTGTATAGACGCCATCTATGTGGGTGATAGCACGCCCACGCCCATGCCCACGGCCACAGCCACACCGACCACGATCCCAACGGCGACAGCCACACCGACCATTGTGCCATCGACGACAACAGGAACGCCCACGGTAACGCCCACCGCAACGCCGGTTCTCACCACGACACCAACGGTAACGACAACACCGTCCGTTGTAACAGTGCGGATTGAAGGCAAAGTGCTGGATAAAGAGACCCAGCTTGGTATTTCCGATGTCTTGATGACCTTGACAGGGGCCGGGCAGTTTAGCGTGGCGCGAGGGGTGGACGGAGGCCAGGTCTATACCACCATGACCGATCTGAATGGCGTTTATATCTTCCCGGCTGTCCAATTGGATACGTATACGTTGTCTGGAGAAAAAGCTGGTACCAATCTCGTCACGCCGGTGCCATTAACCGTGGAAAGCGAAGCACCCATTCAGGTACCGCCACTAGAGGTGGCTACAACACCATCCCAACTCTATCTACCCATGATCATGCAATAAATTCAGTCTGAAGTTACGCACTTGGGCCAGACCTGACAGGTTTGGAAAACCTGTCAGGTCCGCCCCTTCAACTGCATAACGCCTATCAGTTGAGCGCTGGCAGAGCAAGCTTGTCATCTGGTTGGCTCTGTGGTTCCCAGCGCTGCCAACGCGGCACGCGGTCAGCGCGGGACGCGTCCTAGCCCCTTTTTAAGCCGTTGCTTAAGGCTGAAGTTGCTTGTTGCCGACCGCTTCGGCTTCGGTTAGGACATGGCTTGCCAACAAAAAACCACCATAGATTTGCTGAATACCCGTATTCATTTGATCGACAACGGGTTGTAGTGGTACACGGAACTGCCATGGCTGGGCAGCCGTCAGCCCCTCGAGGAGCGCCATCTGCGGCCCATAGGTAGTGGCCCAAACAGATTGGAGTTCGGGAGAGGTGGGCAAAGCCGCGGTCAAGGCAAGCC